>CAVSWI010000011.1:0-282739 GCA_963731535.1 uncultured Acidobacteriota bacterium | reverse complement strand
TTCGATTCTGGTTATATCGTCGTGGTCAACAACAACCCAACCATCGCGTAACATCCCGTCCCGCACGCGGCGCGCCCTTACAACAATTCCAAGTTCCTTCATCTTCGACCAACAGGCTTTTACCATGCTGTAGTCGTAATGTTTCTTCGTATCGAAGTCTTGGACCTGTGTTTGGAACCAGCGGAGTTCTGTGAAAATAAATCGCTCGTCAGTCTTGTCATTTCCCGCCATCCAATCGGCCTTCTGAACCATTTGCCGCAAGCAGTGCCGAAAATGACGCGCGAGTTTGCAATGCGGGCAAGGTTCATCCTTCTTCGGACGAGGAAGAGGTACGTTAGGTACGAAACTTTTATTGAAGTTGGTTATCTTGGACACTGGTTGTTACCTCGGCATTTCTCGACGCGTCTACTAGTAATTTTGCATTGCGCGCTCGCGGTCCTTGCGGAGCGTCGAACACATCGAATTGAAGCCGCTGCCCAACCTTGAGAGCGGGCAACAAACATCCTTGTGAATCGCGCACGTCACGAATGTGAATCCAAACGCGGGTGCCGTTCCAATCAAGCCAGCCGTATCCAGCACGGCGGTATGCGATTACGGTCCCGTACGCTTTTTCGATTTCGTTGCTGCTCATGCCGCTTTCCTTTTCCGATGCACCAACTTGTTCTGAGGTAGGGCGACAAGCCACGCCATCACCTCGGCCTCGAAAAACCGCAAGTACTTTCCGACGCGACGGCAAGGTAGCGGAGGCACGACTCCAGGTCGTTGTCGAGTCTTTTCGTAAACGGACGACGTGGGAATCTGTAACAGTTCGGAAACCTGAGCAACCGTCAATATCCTCGGCGGTTGAATCATCCCTGTATTAGCGGTGCTGGTTTTTGTTTGGGTCGAGCGTTTCATTTTCGTTTCCTTTGGTGCCTTTCGGACACACGCATAGATTACCTATTGACCTTTTCGTAGTCTATTGGTATATTCCATGTGTCTACGAACAAGGTGCAATGAGAAACGAACTGAGTTGGACTCAGCAGCAAGAGAACCTTAAAGCCGCCAAAACATTCGCAGCTTTCCTAGATTTGCGGGCGGTTGAACTTGAAGAGTTCCGAAGAAAACATCCGACTTTCATACTGCTTTGGTATCGCTGGGAATCCCTACAAAAGCAATTTCGAAAAGTTTGGGAGAACGGCTTTCCTCAAAAGGAAGCCATTCAGGTTTTATCTTCGAACGATCTTCTGGGCGGCGAACTCGTCACCACCACCATAGATGAAAAGGGCAAGTCCCATGAAACGAATCAGCAGGTCGAAGATTACCAACTAGGTTTGACATACAAAAAAGCTGTCCTGTTTTTGTTTACAGAATCTTGGCGGGCAAAAGTGTGTAAACAGTGCGGGCGTCACTTCATCCGCAATAATTCGCAGAGCGAATGCTGTTCCGCTCAGTGTTCTGCGACGTGGCGAAAACAATATAAGGCCGAGCGACACAAGAAGGTCAAAAAGAAACTGAACGCAAGGCGGCGTCGCGAGTACGCGAAGCGCCGAGGAACCTAAGCCATGCAAAACGGAAAAATCTACGTCAAGGGCAATCGTTGGTACTTCCGCTACCAGGAACCGTTCATTGCGAGTGGACGAAAAGCTTGGCGCGATAAGTACATCAATCTCGGTCCTCGCAACCGCTTCGCTTCTCCCACAGCTGCCGAGAAAGAATGTCGTCAGGTCATCAACGATGCGCTGGGTAAGGCCGATTTGATGACCGCTTCAAGCATGCAGCCCGCAAACGAGTTCATTGAGAAGATTTACTTTCCGAGTCGGAAGGATGATCTCCGCGCGTCAACCCTTGTCGGATATAAGAATCTCCACGCACGTCATTTGAAGTCGCGATTCGATGGCCTGCGATTGTGTGATTTCAAATTGCAAATCGCACAGGACATTCTCAATCGCATTGCCCGAGAGAACCCGCACCTTTCGTCACAGACGATGAAGCATCTCAAGTGGTTCAGCGTGTCTGTGTTCAACCTTGCTGCGCAGCAAGGCGCGTTCAATCCCGAGGCAAAAAATCCATTCTTTGAAGTCGCCATACCAAAGACGCCACAGCATCGAAGTGAGCCGACTCGATTCGCAACGCTCGATCAAGTGTTGGATATGATCGACGTTTTGCCTGAACCTGCCGCAACGGTTGTAGCGTTGGCTGCGTTCAGCGGTCTGAGAAAATCAGAAATACAGGGACTTCGGTGGGAGGATTTGAAGCGCAACGAATTGCACGTCCAACGAACCGCATGGAGGCCCACCCACGTTGTCGAGCAGACCAAGACTGAAGCCTCAAGAGCGGGCGTGCCTGTTATTTCCGACTTGGCGAAGCATCTCGCAAACCATCGCAACGACTTCCCAGCTGATGGATTCATTTTCACTGGCGCAAAGATGGGGCGACCGCTCGATCTACACAATCTCGCGAATCGTATAATTCGCCCTGCCCTGGAAAAAGCTGCCCTAAAAAAGAAGAGCATTGCGTGGTGCGGCTGGCATGGATTCAGGAGAGGGCTGGCGACCAACCTATATGAATTGGGCGTTGAGCCGAAGACGCGCCAGGCGATCCTGCGTCATGCTGACGTGAGTGTGACAGAGAAACATTACGTCAAACCAGTGAGCAAAGTCTCGGCGGCTGCAATGGCGAAGTTCCAGCGAGTGCTGAAAGCCAAGAAGAAAGCACGGACAGAGCAGAAACGAAAGAGGGCTAGCCGTGCGCGATGAGGCCGTTTTACGTACTTCTATACGTACTTTCTATGCCCCTTCATTTGGCCTAACATCAGAAACACTCAATAAACATTGACTGGATTGTTGGTAGGGGCGGTGGGGATCGAACCCACGACCTTCGGCTTAAAAGGCCGCTGCTCTACCACTGAGCTACGCCCCTAAAATGGTCTGAACATCTTACACGAAAAAAAGTTGGCGCACATGCCGGTAAACGTTGGCGCAAGGACTAGCGGATACCTGGCTTCGATCCAAGAGTTGCCGGAAACGTACGCTGCGGGGGCCAGTACCGCAAGTTCGGAGGGCCCAGTCGAGAGTTGGGCGACATTAGGGGTCGGCTGGATCATTTCTTCGAGCGAGAATTTCTCTGACTTGGGCTCGTGTTGTATGCTCATCCTGCCTGTGAATTAAGATTCGTCAGGAGAAAATCAATTCATGTGCCAGTCGTCGCGAGTGGTTGTGCGTCTGTTGTTTAGGCTGGCGTTGTCTGTTTTGGCTTTTCAGCAAACGCAAAATACTGTGCCGGCGCAGAGATTTTCGGCCAGTCTTTATTCGGGGCTGCACTGGCGGATGATCGGCCCATTCCGCGGCGGGCGGTCGAATGGTGTTACCGGCGTGCCGGGGCAGCCGAACACTTTTTATTTTGGTTCTGTTGGCGGCGGAGTTTGGAAATCTGAGAATTCGGGGCGAACGTGGACGCCGATTTTCGACTCGCAGCCGATAGCATCGATTGGGGCCATCGCTGTGGCTCCTTCGAACACAAGTGAGCTTTACGTGGGAACAGGCGAGTCGGATATGCGCTCGCAAATCTCGTTTGGCAGCGGCGTGTACAAGTCAATGGACGCTGGGAAGACGTGGGCACACGTTGGGCTTGATAACACGCGGCAGATTGGCCGCATCCTCGTCGATCCGCGAAATGAAGATATTGTCTTTGTCGCAGCACTTGGGCACGCGTACGGCGCTAATCCGGAGCGGGGAGTGTATCGGTCGAACGACGGCGGCGCGTCTTGGAAAAAAGTGTTGTTCAAGAACGAGGATGTCGGCGCGATTGATCTGGCGTTCGATCCGCAAGACTCGCGCACGATTTATGCGGCGCTCTGGAATACGCGACGTCCACCGTGGAGCATTTATCCGCCGTCGTATGGTTCGGGGAGCGGAATTTTCAAATCAACAGACGGTGGGGACACCTGGCAACAACTTACCGCGGGACTGCCAAGCGAACGAGTGGGACGGATTGGAATCGCTGTCGCCCCCTCAAATTCAAATTTGGTTTACGCCATCGTTGACGCCAAAGAAGGCGGGCTTTATCGCTCGGACGATGCGGGAGCTTCCTGGCACAAAACTTCGGGCGATCACCGGATTTGGGGACGCGGTTGGTATTTTTGCCATGTGGTCGTAGATCCGAAAGATTCCGAAACAGTGTACGTTTCTAACACCTCGCTCTATCGTTCGACGGATGGCGGAAAGAACTGGACGTCGATCCGAGGCGCGCCGGGAGGCGACGATTATCACCAGTTGTGGATTTATCCGGACGATCCAAAGCGGATGGTACTTGCCAGCGATCAAGGAACGATCGTCACTGAAGATGGCGCGGCAACGTGGAGTTCCTGGTACAACCAGCCGACTGCGCAGCTTTATCATGTGGCTGCGGATTATCGTTTTCCCTACTGGGCTACGGGCGCGCAACAGGACAGCGGGGCCGTGGGCGTTCCGGAGCGTAGCGGGCACACCGAAATTTCAATGCATGATTGGACAGGGAACTGCGCAGGGGAAGAAGCCGGTTACACTGCGCCTGATCCGCTACGTCCTGAAATACTCTTCGGCGACAACGTGACGAAATGCAACGTGATTACCGGCGAACTGCGCAATGTTTCGCCTGAGTTGAGCCGGAAAGGACCGTTCCGAAGAACCTGGACCCTCCCTCTGGTTTTTTCTGAAGCTGAACCGCACGCGCTCTATTTCAGCGATCAGTTTTTGTTTAGAACATTGGACGGCGGAAACAGTTGGGATCAGATTAGTCCGGATTTAACGCGCGAAGATCCGGGAGTACCGTCCAATTTGAATGATGCTGCGGCGGCGGATGCGCCTCCTGACAAGCGGCGCGGCGTGATTTATACGATTGCGCCTTCGCCGATTGCCGCGCACGCTGATTTGGTCTGGATCGGTACGGACGACGGCTACATTCAGAAGACAGTCGATGGCGGCAAGACTTGGGAGAACGTTACGCCGCAAGCTCTCACAGCTTGGAGCAAGATCGTAATGATGCAAGCGTCACACTTTGACGCGGACGAAGCGTACGCAGCCGTCGATCGTCATCGGCTGGAAGATAACGACCCGTATATTTATCGCACACGCGACGGCGGCAAAACCTGGCAGCGTATTACCAAGGGGTTACCCTCGGGCGTGTATATGCAGACCGTGAAGGAAGACCCGAAGCGCAAAGGTTTGCTCTTTGCTGGAACGGAACTTGGTGTGTTTGTTTCATTCAACGATGGCGATGATTGGCAATCGTTGCAACTGAATTTGCCGCCCGTCTCGATGCGCGACCTTGCGATTCACGGGGATGATTTGATTGTTGCGACTCATGGCCGCGGTTTTTGGGTTCTGGACGACATCACGGCACTGCGGCAAATCACCGACAAACTGGCGCAGTCCGAAGCGTATCTGTTCAAGCCTGCCGATGCTATTCGCATGCATCCGGGAACGGACTACGGCTCGCCTATGCCGCGTGATGAAGCTCTCGCCGAGAATCCGCCGGTCGGCGCGATGATCGATTATTATTTGAAATCATCCGCCGCCGGTCCGATGCAAATTGAAATTCTCGATGCAAAAGACCAAGTCGTCCGCCGATATTCGAGCGAGGATAAGGCGCCACCGGTGAAACCCGCAACTCTCGACTTCCCGGCGTTCTGGAGACCTGCGCCGCAGCCGCCATCGGCTGAGGCCGGCATGCACCGCTGGATTTGGGATCTCCACTACACGGCGGTTCCAGGAAGCACCCACCTGGTGGGCGACGAATTTGTCGTCGCGCCTCGCGGAGTAACAGCCCTGCCCGGAACGTACACGCTGAAACTGACGGTGGGCGGCCAAAGCTACTCCGAGCCGCTGACAGTAAAGATGGATCCGCGCATAAAGACTTCCAGTTCCGAACTGCAGAAGCAATTTGACGCCGCGACGAAAGTATCGAGCCGGCAGGCTGAAATCAGTGAAGTGCAACGTGGTGTAAATCAACTTCTCTCGCAGGCGCGCAAAGTTCGTTCGCAAGTTCACGATAATGCTTCGCTTGCGTCGGCCCTGGATGCGCTCGTGGCCAAGGGGGAAGACGTCGCTGGAGCTCCCCCCGCTCATTTCGGAATGGTTCCGTCGAAACCAGCAGCGGAGCGGGTCGATTTGGAATCGCTGAGCCGGAAGCTTGCGAAAATCTTTTCCGCGATAAATGACGGTGACGTAGCGCCTACCGCCGAGGCTATGAAGGCATTTGACACAGCGCAGACAGATCTTGCTGCGGTGATGGCGAAATGGGCTGCGTTAACCACAAAAGATCTTCCTGAAGTGAATAGCCAACTGAAACAAGCCGGACTTCCACCAATTATGATCGGAGCCCAAGTATCCGCGCCTACTGAAGAAGCGCCGGGTGAAGACGAGGACATGAACTAATCCGGCAGGCTCGTAACTGAGGCGAATCTGCCGGGACGCTTCAGTGGCAGGACGTATTCGCGACTCAATCGGCCGAGGGGACTTCGCTCGGTGTTGCGATCGTTGCGCGCGGACGTTTACGTTTCCAAAGATAATCTTTGCGGAGCTTTTCCTGATGTTTCTTCACTTGCCGTTCAATTTCGGCGAAGGCCGCTTTGGCGCTGGCACGAACCTCGGAATCAGGTCCCACACCAGTTGCGTGCAACGTTCCGGTGGGAATAGTCAGGTTCAGAGAGAAGCTAAATTCGTGTTGATGCGGATTTTTTTCAAGCGATTCGTGGAGCAGAACGGAATCCGCAGGATACCGTTTCAAGAGTCTATTTAGTTTCGCAACGTAACGTTCGGTTTCACGTTCGATCGTTTGGCGTAATTCCGGTTCTATGTGGCTGTAGGTGATTTTCATCAGAGCACCTTCTGTAGAATTGATGATACAGCGGAAGGAGGGGTCGCATAGAAGACGGTTTCAGGATAGCGCTCGGCGCGGCGCTTTGCAACCTATGTTGCCGTGAATTTCCCGCCGAACAACAGTGCGAGTTTTTTGAAGGGTTTGCAGGATTGACACCCCGGACGAGGACATCATACGCTGCCAAAAGATGACGCGCGTAACCGGTAGGGCTGCAGAAAAGCGAGTTGAACCTGTCCAGCGTGCAAAAGTGCTGGTAGGGCCGGCTGGATGGGCTTATAAGGATTGGACCGGCGTAGTTTACCCTACGCCTCGCACACGCGATTTCCATCAAGCGACCTATTTGGCAGAATTCTTCGACACCATTGAAATCAATACTTCGTTTTATCATCCGCTTCAAGCATCGCACGGAGCACAGTGGATCCGGCGCGTAGCAGCGAACCCGCGCTTCCTTTTTACCGCAAAGCTCTGGCAGAAATTCACGCACGAAGGCGGCACAAATTTGGAGGATGAGAAGGCCGTTCGCGCTGGATTCGATCTTTTGCGCGGGGCAGACAAGCTTGGTGCGGTGTTGCTGCAGTTCCCTTTTTCGTTTCATTTCGAAAGCGAAAACCTTACTCGCTTAACGCAGATGCTCGATTCATTTCGAGATTATCCGCTAGTGGTTGAAGTGCGGCATTCCTCCTGGGCCAACCCGAAATTTTACGAGCTGCTGCACGAGCGCGGCGTAGGTTTCTGCAACATCGATCAGCCAATCATTGGGCGGTCAATCGAGCCAAGCGAGCAGGTGACCTCGCCAATTGGATATGTGCGATTGCACGGCCGCAGATACGACACCTGGTTCAGCGACGATCCGGCCGCGCCGGTGGAGGAGCGCTACAACTACCTTTATTCGGAAGAGGAATTGGAACCGTGGGCGGAGAGAGTTCGCAATGTGTCAAAAAACGCCAAAACAACATTTGTTATTACCAATAACCATTTTCAGGGCAAAGGTGTGGTGAACGCGCTGCAGCTGATACACATGCTGGATAACAAGAAGGTGAAAGTTCCCGAAACGTTGCGCCACCATTATCCGCAGCTTGATTCCATCGCGACGGAGCCATCGAAAGAACCCACGCTTTTCCCTCTTCCGCCAAAATGAATGGAACCGGAGTAGGCACACGCGTAGCTAAGTCCGGTACGGGGTAGAAAAATTCCAGCTGTCCAGAAAACTACTTCTTGAATAGATCCTCGAAGGCCTTGCGCGCGTCGTTGGGACGGCCAGGAGCGGCGGCAATCGGGGCAGCTACAGCGTAGTTCACCGGAGAGGTATCTTTTTCCACGGTCATGCGGAATTCAAAAAACGTGCAATCGTTTTTCGCATCTTTTTTGGCAATGCGCTCTGGGATAGGCTGCGTACATTCAAACTGCTTGCCGGTGTCGAAGTGAACGCACTGTTTGCAGCAATGCAATTCGGCGTGGCAGCGGGGACACTGGCCATTCGGGTCGAAGCCCGGCATTAGAACCGCGCCGCAACTGGAACAGCGCGCCCTCATCACGGTTCCCACCATGCGAGGCGTTCGCGGGCCCATCATTTCTTGCTTGGGGCGGGGCTCACCCTTGGGCCGCGAATCGCCGTTGGAGCGTTCACTTCTGTCCCTTTTCTTGTCTTGGGCGTCGCGGTCGCTGTAGCCTCGTTGCTTATACTTGCGGTCCATCGGACCTCCTGAGGGTTGCCAAATCATACTTGCGATTACGTGATGCTGCGGAAAACGAAAATGTTCGTGAATACCGCACAAGTAACAGAACGCTTGCGGTCCTTAGCTTGGTCACGAGCCTGTCCCGTTGCGATTGGCCCAGAACTTCGAAAAACCTTCCCGTGGGAGGTCTGGCTGCAAGAAAACTCTCGGTTCACCGGATGCAGCGAGGAGCGCTTCCGCGGCCAAATAGCCGCTTCGGACGGCGCCTTCCATGGTGGAAGGCCAGGAAGTACGAGTCCAATCACCGGCGAGGAACAGATTATTCACGCTGGTCTTTTGCGCAGGGCGCCAGCGGTCCACACCCGGCGCAGGCGAAAACGTGGCGTTGATTTCCTTAATCACAGTGGCCTTGCGCAACCGTGCATCTCGAGTGGCCGGTAAAACTTCGGCGAGTTCCCGGCAGCAAAGATCGATAATTTCCTGGCGCGACTTCTGCACCAGATCATACGAAGCGCTGATTACGAGTTGGAGATACTGGCCGTCTGCGTCCGCGTCGAAAGAATGATCGCTTTGGAGAGTTGCACGCGCGACCGCCCCATTGGTTTCATTAGTTCCATACAGGAAGGTTTTGTTAAACACCCATTGGGTGGTGTGGTCGAGCAGCGTAAGGAAAGGCTCGGTCATCACCGTGCGGTCGTACCACAAATGGACTCCAGTGATCGGCGAGGTTTTGATGTTCGCCAAACCAGAAAGGGATGCATTCTCTTGCGCCATGGCCCTAGGCAGCAGACTTAGTAACGTGTCATGAGGCACTGCCGCAATACACGCATCCGCTGAGATTTCAGTGCCGTCATCCATCACGACACTCTCGAAGCGATTATCTCGGAGGCGGATTCCACGTATACCGGCGCGCAAGCGGACTTCTCCGCCGCGGCGCAGTACCGCTTCGCGACAACCTTCGTATAATTCAGCTAAAGGCACTGAGGGAATCCCCACACGATATCCATTTTTATTCGCAAGAAAACCTTTCCAGAAAACTTCGATCCCGTAGCGCGCGTCGGTTCGCGATAACTCTTCGTCGAGAGCACTCACCAAGACCACGCGCCAGAAGCGTTCTATCGCCGCGGGCGTCTGCTTCATCCGGTACAGCCAGTCGAGCATCGAACTGCCATCGATGCCCGGCGGATTGCCGCTCGCCGTCGCGATGGCCATCATGGCATTCGCGATGCTGCGCTTGTCCGCCAAATTCAACGAACTGAAAAGCAGGAACGATGGCGCCAGATGCATCGGTGCAGGCAAAGGCGACGCTTCCATCGTCGAACGGCGGCCTTGCGCGTCCACAAAATAAAGCCGGTCGTAAAAACGAATCTTGCCGGCGGCGCCAACGCGAGAATAAAAATCAGCCAAATTCGTGCAGCATCCCAGCGTGACATGCTGGCAATTGTCTACTTCACTGCCATCCGGCAACGTGTAGGATGCAGCGCGTCCGCCCAGGTGGGGACGCTTTTCGAACAGGCGGACTTGAAGGCCCGCTTCAGCTAGCGCGACGGCGGAGGACAGCCCTGCCAGACCGCCGCCGATCACTAGAACGCTTTGCGAGGGCATCCTGCTTCCACCAGCCGCTCATCCCCGCGGTCAGGAGATATTGAATTTTTTCGGCACTGGACAACGAAACACGCGAAGAAAACACATCGAAACCATCTTCTTCGATCCGTGCCAGGAGACTGCTATACGTTCGAATCAAAGCCCAAAGCGTGGCGCGGCTATCGGCATCCACGCGATCGACCAACGAGGAGCCTTCGCGATAGAAATGCCAGGCACGATCGGCTTCAAATTCGAGCAATTCTTGAAGCGGCGAAGTGAGCGGGCCGCAAAGTTGCGATTGAGTTATTCTAAACCGATCGAGATCTTCCTGCGGAAGATAGATGCGGCCCATTTCGAAATCGCCACAGACGTCGCGAATGATGTTTGTCAACTGAAACGCGAGGCCCAGGCGTTCGGCTAAATCGGGAGCTTTCGGATCACGGAAACCGAAAACGTGCAGACAGCTGAGGCCCACGGTGCCTGCAACACGATAACAGTATTCGGAAAGACGGTCGAATGTGGCGTAGGACGAAACTGTCAAATCCATTTCCGCGCCCAGAATCAAATCGTGAAAGTAGCGCGAGGGTATTTCGAAGCGCGCAATCGTGTCGGCCAGGGCTGGAAGAATTGCGTTGGCGGCGGTACGGCCGGCGATGGCGTCGTCTAGCATGGCGCGCCAGCGAGCCAGGCCTTGGCACTTCGAATCCAGATCGCCCGGCTCGTCGGAGACATTGTCCACCAGGCGCATAAAAGCGTAGAGGGCGCAAAGAGCATTGCGCTTTTCCTTGCGCAGTCCAAAAAACGCAAGATAGAAGCTGCTGTGGGATTCTTTCGCGATTCGCGCGCATTCGGCATATGAAGCAGCCACCCTTTCTGTATCGGACTGCATGACTGCAACGGAATTCGCAGAAGGGCGCATGACGCGGGCAGCCTTCGGTAACGTTGCCGCGGGTTCGTCTGGGGAAAGATTAGCGCGGCGCGAAAAAACGCGCGAAGTGAGAGCGCCAGCTAGCAGGCGCATCTGCGTCCATTTCGTGAGGGCGGGCCGATGTTCAAGCGTGTTGTAGCCCAAAGACTCGATGGCATCGAGAATTGCGAGGCCGCCGCGGCTGAACATTTCCAGATCGACGCGTAGGAATGGCTCGACCTTCTGCGCGAGAGGAAGGCCAGCGTGAAAAAGGGCACGGGTGCGCGTTATCAGGGATTTCATCAATGCGACGTAATTCGCGTCAAACCTTCGCGCTACGACATCGGCTTCGGTTAAATCGTGTTCAGCCAGAGAATCGATGGGAATATAAATGCGCCCTTTTTCAAGGTCGCGCGAAACGTCCTGCCAGAAATTCGCAAGCTGCAAAGCGGTGCAAGTGTAGTCGGAGAGTTTTTGACGCGCCTCGTCGCGATAACCGCACAGATATAGGACGAGCCTGCCGACTGGATTTGCCGAGTACACGCAATAGTCGAGGACGGAATCCCAATCGGCATAGCGGTGGACGGTCTGGTCCTGCCGGAAAGCGCGCAACAGATCGCTGAATGGCTCAATGGGAATGTTCTTCTGGCGAATCGTTTCGCGCAGGGCGATCAAAACCGGGTGGGAAGGTCCGCGACCGCGTTCGTAAATCGTTCGCAGCTCCACTTCCCAGGCATTGAGCAATTCAAGCGCGCGGGCGGGATCGGCAACTTCGTCGCCCAGATCGTCCGACCACCTGCAATAGGCGTACACATTGTAGAAATCCTGATGCAGGCGGCGCGGCAGCAGGCCGGAGACAACATTGAAATTCTCGTAGTGGTGGGTAGCCAGCCAACGTGTGTAACGCTGTGCCGCGGCGGGGTCGCAGCGCTCCGCGGGAAGATTGCGCGCAATTTTCAATTCAGGTGTGGCTAACATGGTGCCCTGATTCGGGCGGTGGTTGTTCCCGTTCAAATTACTACAGCTTCTGCATTTGATGCTAGTGCGAACACCTAGGGAATGACGGCCGTTTTCATCTCGCCATGGCGGTTCTTCATGTGTTCAAAAACTTGGGGCAAGTCTGAAAGCGGCGCTTCTCCGGTGATGAAGTCGCTCGCTCGGATTTCGCCGCGCGCGATGGTCTCCAGCGCTTCCCGCATGAACCGGGGCGTGTGATGGAAAGTGGACTTGATGGTGATTTCAGAGTAGTGCAGCGCGGTAGGGTCAATTTTCACTTCGGTTCCGCGCGGGCAGCCACCAAAGAGGTTCACCGTCCCGCCTTTTCGCACCATTTGAAGCGCCCATTGCCAGGTGGTGGCAGTGCCCACCGCTTCAATCACCGCGTCGGCACCGCGGCCTTCCTCGGTGATCTGACGAACCAAGCCAACCGGGTTCTCAATTTCAGCGGCGTCAAACGCGGCGACCGCTCCCAGCCTTTCAGCCATGCGCATCTGGCTCTTGCGTTTTCCCATGGCGATCACACGCATGCCACGTCCGGAGAGGATGCGGATGAATTTCAGTCCGATGGGCCCGCAGCCGATTACGACTACGGTGTCGCCGCGATGGACTCCCATTTCATGAATTCCGCGCAACACACAAGCGAGCGGCTCGGCCATGGCGGCATCAACGAACGAAACATTTTCGGGAATCGGCAACATGTTCTGGCGCACGATTCTTCCCGGTATGCGAATGTATTCCGCGTAAGCGCCGTTGTTGAAAAGCAAATCTTCGCAAAGATTAGACTGGCCCTTGCGGCAGTAGAGGCAAACATTGCAGGGCGCGGAATTCGCAGGCACCACGCGCATGCCTTCGCGGAAGCCGCCGTTTACCGCATTCCCTTTCAACTCAATCACGCCGGCAAGCTCGTGGCCGAAAAGCGAAGGCGGCTTAATCATACGCTGATGAAACCCCTGCTTCCAGACTTTCAAATCCGTCCCGCAGGTCAGCGCTACTTCCACGCGCACCAACACTTCATCATCCGCGAGAGTGGGGATATCAACGCTCTCGATTTTCAGATCTTCAGCGCCGTACAGAACGGCTGCCGTCATATGTCCATTGCGTTCGCGATCTACTCTCATTCGTGACGTATCACCACTTTCAAAGTATCATCCGCGGGACGAGCCGCCAACTCCAGCGCTTCCTCGATCTGCTCCAGCGGGAAACGATGCGAAATCAATTCGTCCACGGGCAACTTGCGTTCAAACACAAGCGCCGCTGATTCTGCCTGATGGTCCACCGACGCGCTGTAACTGCCGAAAATTTCCTTTTCTTCAACCCCCACCGCGGCAGCCGGGAACGTGAGCTGCATGACCGGGTCGTTGTGCGCAAACAATAGTATGCGCCCTCCGGGCCTGGTTAGGGCCAAAGCTTCTGGAACTAATGCCGGACTGGGCACCGCGACCAGAACGGCGTCCGCTCCGCGTCCATCCGTCCGGCTGCGAATCTCGTGAAGCAAGTTCGTGGAGTTTGGGTCAAAAGAATCTTTTGCGCCAAATCGCTTGCTCGCGGCGCGACGCCCTGGCATGGGATCGCTGGTGAAAACTTCGGCCCCTTCATATTTTGCCAGCAACATCAGGAGCATTCCAATAGGGCCTTGGCCGATCACAAGCACAGTTTCATTTTTTGTAACACGAGCTTTGCGCACAGCTTTCAGGCAAGTATTTACCGGCTCCACGAACGTCGCTTCTTCGAAGCTTACGTCTGCGGGCAGCGCGATCATTCCGCGTTCGACAATCCACGGCATCGCCCGAACGTATTCGGCGAAACCTCCGCCATTGGGATCGAAGCCGGCCGTGAGTCCGACTTTCTTGTATCCTGCGCACTGCGAAAAAAGTTTTCGCTCGCAATAAAAACAGGCGCCGCACGGAATGTGATGGAAGCTGACCACGCGGTCGCCGGGTTTAATTTTCGTGACGCCGCGGCCAACCTTAACTACGGTGCCAGCAAGCTCGTGCCCCAGAATCTGCGGAGGCGCGATGAAACCGTGGTGAATCTTTTTGATGTCCGTGCCACAGATCCCGCAGGCGGCCACGCGGAAAAGAAGTTCACCCTCACCAATTTCAGGAATCGGCACAGACTCAACCGTCACAAGGCCTTTCCCACGATAAACGCCCGCGCGCATTCGACCGTCAGCCGGATGCTGACGTTTCCGCTGCGAAGAACTCTCAGATTCAATTGGGCTGATCGTTAAGCTCATACAACTTCCAAAACGCTCCTGCGGTTAATTCAGTTTCAAACGGTGCCGTGCGATTTGCCAAGGCGGCAACGTAGGCATCCAGGAAACGAGATAGCGACTGCGCTGCTACGCGGCTATTTTTGCCGAGCCGAACAAGCCCCGGAAGGGACTGCGGCTTGAGGGCCACTTGGCCGAGCACGCGCGGAAGGCTGACCTTCCCTTCATCCGTGAGAATCTCACTCATAGCAAGCGGCAAATCTTCATCGAGAGTGTCGCTTATCGCTCGAATGGCAACAGCCGGAACTCCGGCGCTTTGCGCTTCACGCAAGATCTCAAAACTTTCCATTTCCACGGCGTCAGCCTTCGCGCTGAGAACCCGTTTCTCACGCGCCGTTAAAATCACATGATCCGCGCTATAAAACTGTTCGACTATGGTTGCGCCAGATTCGACCGCGAACGACACAAGTGCGCCGCTGCATGGGAGCAACCGGCTCGTACCATCGGCAGGCACCGCTTCGGAAAAAACACTCTGGGCTGCCAGGACTTCTCCCATAGCGTAGTTACTTCGCAGACCACCGGCCAGCCCGGACGAAATGCAACAATCAAAAGCATCAAAGCCGCCGCGCATAATTTGTGAAGCAGTCAGCGCCGCCTGCCTGACCCCTACGCCTGTCAGCGCAACCGTCACTTGAGACGAAGCAAAATCCGCGACATGCACGTCCAGGTTACCCAGCTTTGCCGGCTTGAATTCGTGTGAGGCGCGCCAAGGAGCAAATTCATTTTCCAACGCGAAGATGACGAGAATTCTCACTGCCATTCCTTAGGCCGCCGCTGCATGCGGGACGGACTTGTTTCCTGCGCCGGCGTCCAAATATCCATGCTGTTGATACCAATTTACGGCGCGTTCGAGAGCGGCTTCCACCGAAGTAAGTTTATAGTCAAGCTCGCGCTCGGCTTTGTCACTTTCCACAAACATGCGATGGCGGGACATTTTTACGCCTTCGACCGGAATCTGCGGTTCGCGTCCCGCAAGACGTGAGAACAACTGATCTGCATATCCGGCGGCTAGCGCAACCGCATGAGGCAAACGCACGCGCGGCGCCGGACGTCCTGTAATCGTCGACAATGCGTCGAGAATCTGCTTTAGCGTCATGTTCCGCCCGCCCAGAATGTATCGCTGGCCAGCGCGGCCTTTTTCAGCGGCCAGTAAATGTCCCGCAGCAATATCTTCCACGGGGGCCACGTTCAATCCAGTATCGACGTAAGCAGGCATCTTACCTTTCAAGAAATCCAGAATAATGCGGCCAGTTGGCGTCGGCTTCCAATCCCACGGCCCCACGGGCGCGGTGGGATTCACAATGACTACGGGCAGGCCAGCGGAAGCAGCTTCGACGGCGACCTGCTCGGCCAGAAATTTAGAGCGTTTGTAATGCCCGACCATTTCGTCGAGCTTCGCCTGGGTGCCTTCGTTTGGCAACGCGCCATGCCGAGGTACTGCAATCGTTGCTACCGTACTGGTGTAAACAATGCGTTCAACACCCGCATGGCCCGCAGCGTTAAGCAAGTTGCCGGTGCCTTCGACATTAATCTCGTAGATATCTTCGGGCCGAGGCGTCCACAACCGATAATCCGCAGCCAGATGAAAAACGCGCCGAATTCCCTGCAGAGCGCGTTCCAGCGATTTCTGGTCCCGCAGGTCGCCCTCAAAAGACTCTAGGTGTAACCCAGCGAGCGCCTGTAAGTTGCTGTGCGGACGAACCAGAACACGAACTGATTGTCCAGCGCTGACAAGTTGACGGGCGACGTGGCTACCTACAAAGCCGGTGGCACCCGTAACGAGCGTGGTCATAAAATGCGGAACACCTCATCCTGCTGCTGGTTGGATGGCGCTACTGGGATCACGCGCTTGCTGGAACCATAGCCGCTACCCTGTGTATCGGAATGAGCGTTACCGTTACCCTGGCCGTTTGCCTTGGCCTGAATTTCTCTTGCGCTCGGCTCGCCCATTAACCCGCCCATTTTTCCTGAGAGAGTCCAGGTGAGCATCTTCCAGGTATCGCCTAGCTTTTTATTTCCGCCGAGAACGGCGGAAGCTTCGTAACCGGCATGGACCATGCAATCTTCGCAACGAGGATCGCGGCCACGGCCGTACTTTTCCCACGGAGTGTTGTCGATGAATTCCTTGAAAGTGGCGTGGTGCGCATCGGTCATCAAATAGCAGGGGCCTTTCCAACCCCGCGGGTTGTAGGTCGGATTGCCCCAGGCGGTGCACATCAATTCGCGTTCGCCGCGAAGGTATTCCATGTAAATCGGCGAGGTCACGATGTTGTAGCGTTCGAGGAGCTTGCTGGCCTGCTGGAACTTGTCGCGAATTTCATCGCGCGACATAAAAATTTCCTTAGTCATCACAGCGGCATAGGAATAAGCCGGAGAAATCATGTGGCCATCAACACCCAGCGTTTGCAGGTAGGCAAACAGGTCCGCAATCTCTTCGATGTCGGTTTCCTTATAAACCGTGGTGTTGGAAGTAACCAGGAAGCCGGCAGCCTTGGCGGCCTTAATGCCTTCAATGGCTTCGCGAAACACGCCGTCGCGCTCCACGCAAATATCGTGGGTCTTTTCGAGGCCGTCCAAGTGGACGTTGAAAAACAGGCGCGAAGTGGGTTTGAATTCCTTCAAGCGCTTGCGGATGAACATTCCGTTGGTGCAGAGATAAATGTGTTTTTTGCGGTCGAGGATTTCTTTTACCAGACGGTCGAGTTCAGGATAAATCATGGGCTCGCCACCGCAGATCGAGACGATTGGCGCGCCACAATCATCCACGGCCTTCAGGCATTCTTCGACGGTCAGCATCTCGTTGATCGTGGATTTATATTCGCGAATGCGGCCACAGCCTGTGCAAGTAAGATTGCAGGCATGAAGTGGTTCGAGCATCATCACCAGTGGGTATTTCTCTGCGCCGCTCATCTTCTTGTTAGTCAGATACCCGGCCATACTGGTGGTCAAGCTTAAAGGTACTCTCATCCATTACCCCCGTTGTCTTCCCATGAGATGCTGCAACTCCGCCGCAGGTATCTGCATACCGGCAAAAGGACGCCGACCTTTGGACAAATTGTCGTAGCGCGCCAAGCCATATAGCGGGAAAGAGTTTCGATACAGATGATATTTAAGATAAAAGACACACGGAAACCCGGTGCCGGTGAATTCGGGTTCGTCCCAGGTGCCGTCCGAATTCTGCTGCTCGAGGAGCCACGCGACGGCTCGTTCAACGGCAGGATCGTCCGGACCGACTGCTGCAAGCAAGCCAATTAATCCCCAGGCCGTCTGTGAGGCAGTGCTCTTCCCCTTACCTTTCAGCGCAGGATCGTAGTAGGAGAGGACCGACTCGCCGAAACCGCCGTCACGATTTTGGACCGAGCGCAGCCAGTCTGCCGCGCGCTGGCAGTCGGGCTGATTGGGCATGCCGATCTTTTCAAGCGCCCGCAAAACTCCGCTGGTTCCATACACGTAGTTCACACCCCAGCGGCCAAACCACGAGCCATCGGGAGTTTGTTCGTGACGAATGAAAGCGCGAGCTCGCTGGATCACCGGATGATTCGCCGGCCAACCCATTTGTCCCAGACATTCGACTGTACGCGCGGTTACGTCGGCAGTCGAAGGATCCAGCATGGCGTTGTGGTCGGCGAACGGAATGTGATTCAGAAATTGCAAATTGTTCTCGTGATCGAATGCGCCCCAGCCGCCGTCGCCGTTCTGCATGCTGACAAGCCATGCCAGTCCGCGACGCAGGGAGTTCCGCAGGCGCTCGGAATCGGGATCGGCTACGCGGCCGAGAGCCATTAGCACGAACGCAGTGTCGTCCACGTCCGGGTAGAAATCATTGCGAAATTCAAAGGCCCAACCACCGGGGTCAGCGTTTTGATTTTTTACCTGCCAGTCACCGGGACCGAGAATCTGATTACGAACAATCCATCGCTCGGCATTGATTAAGGCCGGATGTGCAGGGTCGAGTCCGGCTTCCTCAAGAGAAACCATCGCGATGGCGGTGTCCCATACAGGCGAAATGCACGGCTGAACCCGAATAGTCTCGTCTTCTTCGATTTCGTAGCGCGCCAAAAACTTGATCTCGCGGTCAACCAGAGGATCGTTTTGATCTTCGCCGTCGGCGAGCAAGGCATAAATCGAATTCATCATCGCGGGGTAGATAGTCCCCAGCCCTTCACTTCTTTCCAAGCGCTCCAACATCCACTTACGCGCATAGGACAGAGCGAGCTTCCGGAATGGCTTCCAGCGAGAGCGCTCGTAAATTTTCAGGCCACGGTCGAGTGCAAGAAATACGTTGCGCCAAGTGATGATCCGTTTATCCCAGTCGAACGAATGTGGTTTTTCGCCTTTTGTTTTGAAAAGCTCGTTAACAGTGACGCCTTGCGGCAAATGCCAGTCGGGCTTGTTGGCATAGATTATCGAAAGAGGAATCACGATGCCGCGCGTCCAGGACGACATCTCGTAAATGTTGATGGGAACCCACTCAGGGAGAAGCATCAGTTCGGGCGGAATGGAGGGAACGATGCCCCAATCGATGGCACCGACCATTGCGAGGTAAAACCGTACATAGGAATTTGTGGCTTCGATCCCGCCCAGAGCGATGACTTTTTCTTTCGCGCGCACGACGTGAGGAGCGTCTGCAGCATCGCCAGCCAACCGAAGCGCCAGGTATGCCTTTACAGTGGCATTCAGCTCGCATGGGCCGCCTTCAAAAATGTTCCAGCCGCCGTCCGGAAGTTGTTCTTTTCGAATGTAATTTGCGAGCTTTTCTACTTTGGGGGAATCAAGCTGGCCAAGAACATGCAAATAGAGAATGTAATCGGATTCCAGGGTGGTGTCAGCCTCGAGTTCACCCCACCAATAGCCTTCCTGAGACTGTTCTGATAATAGCCATTCCGCGCTGCGGGATACGGCCTGCTCCACCTGAGACTCGAAATCCCGGACCGGAGCGGTAGCTTGGGCGCTGGCTCCATATGAAAAATCTGTCCGTGTTCCGGCTCTCGGTGTCATTAATCCCTCAGAATACCTTAGTCATATATCATTAACAGACTGCCCAAATCGTGCCGGGCAGTTTTCAAGCGACCTATGAAGCAACCCTCGCCCTGTTAGTTCCGTACTGGTGAACGATGGACGGCGCTAACCCTGCCAACGGCAGCACCGGTGCTCAACTTGCTTGAATCTTTGCAATTCCTGTTAACCCCTCAATCGCCTAGCGGTCTGCCCCGCTATCTAAAACGATCCGTTGCGGCGAGAAAAGTTCGCCCCCACTTGATCCCAGGACTAAGCTCGAACTGTAACAGCAATATTATCTTTGGGTTTGCCTCCTGGGTCAACCGAAAACGTCAATTTCAGTCCCATGGGATGACACGGAAGGCCAAATGGGTGCACACAGAATCCCTCCATCGGCTAGGGCGTGTATCAAAACGGTAACGAAATCGTAGGCCTTTCTAACGCGACTAGGGAGGCCGATAGAATGGCGAACGGAAGACGAAGACCTCGAGAATGCCCTCCCGCTGTCAAAAGAAGGAGTCCAATGGTGTGCCGGGGATGTACGCAGAATCGGATTAGCGCTTTGCCTTTTCGATGTTCTCAATGCGCTCTATCAAATCCGGCAACCGTGCGAAGGCGGCGTATTGTTTTTTGAATTTATCCAGGGGTCGCGCCGGAGTCCCCCAGACGGTCTGTCCTTTCCGAATGGTCTTCCCCGACGGCACACCGCCTTGGGCTCCAACGATGGCCCCGTCCTCAAGGTTGCAATGGTCTGCGATACCTACCTGCCCGGCGAGGGTTACGCCCTCTCCTAATGAAGAGCTTCCGGATATCCCGGTCTGAGCGGCCACGATTGAGTGTGTGCCAATGGAAACGTTGTGCGCGATCTGCACCAAGCTGTCAATTTTGACGTCGGCTTCAATGCGGGTGACACCGAGTGATCCACGATCGATCGTTGTATTGGAACCGATTTCAACGTCATTGCCGATTTCCACCGTACCGACTTGAGGAAATTTCCAATGGCGGCCTTCGCCGAAAACATAACCGAAACCGTCGCTGCCGATCACGGCGCCCGAATGCACTTCAACGTGGGAGGCAAGTTTCGCACCGGCATAAAGCGTCACGCGCGGATGCAGCCGGCATCTCGCGCCGATTGAGCTGCCACGGCCAAGAAAACAGAAAGCTTCTACGATACTGCCCTCGCCGATTTCCACGTCGTCTTCAATCACTACGTGCGGGCCGACAAACACATTGGAGTTCAGGCGTGCGTTTGGTGCCACGATTGCGGAGGGGTGAATACCCGGAGTCGGCGAGAAAGTCGGCAGCAAACGAGCGGAAGCTTTGGCGAAAGCGAGCTTTGGATTGTCGACCACCAAAGTTGTTTTATTTTTTAGCAACAAGCCCTCTGGCGCTACCACGCAATGGGCTGCCGAATCTTCGGCGCGGCTTTCGTGGCGCGCGGACTCCACATAAATTAGATCCTGGGGCTTCGCGCTTTCTGGCAGAGCCACTCCTGACACGGTGGAGTTGCTATCCCCCACAAGTTTTGCACTGAGAAATTCTGCGAGTTCAGAAGCCGTAAGAGCCATAGGTTGCCTCTCTTTGGTTAACAATTCAGCAGCGCAGTTAATACCCTATTATGCGCGGTAGATTTCCGGTTCGCCGGGTGGACGCGTTTTCCATCTTTTGTGTACCCAGAGCCACTGGTCCGGGTTTGCGCGCACGTAATTTTCAATGATCCGCGTGAAACGCGCGGTATTCTCGCGAACATCCTGTTCTTCATCTCCCGTGTGAGAAAGTTCTACTGCCGGTTCAAAACGCAAACGATATTTCCGGCGCGCTCGATCCCAGGAAAGGAATCCAGGAACTACAGCAGCATCGGTCCGCAAAGCGATACGCGCGAGACCGGAGGTTGTTGACGCTGGGATGCCGAAAAAATCGACGAAGACGCTTTCTTCTAAAACAGTGTTGTGATCGGAAAGGATGCCTACCGTGCCGCCATCAGCCAGAATTCGCAATATAGAACGCGCTGACTTATTTTTTTCAATGGGCTGATTGCCGGAGAGGCAGCGATAGCGGTTAACCAAAGCATCTACGCGGTGGTTGGCGATGGGCCGCACCAGAAAATGAAGGGGATGTCCATAAAGCGCATGTGCGAATGGAGCCAGTTCCCAAGCGCTCATGTGCCCAGTAAGGAAAAGTACACCCTTCCCACGTCGGCGCGCCGCATCAAAATTCTCGAAGCCGTCCAGGACGACGATTTTCTCTATGTTCGAGCGCGTGTACCGCGGAAATTGCGAAAACTCGGCCGCCATCCAGCCGATCTGCTGAATCATGCGACGGATCACGCGCTTTCGCTGCGCTTCGCTCCAGTCAGGAAAAGCCAGCGCTAAGTTGAACATTGCGGCGCGCCGTAGCGGGCCTCGCAACGCGTAGGCGGCAGCCGCGAAAGTCTCTCCCACAAATCGCGCCACAGGCCGGGGGAGCAATCCGAGCGACTTCACGCCGGTCCATGTTACGGCATACTCAATCCATTCACGCATGCGGGAGCCATTATGCTAGAGGCGGTAAAGGAGACGCCAGCAGTAGAAACGCGCAGATTCGCGGCGCAATGTTAGACTCATCGGCTTGAACTCGTTTTCAAATGAGCGTCGCAACAATATTGGGGCGGCGGTGATCGCAGCCGGCGTTGTGTTCATTTGTCTTTTTTCGGGTTTGGGCGCTTTTGGTTTGCTGGGGCCTGACGAGCCGCGCTATGCGTGGATCGCTCGAGCCATGGCGGAAACTGGCGACTGGATTACTCCGAGGCTCTACGGACAGCCGTGGTTTGAAAAACCGATCCTTTACTATTGGGCCGCGGCAGTGGGGTTTCATCTCCATCTCCCAGCGGAAGTGGCTGCTCGGCTCCCATCGGCGGTTGCTGCGCTTGCAACAGCCTTGGCGATCGGCTGGCTGGGATGGAAACATTACGGCGTTGCAGAAAGCTTTCCGGAGAGTCCCACACTCTTGGCTCCGTTGATTTTTTCCACCTCGGTAGCGGCCATCGGATTTTCGCGCGCGGCTACTCCGGATATGCTTTTCAGCGCATTCATTGCTTTGGCGATGGCTTCCGCATCGAGCGTGTTGCGGTCAGGGGGATTCTTGCGTGCGGCGCCAGAAGTGGTTTCCAGAGACTCGCCGCGCGAAACTTTCGATCTTGCACTCTTCGGCATATTTCTTGGGCTTGCGGTTCTGGCCAAAGGCCCTGCGGCGGTGATACTCGCGGGCGGAGCGATCGGATTGTGGGCTTTCGCTACGGATCAGTGGTGGCCCGCTTTTCGGCTGATCCATCCGATCGCCATCGGATCGTTTTGTATTGTCGCGGTGCCCTGGTATGCGATGTGCGCCGCTCGAAATCCGGATTTCCTGCGCGTTTTCATTTTTCAACACAATTTTGAACGATATCTAACGCCTGTGTTTCAACACAGGCAGCCCTTTTGGTTTTTGGTCTGGATCACACTGCTGGCGATGCTCCCGTGGACCGTACTACTGATTTCCGCCGCCCAAGAAGGTTTGCGGCTGTGGCGCGAAAAATCTTGGAGTAATTCGCCGGGATTTTTTAGTGCGTGTTGGGCAATTTTTCCGATCATTTTCTTCAGTCTCTCACAATCGAAATTACCGGGCTACATTCTTCCAGCTGTTCCGCCGCTGGCACTTCTTTGCGCAGTGAGTGCGCCGGGCGTTTTTCGACGAAGCCGCGTCGGCGCAATCTCGATATGTATCGGTATTGGTCTAGTGTGGATCGCGCTTTCGTTATTTGTCTATTACCTGGCGCGAAAATTTCCATTGGGCGGACTGGGAACGATCTCGCCGCTAGTCCTATCTAAGTGCGCGATTGCGACCAGTATTGTGCTCGCGGTAATCCTGTGGCTTGCCGGCATGCGCCAAAAACTATGGGTGACCGTCGCCATTACCTCTTTATCTGTCGCGGCGATTGTTGTAGCTGCCAATATGGCCATTCTTCCCGCGTGGGACCCTTATTTATCGGCGAGGCCTCACGCTGCCTTTCTGCGAGGCGACCTACGCCCTGACCGCATCTTCACTTACCGCTTGAATCGCTCGTGGAATTACGGACTCGCTTTTTACCTTCGGCGTGAACTTCCAGAGTGGTCTCCGAATGAACCAGAGGCAGCGCTTGTTTTAACCAATCAAAAAGGACGCGACGAAATTATTAAAGCTGGAAGGGTTCAGGGCGAGTTAAACGAAGCACAACAAGGGATTTTGTACCTACCGATCAGCCCACTTCCACGCTAGTGGAGCACGGTAGGCGACATGTTCACCAGAAAGAAACTGACCACGATATTTTCGTAATTCTTCCTGTCCTCGTCCGTCATTTCGGAATACTTCATTCGCGTACGAACAATTTGCTTTGGCTCAGGAGCGAGGATGTATAACTGCAAAGTTTGGTGGGCCAGCGCGGGGCGGCTGTCCGACTGGAAGAAAAGCTTTGGAATGCCTTTGGTCAAAACCAAACGAGTGGTGACCGGGGACTCGTTCCGGTATTGATAGTTCAACAAGCGAAATCCCCAATCGCAGAAGCGGCCCACGTAGGGCAAAACCGCCAGGCCCGATTGTGCCGCCTGGATCTGGACCATTTCGCGAGGGTCGGCATAGGCGTCGTCCACAACCAGCGCCGAGACACGAGGTTCGTGCGTGGCTTCTTCCAGTGCAACATATCCACCAAGATCGACGCCCCACAATCCGAAATGTTTCGGGTCTATATCATCTCGGGTGGACAGCACCTCGACGGCGGATTGGAGTTCCTGCCTCTCGCGATAGCCCATCGTGGTGATGCCAGAGCTGGTACCGTGTCCCGAAAAATCGAATAGAAAAACGTTGAACTGGCTATCCTGAAGAGCGGTGACGAGCGTTAGAACGTCAGAGCGTTGGGAAAGATAGCCGTGGCAAACGATCACGGTGGGCGCGCCACGACGCCCTGGAAAAAACCAGCCGTCGCGCGAGGTTCCATCCGCGAGCGGGAAAGATACTGCGCTGGGATGGCCCATCATCACGGTTAAGTCGAATGTCGCAGGCGAACGGTCCGGCCGCAATATCTGGTAAAGAAGAAACCCGGAAATCATAGCGATCGCGACGAAGGCAAAAAGGATTATGGCCAGCAGGCTGGAGAGAACCTTAGCAAGCCGCGTTGTGGGATAGCGTAGCTCTGAGAAGACGGCCATCCGTTGGGCGCGAGCGCAACAATTCTGCACTTCGGCGCGAGAATCTTAACACACTTCGCGCAAGCCTATTTAATTGCTCGTTACACTTGGGACAAATTAGTAAATCCGCCGCGCCCTAACCCAAGTTTGACTGACCTAGGTTGGGTTCTGATGGCGCGGAAAGCTATAATGTTTTCGGATATCATGCCAGGCACTTCATGCAGATTTTAGACCTCCGCCAAATACCGTCGCGCAAACTCGAGCCTTTGTTCCAAGAGGAAACTCGGCACTGGCGTGACGAACTCCATTGGGATTACCGGCCGTCCGTGGATCTGATACGCAAGTTCGTGGATTCGCATTCTCTGGGCGGCTACGTGGCCATGGAGGACGACAAACCTGCGGGATACGGTTTCTACGTCCTGGAAGACCATAAGGGATTGATCGGAGGGCTGTTCGTTTCCTCGCGAAAATCTCAAGAGTCGATCACGAAATCGCTGATAGCGGAAATGGTGAGCGCTCTAAGAGCTACGCCCCGATTGAAAAGAGTGGAAGCGCAGCTGATGCCCTTTGGAACCGAGTTGAATCCGGAATTTTTGTCTAAATACTTTACGCTTCATACCCGATTGTTCATGCTGCTGCCGCTCAGCGAGGCACGACTGAGCAACAAACCCATCTCGAGCGGGTTGCGTCTGGAGCCGTGGACGGATAAGGCGTTCGAATCGGCTGCCAGGCTCATCCAGCTAGCCTACGCCGATCACGTGGATGCGGAAATCAATGACCAGTATTGCAGTGAGGCGGGCGGAATGAAGTTCCTGCGCAACATCGTGCTCCTGCCAGGTTGCGGCCAGTTTCTGCCGGAAGCCTCTTTTCTAGCGCAGCCGATCACCGGAGATCGCCCGATCGGTATGGTTCTGACTTCCACGGTGGCAAGCGGGGTGGGGCATACGACGCAGATTTGCGTGATGCCTGGATATCAGGGGCACGGTATTGGGCGTGCCATGATGGAAAGCGCAATACAGGTGCTGAAGCGGCGGAAATACGAATCACTTTCGCTGACGGTTACGAACGCCAATGCGCAGGCCGTGCAGCTTTACGAGCATTTAGGATTTCGGATTATCAAGAAGTTTGCAGCCGGAGTATGGCAGGCACACCCACGCTGAGAATTACTTTTTCGCGCGATCTTTCAATAAGCCTTTCAGTTCGTCCATGAATTCTTTCACATCTTTGAAATCTAGATATACGGACGCAAACCTGACGTAAGCAACTTTATCGAGCTTCTTTAACCTATCCATAATCAACTTGCCAATTTCCGTGGTGGTGCGTTCACGCTCCGGGGCTTCGCTGACGAATTGTTCGGCTTCATCGACAATCGTCTCGAGCTTTCCAACCGGCACGGGACGTTTCTCACAAGCCTTCAGCAGACCTTGCAGGAGCTTTTGACGCTCAAATTTCTCGCGCCGGCCATCTTTCTTAATCACCATGTAAGGAATTTCGTCGATGCGTTCGTAGGTAGTAAAGCGGCGGCTGCACTTCAGACATTCGCGGCGCCGGCGAATCAGATCTCCGGTGCGCGCTTCGCGGGAATCCACCACCTTGTCATCGAGATGCGCGCAAAACGGACACTTCACCGAGACCTCTCTTCTATATGTTCAATTTTCTTAGCCCACTCTGTCAATTCAACCGCTTCGGCTGCTTCTTCCTCCGCAGTGGCCATACGACGGAGTTCGCCCATGGACCAACCCTCTCTGAACAGCAAAGGCAAGCCTACAAGGCAGCAGCCTGCGAAGGTCACCAGCCAAAGGATGATGGAAACCGTCGCGGCCGGCTCCTTTTCTACTCCAAAGACAAGCGTTAAGACAAGAAATGTGGCGAGCTGCGCGCCTCCTCCGACTCCCGGAAGTTGAACCGCTGATCCAACCAGCGTGAATGCGAGAATTACCAATGCACCTGACATGCTCATCGCTGCCAATGCCCGCTCGCTACGGAAAGCATGCGCGATCCAAACATACACGAGCAGCACAAGAAACCAATGCGCTGCGGTATAGACCACAACCGCCCACAGGTCGCTCCCGGTGCGAATGCCTTGGAGTCCATCGCTGAATCCTTCCAGCAATGCGACTATCTTTCCGCGCCATCCATGTTGCCAGGTTGATTTCTTCAGCCTTCGGCCCAACCACTCTGCGCCATGGAACCGAAAATAAAGCAAGAATGCAATCGCACTCGCCAGCAAGACGAACAGGAACACGCCTCCGGTCCGAGCCGGTGAAACGACGCGATAGCTCTGCTGAGCGGATCCCGTTCCTTTGTGCTCGTAAGCCAGCAGAGCGAGCCCTGCGATTACGCCGGCAGCGGCCATGTCGAACACGCGCTCAAGAACATACACGCCGAACATGCTAGGAACGGGGAGGGAGTCCTTCTTGGCAATTAATACGGGACGGATCGGTTCTCCTGCCCGGCCTAATAAAAAGCTGCATGTGAAACCCATAAGCGTAGCGCTGTAAACGTGCCAGAAATTCATGCGGCCGATAGCGCGCGAGAAGCGCATCCAGCGAATAGCGCGTATAGCAAAGCATCCGTAAATTGCAATCAGGGCGAGGACCAGCAACGAAACCCGCGCGGTACGGATAGAATGCGCCACCATTCCCCACTGAAAGCCTTCCAGCGTGATTGAATTGCGGAACTTATAAAACAGGTAGCCGAGGGCTAGAAGCGCCGACAGGAGCAAAACAACCTTTCGTAATTTTTGAAACATTGATTTTGCACCGTAGCAGTAAGCTTCGGAAGGTGTCAAGGCGGCGAGAGAGCTTCTAGTCGGTGGTTAGGTAGTCGCGGATCTGGTCGTAGGTTTCTTCCGAAAGAATTCTTTTCGTAACCAGCTCATTTTTGCTGCGGTATGGACGGTTGCGGACAATTCTTTCTGCGTCGGTTTTTGTAATTCCGGGAAGGCTTTCGAGGTCGCTTTCGGTTGCTGTGTTCAGGTCCAGCGGGTGAGTGTGGTCGCGGTTCCACCCCTCTTTTACACCCTGGGCCGCGGCGCGAGCGTCTTCGGCTGCTTCACGAGCGGCTTGACCTAACTCTTTCCCGGCCTCTTTCAGTTCTGGCTTAATGCGCTCAGTAGCTTTAGCAGCTTCCTCGCGGGTTCTTTCGTCGCGGCGACGTTGATCTTCAGTCCTGGTGGAATTGCAGCCGACACCGGCTGCGATCAGAATTAACATGCATGTATATTTGATGACATTCAGGCTGTACAATTTCACGACATTTTCTCCCGATTCAGTCAACGCTCAACGATGTCTCAACACGCACTTCCGGACACACTAAACGCTAACAAAATAACTGTCTGAGCCACAATACACTGATGAAGGTAGATTAAGCGTAGCGTCGTCCGCAAGACCATCGCCAGGACGATTGGAAAGAAATGAAAAGAGATAGTGAATTTCCGTCAAGATCACAGAGTTCGGGACAAGAGGGGCTCTGCGCTGATTGCCAACATGCGCGGCGGATTGAATCCGATCGCGGGGCCGTGTTTCTTCTGTGCGAGCTTTCCAAGAGCAATTCGAGATTTCCAAAGTTTCCCGCGTTACCGGTGATGCAATGTTCCGGCTTCCAAGCAAGAACCTAGACACCTTTGTCATCTCTCTACCATCAAACTTCGGTCCGAAGGAACGTCGCGATTGTTTGAGCGAATAAAGCGACACCGCAATTGGACCAGGCGAGATACATGTCTTGCCTGTCGCTCGTCGCGAAGCAAATAAAAGAGACCTAAGCAAGCCCCTTGAAACGGATTAATTTTTGCATTTTTACTTTGCGGGGCATTATTTCGACGCTGGGTCTCTGCCGAGTTGCGGCAGTTAACGCAGGACAGACCGCTGCGCCCGAATCCGGTGGAACGGTAAGAATCGCGATGAAAAACGTTAATTTCCATCTGAGGGACCGAATTACCGTGCACATCGCCTGGTTGGACGGAAGGCTGAAGCCCAAAACCGGAGAAATAGCAGCTTTTGATGACAAGCAATCTTTCTCAATCGACGTCGATTCGGCAAATGTTTCGTTGCGCATGACTGCTTTGACCAACGAACTGAACGATTACGTTTTCGCGAAACCAAGCGCGCCACTGAAAAAGTTCACTGCAAGCACCCCAGGCAAACAACTGGTTGCGACGGGATTGTTAGCCAGCAAAGGCGGGATTCCCTTTGAGACGGTCGGCACGCTGTCGATCACGCGCGTTCACATTCCGGATTTCCACAAGACGAAACAGAATCCGAAACCAAAACAGTAGTCGGCCTCATTGGACTTAGCGAAAACCAGGACCCGCGGGGCATTTCCCTTCTCTTCCGTTACCGCCTATCACCGCCTATCACCTTGTCTTTACAAGCGCAACACGGATAAGATGCCCGGCGATACTAAATCGCACAAATTCCAACGAGGAATGCAGAACGTTCGGAACCGCACACAATGGGGAACTTTTCAGGGGCAAAATACGTTTCACTGTGTGAGGCCGATAGGAATGCAGGATGAAGCGAGGCTGAGGGAGATTGGAGGCCGACGCCCAACTGGTACAGCGATGTCTCCGGGGCGAAGGGCTGGCCTGGGAGGAACTTGTGCGCCGCCACACGCGGCGCGTGTTCAATCTGTGCTACCGCTTCACGGGCAACGCGACGGAGGCCGAGGACCTGAGCCAGGAGGTTTTCCTGCGCATCTATCGCACGCTTTTGAGCTATCAACCGGCGTTTGGAGCTTTTCCGACCTGGCTGACAAGCGTGACGCGCAATTTGCTGGTGGATCATTACCGCCGCACTCGCCGCGATCGGCAAACGGATTCGATAGACGACTCCATGCCGCAGTTAGAAGAAAAGCATTCTTCGGCGCGAGCGCCGGACAAGCTGGCGGAGGCTGGAGAATTAAGCATCCAACTTCAGCGCGGCTTGGCTCGGCTCTCGCCCGAATTGAGGGAGTCGGTAATTTTGCGCGATTTGCAGGGTCTGGAATACGGCGAGATTCAGGCTGTGTTGCAGGTGCCAGAAGGCACGGTAAAATCGCGGATTAACAGGGGCCGGATTGAGCTGGCGCGTATCTTGACGGAGATGGGCCTTAAGCCGAACTGATTAGCCGGCGATGATTTGGAGCAAGGACGTATGGATTGGAACTGCACACTGACCGAAGAGCGGCTGAGCGATTACCTGGAAGGCAAACTTTCGCCTCCTGAGGCTGCGGCGTTCTCCACTCACATGACAAACTGCGCGAACTGTGCAGAGACAGTGGCGCAAGTGAGCGGTCTCGTGAACCAGATGCATAAGTTCGAGATGGTGGAAGAGCCGCCTCAGCTTATAGTCAAAATCCTGGATGCCACGCTTGGTCCGCGCACACAGAAAAAATCCTGGCGACAATGGTTCGGGTGGATATCGGTTGTATGGCAGCCGCGATTCGCCATGGGACTGGCTGCCGCAGTGGCCTCGCTGGTCATCGTTTCCTACGCAGCCGGTCTCACACCGGCGAAATTGAAGAAGGCGGATCTGAGCCCGACCAACGTGCTGCGCTCGGCCAATCGCCAAGCGCACCTGACTTATGCACGGGGCGCTAAATTTGTGAACGATTTGCGCGTGGTGTACGAGATTCAATCCAAACTTCAACCCGAGCCCGAACCAATGCCGGTGAGTAACCCGGCGCCGTCACCTCAGGAAGAGAATAATGCGATTCCGCCTAATTCGACGCCGCAACAGAAGTCGCAGTCCTCACCGCCGGCAAGCCGCACGCGTGTCAGCAGTGGGCCAATGTTTGCGTTTTTTTTAACCGAGTGCCTGGCCGATGATCTGGCCGAAGATTCGATCAACCGTTCCAACAGGAGTGCCCGATGAAATGCGCCACGCACGCAGAAGTGGACGCCACTGGATATTGCCGCCATTGCGGCAAGCCACTGTGCCCCGCTTGTACGCGGGAAGTTCATGGAGCGCTCTATTGCGAGAGCTGTCTGGCGCCAGTAGCTTTACAACCCAGCGTGCCTCCTCAGACGGGTCCGAATCCCGGGCTTGCTGCAACGCTTGGTTTCATCCCGGGACTTGGCGCGGTTTATAACGGCCAATACATCAAGGCCCTAATTCATGTGTTGATATTCGGCGGATTAATTGCGCTGCTTAGCAGCGATTTACCGGGGGGATACGACGCGTTTTTCGGGATCGCACTCGCGTGCTTTTACTTTTACATGCCGATTGAAGCCTACCGCACAGCGAAGGCCAGAATTACCGGTGAAGCTGGTCCCGCCGATTTTGCCTCCGTGGATGGCCCGAAACCTTTGGGCGCAATTATTTTAATCGCCATCGGAGCTTTGCTGTTGATGAGGAATTTTGGATTGCTGGAGTCCGAGTGGTTCGCAAAGAGCTGGCCGGTCGGGCTAATCATCCTGGGCGGATGGTTGGTCTGGGACCGTATGCAAAAAAAAGCGTAGGAGATATTGGATGGCGGATGCAAGCCGAATTCATTGTAGTTGCGCGCATTGCCGGCTCCGAAGTCTGATGGGGCCGCTGATTATCATTACTGTGGGTATACTGTTCCTGATTGCGCAGTTCAGCCGTTATAGTTTTGGCGATCTTTGGCCGGTCCTCCTGATTGTGATAGGCGCGGTGCTCGTCGCGCAACAACTGGCCTCCAAACAAGGCCACATCAGTTCGTGAGGACTGTGTGAGCAGCGCTCCCCATCAACGCGGCTCGATCTTCAGCGGATTACTGCTCATTTTTCTTGGCGCCGTTTTTCTTTTTGAACACTTCCATCCTGGATTCCGGCTCTGGCACTACTTCTACCGCTATTGGCCTTTGCTGCTCATCCTTTGGGGCCTAGCGAAAATAATCGATCATCTTTCAGCGCAGCGATCCGGGGAAGGAAAACCTCCGCTCCTATCCGGCGGAGAGGCGGCCTTGATGGTTCTGGTAGTTTTTGTGTTCATCGGTTTGGGCGTGAAGAGCTGGGTAATGGAAAAAGATCCAAACTTGAATTTAAACATGGATATGTTCTCGAAGGACTATTCCGAAACCGCTGAGCTACCAGCCAAAACTCTGCCGGCGAACGCACACGTAACATTGAGCACGGAACGCGGAAATATCTCTGCGCATACGGGCGAAGGCGCTGGATTGCGGGTGACGGTGAACAAGGTGGCTTCCGGGCCGACCGAATCGGCAGCTCAGGAACGCATGAAGAAAGTGAAAGTAGTAATTGAACAAACCGGAGGCGGTTACGTCGTGCATCCCGTAAATCAGGACGATTCTGAAGGCGTCGTAGGAGTGGATCTGGATGTGACGCTGCCCCCTCAGACTGCGCTCTGGGCCAACACTTCGCACGGCAACGTTAGCGTTTCGGAAGTCGCCGGAAGCGTGACGGCAGGAAGCGGCGATGGTGACATTGAAATACATAATGGCGGGTCGGACGTCAGCGCGAAAATGTCCAAGGGCGATGTTCGAATTACAGGGATTGCTGGAAACGTTAGCGTCGCCGGCCACGGCAATGAAATTGAGATTTCCGATGTTAAGGGAAACACCGCGATTGACGGTGATTTCTTTGGACCGATTCGGGTCCGAAGTGTGGCGGGAACTACTCGTTACCATTCGCAGAAGGCCGATCTGACGCTTGTTGGTGTACGCGGCCGTTTGGAACTCGATTCTGAGCAAATCGAAATTTCCGACGTAACCGGCGCTGCCAAATTGAACACCTACGACAAGGACATCGACGTGGAAAATGTGAACGGGCGCCTCGATATCACGGACACTAAGGGCGATATCAAAGTGCGTTACGCCCAGGCTCCGCGCGAAGCGATCAATATCGCAGATGATTCCGGCGAAGTGGACATAACACTACCCTCGAATTCCAGTTTCGAAGTTTCCGCAGTTTCCCAGTCCGGAGAAGTCCAAAGTGATTTCGAAGACTCCGGATTGAAGCTTACGAATGAGAACGGCACAGGACGGATTAGCGGAAAAGTGGGAACGGACGGACCGAAAATTCATATCACGACGAGTTACGGCACTATTTATTTGCGCAAGTCTTCCTAGCTACCGGTTCCTTCCCCACGCAAACGCTTCAAGGTATCGAAAAATTCCGGATAGGACACCGCAACGCAATCGGCATCGCGAATCACCGTGTCGTGTTGGGCTCCCAACGCTGCAATGGACAGCGCCATGGCAATGCGATGATCGCCGGCGGCATCAATTTTCGCGCCTCGGAGCGGTCCCGCAGAACGGCCTTCCACTCGCAAGCCGTCTGGAAATTCTCCAACGGTCGCACCCATACGCCGCAAACCAGCAGCCAGCGTGGCGATGCGGTCGCTCTCTTTCACGCGCAGTTCCTGCGCGCCGCGAATTTCGATTCCCTTCTCGGTGAAGGGGCCGAGAGCCGCAAGCATGGGAAGTTCGTCGATCATTTCGGCGGCTTGCGCGCCCCCTATTTCTCCACCGCTTAACGTGGAATGCTTCACTGACACATCCCCAATCAATTCGCTGTCGCGCAACTGCACGGATGCCAGATGAATTTCGGCACCCATGGAGATCAAGAAATCGAGCACGCCTGTGCGCGTGGGGTTCAGTCCTACGTTGTGCAACATCAATGAGGAATCCGGAAGGACCAGCGCAGCAGCCATGAAGAAAACGGCGCTGGAAAGATCACCGGGAACGATCAATTGGCGGGCTTGGAGCTTCGGACGCGCATGCATACGTACCGACTTGTTTAGGCTTTCCATCGTGGCTCCAAATTCACGAAGAGCAAGTTCGGTGTGGTCTCGTGTTCTCACCGTCTCACGCACGATGGTCACACCGTCGGCGTAGAGGCCGGCTAACAGGATCGCGGACTTCACTTGCGCGCTCGGAATTGGCAAAGAGTAGTCGATCGAATGCAAAGCGCCGCCACGAATTTCCAATGGCGCCCGATCTCCTTCTTGTGCCTCGATTTCGGCGCCCATTTTTCGCAACGGTTCCACCACGCGGCGCATGGGGCGAGCTCGCAAGGAACTATCGCCAGTGATCGTTGAGGAAAAAGCCTGACCGGCCAGCACTCCTGAAAGCATGCGGATTGTAGTGCCTGAATTTTCCGCGTCGAGCGACCGTCGAGGAGCTTTTAAACCATCCAATCCATTTCCGGATATGCGCAGACGTTCACGTTCTAATTCAACCCCCACACCGAGCCGACGCAAACAGGCCAGCGTGCTTTTACAATCCGCGGCGGAGGAATAGTTGAGTATTTCGCTGCGTCCTTCGGCCAGGGCGGCCAGGATGGCGTAACGATGCGAAATGGACTTATCGCCCGGAAGTTCAAGAACGCCATTGAGGTGGCCCCCCGGTGCGATGGTTTTAGCGCGGAACATCTTCGGCATGGGCGATTCTAGCACGGTCGATTTGCTTCCCGCGGACATGGCGGGTATCATTTCTATTCATGCCTTTAACCCGTCAAAATCGCTGTTTATCGTATCTATTTGTATTGATTTTGCTTCTCTGTCCCGGTCTGTTCGCAGGTGACACTTCAACGACGTTTCCTTTGGATCAAGTACATCCGGGATTGAAGGGTGTGGCTTACACGATTTTTACAGGCGATGAAGTCGAGAAGGTGGACCTGGTAGTTCTCGGAGTTCTGCACGACGCAATAGGTCCCAAGCAGGACGTAATCCTCGTTCAACTGCTGGGCGAAAAGGCGGAACACACCGGTGTGGTCGCGGGAATGAGCGGAAGTCCTGTTTATTTCGAAGGAAAACTGGCAGGCGCGCTATCCCTGAAGCTAGGGGCATTCACAAAAGAAGCGATCGGCGGAGTAACGCCGATTCAAAGCATGCTCGATGTGGAAAGAGATGCGACCAATCCCCAGCAAGACGGCGCGACGCCTTCACCGTCAGCGGTAAATACAGGGACTTTCCCGGCCAGTCCGCGCGTTGCAATACCGCAAGAATTTTCGAGCCGCACCGGCGCAGGCGCAGGCCAATTCCTGGTTCCTATCGAGACGCCTCTGATTTCCGCGGGTCTGTATCCGGAAACGGTCGCACAGTTCAACAAAGAGCTTTCGGGTTGGGGCATGAGCATGGTGGCGGGCGGAAATGCCGAGCCAAGCCCGGAAGATGCGCACTTGAAACCTGGAGACATGGTAGGCGTTGAGTTAATTCGCGGCGACCTTTCTATCTCTCCTGGCTGCACGGTGACGGCGGTAGAGAGCGACGGAACCGTTCTGGCGTGCGGACACCCGATCTTTTCCTTTGGTTCAGTTTCAATGCCGATGACAAGAGGACACGTGGTTATGACTCTGGCGTCCTCCATGGCTTCGACGAAAATTATGACCTCGGGAGCCACCATCGGCACCTTGACGCAGGATCGTACGACGGCAATCATGGGCAAACTTGGAGCCGGTCCGCCAATGATCCCGGTGGACGTGACGCTCGCGATGCCAAAGGTGGAAAAGAAATTTCATTTCGAAGTGATTGAGAGTCCGCAACTGACACCGTTGTTGGTAGCGTTAGCCACCTTCAACGGCATCGTGGGGAGCCCGGCTTACGGTGAAGGCTGGACGCTGCAATTGGACGGTGACATAGACATAAAGGGCCACACTCCAGTCCATTTGGAAAACCTTTTTGCGCCCAATGATATCCCGATTCCGAGTGGCTTTTACGTGGCCACCGAAGTTCAAAGTATTTTTTCGCGAATTTACTCGAATCCTTACGAACGCGCGCATGTGCACGGGGTACACATTAAAGTAACGGCGTTGGCCGAACGGCGCTGGTCCATGATCGACAATGCCTGGACGGAAAAGAGCGAAGTGACGCCTGGAGAGACTGTGGCGGTGAAAGTCTTGTTGCGGCCCTATCGAGGCGAGCCCTTCATTCAGGAGATCCCTATCACCATTCCTCCGCAGACGGCCCGCGGCACGCTGCAACTATTAATCAGCGATGGTGAGACCCTGGATCGTACCGTGGATCCGATGGCCGGGACGCAGGGACCGCTTCCTGGCCTCGAGGAACTAATCAAATTAATCAATCGCGAGAGACAGAACGACTGTCTTTACGCGACGCTTCTGCAGCCAACCACCACGCTGCTGGTCGAAGATAAGGTGATGCCCAACGCCCCCTCTTCAGAAATAAACGTTTTGGACCAACGGCAAAGCGTAGGTGGCGCACGGCTGTTACATCAGTCACTGGCAGGCTCGTGGTTTGCGGAAATGCATCAGGTAATCACCGGCGAACGCACACTGACCATAACCGTAAAATGAAGTTTCGCTTCGAAAGGAGCTTGGCATTGATAAGCTCGCGAAAAGTAGTTGTGTGCGCTCTGGCGATTGGGATTCTAGGGCCTATCTCCGTTTTCGCAGAACACACGCGCACGTGGCGGCAATCGGACTTCTCCGAATTCGAGCGCGGCACCGCGAATGGCGTGGCGATACGCAGTGACGGGAAGCTTATGCCCGCGCCGAAGTTTACAGCTTTTGCTGATCCGAATCTTGCGTACCTTTGGGCCTTGCGTATGGATTCGCGGGGGCGCATTTATGCGGCGGGCGGATCCAACGCGAAGGTATTGCGGCTGGATGATCCCGCAAAACCAACCACGGTTTTTGAATCGGGTGAACTCGCGGCGCAGGCCATAACTTTCGATTCGCACGACAATTTGTTCGTGGGAACCTCGCCGGATGGAAAGGTGTATAAGGTGACACCGGACGGCCAGAAAAGCGTTTTCTTCGATCCCAAGACAAAATACATCTGGGCCTTGGCCATGGATGCGCAGGGTACGCTGTTCGTGGCAACGGGAGATACTGGCGAGGTATTTGCCGTAACTCCCGACGGTAAGGGTCAGCTCTTTTATCAAAGCGACGAGCGGCACGCGCGTTCGATTGCGTTCGACCAAAAAGGAAATCTTCTGATCGGGACGGATCCAAATGGCCTGGTTTTGCGCGTCGCGATCGTGCGTAAGAATTCGCAAGCGGCGCCCGAGTCAGGTTCGGCGTTCGTGATCTACGAAACAAGCAAGAAAGAAGTGACATCTCTGCTGACAGACGAGCAAGGAAATGTCTATGCCGCGTCGATTGGAGAGAAGCAGCGCAGCGCGGTGACTGCACCGACCTTGAATCTGCCGGCGCCTCTGGGGCAACCGCAAGCAGCTCCCACTCCTCAAGCGAGTGTTTCGTTGCAACTGCAAGCGCAAGCCTCGCAGCCTATTGTTTCATTTCCATTCATTTCATCGCCGACGGGCGGCGCAGAAGTGATAAAAATTTCCCTCGACGGTTCTCCGCAAACATTGTGGTCTTCGCGCGACGATTTGGTATTTTCCATGGGTCTTTCATCCTCGGGCCGTATTCTTCTGGGCACCGGAAATAAGGGCACCATACTTTCGCTGGATGGCAACGATGTTTTCTCCAGCATCGCGAAAACCGCTTCTGCGCAGGTGACCAGTTTGGTGCCGGGCCGCAACGGTGAGGTTTTGGTAGCCACTGCGAACCCGGGAAAAATCTTCACGCTGGGGCCGGGATTTCAGCACGGCGGCAGCTTTGAGTCCGATACTTTCGATGCCAAGATATTTTCCCACTGGGGCCGCTTGTCATGGTGGGGAGACAATGCGGCACAAGGCAAGGTGGAGTTCTACGTGCGCTCTGGAAATACTTCCAGCCCTCAGAAGAATTGGAGTCCCTGGGCTGGACCGTACAAGAATGAAGCGGGAGAAACGGTGGAATGCCCCGCTGCTCGATTCGTCCAATGGAAAGCGGTTTTTGTCGATACAGACAGAGGAATCGTGCCTAATGTGGCTTGGGTAAACCTGGCGTACCAGCCGAAAAATGTTGCGCCGGTGATTGACGACATCGCCATTCAAGACCCTGGAATTCGCGTACAGGGGTTCACAGGCCCAGCGCCGGGACCGGCCATCCCTGCTTCGGTGCAGCTTCGAATGCCGCAACGCGGCACGGCAAATTTTCCGGCTCCAGCAATCACGAATCCGGAACTCGCTGCTCGACCGCTTAAGATTGACGTGCCTCCGCAAGGCTTCGAGGAAAAAGGTTGGGCCAGCGTATTGTGGAGCGCGCATGACGACAACGACGACGATCTCGTCTATACAGTTTATTATCACGGTGAAGGCGAGAAAAACTGGCGGCTGCTGAAGGGCAAGCTAACACAGAAATACTATTCGTGGGACACCACCAGCATGCCCGATGGCGCTTACTATCTGAAAATTGTGGCTTCGGATTCTCCCTCCAACCCGGCGGATCAAACGCTAACCAATGAACGTGAAAGCGATCGGTTTGAGATCGAAAACACTCCTCCGCGCCTAGAGAATTTGCGAACAGACGAATCTTCGCCGATCGTGAAAGTAACTTTCGACGGGAGCAGCTCTGCGAGCGCGATATCGAAAGCTCAATATAGCGTGGACGCGGGCGACTGGACGATCGTTTTCCCGAACGGCTTGCTCTCCGACGCTCCTAAAGAGAGCTATGAGATTTTGCTGAACGGGCTTTCCGCGGGCGAGCACACCGTGGCGGTGCAAATTGCAGACCGCTTCGATAACAGCGCGGCCGCTAAAGTAACCTTCACGGTGGGCGCTCGCAACTCGAAATAAACGGCGGAGTACCTATGAACGCGCCATCGTTGCTAACGGACGCCCCAAATTTTGAGGCAATCCTCGCGGCCCACAAGCGCATTTCTCCGCACATTCATCGCACGCCCGTGATTACCTCCGCGTCTCTCGATGAGATCGCTGGCGCCCGCCTATATTTCAAGTGTGAAAATCTGCAAAAGACCGGCTCGTTCAAGATACGCGGCGCCACAAACGCGATTTTTTCGCTAACCGACGATGGGGCGCGCAACGGCGTAGTCGCTCCGTCCTCTGGAAACCACGCCGCGGCAATGGCATTAGCTGCGCGCTGGCGTGGCATTCCGGCATATATCGTGATGCCTTCGAATTCGTCCGCTGCGAAAGTCAGGGCTGTTGAGTTTTATGGCGGGAAGATCACTTATTGCGAGCCCCATATGGCCTCGCGAGAAGCTACTTGCGCCGAAGTGATGCGGAAGACTGGCGCACATCTGGTTCATCCCTATGACGACGCTCGCGTAATTGCAGGCCAGGGTACGGCAGCGCTCGAATTGCTTGAAGAGGTCAGCGATCTCGACCTGGTGATCACACCGGCCAGTGGCGGAGGCCTGCTGTCCGGCTCGGCCATCGCGGCAAAAAACATGCGTCCCGGAATACGCGTCATCGGAGGCGAGCCAAGCAATGCGGATGATGCCTACCGTTCCCTGAAAGCCGGGAAAATTGAAGCAGCGGCGCAAAGTGAAACTATGGCCGACGGACTTCGCGCTACGCTTTCACCGTTAACATTCTCGATTTTGCAATCCCTTGTGGATGAGATTTCCCTGGTCACCGAAGAAGAAATTGTCGCGGCGATGTTATTGCTATGGGAACGCACCAAGCTGGTTGTCGAGCCTTCCGGCGCGGTGGCAGCAGCTCCGGCATTAAATCGCAGGATTCGCGCTGAAGGCAAGAAAATTGGAATCGTCCTCTCCGGCGGAAACCTCGACCTGCGTAAACTTCCTTTCTAATTGATTCGATCGGGCTACGGTTTTTACAAATCGTCGTGGGGACGCCAATCCGATGGCGGAAAAGCGATGCGCCAGAAATTTGGCGCAGGCGAATCAAATTCCAAGGGTATGTGGAAACCTTCCGGCATTTCACGAGCAATTCTGGCAACCTTACACGCCACGCGCTCTTTCGTCCCGCTGTGCTCCAGCACCAGCCTGGTCTCGCAAGGAAGGCTCTGCTTCAGTACGACCAGCGCGCCGTGATTACTCACGCTTAGCGTGACTGTTTCAAAGGTTACTGGCTTCCCTTGCAGCGCGACATGGATGCTCGCGCGGACACGTAGAAGGACGCGGTAGCTGCGACGGCGCTCTTCACCCGGTGTCGCTTGCACCGCGGATTGCGAAGCAGACTTAGTGGATGGCGAATGTGCCGGAACGACCGTTGATTTAGGGGATGGCGCGATTATTTTCGCCTGCGAGCCAGAAAGTTTGGCCGGCGGCACCCTCAGACTTTCAAATTTCACAGTTCCACACCCCAGAAATCCAGACCCTGCGTGGCGATTTCGACTCCCATGTCCCAGCCGTCTGGTCTTTGAACGCCCTTCCAAACCACCACACCTTCCACCGTGCGGCGGGTGGACAAATTCGTGAGTCGCAGTGTCTGCTGCAATTCGAGTTCCTTCGGGCTCACCAGTAAGCAACCGTTTGCACTGACCACTCGGGTGAAGGCTTGCTCATAGGACATCGGACCGTTCTGTTCATTGCACGCAATCACTACCGATACGCGCGAATTCATACGCGGGCCGCGCCGTTTCGGGCGCATTCTTATATCTCTTGGGAAATCTTCTCCATAACGCATTCTGGCTGGGTTCCTGCGGACCAAAACGAAACACGGGCGAAAACAATCCCGTCTTCCGGGACGCATCTGCGTCCTGATTCATAGTATCTATGGACTCGAACGAGAGCAATGGTACGCAATGACAGCGAGATTAGTACCCTACGACAGCGAAGAAAACTGTACGGAAGGCCAGTAGGAGGAGGCGAAACTGCATGAAAGAAAACTTATCTTCGAAATTTCGGCGGCATCAATCGGCCGATGAGTGTTCGTCGGCGAGAAGCGCGTTCCGTTTCCGGCTTAGTTTCCCGAAACGGTTCTCGGCCCACGTTTGGAAGCGATCCATGTAGGTATAGAAAACAGGTGTTAAATATAGGGTCACTGCTTGTGAAAAAACCAGGCCTCCAACCACGGCGAGTCCCAGCGGACGCCTGGAATCTGCGCCAGCGCCTGAACCCAAAGCGATGGGCAGTGTGCCCATCAAAGCTGCCATGGTGGTCATCATGATGGGACGGAAACGGATCAGGCATCCTTCGTAGATCGCTTCTTCTGCCGTTTTGTCCCCCTGGCGTTCTCGCTCGATCGCGAAATCAACCATCATGATCGCGTTCTTTTTTACGATGCCAATCAGCATGATCACGCCGACGAATCCGTAAAGATCCAAGTTGAGATGAAATATCTGCAAGGTCAGGAGAGCGCCAAAAGCCGCAGACGGCAGACCGGACAGAATGGTGATCGGATGGATGAAACTCTCATACAGAATCCCAAGGACAATGTAGATCACGAGAATTGCCATGAAAAGCAGAATGCCCAAGCCTGACAGAGAAGATTGAAACGCTTGTGCTGTTCCTTGAAATTCTGTGGTCACCGTGGGAGGAAGAACATCGCGCGCAAGCTTATTCACGCTGTTTACGGCGTCGCCGATGGCGACTCCATCTTTAAGGTTGAAGGAAAGCGTGACGGCGGGAAGTTGGCCGAGGTGGTTCACAGAAAGGGGCCCGAGATTCGTAGACAATGTGGCCACCGCGTTCAATGGCACCAAGTTTCCGCTGCTCGAATGCACGTAGAGCATGGATAGAGCCGCGGGATCTGCCTGATATTTGTCTTGGAGTTCCATCACTACCCAATATTCGTCGTTGGGCGCGTAGATAGTGGAGATTTGACGCTGGCCGTAGGCGGTATAAAGGGCGTCTTCCACCTGTTGCGCAGACACTCCGAGCGCGGACGCTTTATCGCGATCGATGTTCACGTTCACTTGCGGGTTCGCGATCAGCAAATCAGTGGTCACGTCCTGCAGGCCCGGAAGCTTTGCCATTTCCTTCATGAACATCATGGAATCGCGATAAAGCTCCGCCGTATCAGGACTCTGCAAAGCAAGCTGATATTGACTTTTGGTAAGCTGGCCCCCCACCTGGATAGGGGGCAGGTTTTGCATGTAAGCATTGATTCCGGTCACGGTCGCAAACTTTTCGCGGAATTCTTCGATCAATTCATCAATCGAAGGATGGTGGGCAAAGAGAGGAGCGATCCCACGAATCGCGCTTCCAACTACCGCGACGTCGCCGTACTTCTGCTCCAAATGCAATATCGCGGCCGGCTCCGTCGCTGGACGATCTTTGCGATCCTTCAGATGGATGAAGATGATTCCGCCATTGCTGGCCGTAAAACTGCCGATGCTCGAGAAGAAATCGTTGCGATTGGGATCGTTTAGAACAATTTTGTTCAATTCGAGTTGATGCTGCTTCATGGATTGGAAAGAAATGCCTTGAGACGCTTCGGTGAAAGCGAATATCTGCGACCTGTCTTCGGCAGGCAAAAATCCTTTTGGGATCACCGCAAACTGCCACACGGTGATAACCAAAATGATTCCGGAGACCACCATCACGAATACGCGATGGCGCAATGACCAGCGCAACGAGACGTCGTAAACCCTCAGCATCCAATCCAGAAATCTTTCCAGCGCCATGTACACGCGCCCATGTTTCATTTCTCCGGCTGGACGGAGAAATCGACTGCACAGCATAGGCGTAAGCGTGAGAGAAACAACTCCTGAAACAAGGATCGAAGTGATAATCACAACAGCGAATTCATGCAGCAGGCGTCCCATGATGCCGCTCATGAAAAATACAGGCAGAAATACTGCGGCCAGCGAAATCGTCATGGATAGAATCGTGAAGCCGATTTCGCGCGAGCCGCTTAGCGCCGACTCCATTACGCCTTCGCCCATCTCCATATGCCGTACGATGTTTTCCAGCATCACGATGGCGTCGTCCACCACGAATCCCACCGAAAGCGTCAAGGCCATCAACGACAAATTGTCGACGGTGTACCCAAGCAGATACATCACGGCAAAAGTGCCGATGATCGACATCGGTAGGGCGAAGCTCGGAATTACGGTCGCGGACAGATTGCGGAGAAACAGGAAAATCACCAGGATGACTAAGGCGATCGCAAGGTAGAGCGTGAACTTCACATCCGCGACGGAATTGCGAATCGAATCGGATGCATCGTACAGAATCTGCATCTGCACGGAAGGCGGAATGATGGCGCGAAATTGCGGTAGCAATTGTTTTACTGCGTCCACAACTTCCACAGTGTTTGTGCCAGGCTGACGCTCAATGGCAAGAACGACCGATTCAGTGTCGTTCCACCAATTGGCCACTCGATCGTTCTGCACGCTGTCGTAGACCTTACCCAGATCTTCGAGGCGCACCGGCGAACCATTGCGGTAGGCCACGATTAGCGGACGATACAGCGAGGCGTGAGTAAGCTGCCCGTTCGCTTGCAAAGTAAACGCGCGATGTTCCCCATACAATGTGCCGACAGGCAGGTTTACATTGGCGTTCTGCACGGCAGTGTGAACGTCGTCGATGCCGATTTGCCGCGTAGCCAGCGCCTGGGGGTCGAGCTGTATGCGTACAGCATATTTCTGCGAACCGTAAACTTGGACTTGCGCCACGCCTTTCACCATCGAGATGCGCTGGCCCATCAGGGTTTCGGCGTATTGGTCCACGGTGTATAGAGGCAAAGTCTTCGATCCCATCGCAACGTAAAGAATGGGCTGATCAGCAGGGTTCACTTTGTTATAGGTCGGCGGGGTCGGCATGCTAGGCGGGAGTTGCGCAGACGCGCGGGCAATGGCTGCTTGTACGTCTTGCGCTGCGCCATCGATATTGCGACTCAAATCAAATTGCAAAGTAATGCTGGTGGTTCCAAGCGAGCTCGTCGAGGTCATCGAATCGATGCCCGCGATAGTGGAAAATTGCTTTTCGAGAGGAGTTGCTACCGCCGAAGCCATGGTATCCGGACTCGCGCCGGGCAAACTGGCGCCCACCTCAATCGTGGGATAATCCACGTTGGGAAGTTCGCTGACGGCGAGCGCGCGGTAACCGAGGATGCCGAACAAGAGTATCGCCGCCATGACCAACGTGGTCATGACTGGCCGGCGAATGAATGGCTCGGCAATATTCATTGCTATTCTCTAACTTCCCTGCGGCGCGGTTTTGATCTGAACTTTAATTCCGGGGATCAAGCGAAGCTGTCCGTCGGTGACCACTGTCTCCCCTGGCTCAATTCCCTTTGCAATCACCGATTCAGTTCCCAGTGTTCGCGCCACTTTCACCGGACGCGATTCGGCGGTCTGATCGGGCTTGATCACGAACACAAAATCGCCATTTTGTCCGGTCTGCACCGCTTGGGTCGGAACCACCGTCGCGTTTTCCTGCTCGGACAAACGAAGTGCCACCGTCGAGAATTGCCCAGGCCACAAGCGATGGTCAGTATTTTCAAACGTTCCTTTCAGCTTGATCGTTCCTGTGGTGTTGTCTACCGTGTTATCGACGAACGTCAGGTAGCCGGTTTCGGGCGTGGTATCCCCATACGGCGTGGCTTCAATTTGAAGGCGCCCTGCCGTCATATATTTTTTGATGACCCCAAGGTATTGTTCCGGTACGGAGAAATCTTCGTATAACGGAGCAATCTGGTTGATTACTACAAGCACCGGAACATCGTTCTCTTTCACCAAATTTCCGGGATAGATCTGCAAGGCTCCGGTACGCCCGTCCACCGGCGAATAAATCTCGCAATATTGGAGTTGGAGTTTGGCCGACTCAACCGCGGCTTCATCGGCGTGCACTGAGCCTTGCTGGGCGGCTGCATTGGCCTGCATTTGATCGTATTGTTCTTTAGGGGAGATGCCTTCGTCGTAGAGTTTTTTATAGCGTTCAGCCTGGACGACTGTGAGGTCGGCTTGCGCTTTATCGCGGGCTAGATTTGCTTGTGCCTGTGCCAGGGATGCCTGGAAGGGGCGCGCATCAAGGGTGAAAAGCAAATCGCCCTTCTCAACGAAATCACCCTGCTTGAAGTGCACTTCTTTCAGTACGGCGTTCACTTGGCCCTTGATGGAGACCGTTGAATAGGCCTCGGCTGTGCCGATGGCGCTTAACTCGATCGGAACGGTTTTTTTCACGGCTTTAGCCACGGTCACCGGCACAGCCAAGTCCGGCCCGACAGCCGAAGTCTTCGAACTGCAGGAGACCAATGAAAGAGCCGTCGCGAGTATTAGAACAAGCGATGCCAACGTCCTGGTATTTGTAGCCGACAATTTCTTCATGGCCCTTTTGCTCACAGCTTCACTGCCATTTTATCGACAATTCCATATTCTGCTTGTGATTTCGAGTTCTATTTTTGGAACAGTCCTGCCTGTAATATTTAGACGTTACGGCGTGGGAAACGCTTCAACAAAACGCCGGAGCCGATGAAATTTTACCCCGCTGCCGCTTGGTCCAGGAACCAAACAGGCTCTTTCGGAGGGTGAATTCTTGCAGCCGGATACCGGCTGGTTTGAGCATCGGATTCTGCGCGGATGGCCGAAAGTATTGCACATTTGTTTTCGCCAGCCACAAGGAAAAATGTGTTACGTCCATTATTCAGAATAACTGGCGTGAGCGTGATGCGTTGGGGTGGTTCAGCCGGAACGCGAACCGCGGCAACCCAGCGCAACTTTTCATCCAAGGCCGGCGAATCAGGAAACAAAGAAGCCGTGTGTCCTTCCGGCCCAATACCCAGCAGCTGAAGGTCGAACGCTGGAGGGTGGGAACCAAAGAATTTCAACAGTTCGGTCTCGTACGCCCGCGCACATTCCTCAGGCGGAGACAGATTCGTCGGAACCGGATGCACATTCTCCGCCGGGATGGGGAGGTGGGAAATCAAAGTCTCGCGCGCCATATGATAATTGCTCAGAGGACTATCCAGCGACACGTATCGTTCATCGCTCCAAAATAAATGAACACGACCCCATGGAGTTTTGTCGCGATACTGTTCCGTCTGGGCCCATAGCGAGTACATTTTTTCCGGAGTATGCCCGCCCGATAAAGCGATCGAGAACGTGCCGCGTTTGGCGACCGCTTCCTTCATGATGGGAAAAGTTTCCTCCAGCACAGCGCGGCTGAGCGAAACGAGATCCGGAAGTACGCGTACGTCCAGCTTCATATTTTTCGGTCCCGCAAATAACGCTGCTTAGCTTGCCGTTTTCTTTACTGCGTGACCGCCGAATTCGTTGCGCATCATGGCCAATAGCTTATTGGCAAACGGCTCGGGGTCTTGCGAACGGAATCGATTTTCCAGCGCGGATGAGATGGCCGGCAAAGCCACGCCGAGTTCCACCCCTTCCATCACGGTCCAACGGCCTTCACCTGAATCGGTGACATAGGCCGCGATGCCTTCCAGCGTAGGGTTCTTGCTCAGCGCATCGACGGTCAAATCAAGCAGCCATGAGCGGATTACACTTCCGTACTGCCAGATTTTTCCAATTTGCAGCAAATCGAGATTGAATTCCTTTTTATGGCGAAGGAGATCTAGTCCTTCGGCATACGCCTGCATGATCGCGTACTCGATGCCGTTGTGGACCATTTTTACGAAATGACCGGAACCAGTCGGACCCACGCGGCCCCAACCTTTATCAGGCCCGGGTGCGAGCGTTTGGAAAATCGGCGCAATGCGCTTGATAAGCTCCGCAGGGCCGCCCACCATCATGCTGTAGCCTTCTTTCAGACCCCAAATCCCGCCGCTCGTGCCGGAATCCACAAAATTAATTTTCTTTTGCGCCAGCGCCTCGCCGCGACCGATGGTGTCCTTGTAGTACGAATTTCCGCCGTCGATGATCGTGTCGCCTTCCAGCAAGAGCGGAAGAAGCTGTTCGATCATTTGGTCGACCGGTGCGCCAGAGGGGACCATAAGCCAGACGACGCGCGGCGCCTTGAGCTGAGCGACCATATTCTCGATTGAATTTGCGCCCGTGGCGCCCTTGCCTACCAAACCTTGCACCACCGATGGAGCGAGGTCATATGCCACCACGCGATGAGCGCCCCTCAGAAGCCGCTCGGTCATGAACCCGCCCATTTTGCCAAGGCCAACCATTCCCAGTTCCATAACTCTTCCTCCTGATTATTTTTCGTTGAACGAAATATGAAAGCCTGCTAATTCATTTCGCAGTTGTGCGAGGTCTTTAAATAATATCGTTTGCATGCCCAGTTCGCGCGCGCATTCCAGATTCAATCCGCGGTCATCGATCAGAATACACTCCGCGGGTTTTTGCTGAGTGATTTTCAGCGCTAGTTTGTAAATTCCAGGATCGGGCTTGCGTAGTCCCAAATAGCACGAGCTGAAAAAGGCTTCGAAGTAATCTCGCAGCGCAAATGTATCAATGCGATATTCGTTAATTTCGCGCGATTCGTTATTGAGCGAAGCCACCAGAAATCGCCGGCTCCGCGCAATCTGGCCCAGGAACGCGAGCGCTTCAGGGTAGGGTTGTGACTGGGCAAACATAAAAGCCTTGAAATCGTCAGAGGAGAATGGACGCTCACCATAAAAAACGGTGCGATGCAGATACTCGTCGAGGGTCGCGCGGCCAGTTTCAAAAGCGTCGAGCATCAATTCATGACGATCCTCAAAATCATTCCAATCGAGGTGAAATTTCTCGACAGCCGCGCGGCGCGAATGGCGGTCCCATCCGTTCGTCAGGATCACACCGCCGTTGTCCCAGAATAAAGCTTTGATTTCCGCCATACGCCCTCAGTTCAACCCGCGGACCCAATTTCCTGACTACCTGGAAGGGTCTATTATCGCTATTCAGCCTTCATCGTTGAAGCAAAATCCTTGGCCCGGAATTCGACGGCAAGCGGCAACTTGCTTTACCATGGATTGATGCGTCCGCAAACTGAGAAAGAGCCAAAGAAACAAACAATCTTTACCATCGGGCATTCGACCCGCGCTTTCGAAGAATTCCTCGAATTCCTGCAAGCGCATGGGATAAAACGCGTGATTGATATTCGCACGATCCCTCGTTCGCGGCGCAATCCACAATATAACCTGGAGACGTTGGGACCATCGCTGGAGGTCGCTGGAATCGAATACATTCATTTAAAAGAGTTGGGCGGACTGCGTCGCCCCAAACCTGGTTCGAAAAACACCGGTTGGCGTAACGAGAGCTTTCGCGGCTATGCCGACTATATGGGCACACCCGAATTTCAGACTGCTCTATCACGCGCGATCGAACTTAGCCAAAACAAGCCGACCGCGTTGATGTGTGCGGAAGCACTGCCGTGGCGCTGCCACCGATCGCTGGTAGCAGATGCACTTACCACGCGCGATATCCTGGTTAAACACATCATGAGCGCTAGGCTGGCAAATCAGCATAAACTGACCCCTTTTGCGCAAGTGCGCGGCAAGAAGATTACATATTATTCAGACAAACCCGCGCGGCGAAAGTCGCCGACCGTTGGCTCTAAGCAGCAGTTAAAACTCCAACTGAATTCCTGATTTGCCCAAGATTACGGAATGTCGCGTCCTTCGCCGGTACCTAAAATCAAGAAAGGGTTCGCTTGCTTGCGTGATGCAAGCGCTTCTTGCAATTCCCGGGCGGGCTGATCTTCTGCGTCATCCGCCAAATGGAAAGTGCCAAAGTGAATTGCGATACTCGTGGCGGCGCCGAGCTCTTCGTGAGCGCGGACCGCGTCAGCCGGAGACACATGAACTGCCCCCATGAACCATTGTGGGAGATAAGCACCGATAGGAAGAAAGGCGAGACGAATCTCCGGAAACCGCCGCCTGATTTCACCGAAATGCGATCCGTATCCGGTGTCTCCGGCGAAATAAATTACGTCAGCTAGACATTCGATCATGTATCCACACCAGAGAGTTTTATTGCGATCTCGCAGTCCCCGGCCCGAAAAGTGCCTGGCTGGCACGCAAGTGATTTTCAGTTTTTCTGAAATCACTACCGATTGCCACCAATCTAACTCGCTGATTTGTTCAACGGTAGAGATCTTGTGTTTTTCGAATCGAGAGCGCACTCCCAGCGGTACAACGAACTTCGGTTGCCATCGCGAAGCAATTCGCTGCTGCGTAGAAATATCAAGGTGATCGTAGTGATCGTGGCTTTGCAAAACAATATCGACGGGAGGCAAATCTCCGAACCGAATCCCAGGTGCGCGATGTCTGCGCGGGCCAATCCAAGAAAATGGACTGGCGCGCATCGACCATATCGGGTCGCACAGAATATTCGCTCCACCCATTTGAATGAGGACGCTTGAGTGACCTAGGAAAGTGGCTCGGATGTGCTCGCGAGTGACGCGCTCCGGCGGTGGCGCCCCCCACGGTTCGTCGATCCATTTAGGCCAAGGCCCGGGCTTGCGGTTCATCATCCACTTCAGCACGCTGCCCGCGCCACGCAAACCATCCCCAGGATTGAAAAAATGTTGGCCGTCAAAGTGGTCGGTCGCGGGTCCTCGATGAAATTTCATCTAACGCCTGACCGGCTTACTTTTCCGCGGCATTCGCCTTCAGCTTTTCAGCGGATTTTTCCGGCGATGCATCCGGCGGACGACAGGCAGGACTCCAAGCACGCACAGAATTGTCTCCCCTAACCCTGTTCTGGATACCCGCCTCGAAGAATGTGTAGGGGTGAAACTGTTCCCTGGCGCTGGCATCATCCAAACGCTTTCTAAGTTCCGCGGGAATCGTGAATTCAAGCGCGCCGAGATTATCCTGCAGTTGCTCGGTCTTCGAAGCTCCGATGATGGTTGAGGTGACTCCCGGTTGCGTCGCCACCCAGTTCAGGGCTACCTGCGCAGGCTTCTTATTGAGTTGTTTCGCCACATCCAGAAGTGCATCCAACACCCTCCAATTGTGCTCGGTAAAGCGGTCCGTGAGCTGAGAGAACTTCGCCGCGTCAAGCCGGCCTTCGCCTCGTCCGGTATTGCCCTCGCGCCTATATTTCCCCGTGAGAAAACCGCCTGCAAGCGGGCTCCACGGGCAGATTCCGATACCAAGTTCCTGCGCGACTGGAATATGCTCGCGTTCGATGTTGCGCTCAATAAGCGAATACTCCAATTGCAGGGCGATGAGCGGTTCTTTGCCTTCTTTTTCTGCCAGGGTTTGCGCGCGCGCCACGTACCAGGCCGGAACGTCTGAAAAACCAAAATGGCGGATTTTGCCTGCGCGCACCAGATCGTTCATGGTGGAGAGGACTTCTTCCACCGGCGTGACCATGTCCCAAACATGCATCCAATACAAATCGATGTAATCGGTCTTCAGGCGCCGCAGAGAGCCTTCCAGCGCACGGTAAATATTTTTGCGGCCGTTGCCGCCTGCATTCGGGTTCGCGGGATCGGCATTAAAGGTAAACTTTGTCGCGAGAACCAAGCGTTCGCGCAAACCACGCTCGGCAATAAAATGGCCAAGTAGTTCTTCGCTCTTTCCGTTGGTATACCCGTCCGCAGTGTCGATGAAATTGCCGCCTTGCTCGATATATCCGTCAAACACCTGCCGCGCGACCGCCGGTTCACTTCCCCATCCCCATTCGGTGCCAAATGTCATGGTGCCAAGCGCCAGAGGACTCACCCGCAGCCCGGAACGTCCTAGCGTCACATATTGTTTCAAACTCATATAAGAGCCTCCATGTCAAAGTTGGATGCAAACGAACCATCGATTGATTCGCTATTCCTATGGCTAGAAAACTCTATAGAATGCTTTCGAAAGCATGTTCCGCATTTCTCTACATGACGGTTCTTTATGAAAAATGTTACGACCGAGAAAGTCTCGCTAAAAGTTGCCGATGGAACCGAGATGAATGCTTACGTAGCCCGTCCTTCCGATGACGGCAAGCATCCCGGTGTTCTTGTGTTCCAGGAAGCTTTTGGTGTGAACGGGCATATCCGGGACGTCGCCGAACGATTCGCTCGCGAGGGATATGTCTCAATCGCTCCGGAACTTTACCATCGCACGGCTGCCGGATTCGAAGGGAAATACGACGACTTCCAGTCCACCATGCCTGCCATGAAGGCAATGACTGAGAAAGGCCTAGACGAAGATATACGCGCCGCTTACGATTGGCTGAAAAGCAATTCGCAGGTCATGCCGGATAAAATCGCGAGCGTCGGATTCTGCTTAGGTGGGCGTGTTTCTTTTCTGGCCTGCGCAACAGTTCCGCTGCAAGCTTCGATCTCGTTTTACGGAGGGAATATCGCGCCTGCGCTATTGCCAAAAATCGCCGATGTGCATGCACCTATTATGTTTTTCTGGGGCGGCCTGGATAAGCATATCGGCGTCGAACAGATTCGCGCGATCGTAGACGAATGCAAACGCCTTGGTAAAACCTACGTGAACGTCGAGTTCTCCAATGCCGATCATGGTTTTTTCTGTGACGTACGGCCCTCTTATAATCCCGCAGCGGCAACTCTTGCGTGGAATCTCACCACAACGTATCTTCTCCTACATTTAGGCAAGACCGACGAGCGGACCCGTCTGCGCGAATAAAACAATTGGAATCGACACTTTGATTACCGGTCTGTGCACGTATCTGCACGTGGGCTGGGAGCATCCCTGGCTCGACTAAGACTTGTTCCGCGCCGACCTTGTGCTAGCATCTGTCAATCTGTCAATCGCATTGCATCACCCGCAACCACCAACTGAAACTGACGACAGCTCGAGGTGAGATGGCCGCACAAGACCGTCTGAAAGTACTGGTCGCCGACGACTCAGCCGTTTACCGCAAGTTGGTAGAACAAGCTTTCACCGACGCCAATTATTCGCTCCTGGTTGCTCGAAGCGGCCAGGAAGCAATCGATCTGTTAGGCCAGCACATTCCTTCCATCGTTATTACGGATTGGGTGATGCCTGATCTCACCGGCATTGAGTTATGCCAGCGCATACGAGCGGGCACAGCAAACCCTTATACATACGTAATAATCTTGACCAGCGTATCGGAGAAAGAAAATGTCGTAAAAGGCCTCGCTGCCGGCGCCGATGACTATCTCACCAAACCATTTCACCCCGAAGAATTGCTAGCGCGCGTCGAAGTGGGACGCCGCCTCGTGGAATTGCATCGGCAAGTGGAGGCCAAAAATCGCTTATTGGAAGAGCTGGCGCTCACCGACTCTCTGACCGGGCTTCCAAACCGCCGCGCGATCGATGAATGGGCGCCCCGCCAGCTCAGTGGAGCGGCTCGTCACGGTTTTCTTTTCTGGGTCGTAATGGCGGATCTGGACAATTTTAAAAGTGTGAACGATTCCAGCGGTCACGATGCCGGCGATAAAGTTTTGAAGAGGTTTGCGGAAATACTAAAAAACAACTCACGGCGCTCCAATATCTGCGGACGCATCGGCGGCGAAGAATTTCTTTTCATTTTGACCCACGCGGACAAGGAAAATGTTGCATCCGTAGTGGAGCGCGTTAGAAAACAGTTTGAAGAGCAGGATTTTTTCTTTGGGAATCGCGTAATAAAGGTTACTGCGAGCTTTGGTATCTCTGGGTTTCAAGGTGAACAGGGACTGCTGCCTCCCGATTTCAGTTCTCTTCTAAGCCAAGCCGACTTGGCTCTTTACACCGCCAAGCATCGCGGACGTAACCGTGTTGAATTCGCCCCCGAATAATTCCTCCTCTCAGTTCGCATCGATCGTACTTCCAAACGGGACCCATTCCTGGCCGTCGAAACGCATCAAGAACAACTGTTTGATGGGTTGATAATCGGTGGAGCTTGTAGTGATTTTGATTCCGGGGCGAAGCATTCCCAGGGCAAGGTCCAAACTAGCTGCTTGTTTCATCACGTTCGCGCGCGTGAGATTGTCCCCACACTTCTTCAATACCTCCACCAGAACTTGCGCGCGTTCGTAGCCAGCGACATTGTCTTGGTCACGTAGACTTCCCTGCGGATTGTACTTTCCCATCCAATCGAGGAAATCGCGCACGGCCGGATCATTTTGCGCTCTGGGAGATAACCAGCCTTTGGACCGTGCATTCGTGATGATCCCCGTAGATTTCGCAAGACCAGCCGGATCCAGAAACGCAGCCACGGAGAGCGACGCGTTCGGAATGAACTGCAATGGATGCCAGTCGTGATCATACGCTGTTCTTATCGCCCGCGTAGCGCAGGGCCCGATAGAGAAATTAAAGAAAACATCGGCTCCCGAGTCTTTGAGCGCGACGATCTGTGGATCGAGCGTTTGGTCCGACACCTGGTAAGAAACTTCCTTGACGATCAGCGTCGAGGCCCTGTCAGCGAGTCCATCGCGCACTCCAGCAACGTAGTCTTTGCCGCTATCGTCATTTGAGTAGAGTATTGCGATTTTTGCGGCCGGCTTATTCTGCAGAATGTATTTTGCATAGGCCAACCCTTCGCTTCGGTAGCTGGCAAAAAATCCCATGGTCCACGGAAAATGCGCAGAATCGTTGAAAACCGCGGAGCTAGACTGTACGAATAATTGCGGCATTTTCTTTTCGTTCAAATAATCGCGGATGGCGAGATTACCTTCCGTTCCGATAGAGCTGAAAATCAGCAAGACCTTTTCATCTTCCACCAGTTTTCGCGCGAGATCGACCGACTTGGCGACCTCCGACCCATTATCCAGGCTGATAAAGTTAATCTTCCGTCCGTTGATACCACCGCGGTCATTGACCATCTGGAAATAAGCAGCTTCAGCGCGAGCGATAGTGGCATATTCCTTGGCCCAGCCTGTATAAGGAGCAATGTTACCGACCTTAATTTCGCTGTCGGACGCTCCGGGATCGTAGGATTTCTGTGCCGAAGCAGATCCCGCCAATAGCGCCACGGCAAGCAACGGGATAACCGAACAGCGAAAGAATAATCGGTTCACGGAATGGTTCTTCTCCACTTAATTATAAATTCCAAAAGCTTGTGACCATCCGGAGAGCTTGCGCATCTCACAGAACAGCGGTGAACAGTTCATCGACGACATGTGTCGTTGGTGCCACGAATGTTTGGCGGCGGTACACGGTAGCAAAAGTTCGTGGCATAGTGCGAGAAGTTCAAGGTTCGGAATCGATGGACCCCTTTTATTATTGCAGCTGTGTAAAAAGGGGGTAGAGACCAAGCGCTCCACCTCGTACTTCATTAATACTTGACAAGCGCTAGAGCTAGGCCTAATAAATAACAGTCCGCCGACTCTTGAACGGACCCCGGGGGTCCTCAATGCAGGCATCGCGCAGAGAGTTCTTCAAGGTAGCGGCTGTCGGCGGTGTTGCCGCCACCATCTTTGGTTTTGACCTGAAGCCTGCCTACGCGCAGCTGAAAGAATTAAAGATCGCGCGCGCTGCCGAGACGCGCTCCACTTGCCCCTATTGCGCGGTTGGCTGTGGCGTGCTCATTTATACCATCGGCGACAAAGCTAAAAACGTCACACCGCAAGTGATTCACGTGGAAGGCGATCCCGACCATCCTACCAATCGCGGGACGCTGTGCCCCAAAGGTTCTTCGCTCGAGCAGGATATGCTGAACCCCCGGCGGTTGACCAAGCCGCAAGTCCGCAGACCGGGGGGGACCGATTGGCAGGATATTTCCTGGGACGACGCGCTGAACGAAATCGCGCACTGGACGAAGAAAACCCGGGACGAAACCTTCATGGAGAAGGACGCCAATGGTCATCTCGCGAATCGCTGCGAGGGTATTTCATTTATCGGCGGATGCACTGATACAAATGAGTTCAATTACCTGGTCGTAAAGACCATGAGGAGTTTGGGCTTGGTGTATTTAGAAAACCAAGCCCGTGTTTGACACGGCCCCACGGTCTCAAGTTTGGGACCAACATTCGGACGCGGGGCGATGACCAATGGCTGGGTCGACATCAAGAACACCGACATGATGTTGATCATGGGCGGAAATCCCGCCGAAAACCATCCCTGCGGATTCAAGTGGGCGATGGAAGCCAAACGTAATCGTAACGCTAAGCTGATTTCCGTCGATCCGCGATTCACCCGCACTTCCGCAACCGCTGATCTCTTCTTGCAAATTCGCGCCGGCACGGACATAGCGTTCCTGGGCGGGCTGATCCGCTACGCAATCGAGAACAATCGTATTGCGAAGGAATACTTGGTTAACTACACGAACGCATCGTTCATCGTGAAGGAAGGCTTCAAATTGCCGGAGGACGGCCTTTACTCGGGATTTGATTCCGCCACGGGCAAATACGATCTATCGACATGGAATTACGAAGGAGTGGGCGGTTCCGGCGGCCAAGCTGGAGCGAGTGGTCACGCGCCCGAACCTGTGTCTGGCAACGTTGGAGGAGTAAAACCGCCCCCTGGACTGCCGCCAAGCGTCGCCTACGATTTGACGCTTGAACATCCGCGTTGCGTCTTCCAATTGATGAAGCAGCAGTATTCCCGCTACACGCCCGAGGCCGTTGAGCGAATCACGGGCATACCGAAAGACCAGTATTTGAAGGCCGTGGACATGTTCACTTCAGTCCGCAAAGACGGCGACATGAAGAAGGTCGCGACTATCATCTACGCCGTGGGCTGGACCCAGCATTCCTTTGGAACGCAAATCATCCGCACAGCCGCTATGATTCAACTCATCCTCGGCAACGTCGGGAGAGCTGGCGGCGGCGTGAACGCGCTGCGCGGCCATTCGAATATTCAGGGTGCCACAGACATGGCTGGGTTGTTTGACAGCCTGTCCGGATACCTCAAGGCGCCTGTCCCCAACGACACCGACTTGGCGACCTATCTGAAGCGCGTCACGCCGACGTCGTCAAAGCCAACGCCGTGGGATTCTATGAATTATTACCAGAACACGCCAAAATTCTTCGTTTCCCTGATGAAGGCTATGTACGGCGACGCAGCCACGAAAGAAAATGGTTTCGCGTTCGATTACCTTCCCAAGGTTGACCGCGATTATTCGTGGACGCACATTTGGGAAGACATGTACAACGGCAAGGTCAAGGGCATGATGGCCTTCGGAATGAATGGCGTCATGATCGGCCCGGACACAAACAAAAACATCAACGCCCTGAAGAAAGCAGACTGGCTGGTAGTAGGAGAAATTTATCCGGACGAGACCAGCGAGTTCTGGAGAGCTCCGGGAATCACGACGGACGAACAAAAAACTATTAACACGACGGTGTACCGCTTGCCCTGCGCCGGTTTCGCCGAAAAAGACGGCAGCATGACGAACTCCGCGCGTTGGGTCACCTGGAAGTATGCCGCGGTTCCGCCTCCAGGACAGGCACGGCTCGACCAGGACATCATCGCGCAGATTTTCTTGCGTGTCCGCGACCTATACAAGAAGGACGGCGGGAAATTCCCCGATCCCATCCTGAATTTGAGTTGGGCATACGCCGACTCGGCTCACCCATCGCTTTCCCAAGTAGCCATGGAACTCAATGGAAAAGCGCTGGCGGACCTGACAGATCCTGTGACGAAACAAGTGATCAAAGCGGGCCAGCAGCTGCCAGGTTTTGCATGGCTGAAAGACGATGGCACGACCATGTGCGGCAACTGGATTTACTCCGGTTGCTGGACCGAGGCCGGGGCACAGATCCAGCGCCGCGGCACGGAAGATCCTTCCGGCATGGGCGTGTTTCCGAACTGGTCGTGGTCCTGGCCCGCCAACCGACGCGTGATGTATAACCGCGCTTCGTGTGACCCGGAAGGCAAACCATGGGATCCGACGCGGAAGCAGATCTGGTGGAATGAAGCAGCCGGAAAATGGGCCGGCAATGACGTACCTGATTTTAAACCTGACTCCCATCCGAAGGACCACATGGGGCCTTTCATCATGAATCCAGAAGGCGTCGGTCGATTGTTTGCTCCCATCGGAGTACTCGCCGACGGCCCTTTCCCGGAACATTACGAACCCATTGAAAGTCCGACCAAGAATCTGCTGCACCCGCAGCAATCGAACAATCCGCTGGTGAAGAAATTTAAGACTCCGTACGACAAGTTCGGGGACCCGGAAGAGTACAGCATTGTATGCACCACCTACCGGCTAACGGAGCAGTATCACTACTGGACGAAAAACAATCCGATGAGCGTTCAGTTGATCCCCGAGCCGTTCGTGGAAATTCCAGTGGAACTCGCAAACGAAAAAGGAATTCGCGGGACGGACATGATCCACGTGATCAGCGCGCGCGGAACTTACACCGCGAAAGCGTTCGTGACGCGGCGGCTAAAGCCGATGATGATCGACGGGAAAAAGGTGTATCAGATCGGATTGCCAATTCACCAGGGTTTTCGTGGAATCATCGAGGATGAGGGAAAAGATGCGCGTACTCCGGCAAACCTGCTGACCCCGGCGGTCAGCGACCCGAATGCTCACACCCCGGAATCCAAGGGCTTCCTCGTGAAGGTCGAAAAAGCTTAGGAGCGGACGATGAGCCAGGCGTCAACCGAAATAATCAGGATTTCAGGGCACGCTGGCACCGTTCCGGGCGCCGGGCTCAATCGCGAATACCAAGTTTGCAAACTGGTGGACACCACCACGTGTATCGGCTGCAAAGCATGCGAAGTAGCCTGCCTGGAATGGAATGGTTATACCTTCAGCGAAACCAAGTTCGACAACAGCTATCAGACCATGCCAGAGACCGCCTGGAATTACTGGAACCTGATCAAGTTCAATGAACACGAGCGTGACGACGGCACCATGATGCTGTTGATGCGCAAAGACCAGTGCATGCATTGCGAAGATCCCGGATGCCTGGCGGCGTGCCCGGCGGACGCGGCCATCGTGCAATACGCCAACGGCATCGTGGACTTCCAGGAAGCGCACTGCATCGGTTGCGGCTACTGCATCACCGGCTGCCCGTTCAATATTCCAAAGTTCAGTCCCACTGCGCGCAAAGTTTTTAAATGCACACTGTGCAACGACCGCGTGTCGGTAGGTCTGGAACCGGCTTGCATCAAAGCATGTCCCACGGGCTGCTTGCATTTCGGTACAAAATCGGAAATGAAAGAATTGGCCGAAACGCGGGCAGACCAACTTCGCAGCCAGTCCGGCTTTCCCGATGCGGGAGTTTACGATCCAGCCGGAGTCAGCGGCACACACGTAATCTACGTTCTACACGACGCTAAGAATCCAGAGCTGTACGGTGGGCTGCCACGAGATCCCCGCATTCCTCTGTCGGTACGCCTGTGGAAAGGCCCGCTCAAGTGGATCGGCAATTTGGCGATGTTAGGAGGATTGGTCGGCTTGGCATTGCACTACATGCGATTCGGGCCCAAGAAGGAAGAACCGATCCCGCCCGAAGATCGGAGGCCGTCATGAGCACCACCGATACAGTGCCGCGTCCACGGGCAACCTCGGCCTTCGACGAAGAACTCATTCCGCGTTACACCATGGTCGAGCGCGTGAACCATTGGTTTGGTGCCATAGCGTATACCTACTGTTTGATCACCGGACTCGCTTTCTGGACGCCTTATCTATACTGGATGGCTGCCATTGTCGGCGGCGGACCAACCGCGCGGTTTTGGCACCCATGGTTCGGCATTTTTTTCACCGTGTCCCAGTTCATGATGTTCCTGCACTGGAGCGGGGATATGGAAGTGGATAACGACGATCGCGTCTGGGCCGACAACATTCAAGCCTATATAGAAAATGAGGACGACAAGCTCCCTTCCGTCGGCCGCTTCAACTGGGGCCAGAAAGTTTACTTCTGGGGAATGGTTGGAAGCACGATTCTTCTGCTGCTCTCCGGCTTTGTCTTGTGGTACACCGAAGCTGTTCCGTGGAATATCCACATGCTGCGTTACGTGGCAATTCTAGTGCACGCCAGTGTGGCGCTGATCACTATTGGCCTGTTCTTGATTCACGTTTACATGAGCACGATCCTGGAAGAAGGAAGTTTCGGTTCCATGATTCATGGAACGGTTACGCGCGCCTGGGCCTGGACGTTCCATCGTAAGTGGTATTACAAAGTCACCGGCCGATCCAGACCCATCGAATGACCCTGTCGCAGTGGGAACGCCGAATCCGGCGTGCCAACGAATTAACTTCCACATACCCATTCGCTGCCGAAGGACTGCGTTTCTACTCGCGCGTTGCCACCTTCCAGAAGAGTCTTTATGAGGAGATCCAGAAGACGTCGCCTGTTTCACCGAAAATGTTGAACGAGGCGCTCTTGCGGGACGAATTGGACCTCTTTGCACTCCTCCCGAAATTTCCTGCTTTTCTATCCGCGATCGAGCGGATTGCCCCAGTGCCGCTTGCTCAGGCCGCTGCGGATTTGTCTCACAAGGGTGCAGCAGCATGGCAGCGAGCCATGCAAGATTTTTGGCAAAGTGAAGTTGAATCGCCGGCAGACATCAGTGCGGCAGAAGAAAGCGAAACTCACGACGCGGACGAGGCAATTCCATCACAACGATTGCTGGCCTGGATTTTCCTTCAACCCTACGCCGAGTATCTTGCGAACCGGCGTGGTCCAATGCATCTAGATGGAACTCCATCCCTTTGCCCTCTGTGCGGCGGCAAGCCGGTTGTAGGAGTTTTGCGAGGTGAAGGCGACGGAGCGAAGAAGTCGCTGATTTGCATGCTATGTGCGTACGAGTGGAATTTTCGAAGAATTTATTGTCCCGCCTGCGGCGAAGAAAGAGAGCCGCAGATGGCATTCTATTCGGCTCCTGAAATCGCCCACGTCCGAGTGGACGTCTGCGACACATGCCACACGTATCTAAAAACCGTCGATTTGACCAAAACAGGTCTCGCCGTTCCCATCGTGGACGAGCTTGCGACAATACCTCTTGATCTATGGGCGCGCGAACACGGCTACCAGAAGCTGCAAATCAATTTGTTGGGAACCTGACTTCGCTCACACCATCGAAGCGCCGCTCGATGCAACTTGTATCGCACACCATGGAGAAGACAGCTAAATTGGACTCTCGAAAATCTATGCAGTTCTTTGTTCTTTGGTCTCACGATGTTTCAGTGACATTTTGAATCCCTTCTTTTCTCCTATGAGATTCACCGCTTAAGCGGAAATCCCTGAGTCGGGGACTCGATATGTCGACGAATTTGGCGCGAAGAGTCCCGTACACGGTAATCGCCCGGCTTGGCGGAAGCTAAGCTTCGCAGGCGTTTTCTAGCTGCACAAATATCTTCGACAGCATCCATCCACATTAAGTCGTTTTCCCCATTTTCAAGGAAAGATGTCAGTTCCCCAAGTCATAGGGTTTCCCGCTGGTTAGTGCCATTTTTGATTTCCTTGTTCCAATTATCAGATTGCTGTTTTATCGCTGCGTAACACTCACAAGAGGCGTTTTCCAATTCGCTACGGTCGTTGATGGTCACGCTACCGCGCCGATATGTAATTAGCCCGGCCTTCTGCAACATCCCAGCAGCAACGGTCACACTGGCCCTTCTTGTTCCCAGCATGTGTGCGAGAAATTCCTGCGTCAAAGGCACGACATCTCCGTCCAATCTGTCCTGGCTCATTAACAGCCAGCGAGCCAATCGTTCGTCTACTTCATGCAGTCTGTTGCATGCTGCCACGTGCGTCGCCTGCATTCCTAAATGATGCGAGTAGCGACTCAAGCTCTTTTCCAAAGTCGGACAACGAGACAGAACTATTGCGAGGTCGGCGGCTGCTATTCGATAGGCGCTTCCTTTTACCTGCATGATGACACGTGCCGAGCTAGTGCTGAAGCCCACTATCAGCGGCATCCCTACAAAACCTTCCTTACCTGTTAATCCTACTTCCACGCTTTTACCGTCAGACAACACGTTCAGAACCGACGCAAGGCCACTATTTATGAAATAAGCGAACTTGATTTGTTCCCCTTTCTCATTCAAGACAATGCTAAGAGGTAGCTCGATAAACTCCAGTTTCTTGAATATTGCGTCCTGCTCGCTCGGCGGTAAGCCCACCAGTATAGAATTGCGAATGCAGTTCCCGTTTTCATCGTTTCTATCCGCGAAGGGAGATGCACGACGAGAGATTTGTGGCATAGCAATAGCTCCTAATGAGCGGCGACTAAACGCTGTCAGATTTCGCAAGGAGCCGTAGGTTGTGGTGGGTTTACGGCAGGATGCTAGATGAGATGCTCCGACCGTACTCTCTTCAAGGTTAAATAGCTATCAAAAATCCGTTCAGGAAAGACGGTCATAAGAGATGGGGCGCGTTAAGCCTAGGCAATCTGCTGTTTCTCTCTGGGATATCTCAGAAGGTTTCTTTGCAAAGCCCTAAGACTTGATAGAGCGGTTGCCAGGGACTGTCGCTCAGCGTCCGCGTTTGAGTCGCGGGCGAGAGTCTGAATTCTGGAAAAGATAGCACTTTCAGCATCGCGTATTCGGTCGGGAAGTCTTTTCAAATCGTGTTCAACAAGCGCGTCGGAGTAAAGTGTGTACCATTCACCTTGATTCATGTGACACCAGCAAGATGTATCGTATCCCTCATTTCCATGGCCCACAAGGTTGAAATTTAACTACACCCCGATTCCTATAGATTCAATGCGGCCAGCCGAGAGGTCGGCTATGCTGCTCTACCTGGCGTGGGTCAGGCGGAAGACGACGCGTTCCTAACTTCTGTCGTGCAGGACAGCCATCTAGCGAGCCAATTGCGGGGCTTGGGATTCGAGCGTATTCAGTGTGGTGCGCGCACTGTTGCAGTCATGGTGAAATGAAAAATTAGCCGCGAGGAGGTATGAATGATGTCCTCGCCAAATTTACGGTGTTTCTGGCGACTCGCTCGACGGGATTACAGACGCGATTCGCGCAAAAAGCAAATTCGATGGATTCATGTGAGGCACCAGTCATTGTCGCGGCGGCGCGAGCTGGAGAATGAAGGAGCACCTGGCAACTCTGATCTTCCGTGATACTTCTGCCTTCCGCGCATCGCTTGACACCGAAAGCGGGCGGTATTTTTGTCGGATGCATTCTGTCTGGAGTCACTCCGCACCTTGATTTGTTTGACTCTTACAAGCATTTGACAAACAGTTTACATTCTTCCGGCAGCACCTGAGCGTCGTACGTGTGTGGCCGAGGTTGAAGTCACAGAGAAAAGTAGTACCGGAGGAATCAGTGCAAGTCGGCCGCGATAAGACAAAAAGGAGCTGTTATGAAGGAAGTTGCTGTCGTCAAGAATTTTGGGTCCGATGGAGAGCATGAGCTTCAAGAAAAGTGGAATACAACGCCGCGCGCGCATGCCTTTTACCGGCATCAAGTACTCGACTACCTCAACCCCTGCATGCAGACTTTCATCACCAAGCAGGAAATGATGTTTGTTGGAACTGCCGACAGGCACGGAGAAGCCGACACTTCTTTTCGCGCAGGATTGGCTGGATTCATTCGTGTGCTTGACGAGAAAACTCTTGCGTATCCTGAGTACCGAGGTAACGGAGTGATGTCGAGTCTTGGCAATATTTCCGAGAATCCGCACGTGGGGCTCCTCTTCGTGGATTTCACCGAAGGCAAGATCGGGCTCCACGTCAATGGACACGCCGGAATCGTTGAGAATGATCAGTTCCTTCGAGATGCATCTGTGTCTGAACCCTTTCGCGAGGATATCCTTCCCGGGACGGGTCGCGGTCCGGAGCGGTGGGTTGTGGTATCTGTTGTGGAAGCGTACGTCCATTGCTCCAAGCACATTCCCCGCATGCAAAAGATCGATGAGGAAATCCAGTGGGGAACGGATGATGTGCGAGCCAAAGGCGGCGACTACTTTAGGGCCAAAGCCTCTCCGCGGGCGCAGTAGCGAAGATACCTACCAACCAAAGCTGCAGCTAGCCCTCGGGACACCCTCCTTCGCTATTTGCTTTGCCGCATGGGGACTGATCATCTCATTCGCTCCGCGTTTCCGAGAAGCGTTTCGCTTGACTGCGACGCAGACGGCTTTCCTTGTGGCAGTTCCTGTTCTTCTTCGGGCACGATCCGAACGGAAAACGGAGCAAGTGCAATGAAATTAGCGGGTGAGCCTGTAAGCCGGATTGTCCGGACGGGATTAGAAATAAACAACTTGTTTGAAATCAATCGCCAATGACCGTCAATGATATCAGCTTTGGCAGTGTGGGCAGGTTTTGCGTCACACCGGCTTACAATTTAAGTGGCGAAATTACTTCAGCTTCGTATACTCGGCTTGGCGTCGAGACTCTTCGTGGGAATCGGCTTGAGTTGCGCACTCCTGTCCGTAGGCTGTTCCGAAGCAGAGAGGGAGTCTCTATCATTTCTTTCTCTTCCTAAGCGTTCTGCGCTCGGCGAATCATCTTGAGCACTTCCTCATTTGCGTTTATGAACTGCACATCTATGCCGGGATGACCACGCGCGAAAACGCGGAAAATTTCGTCCGCAAACGCTTGCCCAATTTGATTGACATTTTGGAAATCGAGGACCACCGTCCGGAATCGGTCGATGCGCAGCAAAACGCGCTTCGCCTGCGACCGGGAAATCAAATCATTCGGGCTTTGCTCCGCCATTTTCACAGGCACGACTGTTTTGCTGAATGCATAGTCGTTTTCCGGCGACGCGTAGGCGTCAAAAACCTCCTTGCGGGACCTGTCGGATGTGTTTTTCAATTTCATCCAGACAGCCGTACCCTTCGAGTTTTTCAATGGCGACACTGAGGCGAAGTACACGCCGCCCGAGGAAATGTCGAAGGCGTCGAGCATTTTCGACGTGAAGAAGATGCCTTCGCCCGTGTGGTGTGCTGGGTCCGTTGTGAACTTGCCTTTCGCCAGTTCCAGCGCTGAATACCTTTCGTTGGAGAACTTCATGGCAAGTTGAATCTTCTTAAATATGCCCACGCCGTTGTCGATGATGGCAATTTCCACGCTGACGGCGGTGCGCTTCAACTGCACCGTGATACGTGTGCCCGAAGAGTGCTCCACGGCGTTGTTGAACATTTCAGTGAAACAGTACCGCCAAATATCCAAAGCATTGTCAGGCAAATCTGAAATCTGTGGGAGCACAGCGGCCTCCCAAACATCGGACTCGCTTTGCTTACGAGCATAGTGCTTTTGCCAAGTCTTTTTCGGAGCAAGAAAGAATCGAGTTCGCCGAGTCTTTCCCTGTCGAACCAAATCTGAATCGGCAAGCAAACGTTGTAAATGGAGATTGACAGCCTGACGTGTCAGACCGAACTGCTCCGCGGTCAATCGGGCAATATCGTGAGGATGTTCGTCAACCCGCGCCAAGATAAACCGGCGAATCGCTTGCCCTCGGGTGTCAGTTGGCGTTCTCACGGACTCCGGTCTCCACTTCTCTCCCCCTACGCAGGAAGCTACCGAATATTGTCAAGGTTATGATAAATATTGTCAAGTTTAATTGTTTTATTTGTCAAGTCTATGTTGGCGATTGTCAAGCCGTTGCCGGGATCTCAATTCCGGAATCTGTTTCGGGGTCAGAGACCGCCAGGGACCGCTCACCAGATTATTGAGCGCGCTCTTCTGGCCTCAGCCGACTTGAACGTACGGTTCGTTCAAATGAAGACGTGCGACGCTTTGTCAGGTATCACGGAGAGAGACCTGCCAGTGCTGCAAGCTAAATTTGGTGCCGCCGTCGGCCTTATACAAAGAAGTGACGAAGAAAAACGGTTCGAACAATGTGCAGGTATTGCTGTCCAGTAATCAATGTCTCCGGTGGGTCGCGGAAGTTCGTAAAACAAACTCACCACGAATCCACCTACGCAATGTAACAACAACGGTTCAGGTAAAGCCGCGTCCACTGCGGTCAAAAACTCAAGCCATGGACTAGGCAGTTCGGGCATCGTATCCCAGATGTTCCGGCTGAAAATCTGTCACGAGATTCCAGTGCCTTGCCTCTTCAGGCCGATTTTGTAGCAACCACTGCCGCTCCGCCGGACTGCGTACCGATTTCGGAAAGTCCTCTTCGCGTACGAGACGGCTGCGATCCAACATTGATTCCAAATCTGTCAATGCGCGAGTTCGCCGTTCGTTTTGGCCGTCATTTTCAGATAGTTTACGGGCGACACTAACAACGTATCCTAGGCGATTTTGAAGATCGAATTTCTTCGCGTGGTTCACAACCCAAGTAAAGTCCATATCCCAATACCGCAGAAGTAACCACGGAAGCGATTCAGCCAAGCGTGGTTCAAGATCCTTCTGCGCCAATGCAGTAAGCAAAACTTCCCCCGGATTTTTCTTTGCTACATGAGGACGAAGATAAGCGTATCCCGGGTATCCCAGTAGGGCTGTCTCTTCCGCCAATCGTTGCGCACCGGTTGTCTCAGGAACAAAAATCTCAGGAGCCGATAACACAGAGGGAGAAAGCTGATAGACTTTCATAAGTTTTCGAGCGAGCTTCGGCGTAACGGGCCGCGTTCCTTTCTCAAGCATGACTACATACGGCTGAGAAACGTTAAGGCGGCGAGCGAGTTCGTTTTGACCCCAGCCTCGGCGGACTCTCTCGGTTCTAAGTTGTTGTGGTTTCATGACGAAATCCTATAACAAACATTGTTATATGTCAAAGAGCTTTGTATTTTCGTATATCTGACTTACAATGCTATACTTATGGCATAGTCTATAGCATGACCTCATAGGATTCCCTCAAACCCTTCAGACTTTAGCCTATTACTATGCAGTCTCTATTCTGGCCCCATACGGCTGTTGTGTCCTCCAACCCGCCTAGCCTCCACTGCCAACGCGGCCGCCTGCGCTGCTTGGATGGCGCGGTGGGATGAGGGTTGGGGTTGGGGTTGGGGTTGGGGTTGGAGTTGGGGTTGGTGGTTGTGTCGGTGTCGGTGTTGTCGTTGTTGTCGTGGGCGTGGTGATGGTAATGGTGGTGCGCTATTGCACAAGATGTGCAAAAGTTTGCACTAGGAGGTATGTGAAGGTACGCTAAGTTCTTTGGGTGCAGCGGCCATGGAGATGGAAGCGAGATTGCAGATTCTTCAAGGGGGAAGGCGGCTTGGTGCCATTACTGCGAGCTTCAAGGAGTGACATTTCTATGACACGCGTGAGGATTGGCTCGGCGGTTTTCGCAGCATTTTTTTTGCTTTGCACCTGCGCAATGGCAGGCACCATCAAGGACTATAATCGGGCTACCTTCGCGGCGGCGCTGACCGGCGGTACGGTTTCCGGGCAAAACTTCGATGGAATTGCATCGGGCACAGTAATTTCAACCGTTAACGGAGTGACGTATGCAGCGTCCCTCGGAAGTCCGCTCGTCACAGACGCATTCCTTACAACAACGCCACCCAATGGTCTCGGGTCAACCTCGGTTGGCTTCTTCTTGCCCGCCGAAACGGCGACAATAACGTTTGGATCAGCGATTACGGCATTTGCCATCGACATCAACACATTTGCCGCGGCCAACGGAGCTTATGAAGCCACTCTTAACGACGGGACAACAGTTTTAAGCCTTTTCGACGTCTTTCCTGGGGGGTCGACTGGCCAATTCCTTGGTTTCACCGATAGCGTGCCATTTACGAGCGTGACGATCAGCTCGCTGGACGGATTCTCTTACACTCTCGATTCGTTGGTCTATGGAAATGCGGCAGCAATTAGTGCGACACCGGAACCTTCGACCCTCCTGCTTTTTGGCACGAGCCTCTTGGGTTTGGCCTCCTTCCGGAGAAAGTTGTTCGGGCGATAGTTCGAGACTTCACGCTGCAAGATTTGCAGCAACAGGCGAGTCAGGCAACTGACTCGCCCTCCTCATTTCTACGCGCAGTTCACTCGCCGGTTCTTCGGGTCTTGCACGATCGATTCTTAAAAAGACCGAATCGCTCCCCTCAATGTTTGGTTCGGGCCCATTTGTGTTTTCAAGAACTTCCGTAAAATCAATAAATCTCTTCTGTCAATTGAGTCAGTCTTGGCAGCCAAAACAGGTTTTATGGCACAGTTATGTCACACTTGAATACCGCGCTTTGAGTGACACTGGAGTGACACTCGCGTCCCGCGGAGGAACAGGTCGAAGTGGAAGTCCGCAACCAACCCCGATCCTCTGCTCAGATGGCAGACGCTCATTCCTGACGCTATTGGCAAACGACAATAAACGTCGGAATTGCACGTCGCTCTGGCTACGGTTTGCCGAAAGTCGCCAGAGCAACTGCCTGGTGAGCAGGTGCTTCATCGGCAGCGATTCACGGACATCAGCCCAATAGGATCGGCAATAAGACTCCGAGCCCCAGCGCGAAGAGCCACAAGGCGGGTGCGGGTGTTCCCACGGGTCGGATCCGGCGCAATTCGCGACCGGCGGCACGGGGATCCAAGAAGAGGGAGCGCGTATAGCGTCGCTCAAGCGAGAGAAAGATTAGAGCGGTGGTCGCGCCAAAAAGTAAGTGGCCGGTCAGAGCCGGCAGCAGCGCCGAAGCAGCGCTGGCTCTCCAATCGCACTCGCCAGTCAGAAGCAGCGGCAGAAGGGTCATTGGTCCGACGTACCACCAGATCAGTCCGAAGAGCCATCCCCACATAACTCCAAGTCCCAAATTGGGAGCTTCATGTCGAAATAACAGACCATACGTCATTCCGATGAGAGAACTAACGAGAATGTGTACCAAGAAGCCGTTAAAGCCCGAAAGGTGCGTGTCGAAACCTACCACTGATGAGAGAACACCAGTGGCGATAAGGATTGGGCTGGCCACGAGGCCTCCCACTAAGCCTGCGAAAGCCCCCCAGCGCAGAGATCGAAAAAGACGCAGGCCGGGGCCTTCAGGTTCACGATTCAGAGGATCCGATTGAATAAACAAGCGCACCCAAAGCCGATCCGCTGTGGCGTAGGTCACTCCGACGATCAGCCCGTAGAGAATGTGGCCAACCAAGGAGCCAAAAAGTGCGCTGCCTCGGTCTGAGGACCAATCGAGACCTGCTCTTTTGACCAACGGCAGCATCGTGAGCGGGCCAAAAAACCACCAGAAAATTCCGTAGCCCAGGCCCCAGCCCATCGACGAGCCGAATCCGCGAACGTCCCGCTGGAAGAGCAGTCCGTATGTTGCGCCGATCAGCATGGCAATCCCGAAATGCAGTGCGACCGTGGTGTCGTGTGAATGAATCACTCCCAATCCCCCAAGCAGCGGGAAGAAATCTCCCGAAGACATCCAGCGCCCGAATATCATTCCGCCGAGTAGACCTGAGAAGCCACCAACAATAATGGCTCGCCCCCAACTGAACGCCGACTGGTTCGTCTTGCCTCGGATGGCGCCACAAATGCCCAGAATGAGCCCCAGCGGCGTTCCAAGGCAGACAAGGTAAGCCACCAACTCCGGAAAGTGTTCCTGCGCGTCTCCGAACATGCTCTCGGCGTGGCGACTATCGGAAAGCAGATGGCCGAGACCTGCGGGAACCGCGAGCCACAGGAAAAATGCAAAACCAAGACTCCAGATGAGACCGGCCCCGGGACTCGTAGCTCTTTTCGAGAAGAAAAAGCCGAAGACCAGCCCGAATAGGGACGCGAGGACAAGATAGCGCGTCGTCCACGAACCGAGCGCGGCTTTGCAGAGCAAGCCGCCGACAAAACCGGCGAGCAGGCCCAGCAGGGCGTCCATCCAAAGCGCGGAACGTTTCGCCACTGCGGCAATTTCAGGTGCGATTGCCTTCGAATCTTTGCTCATGGTGCAGACTCTATTTCAGATCGATGGTCTGAACGACGTCGCGCGGAAAGAAAAGCTCGACCGTCCAGTCCATCAGGACGCGAATCTTACGTTCCGACCCTGGCAGCTTTGAGAGATAGATTCCTCGCCACATAGCCCATGCCAGCAAGCCGGAAAAGCGCATGGACTTCGTGCGCGCAAAGGGAATCGACAACTCAGCGCATGCAGTCTGGTGGCCGACGACGCAGAGGGCGCCAAGAGAATTGAAATGGAATGGCTGTAAGGGCTTCCCTTCTAGAGACGCGCGGATGTTCTTTGCCAGTAAGGAAGCTTCGCGAATTGCAAATTGCGCGGTTGGCGGGGAAGGCTTGCCAGTGACGCCGTCCACCACCGCTGCGCAATCGCCCAATGCCCAGATGCCCGGATGATCCTTGATCGCGAGTGTGGTCTCGACGATCACGGCGCCGCGCTTGTCCCGTTCAACGGGAAGAGTGCGTAGAAGAGGATTCGGAGCAGTGCCGGCTGTCCAGACCAGCGTTTCCGCCGAGATTTCTCCGTCGCTCAGCACTACGAGACCGGGTTGGAAATTCGTGAGGCGCGCGTTGAGGCAGAAGATCACACCGCGAGCAGCCATTTTTTCCTGCGCATACCGCCCGAGCGATTCGCTAAGCTCCGGAAGAATGTGATCTCTTGAATGCACCAGTATGACTTTGAAATCCTCGGGGCGCAGGTTCGGATAATCGGCCAGAATCCCACGGCCGAAATCGTTAAGTGCCCCAGCCAGTTCGACGCCAGCGAAGCCTCCTCCGGCGATCACAAATGTCAGCAGCCGACGCCGCACCTCGGGGTTCGCCTCGCTATCTGCCCGCTCGAACATTTCAATCACGCGATTGCGGACTCGGATCGCGTCCAACAGGCTCTTGAAGTCGAGCGCGTGTTCCTGGACGTCCGCCATGCCCAGGTAATTCGAGACAGCGCCAAGCGCGAGCACGAGTTGATCGTAAGGAATTTCGCGCGGCGCGCCTTCGCTGGAGCTTGGAGTCGCTGTCAATTTCACTCTCTGCTTTTCCAGGTCGACGCTCTCAACGGTCGCACGAACGAAGTTCGTGCGCGGGAGACTTGAACGGAGTGGTGTACTGATATGACTCGGCTCCAGGCTGCTGCCCGCAACTTCCGCCAGCATCGGTGTAAACAGAAGGGCGTTCGTTTCGCTGATGAGGGTGATGCTCACAGAGCGGTCGCGCAAGAACTGATGCTCGAGGCTTTCGGCAGTCTTCATACCCGCAAATCCTCCGCCGATGATCACGATGCGCTTCACCTCCTTCGGCAAGCTATTCGCGCGCTCAGGTTCAGGTCCGAAGATCCGGTCGGCGAGATCCTTCAATCCTTGCGTGAGCAAACCGAGGAACGCTCCATAGAGAACCCAGCCCACAAGAGCTGGAAAGTGCGTGCGCATTTGCTCCGCACTCCAATCCGGGGCGCTGTGGGCGATCAGCGGTATCGCAACGACGCTGATCAGAGCCCATAGCGGCACGCCCAGTGCCGCGGCGGTCATCATGTTGTCAACATAGGCGCCGCGAGTGTTAGACACGCTCGCGGAATAGGCCGCACCCACAATAATCGCCAGCAGCGCTCCGGCCAAACGGGGAGGGACCGTGTAAATAAGCGCAGCGCTGGCGATGCCGCCGGCCAAAATTCCGAGCATGACTCTTCTAGAATTTCGGTTCATGTACTTTGTCCGTTAGCGAGGTGTCCTCCAAGGTATGACCACTGAGCGCCCCACGTACCTTCGATGTCGTTCCGCCAAAATGGCTTATGGCAAGCATGCACCGGATTCGTCTTCGAACAGGTGTTTAGGTGCTTACGTGAGTTTGATTTCACCCACGCTCGGAGGCGGAGCGCACCCGGGTCCGACCGGAATTGAATAGCTCCAGCCGACTTTTCACCACGTCCTTAATTGTGTCCACCACATCGGGAAGGATCTTGTAGGGAACAATTTCTGTGGGCCCTTTCGCAAAAGCGTCATCGAAGCCTCGACGCCAGGCGAGACGCACTTCGGTGTTAATGTGTACCACCGTCATTCCTGCGGCGATGGCCTGTCGCAGATCGTTGTCATCCGTGCCTGAAGCCCCGTGCAACGTCATGAAAATACGAGTTGCGGCTTTTATTTCCCGAATTTGTTCGATGTTCAAATGCTTTCGCGTCTCTCCGGCAGCCATGGCCTTGCTCATGCCGTGCCGGTTGCCCACAGCGGGTGCGAGCGTGTCAATGCCGGTTTCCGTGACGAATTGCTTTGCTTCGGCAGGAGTCGTGAGACGCGAGTCAGCGGCCAAGTCGTGGATTTCAGAGCCGCTGCCGATGTCGCCGATCTCGCCTTCCACAAGAATGTCGGGCCGGATGGACTTCAGAGCCTCGACGGCTTCCTTGGTTTGGCGGATGTTCTGTTCGAATGGCTGGCTCGAGACGTCGAAGACGACCCAGTCGTATCCGGCTTTTGCCGCTTCGATCGCGGCCCTGAGGGAGTGCGTGTGATCGGCGTTCAAAAAGATCGGGAATTCGTATTGTTCGCGGAGGCTCTTCACAATGGCCGCCGCCTGATGCACGCCCATAAAGTCGCGCTCGCCTTCGGATGTTCCCACGATGACGGGCACGCTCAACTCTCGGGCCGAATCAAAGGCTGCCTTCAATCCGACCAGATCGGAAATGTTGAAATGGCCAATCGCGACCGCATCGCTTTCCGCCTGCTGCAGCGTTTGCCGCAATGTTTTCATACGAACCTCCTCAATACTGGCTCTTGGTGTATAAGGCTCCGCGCGAGCGGGAGGTTACGATCTATCAGGCTTCCCGGCCGAGTCCTGTTCCCTATTCTAGCCCCGACATTTAGGCGGGCTTCAGTGCCGCAGCGCCGAAATTCACGCTGAATCGTTTGCACCAAATGGATACCGCGCGATATTTCGCCAGGTCCAAATCACTCGGAAGTATGTAGTTTTGGTCGCCGACGTTTCCTTTGATCACGCCCAAGTCGAGGAATCCTGCGCGCTCCACCGTCGCCGCATCCTTTGCATCGTCCGCAGCGACCATGTAGACGTGTACATCCGGCCCGTTCGACGTATTGAAATTGGTGAACCGCAGCATGTGCGTCCCGTCCGCCATCTTGTAGATCGTCGCCGTGCCCGATGTCGGATGCAGAATCGTGTAGAACGTTCCCGACTCGAGCGGCAGGGCAGTCGCCGCTGCGCCTTGCGCTGCTGGCATCGCTTCGTCCACTCTTACATTGCTGAAAAGCCGGTCCGGCCGGAACCAGTACCACAACCCTACGATCAACACCACGACGACCGCAATTGCAACTTTCATCCACGTCTTCATCTCTATTTCTCCTTAATTTCGAGGCACCGGAACACACGCGCCGCACGATCCATTCGCAAGGGCCGTTTTATGCAGTGAGGAACTGTTTGATGAGCGCCGCCGTGTCGTTCGGGTTTTCTTCCGGGAAGAAGTGCCCGCCCTTCATTGCCTGTCCGTGAGCACGCGGTGCCCACTGGCGCCAGATTGCCAGCGGCCCACCCTCTTTCGCATAAAACGTATCGAGCGGACCGCCTTCAGCCCACAGGTGCAGCATCGGACATTCGATTGTTCGCGTCGCGTCCTTGTCCGCACGGTCGTGCTCCACGTCGATCGTCGCAGCGGCTCGATATTCTTCGCAGATTCCGTGCACGCGCGCCGGATCTCGGTAATTCGACACGTACTCTTCGAGAATTTCCGCCCCGAATGAGCCTTGCCCGAAAGGGTTGTGGTAAACAGCGTCGGGTGCGCCGAGCAAATAACTTTCCGGTAGCGACTGCTTCTGGCTCAAGAGAATCCACGGCCAGTAGGTTTGAGCGAATCGCGCATCAGTCCGGCTCCACGCTTCGTATATCGGAATCACGTCGAAGACGGCGAGGCGTTCAACGCTCTTCGGGTGATCGAGCGCCATGCGATAAGAAACGCGTCCTCCGCGATCGTGGCCGATGAGCGCAAAAGTCGGGAAGCCGAGCTTCGTCATCACGTCCACCAGTTCTTTCGCCATCACGCGCTTCGAGTACGGAATGTGATCGTCTGTAGACGCCGGGGTTCCGCTGCGGCCGTACGCACGAAGGTCCGCGCAAATCACCGTGTGATTTTCCGCAAGCTGCGGAGCAAGATGCCGCCACATCAAGCTCGTTCGCGGGAAGCCGTGAACCATTAGAATCGCCGGCCCTTTTCCGTATCGCCGGACGTAAATGGTGTTGCCCGCCACTGCAACTTGCGAACCTTCGAACGATCCTGCGCCGCTCGCTTTGCCGCCCGCCGGTGCGGAGTCCTGGGCCCGGGCGAAATCCGCGAGCGACCAGCCCAGCATCGCCGCAAACGATGCCGATGGAATCACATTTAAAAACTCACGACGTTCCACAGCGTCCTCCTCTTTCTCTTTCTTCGCAACCTTCACTCGGAGAAAGGCGCTCGGGTCAACGCTGGGCGGGTCAGGGTTCATTCGTTTCAAATTGCTCGCATCCATTGGCCCCTCCTCCACCGCAACGGGCCCGCTCACACGCCCTTTATCTCTCCACCGTCCATTCGGACCGCTGCGCCGGTCATCCATTTCGCGGCCGGTGAGACCAGATACGCCATGAGGTCCGCGATTTCTTCTGGTTTTCCGAATCGCGTGATGCCAGCTTGTTGCGGGAATCGCGACATGGCCTCTTCCACAGTCAAGTTGTGCGCAGGCGCCCATTTTTCGAAGAACGCGCGCCGTCTTCCGGTCATCACCGCGCCCGGCGACACACTATTTACCTGCACTCCGTCCTTGATTCCCTGCTCCGCGAACGACTTCGCGAGCGCATTGATGGCCGCGTTAATCACCGCCACTGCCGCGAACGCCGGTTTGGGATCAAATGCCGCGCTTCCGGACATGAACACGACCGATCCGTTCGTCTTTTTCAACGCATCCCAGGCCCGCATCGTCAACCGGCGCGCACCGTGCAACTTCAGCTCGGCGCCGTCGTTCCACTGCGCATCGGTCATCTCGAAGAGATCGATCTGCGGCACCGCGCCCGCGATGTTGAGCAGCGCGTCGATTCGTCCGAAGCGATCGAGCGCTTTCTTCACCACTGTCTCCGCTGCTTGCGACTCGCGAAGATCTGTGGCGAGGAACTCCGTTTCCGCGCCGGCCGAGCGCACCTCTTTCGCCGCTGTCTCGAGGTTCTCTTTGTCTCGTGCCACCAGCACTACGGCGGCGAAGTCGCGCGCCAGCCTTAGCGCCGTGGCTTTCCCGATTCCCTGGCTCGCACCGGTTACGACGGTGACAGATTTCACGTCCATGGAGTCCGTTCCTATTGCGAAAGTGTCTTGCGCGCAGCTTCCAGAATCACGTCAACCACCACGGCCGGTGATGCATACATGGGCGTGTGATCCACAGGATGCGGCCGAACCGTCGCGTGCATCCGGTCCGCCATGAAATGTTGCGTCTTCGGATTGATCATGCGGTCCTCTTCAGCAACCAAGTACCACGACGGTTTTGATTTCCAGAGCGGCGTCGGAGCCGGCTCTTGAATGCACTGAACCGAAATCGGACGTTGTACGGCAGCCGCGATCTTGGCTAGATCCACCGGGGCCTTCTGCGCGAGCGCCTTGCAAAACGCATCGTTCGGCATCCAAACGTAACCGTGGGCATCGGGAACCATTTTTGGCTGCTGAGGACTCGGCGTATCCCGATAGAACACCTTCGCAACTGTCTCGCCTTCATCCGGCGCAAGTGCCGTCACATAGACCAACGATTTCACTCGCTCTTCCTTCACCGCGGCGATCACGGCTCCGGAGTACGCGTGTCCCACCAGCACAACAGGGCCCGCAGTCCGTTCAAGGGCCCAGCTCAACGCCATCGCGTCGTTGCTGAGTGACGTCAGCGGAATTGGTGCACACATCACTTTCAGCCCGTGCCGCTCGAGAGGCAGAATCACGTTGCTCCAGCACGATCCGTCTGCCCACGCTGCATGTACCAGCACGATTGTCGAGTTCTCGGGAACCCACTCCTTTCCACTGCCGCGCTGGCGTGCGCGACGTTTTCCGCTCGCGCAAGCTTGCCTCCCAGCGCGAGCCCTAGCGATGCCGCCGTGAGCGTTCCGAGAAACGTCCGACGTTCCATTATTTTCTCCTCGTGGGGATTCGTTCTACAATCGACTGCCAGTGGACTACCGCTCCCGCTATCGACCAGCGCCCGCGTGGCCCGCCCTCAGCGCGTTGTCGAGGAACTCCTTCATCGCGGCGGCGATCTCGATCACGTGCGTTTCCAGCGCGAAATGTCCCGTATCGAGAAATTGAACCTGCGCGTTCGGAATGTCCTTTCGAAACGCTTCCGCCCCGGCCGGAATGAAAAACGGATCGTTCTTCCCCCAAATCGCAAGCAGCGGCGGCTTCGAGTTGCGGAAATACTCCTGGAATTTCGGATAGAGCTTCACGTTCGATGCGTAATTCAGGAACAGGTCGAGCTGAATGTCTTTGTTGCCCGGCCGTTCGAGCAGCGCCGTATCCAGCGTGTACGACTCGGGCGGCACGCTGTCCGGATTCGCCACGCCGTGCGTGTACTGCCAGCGCGTTCCATCCAGATTCAGAATGGCCTTTCGGATAGTTTCGCGGTTCTCCGCGGTCGGCTCGGACCAATATTTCCGGATCGGTCCCCACGCGTCGCCAAGCCCTTCCTCATACGCGTTGCCGTTCTGCGAAACGATCGCTGTGATCCGCTCCGGATGCGCCGTCGCCAAACGAAATCCCGTCGGCGCGCCATAGTCAAACACGTAAATCGCGTAACGCTTGAGCTTCAGAGCGTCGGTGAAGGCGTCGATCGTCTTCGTCAGCGCGTCGAATGTGTAGACGTAGTTTCGCTCGGCGGGAACTCTTGTAAATCCGAAGCCCGGCAAATCCGGCGCGATGACGCGGTAGTGGTCCGCGAGGCGCGGGATCAGTTCACGGAACATGAACGACGACGCTGGAAATCCGTGCAGCAACAGCACGACGGGCGCGGACGTATCTCCCGCAGCCCGGTAGAAGACATTCACGCCGTCGGCGTCGACGTTGTGTATCGTCGTCGGTGTGCAGCAGCCTTGCCCGTTCGTTGGGTCGGTTTTCGTCATAAATGCTCCTCGGCATCTAAACTCCGACAGCAGTGCAACTGCCAGACCAAAAGGCGCAGCTCCCTCGACGGTCGCGCGATTTTGTTTAAGTCATTTGAAAAGCGGGAGGATGACAGCTAACCGGGAAGAACACTTCGCTTCGGAAAACTGACGAATCCGCGACGGAAATTCGTCACCGACGGATTTCCGTCACGACGATTGTCAGATGTAGCCGAACTGGACGGATCCAGTCGGGCCGGTAAAAAGTGGATTCACTTTGACGGAGTGCGTTCGATGCGCAGCTTCTTCATCCTGTAAACGAGCGAGGTCCGCTTCATTCCCAGCCGCTCCGCCGCGCCCTTTCGGCCGCCGATCACCCAGTCGGTTGCTACCAACGCGCGGACGATTTGGTCGCGCTCCACCTGCGCGAGATCCGTCATCGGCGGCTCGGCCACCCGCTGCGGCGCGTAAGACTCGAGCTCCGAAATCGGCGCGCGCAGCACCGAGTGCGGCGAGAGAATCACCGCGCGCTCGATAAAATTCTGCAGCTCGCGGACGTTCCCGGGCCACCGGTAGCGCACCAACGCTTCCAGTGTCTCTGCCGGAATTTCCTCAATCGTCTTGTTCATCCGCCGCGCGTACAGCGCCGCAAAATGCCGCACTAGTGTTGGAATGTCGTCCGCGCGCTGCCGCAGCGCAGGCAGGTTTACCGGAAACACTTTCAGCCGGTAATAGAGGTCCTCACGGAATGTTCCCTGTTTCACCATCGACGCCAAATTCCGGTGCGTCGCCGCGATCATCCGCACATCCACCTTGTGTGTTCGGTTGCTACCCAGTCGCTCGAATTCTTGCTCCTGCAGAACACGAAGTAGTTTTGCCTGCAGCTCCAGCGGAATATCTCCCACTTCATCGAGAAACAGTGTGCCTTTGTCCGCCAATTCGAAGCGTCCCGCTTTTTGGGCGATCGCCCCGGTAAACGCTCCCTTCTCGTGCCCAAATAGCTCGCTCTCTAGCAGCCCCAGCGGTATCGCGGCGCAATTCAGCTTCACAAACGCGCGGTCCTTCCGGCTGCTCGATTCGTGAATAGCCCTCGCGATTAGCTCCTTGCCGGTTCCCGTTTCGCCCTGAATCAACACTGTGGAATCAGTTGGCGCCACCACCGACGCCAGATTCAATGTCTCCTTCAGCGCCGCGCTCTCGCCGATGATTGATCCAAACTCCGAACGAATCTCCTGCTCTAGATACAGCCTCTGCTTCACCTCGTTGTCGCGCTCGCGTCGCAGCTTTTCTTCGCTCAGGTGCCGCTCGATCGCGATTCCGGTGATGTGGCTTGCGTTCTCGATCAGCTGCAGGTCGATCGGCTGCGGGCTCTTCGCTTCCCGATAGTGCATCGCAAACGTGCCGAGCACCTTTCCGTCGCGCGCAAAAAGTGGTCGCGACCAGACGGCGCGAATCCCGAACGGAATCACCATGTGCCGGTAATCGTCCCAAATGGGGTCGGTTAGAATGTCATGCACGAAGACCGGCTGCTTCCGGTAGATCGCCGTGCCGCACGACGCGCCCTTCGGCCCGATCGCCATCACTCCAACGTGGTCGCGAAAATTCGGAATGCCCGGCGCCGCCGCGCACCGAACGTGCTTGCCATCCTCGTCAGGCAACCAGATCGTGCACAGCATCCCTTCAACTTGCGATTCGACGAGGTGCGCAATCGACGCCAACACGTCCTGGAGTGGCGCGCCGGCGAAGACCAGTTCCAGAATGTTGAGCAGCGGCTCAGTCGAAAACGTTGCGCCGCCGCTCTTCGATGTCGCGGCTTTCGTCGCGGCCTGCGAACCAGATGCCGAGGATTTATTCATTGGCGAGTCATTCCAACCAGTTCGGCGGTCAACAACTTCCCTCCGCCACGATCATTTTACTGACGAACGCCCCGCGTTTGGAGAAGCATCCGTCCGGTCTCATATGACCCATCTGCAATTCGCTAAGCTTACTTCAACCAACCAATTCCAGGCTACCAGGCAATCATGAAGCTGAAAGCTGCGTTCGCTCCGGCCACGCTCGTCGCGACACTTTCGATCGCCGGCAGGCGCTGACTGAGTACAGATTGCAGGAGTTCGTGTTTATTTGGCACGCGCAGCTGAGCCGTGAAATGTCCTTGCGTGTTCTCAAACCGATCACCTCAGCGATTAACAAATCCATCTGTACCAAAACTGTACAAAAACCCTTTGTAATTGGTGCCTCGGGGCTTACTTCGAGCGCGGGAAGCACCAAGACGGCGAAAATCATCTCCGCGGCTAGCGCGCCCACGCTCAATCTCTTCCAGACCGAACTAGGCGGGAAGACCCCCATGATTGTTTTTGACGTTGCGGACCTTGGGGGCCGTCGTGTGGGACGAGTTCAAAGAAGGCGGATTCAAGCGAAGCGGCAACGGCCGCCTCAACGGTCAAGCGGCCATCGACGAATTTCTCGAATACAAGCGCATCGCTTTCAACTCTGGCGTGATCGCTTCGTCGCCTCGCGCTTAACTTGATGCGCTTCAGCGCTGGGTGGCGCCTGCTCTCACGGGTTGGCCAGTGCAACGGTTTTCAACACCGTTGTATCTTAGAGGCCACCTTGTCAGCTAGAAGTTAGAAGGACAACCACTCTGCCGAATAGTCGGCTTTCCGTGCATGTTAAACTACGACGAGCACCAAACTCTGTTGTTTTCTCTCAACTTGAAGCAAGCTTGTTTACAGGTACGCTTCCGAGCGCACCCCAGGTCCATAGCGAATGCTTGACGCTTGTAAGCTGTTGAAAATGGCGGGCGAGCCATGTAAGCCGGATTCTGTCCGCCGCGCGCCAACGACCCCGACTCGCGTCAGGATTGGTTAATGCGCAACGCGATGATCATTCCTCTAGGTCCCGGATCGCTCCGGGACTCAAGCAGCCTACCCAAGGGTTGCAGCAAGCACTCCTTCGAGTGTTCGCATACGGGCTGGGCCAGCCCTCCCCTCCTATTTGACCTTGCTCCACGCGGGGTTTTCCATGCCCCGGATGTTGCCATCCGGGCGGTGGGCTCTTACCCCACCTTTTCACCCTTGCCAAATGCGCCGACCGTTAGAGGCGAGCCTCAGGTTTTGCCTGCGGCCTGCCGCCGAGGTTCAAGCGTACCGGCGGTTTATTTTCTGTGGCACTTTCCGTAGCCACGCTCCAAACATGCTTGCGCATGCCTCAAACGTAGCCCCCTGGCGTTACCAGGCGCGTTGCCCTTCACCAAGAGAGGCTGCCGCTGGCAGCTTCATGGTTGTGGAGTCCGGACTTTCCTCCCGTCCATCTCCCTTTCGTGAAACGGACCGGCGATCACCCGGCTCACCCGCTAAATGAATTATACGCTGTCATATGGCGGGCAACAATGAGCGATACACTCGACGATTATCGTGAAGGAAATATGTGCCGCGTTTATTTCGCGGAAACAAGCTTCTCGAATTGGTTCTCATCCAGGATCGAAACGCCCAGAGATTGCGCCTTCGCCAGCTTTGAGCCGGGATCGGCTCCCACAACCACGTAGCTAGTTTTCTTGCTAACCGATCCTCCGGCTTTCCCGCCATGCGCCGCCACCAGCGCTTCAGCAGCCTCGCGCGTGCGATTAATCAGCGTGCCGGTAAAAACGAATGTCTTGCCGGTGAATTTCGCGCTGATCGGAGCAGCGCGTTCTTCCTTCATGTTTACACCGACAGCCCTCAGATGTTCGATGAGCTTCCGATTCGCCGATTCGGAGAAAAATTCCAGCACGCCTTCCGCGACTTTCGGCCCCACTTCTCCCACTTCCATTAGTTGCTCCGCAGAAGCTGACGCTAATTTATCCATGGAACAAAAATGTTCCGCAAGTAACTGCGCCGTGCGTTCGCCCACGAACGGCATACCAATCGCGTAAATCAGACGCGCCAGGCTGTTTTTTTTGCTAGCCGCAATTTCACCGATCAGGTTCTGCGCGGATTTCTCCGCCATGCGATCCAGGCCGGCGAGCGTTCGCAGGTCAAGTTTGTACAAATCAGCAAAGTCCTTCACCACATTTTTCTCAAGCAATTGGTCGACAATCTTCTCGCCCAGGCCGTCGATATTCATCGCGTGGCGTCCAGCAAAGTGAAGAAACGATTCCCTTCTGCGTACGGGGCAAGAAACATTCACACAACGATAAGCAATCTCCCCTTCCACATGATGCACATGCATTCCGCATACCGGACATTTGTCCGGCATTTTGAATTCCGTTTCCTCAGTCCCGTGTTTCACCACTTTCAGGACGTGCGGTATTACCTCGCCAGCGCGCTCCACTAGAACCCTATCTCCAGCATGAATTCCCAACCGCTGCACTTCATCCATGTTGTGCAATGTGGACTTCACCACGGTGACTCCGCCGATCTGCACTGGCTCAAAAACCGCGAAGGGGGTCAACACACCCGTCCTTCCCACGCTGACAAGAATTTCTCTCACGAGCGTGGTTTCCTGATGCGCCGGATACTTGTAAGCAATCGCCCAGCGCGGCGACTTCGCGGTGAAGCCCACTTCATTCTGCAGCGCGATTTCATTCGCCTTCACCACGATTCCATCAATCTCGAAAGGAAGCTTCTCGCGCTTCGATTCCCATTTATTAATATATTTCTCCACCGCCTCGATGGACTCGCAAACCTCCCAATCCGCGCTAACCTGGAACCGCAGATCCGAGAGTGCTTCCAAAACCTCAGAGTGCCGTTTCTTGGGAGGACGCCCATCCACCAACAAATAGTAAGCAAAAAAATCAAGCCGTCGTGAGGACGTGATGTTAGGGTCCAAAACGCGCACAGAACCGGCCGCCGCATTGCGCGCATTCGCATAGCGCTTGCCGCCGACGGCATCCTGCTGCTCGTTTAATCGCTCGAAGGCTTTGCGCGTCATGATGCCTTCGCCGCGGACTTCGAAAGTGCCCGGTAGTCCAGCCTTCTTCAGCCGCACTGGATCCAGGGTCAGCGGGATCGTTCGAATCGTTCGCACGTTGGCGGTCACGTCTTCGCCGGTTCTGCCGTCACCGCGCGTTACGCCGCGAACGAGAGATCCTTTTTCGTATAGCAACGACATGCTAAGCCCGTCAAACTTGTGCTCCGTGGTATATTCAATCTTTTCGCGGCCGGTCGCTTGCCGCATTCGCCGGTCAAAATTCGCCAAATCCTCCATGTTGAACGCATTGTCCAAACTCACCATGGGCGTCTTGTGCTGGACTGTTTGAAATCCTTCGCGCGGAGCACCGCCCAATCGCTGCGTGGGGGAGTCTGGAGTAACCAACTTGGGGTTTTCGGCTTCTAACTGCTTAAGCCGCTTCATCAGACGGTCGTACGCGGCGTCGGAAATTTCCGGATCATCCGCCACATGGTACAAATAATCGTGGTGGCGTATTTCCTCGCGAAGATGCTGAATCTCTCTTACGACCTCGCTACTCTTGGACATGGAAACCCCGGACGGTTGCGGTCGGTTCGAGCATCGAAATATTATACAATGCGCGGTTGTCTCTCATAATTGGACAGAACTATGACCCACGGCATCACTGACGCTTTGCTGATCTATAACCCGACGAGCGGGCGCCGACGCAACCGGCGTTTCGCTGAGATCGAGCAGAGCGTCCGCATACTGAAAGAAGCAGGCATCAAGGTTGAGTTAGCACCCACCGAGGCGCGGGGTCATGCTAAGGAACTCGCGCGTCACGCAGTCAAACAAAATCGCGGCATGCTCATCGCCTGCGGCGGCGACGGCACGGTCAATGAAATCATTAACGGCCTGGCCGGGAGCCAAGTCCCCCTGGCTCTGCTTCCCGCCGGAACCGCCAATATTCTTGCGAAGGAGCTGGGAATCCCGTGGGACATCCCCCACGCCGCGCGCCTGATCGCCGGCGGCGGCGTCCGCCGCATCGCCATCGGCGTTGCTTTACCGGGGAACGGAAACCATTCCGCCAGTCTTCCGAATGAGGGCCGCTACTTTCTTTCCGTCGGCGGCGCCGGTCCCGACGGCGCAATTGTCCACGCGGTTGATGAAGGATTGAAAAAGCGCGCGGGCGTGATTGCCTACTGGGTCCAGGGATTCAAACAGCTCGTCAGTTACGGCTTTCCCGAGATGAACGTCCATTGCGACGGGCAAACGCGCCGCGCTTCCATTGTCGTCGTCGGCAGAACCGTAAATTACGGAGGGCCATTCAAAATCACCACCGGCGCAAGTTTGTTCGAAGATTCTTTCGAGATGGTCACGAACTCCACCTGCAGCCGTTTCCGCTATCTCACTTGCTTGCCGGCGCTTTGGCTTGGAAAACTCCGCAAGATGCGCGGAATTGACTCCTGGAAAGCGACCGAGATCACTTGCGAAGCTGTAGGCACTGGCGCGGTTTACGCTCAGGTCGATGGCGAACCCATCGGTCCGTTGCCTCTGATTTTTCGTATCGTGCCCAACGCTCTGTCGATCGTCACTCCGGCAGCGCTACGAGCATAACTTTTCCTGGAGGGCCCAAGCCTGGATTCGATTACACATGCGCTGGCGTCGCTTACACTGGCGCGTGCCGGAAAAAGCCATTTACCACGGTACGGCACTGCAATGCTCCTCTTCTCTGGCATCGCGGCGGACTTGGATTATTTAAGTTACTTCGGAGGCCCCGCCACATTTTTGCGCTTCCATCGCACCTTCCTGCATTCCCTGGTTGGCTCAGTGCTGATTGCATTCGCCACCGTGGCAACATTTTTCTTTCTAAGTAAAACGTCTAAGTCGAAAGCCCTAGCGAGCACTCAGAATGCTGTGCGGCCGGGATTTGCCTTTGGCGTGGCCCTGCTCGCTTGCGTGATTGGCGCGTGCAGTCACGTCCTATTGGACTTGGTCAGCGGAATCGGCGTGCAACTTTTCTGGCCGTTTCGTGCAGGTTGGATCGGCCGCGAGTTAATAACCAGTTTCGACCCGTGGATCCTGGCGTTGCTGGCAACTGCTCTTTTGTTGCCAGAATTGCTTAAGCTGGTCAGTGAGGAAATAGGCGAACAAAAAAAGATCACAGGCGGTCGCGGAACAGCAATGGTTGCGCTCGCGATTCTCGTTCTTTACGTCGGAGCTAGAGTGGCCCTGCATTGCCAAGCGGTAGACTTGCTAGCCTCCCGCGAATATCACGGCAGGCCGCCTCTGGCATCAGCCGCTTTCCCCTTGGCTGCGACACCTTTCACTTGGCGAGGAGTGGTCTCCACAGATACCACACTAGAAGAATTACAAGTTTCTCTACTCCCGGGCGGTGATTTCGACACCGATCGCAGTTTTGTTCGCTATAAACCGGAACCTTCCGCTGCGCTCGATGCAGGAGAGAATACCCAAGTCGCGAAGACATTCCTCGCCTACGCCCGCATCCCATTTGCAACCGTTACCACCATCGAAGAGGGCTACCGCTTCGAATTGCGCGATCTGCGATTCGCACCGAACGATACAAGCTCCGAAAATATAGTTGCCCGCGTGGATTTCAACCGCAACCTTCAAATCCAAAACGAGGAATTGCGCCTGGCCTCATCAAAAAGTCCCTAAATTCTTGTTCGATTGTTCCACGCAATTCTTACTCTTTGGCGGGCGACTCTCGAAACGTCAAGTGCGTCACAATATACAGCACGATAAGGATCCCGACCATCCAAAGCGCGAAGGCCTGGCTATGCGTCAGCAGAAAATCCAGCGCCGCGTCACCATACAAAACAGCAAGCACTCCCTCAATCCCGTATCGCAGCCCGCGGCCCAGCAGGACTCCCAGCACAAACGTTCGCAGCGGAACCTGAAAAACTCCCTCTGCGAGAACGAACGGCTTGAACGGCAACGGCGGCGGAAGTATAGCGGGGATGAAAATGCTCAAAAACCCATTTTGCTCCACCCAGTTCTTAATTTTCCCCGCTTTTCCCCCCGCGTGCCGATGAAAAAACGCCTCGCCGCCTTTTTTCGCAAGCAAATATAACCAAATGCATCCCGCTATCGAACCGATAGCAGCCATTCCTGCGTAATACGGCATACGCTTCGGATGCACGTAGGAAAGCTGAATCACCAACGCATCGGTGACAAACGGAAACGAAAGCACTGAAGAGTCCAGGAACGCGACCAGGAACAGTCCCCCACCGCCCATCGTCTCGACGAGATGTTGCAGCCAAACCGGCAGCTTATGTGGATGCATTGGTGGAAGTCTTCAAGCCCAAATCGCAGGGATTGTAACAGCTTAGTTCGAAGGCTTTGGCAAGAAGACGCCTGCGGCCCGTCTCAGGCACTTGCAAATTTGCTGACTAGCACTTCCTGCTGATGCATCGGAGAAAAACTTTCACAACAACTCAGCACCTGCGCAATCAAATGGTAATAGAAAGCATTATTATCGCTGTCCCGAAGGTCCTCCGCTGAATCCCAGACCGAAATCGCCATGGCTTCGCGGCTCGATTTATCTTCGCCGTGCAAAACTAAAAGCACTCGAAATCCCTTCAGTTTATCCATCGCGGCAGTAAGCGACTGCACCGTGGCTACAAACTCGTCAACTTTTCCCTCACGGATGCGATAGTGCGTTACGCGGGCGACCACGGCGCCTCCCGTTTCGAAAAGAACTTTGTGGGCGCGCTAATTCTATGCCAGCTCGGCCAAGAGGTAAACCACCCGCACCTTCACGCTCACGCGATTCGAAAATTGCTGATTCATCTCCGGTCAGATAGAATTCTTTACTTGAGTGCTCCGCACCTCTCCATGACTCTTCTGAATTCTCTGAACGAACGCCAGCGCGAAGCCGTGCTCACCACCGAAGGTCCGCTGCTTGTCCTGGCGGGCGCGGGCACTGGCAAAACCCGCGTCATCACCTATCGCGTGGCCCACTTGCTCGAACAGGGAATTCCCGGCAACACGATTCTCGCCGTCACGTTCACCAACAAAGCCGCGGAAGTGATGAAGCAGCGCATCATCGAACTGTTGCGTTCCAGCGGACGTGATGCTTCCGATGTTTGGGTCTCCACATTTCATTCTTTTTGCGCGCGCCTGTTGCGCCGCGAAGCAAAGAATCTGGGCCTCCCGCGCGATTTCGCCATCTACGATGACGATAATCAGAAAACTGCGATAAAACGTGCCATGGATCAGTTGGATTTCTCGGCGGAAGACTATCCTCCGCGCAGCGTCCGCGCACAAATCAGCCACGCCAAAAATAACGGCATTACCGCGGAAGACATGGAAGCGGAGGCCGAACGATCCCGCGATTCGGACCGCAAAGATGTCGCCGCGATTTTCCGCGCGTATGAAACCATGCTACGAAACGCCAAGGCCCTCGATTTTGACGACCTGCTTTTGCGCGCCGTGGAGCTTCTGCGCGCGCACCCCAAAGTTCGCAAAGCCTGGAACTCCCGTTTTCAATACCTGATGGTCGACGAATTCCAGGACACCAATCACGCGCAAGAAGAAATCGTGCGCCTCCTCGCCGGATCTGAAAAGAACGTCTGCGTGGTAGGCGATGAAGACCAATCCATTTACGGATGGCGCGGCGCGCGGGCCGGAAACCTGAAGCGCTTCACGGAAGATTTTCCCCATGCGAAAATTATTCGCCTGGAGGAAAATTATCGCTCTACGCAAACCATCCTCGACGCAGCGGCCGCGGTCGTTGAAAACAATACAGGCCGCCTGGGCAAAACTCTTCAAGCCACTCTCGGCGCCGGCGGCAAATTGCGTTTCTTTGAGGCCCACGACGCTCCCGCTGAAGCGGAATTCATATGCGGCGAAATCGCGACGCTCGTGCGCAGCGATCCCGACGTGCGTGTTGTCGTTCTCTACCGCACCGGCGCGCAGTCGCGATCGTTCGAAGAAGTTCTCCGTCGCCTCGGAATCCGCTATCGCGTCGTAGGCGGCTTCAGCTTCTACCAACGCGCCGAAGTCCGCAATGCACTCGCCTACGTTCGTTTGCTTTTTCATCCGGAGGATGACGTCGCGCTTCTGCGCGTGTTGAACGTCCCTCCTCGCGGTATCGGCGCCGTTACCGTTTCCATGCTGGAGTCCCGCGCCAAGCGAACCAGCCAGTCTCTTTGGGACGTGATTCGCTCCGGTGAATTTCTCACCGGCAAAAAATTCAGCGGAGCGTTAAATTACTTTCGCCAAATGATGGAGGGTTTACAGGCAGAGTGCGCCGAGATGTCTCCTTCGCATTTGATGAAGAGAGTGCTGGAGCAAACCGAGCTATCTCGATTGGGTCGAGCAACAGGACAACCTCGAACACACTTTTCGCGCCGATAACTTGCGTGAACTCGCCAACGCCATGGCCGAAGCCACCGAGCAAGGCCAGACACTGGAAGACGTTCTCGATCGCGCCGCACTCGTGGCCGATTCCGACGAGTACGACGAGACCATCCCAGTTTCCTTGATGACCCTGCACAGCGCCAAAGGCCTGGAATTCGACGCGGTTTTTCTCGCCGGCCTTGAAGAGGGCGTTCTGCCTCACAGCCGCTCGGTGGATGAGACAGCCGACGTCGAAGAAGAGCGCCGCTTGTTTTATGTCGGAATGACGCGGGCAAAGCAGTCTCTGTGTTTCTCGCGCGCCATCTACCGCCGTAGCTATGGTGAAGAGCGTTTGCGCGCTTCTCCTCCCTCGCGCTTTCTCGCGGAAATTCCCGGCCAACTGATCGAAGCCGTGTCCGGCTCGCTCGCCGAACCTGGTGAAACGCGCCGTTATGAACCTGATCCGGATTACGCCGAGCGCTACTCTTATAGGCCTGAAAAACGCCGCGCTCCCTACGGCCAAAAGCCCAAGCCCCCGCGCGGTTCGAAAGATCCGCTGATCGGAACCCGCGTCCGCCACTCCAAATACGGCGTTGGAACCATTATTGAGATCGAGGGCGAGGGCGAAGAGCGCAAGCTAACCGTAAGCTTCCAGAACTACGGCGCAAAAAAGCTGATCGAGCGTTACGCCAATCTCCAACTTGCCTAGCGATAAAAGAATTCTTCTCAGCCGCTCAGCAGGTCTGCTGTAGGATGTGTGCGCGCCGCCCGACCATGGAGTATGGCGATTGACTTGATTCGGGCGGAATGGTTGCGCGAATTCACTGCACAAGGTAAAGTTTTTCTCTAATACTCGGGAAGGTGGCGATTGGGCGCACAGCTTTTTCGCAAAAAAGACATTGACCAGCTCATTACTGATTCGGAAAATCCCGAAAAACGTTTAAAGAAATCCCTCGGCTGGCTTAGCCTGACCTCGCTCGGCATCGGTGCGGTGATCGGCTCCGGGATTTTCACTATCGTTGGAACCGCCATCGCAGGGCAAACACTTCAATTCAAATCCGTTCTCAACGCCCCGCTTCTTGAATACCTGATTTATCATTCCGCATCTTTCGGACGTCCCGGCGCGGGCCCTGCGATTGCTCTTTCGTTCGTTCTGGTCGCGGTGGTTTGCGGATTTGCGGCTCTATGTTACGCCGAACTCGCTGCGATGATTCCCATCGCCGGCAGCGCCTACACCTACACCTACGCGACGATGGGCGAATTGATCGCCTGGATCATCGGCTGGGATTTAATTCTCGAGTACGCCGTTTCCAACATGGCTGTTAGCGTCGGTTTCTCGGCGCACGTCGTCGATCTTCTGGATTGGTTCGGCATTCATCCTCCCATGCGCTGGATTGTTCCCGCCTATCTGCCCAGCGGTTTGAGCGACTTGCAAGGCAATCCGCTTTACGGCCCTGGCTGGCATTTCGGTTTCAACTGGCCCGCTTTCATTATCGTAATGCTGCTTACCATCGTTTTAGTGCGCGGGATTCGCGAATCGGCCGAAGCCAACAACGTGATGGTAATGCTGAAGATTCTTGCCATACTGATTTTTGTCGGATTCGGATTGCATTTCATTCATCCGAGCAACTGGCATCCATTCGCTCCTAATGGATGGCCCGGAATTCTCACCGGCGGCTCCATAGTTTTCTTCACTTACATCGGTTTTGACTCGGTCTCGACCGCCGCGGAAGAGTGCAAGAATCCGAAACGCGATTTGCCTATTGGAATCATCGCCACCCTCGTAATCTGCACCATTCTTTACATTGCGGTCGTCGTGGTGTTGACCGGCCTGGTTCCCTGGCACACGCTCATGGACGATGCGGCTCCTGTCGTCAACACCATGAAGCGCCTCCACTTCGGCAACGTGGAAGTTATCGTCCTGCTCGGCGCATCTGCTCGGCATGATTTCCTCGCTCCTCGTTTTTCAACTGGGACAAGCGCGCGTATGGTTCGCAATGTCGCGCGATGGATTGCTGCCGGGCGTTTTCAGCCACGTGCACAAGACATTCCGCACTCCGGATTTTTCCACCTGGGTCGCTGGTTTTCTGGTCGGCATTCCCGCGGGATTGTTAGATATCGGCACGCTCGCGGATCTTTCCAATATCGGCACGCTCTTTGCGTTCGCGCTCGTGGCCGGAGGTGTTTTGATCCTGCGCTACACGCAGCCCGAGCGCCCGCGGGCATTTCGTGCGCCGGGTGGTCCGATCGCTCCCGTTCTCACCATTCTCACCTGCTTGCTGCTGATGGCCGGACTGCCCATCACGAACTGGATTCGTTTTATCGTCTGGCTAATCATCGGTCTGGTTTTTTATTATTTCTACGGACATAAACACAGTCAGCTTTCGAACGCTGCCTTGCAAGCAGCTGCGGAGAAAAAGCGATAATGCGGATACGGCTACTCGCCGGCGCTGGCGCTTATTGCGTTGGTTCTGGCCCTCGGTTCGCCAACTTCCTTTAGCTGGGGCGAGAACGCAGACCGTCTGGTAGCGAATAAAGCGGTCGATACTCTGCCGGAAGAAATGCAGCCGTTTTTTCAGGTCAATCGCCAATTCCTCGTTCAGCACGTCACCGATCTTCAAGAAGCGAGTCCCGAAGAGTGTGATTCCCTTCGAGCATCCACGCACCCCGGATTTTGTGGAGCTCGACCACTATGGTCCCTTTCCTTTTTCCGCGCTTCCTCGTGAATACAATCACGCCGTTTTGAAATTCAATCGTCGCGCACTTGAGCAACACGGCTTACTTCCCTGGCAAGTAGGACTGTATAGCAAGCGCTTGACGGATGCTTTCCACGATCACAATTGGAACGAAGCAAAGCTCTCCGCGGCGATGCTGGCTCATTACGTCACCGCGGCGCATGATCCTTTCAAAACAACCGTAAACTCGGACGGAAAGCTTACTGGCCAGCCGGAGTCGAACGATCGCTTCGGCACTGGACTGGTCGATCGCTATCAGCTTTTTTTCTTCGTAAAACCCGGCGAGGCCGTTTTCATCCATGATCCCACCGACCACGCATTTGAAATCTGTTTGACCGCTCACTCTTTGCTCGAAAGTGTGCTTCTCGCGGATCGTCGCGCTCACACAGGCTTAACCGGTTATACGGACGAATACTACGATCGCTTTTATGCACAGGCCGGAACGCTGCTGGCAAGGCAGCTTTCCGACGCAGCAACTGACGTAGGCTCATACTGGATGACCGCGTGGATCAACGCCGGCCGTCCGCAACTTCCATCGCAGTAAAACTGGCAATGGCTACGGAAACAACGCGACGTCCCACACCGATCGACAATCTCCCAAGAGCTGAACTCCATCTGCACCTCGAAGGAGCTATTCGCCCGCAGACAGCTATACAACTTGCTGCGCGCCACGGCGTTTCTCTCACTCCTGAAGACGTCGCTGCCCGCTACCACTATTCTGACTTCCGTGGATTTCTGGAAACGTTCAAATGGGTCACTTCTTTTCTTCGCGATCCAGAAGACTACGCGCTTATTACACGAAATCTTGCCGAAGAACTCGTAAAGCAAAACGTCGTTTACGCCGAGATCACTATTTCCGCCGGCGTAATGCTCCGCCGCACGCAAAATGTGGAAGCGAACTTTCAGGCGATTCGCGAAGTCGCTCAAAGTGTTCCTTTCAGCCGTTTGAAAACCGCCTGGATTTTTGACGCCACGCGCCAATTCGGCCACGACGCAGCTATGGAAGTGGCGCGTTGGGCCGCGAAACTCCAGTCGTCTGGAGTTGTTGCGCTCGGAATGGGCGGTGACGAGCTGGCTTTTCCAACCGTCAACTTCCGCCCCGCATTTGATTACGCGCGCCAGCAAGGATTGCACACCGTTTGTCATGCGGGAGAAATCGGCGGCCCGGATTCCGTCCGCGAAGCTATCGAATTACTGGGAGCGGAGCGAATCGGGCATGGAATCGCCGTCATGCGCGAGGAAGCTTTGGCCAACTCGCTCGCCACCACGGGGCGTGTGGTACTGGAAAATTGCCTGACCAGCAATTTGTGCACCGGTGCGCTGGCCAAACAAACCGGAAATCCGGCCGCAACTCTGAGTGACCATCCCTTGCCAAAGTTTCTTAAACTCGGGCTGCCGGTTACCCTATCCACCGACGATCCCGGCCTCTTTCACACCGATCTGCTGTCTGAGTACTCTCACGCAGCGTCTTTGGGCCTATCGAAAGAGCAACTTGTCCAACTCGCGGAGCAGAGTTTCCTCGCGGCTTTTCTCGCGCCCGAAGATAAGCGCCAGATGCTTGTTGATTTTCGTGGCGCAGTGAAATCCGCCGGGCTGGTATAATCACCGCATGAAAGCACACGTCTGGGTAATGCTGAAATCGACCGTCCTTGATCCTCAGGGCCAAACGATTCAGCGCGCGCTTGGGTCACTGGGCCACACGAAAATTAAAGACGTACGCCAGGGAAAATTCTTCGTGCTCGATGCTCGACGGAATGTCCCGCGACGAAGCCAAGTCAGAAGTCGAACGAATCGCCAAAGACGTGCTCACAAACCCCGTAATCGAAGAATTCCGCTTCGATATCGTCGAGTGACAGCGCAGTACTGGTACCTTCTTTTGTACACGAATCGCTGGCGGCGCTGGCCTCATCAAAATGTGTGCTAACCTAAAACGGTTGGACTCGCCCTCAGCTTTCGACTCCTGTAGGCCAATTAGGAGTTCACACTGTGTGCGGAATTGTCGGCTATATCGGTCCTAAACGCGTTGTGCCGCTAATACTCGACGGCTTGAAACGCCTCGAATACCGTGGCTACGACTCAGCCGGCATCGCCGTGGTCGGGAGAAAATGGCGGCTTGAACATTCGCCGCGCGCCCGGCAAATTGCGAAACCTCGAAGAGTCTATCCGGATCACTCCGCTGGACGGCGTTTACGGGATCGGCCACACACGCTGGGCCACGCACGGGCGGCCCACCGAAGAGAATGCGCATCCTCACCGCGACTGCACCGGCGAAATCGTTGTAGTCCACAACGGGATCATCGAGAACTATCTCGAACTGAAACACCAACTGATCGAAGAAGGCCACAAGTTTGTCACCGAAACCGACACCGAAATCATCGCGCACCTGATCGAAAAATATTCAAAAGATACTTCGCTGGAAGAAGCCGTTCTGAAAACCGTGAAGGTCATGAGCGGAGCCTACGCGCTGGTTGCGCTTTCCACGCGCGATCCACTGAAGATCGTAGCCGCGCGCCTCGGTCCGCCCATCGTCGTGGGGCTAGGTGAAAACGAATTTTTTGTCGCCAGCGACATTCCAGCAATCTTGCAACACACGCGAAATGTTTTCTTCCTCGGCGACGGCGAAGTAGCCGTGCTCACTCCACAGGGCGTCCGTCTGATGGATTTCGAAAGCCATGCAATCAATCGTCCCGTTCAACACGTGACCTGGGACCCCATCATGGCGGAAAAGGGCGGCTTCAAACATTTCATGCAGAAGGAAATTTTCGAACAGCCGCGCGCCGTGCGCGACACTCTGCTCGGACGGATCTCGCAGGAAACCGGAAAAGTCTTCCTCGATCAGATGGACATCACCGAAGAGGAATTTCGCGAATTTTCAAAACGTCAAGCTCATCGCCTGCGGCACCAGCTGGCATGCTGCGTTAGCCGGAAAATTCATGATCGAGAAGTTGGCGCAGACTGCCGGCTGAAGTGGACTACGGCAGCGAGTTTCGTTATCGCGATCCCATCATCGACAGTAAAAGCCTGGCGATCGCCATCAGCCAGTCTGGAGAAACCGCCGATACGCTGGCCGCCGAGCGCGAAGCACGTCAAAAAGGCGCCAAGATTCTCGGGATATGCAACGTGGTCGGCTCCATGCTAACGCGCGAAGCCAACGGCACGATTTACACGCATGCGGGCCCGGAAATCGGCGTCGCCTCCACCAAGGCATTCACCGGCCAGCTCACCGCCCTGATGCTCACCGCTCTGTATCTCGCGCAAGTACGCGGAAAATTGACGCCGGCTTCGGCGCAGAGCCTGATGCAAGAACTCACCCGTGTCCCGCACAAGATCGAATCGATCCTACAACGCGACGCCGCGCTCGAAGAACTCGCTCGCTTGTTCTTCCGCCACACCGATTTTCTGTATCTCGGCCGCGGCATCCACTACCCAATCGCGCTCGAAGGCGCGCTCAAGCTGAAGGAAATTTCCTACATCCATGCCGAAGGCTATCCCGCCGGCGAAATGAAGCACGGCCCCAACGCGCTGATCGACGAGAATTTGCCCGTCGTAATTATTGCCACGCGTGACGAATCGCGATCCCGCCTCGATGATCCGCTACGAAAAGACAATCTCCAATTTGCAGGAAGTGAAAGCGCGTGACGGAATCGTAATCGCCATCGTCACCGAAGGAGATAAGCTCGCTCGCGATACCGCTGACCACGTTATCGAAATTCCTGCGGTCCCCGGAGCTTCTTGCGCCAATCCTCGAAATCGTCCCGCTGCAACTCTTGGCGTATCACATCGCCGTGCGCCGCGGATGCGACGTGGATCAGCCGCGCAACCTGGCCAAGTCCGTCACCGTTGAATAAATAAGGCTGCCCGCCTTCCACTTTTATCCGCGGTACCCTAAAATTAAGAAATGATAAGCAGTCGCCTTTTTCCGTCCGCATTCCGGCGGATTTTTTCCCGCGCGTCAGGCATTGTTCTTCATCCTGATGCTTCGCGTCCTTCCGCGCACCCGTCGCGCAATCCCAACAGTCGAAAGGCGGAGCTTCTCATCTGGATTCCGTCGAAATTTCCGGCTCGAAAAAATTCACTTCGCAGCAGATTGCCGCGGCAGTGGGTTTGCGTGCCGGCAACATCATCACTCGCGAGGATCTTCAAGGCGGCCGCCGACAAACTCGCCGCGCTCGGCGTTTTTTCCAACGTGCAATATCACTTCACCACCGTTGAATCAGGAGTACGGGCGACTTATGACGTTTCCGACGCGACTACTGTCGCCGTTACCTTCGATAATTTTCCCTGGTTCACCGACGATGAATTAACCGCCGCTCTCAAACGCGCGGTCCTCCTCTTTGATGGCAGCGCTCCGCAAGGCGGCGCGATTCTCAACGCCATGTCCACCACGCTTGAAAATTTGGTTCAATCGCGCGGAGTGTTAGGAACTGTCTCGCATACGCTTGTAAATTTCCCGTCTGGGTGGCCAGCGCATGCAATTTCGCGTCGAAGGCGCCGACATCACCGTCAAGGCCAGTCGAATTCTCCGACGCGCTCGCCACCAACGATCTGGCCGTGCAACAAAGCACAAGCCAGCTTGATCGGCAGGCCGTATTCGCGAAGCGCAATCGAGCTTTTCGAGTTTGAACAAGTGCGCCCAATCTATTTGACGCACGCATTTCTGCACGTGCAATTCGGCGCGCCCACGGCACAAGTCGCCAGCGCCGGCGCGCAACCCGGCTTGACCGCCGTTGTCGTCACCATACCAATCACTCCCGGCCCCGCCTTCAAATGGGGTGGCGTTGCGTGGAACGGAAACGCGGTGATCCCCGAAGCGGAGCTGAATTCACTCATAACTCTCAGGCCCGGCGAGATCGCTGACGGCAACAAAATCACCGCGCTATGGGACGCCGCTCGATCTCTTTACGGCCAACGCGGCTACCTCGACACCAAGTTGGATCCTCAGACCGAGTTTGACGAACAAGCCGGACGCGTCGCATATACCGTGACCGTTACCGAAGGTCCCGCAGTACCGCATGGGAAATTTGGTGCTCAGCGGCCTTTCCATCGATGGCGAAAAACGCATTCGTGCCGCGTGGCGCATTCCACCGGATGCCGTCTTCAATGAAAAAACGTACGAAGATTTCCTAGACGCCGGTGTGAAACAGGCCTTTGCCGGCACCCCGGTGCATTACGAAAAAATCGGCCGCTTCCTCCAGGAAAATCCCGGTACTGATAAAGTCGACGTGCTTCTGGATTTTCAGTAGACAAATTTAAGCTATACTCGAATGGATATGAATGTTGAGCCAATTCCGCCCGTACCAACTGCGGCACACTCGCTTCAATCACATCAAGCCGGCATGGCCAAAGAGCGGCGCCTTATCGACTCATTGCGATCGCTCGATACCCTGCTGGTTGCTTTTTCCGGTGGCGCCGATTCAGCCTACCTCGCGTGGGCAGCCCACATCGCCCTAGCGGATCGCGCGCTGTCCGTCACCGCCCTCTCCGCGAGTTTTTCGCGACACGATCGCGAGCAAGCCGAAAGATTCGTGCGCGAAACCGGAATTCGCCATGAATTTATCGAGACCCGCGAGTTCGAAAATCCGCTCTACGTTGCCAACAATGCCGACCGCTGCTACCACTGCAAGGACGAGCTTTTCGATCGCATGGAAACACTCGCAACCTGCCCGTAATTTCCGCGCCCTCGCTTACGGAATCAACGCAGACGACACGCACGATTTTCGCCCCGGCCATCGCGCCGCACAGGAGCATCGTGTACTCACACCTCTGCTCGACGCAGCCCTGTCCAAGCCTGAAATCCGCTCGCTCTCGCAACGTGCCGGGCTCACCACCTGGGACCGCCCAGCTTCCGCATGTCTTTCATCGCGCGTGCCCTACGGAACCGAGGTGACGCCGGAACTGATGGAGAAGATAGATCGCGCCGAATCTGTCTTGCGCCATCTTGGTTTTCGGCAATTTCGCGTCCGCGCTCACGGCGAGCTGGCGCGCATCGAGTTCGCTCAGGACGAATTGTCGCACGGGCTAGAACCCGCAATGACCCGCCAAATTCTCGCCGGTGTAAAACAAGCCGGCTTTCCCATCGTAACCATCGATCTCGAAGGATATCGCCAAGGCTCGCTCAATTCTCTGCTCAAAATTAAATGACCGAAGCCGCCGCGGCTATAGATTGATCTCTTACCACCGTACGTTCACGGAACTTCCAGTTGCACCTTTTCGTATAACTTGATAGGAAGGGTGCTCGGTAATCATTGGTTCTAAGCGGAAAACAAATCGAAATGACGCAAAGAAACAGAAATACCTGGCTGGCAATCGTCGCACTGTCGATGAGCGCACTCGCCGGCTGCGCCTCACATTCAGGAGTAGAAGGCAGCTTCGACCGCCAATTCACAGTCAATGGCCCAGTCAGTTTGGAACTCACGAGCGGCAAAGGCGACGCGCACATCACCACTGGTTCTCCAGGCGAAGTTCGCATTCATGGTGAGATTCACGTCAACGCATGGTCCTCCGACAGTGGACGTCGACGTTTGCAGCAGATCGAAGCAAATCCCCCGCTCTCGCAGGAAGGAAGCCTGATTCGCATCGGTGGCGGAAAACAGGGCGGAGGCGACGTTGATGTGGACTACACGATCGTGGTGCCGCAAGACACCCAGCTCCGCAGCATCGCAGGCTCCGGAGATTTGGAAGTTCAAGGGATCGAAGGGCCCGCGAATTTTACCAGCGGCTCCGGAGATGTCCACGCTTCGGAAATTAATAGAGACGTGCAAATTGTTTGCGGCAGCGGTGATGTCGTGCTCTCTAAAGTAAAGGGGCAGGTACAAGTCAACACCGGATCCGGCGACGTCAGTCTCGAAACAATTGCGGCTCAAATCCGCATCCAAACAGGTTCCGGCTCGATCGAAATAACCAATCCTTCCCAAGCTTTGGAAGCAAGCACCGGCAGCGGAGATGTCACCATCAAGGGAGCCTCAGCGGACATTCGCGTGCGTACTGCATCCGGTGACCTTGACGTCGAAGGGAATCCAGGCGAGTCAAGCTACTGGGATTTTCATACCGTTTCTGGCGAAGTCGTGCTTCACGTGCCGCCGAAAGCCAGCTTTCGCCTTTACGCGCGTTCAAAATCCGGGCGACATCGATGCCGCCATTCCGATCATGATGGAAGGAACCGCGGCCAAGCATGAATTGCGTGCCCGCATTGGAGACGGCAAAGCTCGAGTCGAAATCCAGACTTCTTCCGGCGACATTTCTCTCCACTAGGCCTCGGCCATTGCGATTCGAAACACCGGCTGTGTTCTTTCGCGCTAGAATTACACCATACAGAATGCGTTCGATTCATATCATTTCACTTCTCAGTATCTTGCTGGCGCTCAGTTCACCAGCGTTTCCGCAAAAACCTCCTTCCAGCACGCAACAACCCAAGGATTCAACCGCCAACAACTCGAAGCGAGACGCAGACGCCGAAGCGCAATTACAGAAAGCCATTGCCGACGCCGGTAACGATCGCGCGGCTCTCGTGCGTAACTTGAAAAATTACTTGCTTCGATTTCCCGACGCGCCGCGAAAAGCAGGCGTGTACCGCGCGCTCGTGGAATCTTGCGAGCAACTCCAGGACACTGCCTGCGCGCTCGATTATGCCGAAAGGCTCGTTGCCGTTCATCCTGACGATTCTGAAATGATGCTTCTCGCCATTGGCCTTTTGCAGAAGGAAGGCAGCGAGGCCAGTCTCACCCGCGCGGCCGGCTACGCTACGCGCGTGATCGATCGCATTGAGAAAACTGTGCCCGAGGAGAAATCCGCGCGTATATCGCAAAAAGATTGGCAGGCGCAGCAAGATCGCTTCCGGACGGCTCTATATAGCTTGCGCGGCCAGATCGAAAAAGAGCAAATGAATTACGATGCCGCCGCCAAGGATTTTCAGCAGAGTTATTCGCTGCATCCCAATGCCATGGCTGCGGAACAACTCGGCGAGATCGCCGAAATGAAAAATGATTACGTGAAAGCAATTGAAGAATATTCCCTGGCCTTCGTCCTTCCTGAGGAGGGCCCGTCGGGAAAAGTCGATCGTCGCGAAGTGCGAATGAAATTAGGGAATGTTTGGCGGCGAGTACACGGTACCGATCAAGGCCTCGGCGAGCAAATTCTCGCTACCTATGACCACCTCGGCGCTACCCCCGCCGCTGCTGCGCCTTGGGCGCGAAACAAGGGCGCCAAGGATTCTTTCGCATTTGTGTTGCGCAATCTCGATGGCTCTTCTCTTCCGCTCTCGCCATTGAAAGGCAAAGTCATCGTCCTAAGTTTCTGGGCCACCTGGTGCGGTCCATGTCGCGAACTGGAGCCGGAATTTGTGCAAATCGCCAAAAACTATACCGGCAACACGAACCTGGCGTTCTATGCCGTCAACACCGATGAAGATGAGAGCCTGGTGCCTGGATTTCTGGCCAAAGAGAAATGGAATGTGCCGGTGGTTTTTGCCGATGGCCTCGACGATTTTATGAACGTAAATTCTTTGCCGACCGTAATCGTTCTCGATCGCGCCGGCAAAATCGCTTTTCGCATGGATGGATATCCCCCGGAAGGCTTTACCGAATCTCTCACTGCAGCTATTCAGGAAGCTCTCAACCCCGCAAAGCCATCGGCGAACTGAATAGGTCAGGCGCCTTGAATCGCGCGCTTTAAATCCTGTTGCGCGGCATCGCGAGCCGCCAAAATTGTGTTCACGTGAATCCGCACGGTATCCTCAACCTGGCGCGCGTATCCTCCAGCCAATGTAATCGCCACCGCAACTTTGTGACGACGCGCATAATCGAAGACCAAAGCGTCGCGACGCTTCAAACCTTCCATGGTCAAAGCCAATCCACCTAGTTGATCCTCGCGATACGGATCTGCGCCGGCAATATAGAAAAGCATCTGCGGCGTGAAATGCCGAAATGCTTCTCGCAAATTCCGTTCAAGGATGATGAGATAGTCATCGTCGCCGATTCCGTCGGGCAGATCGATATCCACGGTAGAAGGCGGCTTGGGATACGGATAGTTGTGCTCCTGATGAATCGATAATGTAAAAACATCTCCGTCGCCGCCGAATATCGACGCCGTGCCATTCCCCTGATGCACGTCCGTGTCCACCACCATGGCGGTCTGAATCGCCCGATCGAATTGCAGGCGGCGTATCGCCACCGCTACATCGTGGATCACACAAAACCCTTCGCCGTGATCGGCATAAGCATGATGAAAACCGCCGCCGATGTTCGCCGCCCAATCATCTGCGAGCGCCCGCTGCCCCGCCAGAATCGACCCTCCCGCCGCAAGCCAGCAGGCATTCACCAGCTCCTTCGAGTAAGGAACCTCCATGCGAAGAATTTCTGTGGGCGTAAGAGAGCCGTGTTTGAGCTTGTACACATAATCCTGTGAATGAACCCGCAGAATGTCTGCGTCCGACGCCGGCGCTGGCGCCAGAAAATCGTCCGCAGCTGCAATTCCATCCGCCAGCAGTTTGTCGTGAACCAAACGATATTTCTGCGATGGAAAAACGTGCGCGCCCAGATTCAAATCGTATCGCTGGTCGTAAATAAGTTTGAACGGCAGCATGATTCGCCCAGACTACCGCGAAGTTTTCCAGAACTCAAATACTTGAATACGATTCGCAAGAGACGTAATGCGCCTTGTACGCCCCCTCGTCGCTGCGCTATGATTAGGGCTCGACATGCGCCGCGCTCAAGCCATTCTCGTTATCATCGCGCTGCTCACCACTCCGTTGGCTTTGCTGGCTCGCAGCGCGGACGGACGCATGTCCAGCTGCGCTGGAATGTGTTGCCCGACCCATGGATCTCACGCGGTGCGCGTGCTTCACGAAAAGATGCTGTGCCATCACGGCGAAGCCGGACACTTCTTCGAATGCAGCATGACACCCAGCCATCACGGTATTGATTACGGTCTTATCGCTCCCGTAGCGCCCACGGCCCCTTCGGCGATTGCGTTCATTGGCTCTCCTGATATTAATCGCGCGAGCGCTGGCCAGCTCCATGAAGTTGCAATCTCTGGTTTTCTTTCAACTCCGCTCCAACCTCCGCGACGTTAGCCTGGGTTTCACGGATTACATAATCTAACAATCTAGATTTGACGGAGGATTATCGTGCGCAAGCTCTTATTCTGTCTTTTTGTCGCTGTTGGTGTGCTGTCGGTTTTTTCTACCTACGCAACCATTTTTGGAAAGATTCAAGGGATCGTTCACGACCCTCAGCATCGCCCAATATCGGGAGGGACAGTTAAGCTAGAAGCCGTTACGTCGGACTGGTCCCAAACCACTCAGACGAACGACAACGGTGAGTTTATATTCACGAATGTCCCGGTTGGCGATTACAAGATTACAGTCATGCAACCAAAATTTCAGACCGCCGCGCAAACTGTTACGGTGGCGTCAAGCTCCTCTCCTATTCTCCACTTTCAGCTGTCTATCGCGAGCGTGAATCAAACAACCGTGGTTGTAAGCAAAGCAGAAGTGGCCAACGTGGATTCGGTAACTCCCACTACCCTCGTCGATCGCCAGGACATAGCCCTGACTCCCGGTGCGGACCGCACGAATGGTCTCCAGATGATTACCGATTACGTCCCGGCTGCCTACGTGACCCACGATATGTTGCATATGCGCGGTGGCCATCAAGTTGATTGGTTGATTGACGGCGTGCCGATACCCAACACGAACATTGCCACTAATCTGGGCCCGCAAATCGATCCGAAAGATATCGACTATCTCGAAATTCAGCGCGGCAGCTACGATGCTGACTACGGCGACCGCACCTACGGAATTTTTAACATTGTCCCCAGGAGCGGTTTCGAGCGAAACAACGAAGCCGAACTCGTGACCAGCTTCGGCAACTGGTTTCAGACCAATGACCAGCTGAATCTCGGTGGACACACCGAGCGTTTCGCGTACTACGTGAGCGTCAACGGCAATCGCAGCAACTACGGTTTGCAGGCTCCGATCGGTCAAGTTGTCCACGATGCAGAGAATGGCTACGGAGGATTCGCATCCTTTATTTTTAATCCAAATCCTAAGGATCAATTTCGAGTGGTCACTTCCCTAAGGCAGGATTATTACCAAATTCCCATCGACCCGAATCCCGACTCACCGGGAAACCAGGTCTTTCCGAGCTACGGTCTCCGCGATAGTGAACGCGAACCCGACGCTTACGTCACCTTCTCCTGGGTTCACACGTTTAATCCAAATCTGATCATGACGATTTCGCCGTTCTATCATTACAACAAAGCCAGCTATAACGCATCGCCCGACGATGTGCCGGTGATCACAGATGTGCGCCAGACTTCCAATTATGCAGGTATGCAAGCGACGTTGGGCGCGACTGTTTGGAAAAACAGCGTTCAGGTAGGCCTGTACGGATTCGCTCAGCACCAAAGCAATTATTTCAGCAACGTCTTCACAGTTTGTACCCCTCCGAACAATCCTTCCTGTCAAAACTTTCCCGCATCTACGGCTGCCATAACCGGTGGGTTAGCCGAAGCATTCGTGAGCGACAGATTTAAGGTGACCTCGTGGTTGACGATAATCGCGGGCCTTCGGCAAGCGCATTTCTACTCGCCGCCAATCGGAACTAATCCGGAAATCGTGGAGAACGCCACGGACCCTCGCGTCGGTGTAGCCGTCAGGGTGCCGCGACTGAACTGGGTTTTTCGCGGGTTTTACGGGGAATATTATCAGGCCCCTCCCCTGTTGACTGCCACTGGTCCGTTGCTTGATTTAGCTAACAGCCAGAACTTCACGTTCAGTGCTCTGCGTGGCGAGCGGGATATTGAATATCAGTTTGGCGTCACGATTCCCTATCACGGTTGGGCTCTGGACGCCGATACCTTTCAAACCCGTGCAAGAAATTGGCTCGATCACAACAATATCGGAGAATCCAACATCTTCTGGCCGATCACTTGGGATCACGCGCTGATTCAGGGCTGGGAGCTGACGTTGCGTTCCCCGCGTGTTTGGCATCGAGGGCAGTTTCATCTGGCCTACTCAAATCAAATCGCGCAGGCCAGTTCGCCCATAACCGGAGGGTTGATCTGCCCCGCCGGTAACTCGTCATGCCCACTGCTTATACCTCCCGGACTGTCGCCGGTCGATCACGACCAGCGGAACACCCTCAACGTGGGATTCAACGCCAGCCTTCCATGGCAATCGTACGCTTCGACCAACGTGTACTACGGGTCGGGGTTCACAAACGGAATGCCCGAGCCGGGTACGCCATATCCGGGCGCCTACTTGCCGCAGCACACCACCTTTGACGTTTCGTTGGGGAAAAGTTTCCGCGAGAAGTACACAGTGTCCGTGACGGCTTTGAACGTCGCGAACCGGCGCGTGCTACTCGACAATAGTTTGACGTTCGGGGGATTCCACTTTAACGATCCGCGCGAAATTTACGCTGAGTTTCGCTGGCGTTTTCATTACTAACAGACGCCGGCCATGGCCTCGAAGAATTTTTCTGCTCCGAGTAGACAGCGGCGCCAGCAAGCACGCGTGTCGGAACGCCCCCGGTAGGGGTCAAGTCTCCCCGCGTGGTAGGCTAACCGCAAGCTGGCCGCTCAGCCGAGCGACCGCGTGGCGAAAATATGTTGTGAGTGGTCATGGGTTGTAGCGCTTCAGCCAATCGCTTATTTCCGTGATGACATTACGGCACTGCTCGGCTAACTGGGGAAAGTGGGGCGCTCCGGGATAGGTGACCATGCGGACGGTCTTCCCGCGCTCGGCAAGCAATACGTAAAATTCGCGGGCTTGGAACGTTGGCACGCGCGCGTCCGCTTCTCCGTGCAGGATCAGCAAGGGCGTGGTGACTTTATCCACAAACATGACCGGGGAAAACTGAAGCATGGGCGTGGGGTCTTTTTCCTGCAAGCGGGCGTCGTAATCGACTTGCCACAGATCGCTGGTAGGAATGAAGCTGAGCCAGTCAGTAATTCCAGCGCCTTCTATTGCCGCTTTGTAACGATTGCTTTGCGTAACGGTCCACGCGGTCATGAAGCCGCCAGCGCTCCATCCGAAAATGGCGAGTCGGTTGGTGTCGGCCCAGCCTTGTGCGACGGCAAAATCGGTGGCGCTATCGACATCACTATAGGCTCGGTCGCCGAAGTGCTGATAAATCGCGGCTAAGAAATCGGCGCCGTAACCTGTGGAGCCGCGATATTCCGGCTGCAAAACCACGTAGCCCATTCCCGAAATCGAGCGAACGAGAAAGTCGAAAGCGAGGGCATCGTTGCCTTCCGGGCCACCGTGCGGCAAAACCACAAACGGATATTTCTTGCCTGCAACGTAGTCCGCTGGGAATGTGGCGATTCCCTCTAGCTTGATTCCATCTTTCGAAGTCCAATTCACCGTTTTCACTTCCCCGAGGTTTACATTGGCCAGCGTGTCGTCGCCTTCATGCGTGATTTTCTGGAGTTGGTCGCCAGAAACCACGGCTATATTTGTGGCGTGCGAAGGATCGTCCACATTGAATGCCAACACTTCGGGTGCGGACGAAAATTTTGAATAAACTGGCAGGCCCTGAACAATACCGTCCGGCCAATGATAGGCGGGCTCGAGTTTTCCGTCGCGATAGGAATACGTCTGGATGACGACACCTTTGTGCATCTCCACCCAGATATGGCCGTGCGGGTCGCCCTTCAAAGTCACCGCGGTGAAGGCTAGATCCGGAGTTCGATCGACAGGTTGGCCGCCGCTTACTGGAATGGTCCAGATGTGCTCTGGAGTTATGGTTGCGGAGGTGGTGCTGGAAAAGACAAGCTCTTTTCCGCTGGAGGTCCAGGCCAGGCCGCTGGTTCCGTCGGGGATTTCCGCGAGGCGGCGCGGACCGCTGGCGCTGCAAATGTCCACGAACGAATGCAATTCGTGATGCCCGATTTTTGTCCACTGCGAGATCACGGCGATTTGCGACCCGTCGGATGACCAGGCAATGTCGGTCACGTCCGTCAATGACGGACACCACCAACCCCGGTCTGAGTCGTTTACGGCGACAACGTACAAGCTGGTTTCATCAGCGGCGGCGAGGGTGCGTACGGCTGCTAGCGGATCTGGTTTTCGCGGGTCTGCGAGCACGGCGAAGTGGGCGCCATCGGGCGAGATTGTCGCCGAGCGAATTCCGGAAGGCAGCGAAAGGATTTGGACCAGCTTCCCTTCTTCGAGCGGGACGATTGCGAGTTGAGGAAATTTGCCGACGGGATAAATGCCGTAAAGCGCGCCCTCTTTTGTGAAGCCTGAGGGCTCGAAATGTTCCGGAAGGTCGAGTTTTCGGGAGTTTTGTCCGTTGAGATTGATCACGCGCCATTCGTGTTTGTTGACCGGGCCGGAAGTGCCGTCCCAGGAGACACGGTAGAGAATCGTTTTGCCGTCGGGTGAGATGGCTACGGCGCGCGCGGAGCGCAGAGCGGAATAATCATCGAGGTTGAAGGGATGCTTATCGGCGGCGAGGGCCGATGGGATTTTTGCGGTTAGAAATGCGGTTCCCGCGATAAGGATTAACAGAAATTTGATGGCGAAATTCTTCACGATGCTCTTCCGATTTCTCGCGTGATGCGGCATTATTTTTGAGGATGAATCGTGCTGATCGGTGATCGGAACACAGGTGGTTGTGGCCCCGGGTAGAAATTCTGGGGCCGTTTGTTTTGAGAGAGTTATGTCGCTTTCTACATTTTGGGCAGATCCGGGTAGAAATGCAGAATAGTGGCCGGTGATTGGTGACAGGTGGCTAGCGGTTAGTGGGTAGTTTCGAAGGTGGCGAACCCTCTTTTTAGCTTTCTCTTGGAAGAGTGGAATAGAACTAAGACGGTCAGACAGCCGGGAGTTGACGCGAGCAGGGTTTCCTGAAATTCGGTGGGTAGGCTCCGTTGATGCTAGGTGAGGCAATCTAAAATTTTCTATTTTAATCACGCCGAACGGTAGCACGCGACTTTAAGAATTTCAAGGACCTATGTGTGTGGACGGGCTATGGCGCTCGAGAAAGTTTGACCGATGAAGGACTCGCGTCAGGGCCTAAGCATTGTGGCGAATCGGATGGAAGCCAAACGATTCTCCACACCCTCAGCCTCTTTGGCCCGCCCCAAATCTCGGAGAGCGTGCGCTTCACTGCTTAGAGTGGTGATGAGCGGCGGACTATTTGGACCATATTGTTTTTCGAGCACTGCAAGGAGCTGGCGATCGCAAGGTTCCAGCTTGTCGGGCTTGCCCCACTTGCCGTAGAGATTGCAGACACTGGCAAGCGGGATGAGCAAACCGGCGCCATGGTGGCCGAATGATGATTCGTCGATATTCAAAGCGCGTACATAATAGGGTTCCGCTTTGGCATCATCTTGTTGCACGAAATAAACGCCAGCGACACCCATAAGACTTTTAGCGACTTTATCGCTTCCTTCTCCATAGAATTTCTCGGTCAGGTCCAAAGCCCGGAAAAAGAATTTCTCGGCAGTGGTGTAGTCTTTTTGCATAAGAGCATTGCGGCCAAGAGACGAGAGTGGCGCATCAAGGTTCGGAGATTTGCGGGCCGTAAGCTTCTTCGTTGACCTTGAGTTCGCGCTCGTAAGCGGCGTCCGCTGCGGCAGGATCTCGGCCCAAATATTCGTTGCCGAGATGATCGGGGATGCGCCATCGAGTGCCTGGTGGGCGTGCTGCTGAAATCCTACATAAGCATTAGTTGGGCGTACTACTTCAAAAGATGAAATCGTCGAAGGCCACTGATCGTTAGCGGGGGTGTATCGCGGCTTCTTCGATCAGGGCCGCGACTTCCTTGGGGTGCGAGATGTACACACAGTGGCTGGCGCCGGCGACTTCGACCTTGTGACTGCTCGCTCTTGTGGCGTACCAGCGTTCTAGGTCGGGATTGATGGTGCGATCGCTTCCGGCAACCAGCATCCAGCTGGGTTTGGTTCGCCACGCAGCGGTGGTGATGACGGCTTTGAAATTGTCAGCTTTGTTCAGAACTTGAGAACGCGCCATGAACGCGGCTTGGTCGGCGGGCAAGTCGGCTGCGAAAAATTCGTGAAACTGCGCGGGGTCAATGTAGGTGAAACCATCGGACGTCTTTATTATTGCGGTGGATTTGCTGAGGTCGCTGGGGAAGCGTTTTCCGTCGTCGGACTCATTCTCTCCGGCGTCAGGCATGTGAGCAGCGATGTAAACCAGGCCGACGACGGAAGGATCGGTGCCGGCTTCTGTGATAACGGCGCCACCGTAACTGTGAGCGACGAGAATCACTGGGCCATTTTGCAGAGCGAGAGTGCGTTTCACGGCGGCGACGTCGTCCTGAAAGGATGTCTCGGGCTCCTGGACCATGCTGACATTGAAACCGTCTTTGACGAGAATCTCGTAAACGCCTTTCCAGCCGGAACCATCGGCCCAAGCGCCGTGAACTAGAACGATATTTCGAATGCGAGGCTTTTCGTTTTGCGCGGAGAGTGTGACGCAGGTGAAGAGCAACGACGCAACGCAGAGGGCCTGAGACATTCTTCGTAGTATTCGCATGGCTGACTCCTACTCAAACTTTTTGGTGTCATGCGGCCGCTATTTAGGACTTCCCTTTCGGCCGAGAAATAGTACAAGCTATTGCACAACCCTCCGTAAGACGATCATGAAGCAGGCGATATGAAAGAAAGCACCATAGATTGTGAGCGAACGGTCGTAGCGCACGACCAGGCGTCGGAAGTTTCCCAGCCAGGCGTTGGTGCGTTCCACGATTATGCAACAGCTTCTAGTCATTTTCCCGCGAAATTCACGTGACGGCAACTTTCTTGGCGTCACGCCAGACTGCAAGCCGCGGACTTTTTATTTTAGGACTTCTTTTTGGCGGCGACGCAGGAATTTAGTTTGACCCACTGCTGCGGATTTTGCGGGATGCCGTTCACGTAAATTACCCAGTGGAGGTGAGGGCCGTTGGCACGGCCAGTAGAGCCGACGTAGCCGATTACGTCGCCTTTGTTTATGTGAGAGCCGAGTTCTACGTTTAATTTTGACATGTGCAGATACATGGTTTCGAGGCCTTGGCCGTGGTCGATGGCCACTGTGCCGCCGAGAACGTTGAAAGGCTGTACGATTTTTACGACGCCTGCCGCCACAGCGCGGATGGGAGTGCCGTCGGACGCGCGCTGGTCAATTCCGGCGTGAAATTCACCGGTGGGCTTTCCGTTATGTAGGCGCTTCACGCCGAAGGGAGATAGGACGCAACCGGGAAGCGGAGGGACGAGCGGATCTTCCCAATATTTTAGGTCGGATACGGAGTCGCGGAAGGTGGTGAGAGTTTGCATTTCTTCGGTGGTGGAATGGAGCGCTTCGATTTGCGGCGCGAGAACTACATTTTGCGACGAGAAGACAGTTTTGCGAATGGTCAGGCTAACGGAGGCGAGCGTGGTTCCGTCTGCCGCGAGAAATTCGATGGGATAGGTGCCGGGTTTGTCAGCGACGGCTATGGGCATGAGCCCTTGCCAATCGCCGTTATCCTGCTTGAACAAACGTACGCTACGAGCAGTCAGGAGCGCGGTGGCAGCCGGGACTTCGCAGCGAAGGCGTACGGTTTGGCCGAGCGGGATCGACGCGGGCTTTACGGTGCACTGTTGCGCGCCGGCGGTGGCCGCGAACATAAGAGCTACGAGCGCTACTAGCAACACAGCAAGGATGCGCCACAACGTATAACGGAGCCTCCGATATTTCATTCCTCCCTAATTTACACGTTTGGTTGCTCAGGCCGTAATTTTGGAACAAACGCGTTCCTGATTGGCCAATGACCGATGGTCTTCAAATATTTATTTGCAAAGGTCACCAGGCGGAGTATACCCTCTCGCGAAGTTTCCGAGAGGCGGGCGGCCGTCTCGCGACAGGCCGGCCGCGGCAAAGAGCCACGTAGAAGCAGGAGGAAATAGGATGGAGTCCGATTCGAAGAGCGCGCCCAAGGCGGAACGTATTGTCGCGCAGCCGATCATTGCACCGCTCTCGCGCGCCGCGATCTTTTTGGTGATGACGCTAAAGCTGGGGACCGATCCTCGCGTGATTCTGCGGTCGTTCTGCGGAGACTTGAGCGGAATTTTCCGGGCGGTGGAGTATCGCAACATTGAAGCGGGGCTGTCTTGCATCATGGGGATTGGATCCGACGCGTGGGACGGGCTGTTTGGGCAGCCGCAGCCGGCGGAGCTTCACGCGTTTCGCGAGGTTCGCGCCGGGACGCGACATGCGGTGTCCACGCCGGGCGACTTGCTGTTCCACATACGCGCGAGGTATATGGATCTATGCTTCGAACTTGCGACGCAGATTATGGCGCGGATCGGAAATGCAGTTGTTCCGGTGCACGAAGTGCACGGCTTTAAAAACTTTGACGACCGCGATCTAATGGGCTTCGTCGATGGAACGGAGAATCCGCGAGGTGAAGCGGTGGCCGATGCCGTGCTCGTCGGCGAGGAAGATGGTGCGTTTGCCGGCGGAAGCTACGTGATGGTGCAGAAATATCTGCACGATATGAATGGGTGGAACGCGCTGTCCACAGAGGCGCAGGAAAAAATTATCGGGCGCAAAAAACTATCCGATATTGAGTTGGACGCCTCAGTGAAGCCGAGCTGCTCGCACAGCTCGCTGACGACGATTCAGGAGAACGGCAAAGAGATCAAAATCCTACGCGACAACATGCCTTTTGGCAGTGCCGCACAAGGTGAATTTGGGACGTATTTTATTGGCTACTGCCGGACGCCACGCACACTGGAGCAGATGATAGAGAATATGTTCGTTGGGCGGCCGCCCGGCAACTACGACCGTCTGCTCGACTTCAGCCGCGCCGTCACTGGGAATTTGTTCTTCGCGCCCTCCGCAACATTTCTGGATTCGATGGGCGACGATTAGTGCGAGATTAGCCCGCCTGTGCTGCGTCGTGCGGCCAAAACTTTCCATAACAATGTTACGCCTCCACCTAACGACATGATTCCGCCGAACAAGAGTCCGCAAAGGTACGCTTTCGTATCGTCAAGGCGTCCCGTTCTGGGAATGACGCGAAAGTTCGGCAAAGTCTTGCGGCGAAAGTATTGAGATTGTGAAATCTAAAACCGCACCCTTCTGAAAAGCGAAGAGTTGTGACACTTAGGAAAGTGCCACAAACTTGCAAAGCTGCGGAACTCTTGGTGCTACCATGCGCTGATGCGAGAATTATGGGTGAGCATCTCGATAATTGCATTGTTCGCATTCATATCCGGCGCGGATCACCAGGTCCGAGATGCCTCGGAAATTAAGGCCAAGCTCAATGAGGTTCCTCATTTTTCACTCGCACAAGGATCGACAGAGCGGTTCGGTACGAGATGAACTTGCAAAACAACAAAAGGAAACGGGACTGACGATTGCATGGTATGACGGCGCTCGCAGTGCTGTTTCCGCCGTCTCAGCCTTGTTTTGGTCACCCGACTCGCGATTTGTGGCATACGTTCCCCAAGACTCCTTTGCACTCGACATTGAGTTTTATCACCTCATGGTTCGACGACTAGAGCACGGTTCGGAAGATTGGCTTGCCGACGGCGTGAGTTGCTGCATTAACTACCAATGGGTAAGTGAAGAGCGGTGCCCTTCGATTTTCAATTGTGACTTCGGCTGATTCGGACTATTGATTGCGGGGAAAGAAAAAGGCCGAGGACCTAGGCCGCTGTTAAGCGGCAGAGCCTCGGCCCTGTCTTCACGAGTGTTACGTTTTAGGTGCCTTCGGACCAGGAGGCCAGGTACTGCTCTTGGTCTGGCGTGAGTTTGTCGACCTGGATGCCCATGGAATCGAGCTTGAGTTTGGCGATGTGGCGGTCGATATTTTCGGGCACGGAATAAACCTGATGCTTCAGGCTGCTGGCGTTCTTGACCAGGTATTCGGAGGCCAGCGCCTGGTTGGCGAAGCTCATGTCCATCACCGAAGCGGGGTGGCCTTCGGCGGCGGCGAGGTTGATTAGGCGGCCTTCGCCGAGGAGGTAAAGCTTGCGACCATCTTTCATCACGTATTCGTCAACGAACGGGCGAACCGGCTTTTTCGAGCTGGAAAGTTTTTCCAGAGCGGGGATATCGATCTCAACGTTGAAGTGGCCGGAGTTCGCGATGACCGCGCCGTCTTTCATTCTTTCGAAATGATCGTGGGTGAGAATCGATTTGTTGCCGGTGACGGTGATGAAAATGTCGCCGATTTTTGCGGCTTCGGGCATGGGCATCACGCGGAAGCCGTCCATCACGGCTTCGAGAGCGCGGACGGGATTGATTTCGGTGATGATTACGTCCGCGCCGTGGCCTTTGGCGCGCATAGCGACGCCTTTGCCGCACCATCCGTAACCGGAAACAACCACGCGCAGACCTGCGATCAGAAGATTCGTGGCGCGAAGGACACCGTCAATCGAGGACTGGCCGGTGCCGTAGCGATTGTCGAAGAGATGCTTGGTGAGCGCGTCGTTCACGGCGACGATGGGATATTTCAGCGTGCCATCTTTGGCCATGGCGCGAAGGCGAATCACGCCGGTGGTGGTTTCTTCCGTGCCGCCGATGATGTTCTGCACTAGGTCGGGGCGCTTGGTGAGCAGGATGGTGACAAGGTCAGCGCCATCGTCCATGGTGATTTGTGGTTTGTGGTCAAGCGCGGCGTTAATGTGCGCGTAATAGGTGGCATTGTCTTCACCCTTAATGGCGAAGGTCGGGATGTTGTAATCCTTCACCAGAGATGCGGCGACTTCGTCTTGCGTCGAGAGCGGATTCGAAGCGCAAAGGACAACGTCAGCGCCGCCATCGCGTAGAGTGATCGCGAGGTTGGCCGTTTCGCTGGTGACGTGCAGGCAGGCGGACATGCGAATGCCCTTCAGAGGCTGGTCCTTGATAAATTGTTTGCGGATGAGTTGCAGAACGGGCATGTGCTGATTGGCCCATTCGATTTTGCGTTTACCTTTTTCTGCGAGGGCAAGATCTTTCACATCGCCGGTCATCTTCGTTGCAGTCGTCTCCACGAGAACTCCCCTAAGTTTTTTATTTTGCGGAAAATTTAGAAAAAGGCGCCGAGCTCAAGCTCGCCGCTACAAAACCTGAAATTCGAGATCCACCATCACCCAACATGCCGTGAGCTGTTACGGCTGCCCTCAACGGCTAAAGCCGAAGCCATTTTGCTTCCGTTAAGGCACGCCTGAAGCCTTGCCCTGACGAGTAGAACAAGATGCCGGGCTGAAGCCCTTCGAAGCCTCAGGGTAAACCGGCGCTACGAAACCTGAAAGCGAAAACCAGACACGGAAATTATGCGCGCGACGTTGCTACTACTCCACGCGAGCCTGCTTCTTTCTTGATGGCCTGAGCCTTATCTGTTTTCTCCCAGGTGAAGCCCGGGCCGGTGCGTCCGAAATGACCGTACGACGCAGTGGGACGGAAAATCGGGCGACGGAGATCGAGCGTTTCGATAATTCCCTTAGGCGTGAGCTTGAAGAACGCGCGAATCAGCTCGGTGATTTGGGAATTCGGAATCGTTCCGGTACCGAAGGTGTCGGCCATAACAGAGACTGGCTCAGCGACGCCGATAGCGTACGCGAGCTGAACTTCCACTTTGGTGGCAAGGCCAGCGGCCACGATATTTTTTGCGACGTAACGCGCCATGTAGCACGCGGAGCGGTCAACCTTGGTCGGATCTTTTCCGGAAAGCGCGCCGCCACCGTGGCGGCTGTATCCGCCATAGGTATCAACGATGATCTTGCGGCCGGTAAGTCCTGCATCACCCATGGGCCCGCCGGTAACGAAACGGCCAGTGGGATTAATGTGATATTTGGTCTTCTTATCGACCATGGATTCGGGGAGAACAGCGCTAATGACTTCGTTCATCACTGCTTCTTCGAGGTCGCGGTGAGAAACTTTGTCGCTGTGCTGCGTAGAGATCACGACAGTGTCAACACGTACCGGACGGCCGTCGATATATTCAATTGTGACTTGGGATTTTCCGTCCGGGCGCAGGAAATCGACAATTCCCTTCTGGCGGACTTCAGCGAGCTTGTGCGTGAGACTGTGCGCGAGTTGAATGGGCATGGGCATCAACTCGGGCGTTTCGTCGCAAGCAAAGCCGAACATCAAGCCCTGGTCGCCAGCGCCGCCGGTATCAACTCCCATGGCGATGTCGGGAGATTGCTTGTTGATGGCGCAAATTACGCCGCAGGTTTCCGAATCAAACCCGAACTTCGCGCGCGTGTAGCCAACGTCGCGGATGACTTCGCGAGCAAGGCCTGAGAAATCAACATAAGTGCTGGTGGTAATTTCGCCGGCTACTACGACGAGGCCGGTAGTGACCAGGGTTTCGCAGGCTACGCGGCCCAGGGGGTCGTCTTTCATGACGGCGTCGAGGACGGCGTCGGAAATCTGGTCGGCGATTTTGTCGGGATGACCTTCGGTTACAGACTCTGAGGTAAACAGAAATTTTTCGTCAGCGTGCGCCAAAAAAGTATCCTCCAGCGGAATGATGGGCAATTGTGGGGCCAAATCGCGCTACGTGCAGTTTGGGCCGACCTCCGAACCTAGCATAGGGGTATAGGGGTGTCAATCTTATGTACCGAAAGGTCTTAAATCGGGCTCGAAGTGCGATTAATGCAGGTAAAACGGCACCGGCGATAACCGCTGAGAGCTATCCGGATGGCGAAATGGGCAACAAATTTCCTGTTTTACTTTGCGACGGACGCCGCGCTGCCACTTTCGTTATCGCGACGATAGAGCAGGTAGGAGCGGATGAAGGGGTCGAGGTCGCCGTTCATTATTTTGTCTACATCGCCACGCTCCAGCTTCGTGCGGTGGTCTTTGACCAGCTGATACGGCTGCATGGTGTACGAACGGATCTGGCTGCCGAAGCTGATTTCCGGTTTGGAGGCGTCGAGTTTGTGCAGGGCTTCGCTGCGTTTCTCGAGTTCCAATTCATAGAGCTGCGAGCGGAGAACTTTCATAGCCCATTCGCGATTTTTGTGCTGGCTGCGCTCGTTCTGGCACTGAACCACGATGCCGGACGGAAGGTGCGTGATGCGGACAGCGGATTCAACTTTGTTGACGTTTTGTCCACCGTGTCCGCCGGCGCGGAATGTGTCGATGCGAAGGTCGTCGGGTTTGACTACGATGTCGATTTTGTCGTCGATTTCGGGAATCACGAAAACCGAAGCAAACGAGGTGTGGCGGCGGGCGGCTTGGTCGAAAGGCGATATGCGCACCAGGCGATGCACTCCGCTTTCACCTGCGAGCATGCCGTACGCGTTCTCACCGGCGATCTGAATGGTGGCGGTTTTAATTCCGGCTTCTTCACCGGGAGTTGAGTCGATCACCGTGGCGTTGAATCCTTTTTGTTCCGCCCAGCGAAGATACATGCGCAGGAGCATCTCGGCCCAGTCCTGCGATTCGGTGCCGCCGGCGCCGGGCTTGATGGTGACGATAGCGTTCAAGCGATCGTTTTCACCAGCGAGAAGCGTTTTCGTTTCCAGCTCGGATAAATACGTATCGGCGGAGGCGATTTCTTTACTGATGTCATCGAGCAGAGAATTGCGCTGGGCGTCGTTGGATTCTTCGCGCGCAAGATTGAAATAGGTTTCGATGTCGCTCGATTTAGTTTCTAGGAGCTTTTCCGCATTGACGCGGTCTTCGACTTGTTTGCGCTGCTGCAAGACGGCTTGCGCTTTTTCCTGATCCTGCCAGAAATTCGGATCGCTTACTTTTTCCTCGAATGCGGCGAGTTGCTTGCGGGCGGGGTCGGCGTCAAAGAAAGCTCCGCACGAGCTCAATACGTTTCTTAAGCTCGGCGTAGCGTTGCTGCAGGTCTTCGATGTGTTCAGCCATTCTTTTTTTGCCTTTTTATTTCAGGGAGCGGTGACGACGCGCCCGGCTTTAGGGCGAAAAACAAAAGCACCGCAGTGACTATCAAGCAAAGCCAGGCGAACCAATCGCCAAAACGAACATAGGGCGTAAGGTTACTCTTAAAATCGTACGGAGCATCGAGTTCGCCGCGAATGTCAGTGGGCAGCTCGGCGACGATGCGGCCGTACGGATCGATTGCGGCGGTGAAACCATTGTTTGTATCGCGCAACAGCCAGCGGCGGCTTTCTACCGCGCGCGCTCGTGACATCATCAAGTGCTGTACTGGCGCTGCCGAGCGTCCGAACCAGCCGTCGTTCGAAATATTGATCAGCAACTGTGCGCCCGACGCTGCAAACCGACGAATTTCGCCAGGGAAAATCGCCTCGTAACAGATGAACGTGCCGAATTTGCCTCCGGGAATTTCGCCCAATGCATAGACCGTTCCAGGAGTGAAATCGGAAATGTCGGCGGTCAAGCGTCCGGCAAACGTGAGCCATTGGCGCAATGGCACGTACTCGCCAAAGGGCACCAAGTGAATCTTATCATAGGTATAAATTCGCTTGCCGAACGGGTCGAGCAGTACCGCGCTGTTGTAGAACAGCCAGTTTCGTTGCGCATCCTGCCGGTCGTCCACAACACCTACCAGGAAATATGCGCCGGACTCGCGTGCGATACCGACAGCGCGAGCGGCAAAAGCAGGGTCTTGCATGCTAAATGGCGCGGGCACCTCGGGCCAGACGATTAATTCCGGGCCTGCGGGATTTCTCTTGGCGGCAGCGATGCTGATGCGCGCGAGCTCATCCAATTCGCTCGCGTGGATTTGAAGCCAATCGTTGGGGTAACGCTCCGACTGTGGAAAATTTGTTTGCACCAAATGCGCTGTGAATCGCGGAGTTTCCTTGGGGACGAGATAACTGCCGCCGACCGCGATGAGAACCAGGACAGCCGTGGTGATCACAACTGTTCGCCACGTCCGGCGCGTATCGGTCAGAACGGCGAACGCGAAGAGTGAGCCGTACGCTGCGATTAGGAATGAAAGGCCGTAAATTCCCGTCAGCGTGGTGATTTGCAGCAGCGCGAGGCTTCTGATTGCGGCGTAGCCTGCGAGGTTCCAAGGAAAACCAATGTAGGGCAAGTGCGTGCGCACGAATTCCAAGGTGACCCACAGAAAGGGCGCGAGTAGACAGGCAAGCGCGATGCTTTTTCTGGAGGCTCTCGCTACGCCCCATGAAAACAAAGAACAAAGTAAGCCACCTGCTACGGCCATTAAGCCGAGGATTCCGGCCGAGGTCCACGGATCTAGGTTGCCGTATTGACGCATCACGGTGTCGATCCATGGAAGGCAAACCGGATAAAAGACTACGCCGTGAAGAAATCCGTAGAGCGGCGATTCGCCCGGACGCGAGCCGACCGATGCCACCACGAGCAGGCCTACGGAGAACCAGGCAAGAGGCCAAAGATTGTAATCGGGAAATGAAAGAGCCAGGGCGGCACCGCTCGCCACGGCGAGCAGCACTCGCATGGGACGCTTAAATTTCATTCAGCGTTTAATTATAGGCTTGAAGCCCAATTGTTCGAGGGAGCGTTTTGCGGATTCGGCAGAGGCAATGTCCTGATAGGGGCCCACTTGCACGCGGTAGTAGTTGTCGGAGCTGGGTGTGGCGACAAAACAAGGGAACCTTTTCTGTTGAATGGCTTCGGCCATTTCCAATGCGTCACTCTGGCGGCGGAGCGCGGCCACCTGAAGAAGTATGGCGGACTTGGGAATTGCCGGTTGCTGGAGATGTGCGGCAGCCTTGGCGTCGGTCGCCGATGGTTTGGCGGCCGCAACATTGGGCGCCGAAACATTCGCAGTGGGCTTCGCTGGCGCGCTGGAAGCAGGGGGCGATTTCAGGGCAGTAGCGGGCGGCTCCAGATGACTTGTGTCTTCGTTTTTGTCGTAGAAATCCCACTTGGGAGTCGGCGTCTCGGGAGATTCGGCGGATTTGGATTTCGCGGAGGAGGGCGTGTTTTTTACAGCCGATTCCGCGGCATGCACGGAACCGCCGAACTGATTGCGGCCCATCACATAGCCGAGCGTGAAGAAAACACCGCACAAAAGGACAACGCCGAGAAACAGTCCGACCAGATGCCTGCTTTCCAGGACTCTTTCGCCACCGCCGCGTTTTCCGCTTCCTGCCATGGGCTTCTACTTATTCTGCGCCTGCTTCACCCATTGCGAAATAATGTCAACGGGCAAAGGGAAAACTATGGTCGTATTTTTCTCCACGCCGATTTCCGTCAACGTCTGCAAATAGCGCAACTGAATCGCAGCGGGCTGTTTCTCCAGCACTTCTGCGGCATCGGCCAACTTTGTGGAAGCTTCAAATTCGCCTTCCGCGTGAATAATTTTGGCCCGGCGCTCGCGCTCGGCCTCCGCTTGTTTGGCGATGGCGCGCTGCATATTTTCCGGAATATCGACTTGTTTGACCTCAACCTTCGTTACTTTGATACCCCAAGGCTCGGTATCCTGGTCAAGGATTTGTTGCAGCTTGGCGTTTACCTTTTCGCGCTCGGAGAGGATCGAATCCAGCTCGAACTGGCCGACCAGGCTGCGCAGGGTAGTCTGAGCAAGCTGCGAGGTGGCATACAGATAATTTTGCACCTGCGAGAGCGCGAGGTTGGCATCCACTACGCGGAAGTAACACACCGCGTTCACTTTTACCGAGACGTTGTCGCGCGTGATGACGTCCTGCGGAGGAACGTCGAGCGTTTCGATTCGTAGCGAGATGCGCGTGAGCTTGTCGATGGGGAAGAAAACGAGCTGCAAGCCCGCGCCTTTGGCTTCGGGCAGCATGCGTCCCAGGCGCAGCACGACTCCGCGCTCCCACTCTTTGATGACGTACACGGAGTTCACCAGCCAGAAGAGAAATATCAGTACGGCGAATCCGAGCAAAATCGTCGCAAAATCCATTCGCTGTCTCCTTCGATAATTCTAGGAAGAGGCCGATTGCGGCGTCTTCACGGGCTCGACTTCCAACGTCAGCCCGGCAACTTTTTTAACTCGAACGCGCGTACCTTTGGGAATTTCTTCACCGTAACGCGTGATGGCGCGCCATAATTCACCGTGAACGAAGACCATGCCCGCTTGACTGGACGATTCCAGCGGCTCGGTAACCTCGCCTACTTCCCCGATCAGTTCTTCTTTTCCGGTGGACTGTTTCCAGGTGCGCGATCGCAAAACCAGCCGCATCAGAATAATTATGATGATCGCGCACGGGATAGCCACGCCGAGTGCAGCGCCGAGGCTGACGCCCCCTCCCGTGAGCGGCGAGTTAATTAGAAAGAGCGCGCCCAGCACCATGGAGATCACTCCTCCCACACCTAGAACGCCATGCGTCGGGTATTTTGCTTCCATCACAAAAAGCACCAGCGCAACGACAATGAGCAGCAGGCCCGCGAAATTAATCGGCAGCATGTGCATGGCATATAAAGCGAGCACCAGCGCAATCACTCCGAATACGCCGGGCGCGAACATCCCCGGGTGCGTGAACTCCGCGTAGAGGCCGAGAACGCCGATAATCAGCAGAATGAAAAACGCGTCGGGTTGAACGATGCGTGAGAGGAATTTCTCGCGCGAGGTCATGTCGGTGGCGACGATGACCGGGTGCGGCAGCTCGAGTTTCTGCGTGGTGCCGTCGAAGCGCGTAATGGTGCGGCCATCGAGCTTGGCGAGCAGTTCTTCCGGCGACGAAACGACCATATCGATTAGCTTGCCGTCGAGCGCTTCCTTGTCGCTGAAGGCCTTGGCGTCGGTTACGGCAGTGGCCGCCAGGTCGGAATTGCGGCCGCGCTTGCTGGTGTAGGCGCGGAGGTAAGCGGTGGCGTCGTTGACGATTTTCTTCTGTAGCGTTTCGTCAATTTTGACCGGTTGGCCGCCCAATTCGATCAGCGGCGACGCGGCGCCAGTTTCCGTCCCCGGAGACATGCCGGCGATATCGCCGGATAGCAAAATGAAGAATCCCGCGGAGGCAGCGCGCGAGCCGGTGGGATACACATAGGTGACTACCGGAACACCTGAGCGCAGGATCGCCTGAATAATCGAGCGCATGGAACTATCCAGGCCGCCCGGCGTGTTCATGGTGATCAGAATCAGATTGGCGTGCTGGTCGTTGGCTTCATTAATTCCGCGGACCAAATACTCGGCAAGGATGGGCTCGATTTCGCCGTCAATGTGAAGCTCGACAATTTTGGAAGTCATCGCAGAAGATTGAGCGGGAGATGACTGGGCGACAGCAGCGTGATTGAAGCCGAGAAACGAGCCAACAACCACGCACACAAGCAGAATCAGTAAGCGAAATGAACGGAGAGCCATTCCGGCGCTCATTATAGCAGTAGAATCGCCCGGCTTCGCGAATGTTCCGCAAAACATTCGGGGTTTCGGAACAATCGGCGTCGCTACTGTTGCACGGAACAAAGAACTGGAATAAAGCGTATCTTGGGGTGAGGAGAAATTATGACAAAGGCGCGATCTGTTTTTGGCGTAAAGCTGAAAGGCTTCGGGTGGCCTAGCTCGCTGGTGCCGGCAATTGCGTTGGGATTGATGCTTGCGGCGCTGCCACTAGCTGCGCAGGACAAGAAAGACACGGACGCCGACAAGCAGGACAACGACAGCATTGGATTCGTGGCCAGCAAAAATGCGGGGGCCAAGGACATTGGGCTGCCGCTGTATCCAGGCTCGCGGAAGCACAAAGATAGCTCGGACGATAGCGCGTCGGTGCAGCTCGGAGCGTGGGGAGGATCGTCCGGGTTCAAACTGGTGGTGCTTAAGATGGATTCAGATGACGCGCCCGATAAAGTTACGGCGTTCTATCGCAAGGCACTGTCTAAATACGGCAAGGTTTTGAATTGTTCTGATTCCGGCGCGGCGGCAGCGGCAAAAGAGAAGTCCGCGAACGGTCTGGACTGCGAGGAGGATCACGCGGACGAGAACGAAACGGTGTTGAAGGCGGGGACGAAAGAAGCCAAGCACATCGTCAGCGTGAAGCCGAATGGTAGCGGGAGTATTTACGACCTGGTGTATATCGAAGCTCGAGGATCAGTAAACAGCAAGTAAAATTCCGCTGGAACGGACGAGGCCTGCAAGTGACAACCGGCTAACGCGGCGCGCGGGCGATTCCCGATCGCGGATGGCTCAACAGAAATCGCGGTAAACGATAATAACTCCAACTCCTGCGGTAGCTAATTCGATTCCTGCTTTTTGGACGAGCCGACGTAGGACGGAGGCATTTGCAAAACTTCCTGGACGCGCGGATCTTTAATCACCCGCGCGAAGGTCACGTCGGTCTGCGCGGTCATGAAACCAATATAACCATTGTCGCGCGCCATCTTTAGGTAGTGGGCGGCGCGCTCGGCGTCTCCATTCTGCGCGTAGGCTTTTGCCACGAAGAAGTAAAACATCCCGGGATCAGTAGCTTCTCTTTGCTGGATGATCGAACCGTTCTCACTTTTCTTCTCAAAAAGGTGTGGGTCAATCGCGAGCGCTTTGGCGAAAGTGCTCATGGCTAGCGTGTATTCTTTGTTGCCGAAATAGGCGTAGCCGAGATTGCTGTAAATGGTAGCCAGGTCCGTGTGATATACAACGGCTTTCTTGTACTCGGTGATCGCTTTTCCGTAATGCTTTTTCTCGTATTCGATGGTGCCAAAATTGTTGATGGCGCTGGCGTAAGTCTTATCGACGTGTATGGATTTTTTGTAGTAGCGCTCCGCTCGATTCAGGTCGCCCAATTGCTGATAAGCGACTCCCACTTTGTTCAAGAGCTGGGCGTTTTTCGGCTCCGTCTCGATAATCTTGCAGTAAGCGACGACCGCAGAGGGGTACTCTTTGCGAGCCATCAGGATGTCGCCTTGGAGTTCGGCCACCTGGCGCGGCGTCATCATCGACGAAGTGGCCGATGAGGAAGCGTCGGAAGATTGTGCCGGCTTGGTGTAACTGACAGGGGTTTGCTGCGCGTGGCTCGTTGTGATGAACAACAGGGCCAGCGGAACGGCAAAAAGAGTCGATCCACTCATTGCCCAGCTCCTTTTCCGCGCCTGACCTACGGCTGTGGTTTCGAGGAATCCGCAGGCTTCTTGCCTGTTCCAAATATACCAAAAACCTTGCCTAGCAAGCCTTTTTTCTTTTCCGGCTCGGGCGGAGTAGTCTCCCCCTGGGCGGCAGCCTGGTTCGCGGGGTTCGTCGCGGCAGAACCCTGCCCGGCAGCGGGTGGCGGTGGATTTCCATTCTTTCCGAAAAGATGCGACAACCAATTACCCTGGGCTAGGTGTCCGCCGTGAAGTTCGCACAATTGGGTAGGCTCGGTGCCGGAAACAAAGTATTCGTTCACGCTCTGGGGACAACTTGGGCCGGCAAGTTGGCCGGTTTGGGGATCGATTGATTCGGCAATCACGCCGGGAGGAGCGGTGAAAGGCTGCGTGTTGCGATATTGCGGTAAAGCAACAGCGCGCTTCATGAATTCCGCCCACACCGGCGCGGCAGACTGGCTTCCGGACAATTCCAGGTCGCGGTTATCATCAAATCCGATCCAGACGACGCAGAGAAGATTTGAGGTGAATCCTGCGAACCAGCCGTCGCGCGACGTTCCGGTCTTGCCGGCTGCCGGAGCTTCGAATCCCAGGGAGCGAACGGTGACGCCGGTGCCGCGGTTGATAACGTCTTCCATCAAGCTGGTGACCAAAAAGGCCACGCGCGAATCGAGCACTCCGCGTGTGCGTGGGCCGGCGGATTCTTCCACGCTGCCGTCGGCGGCAAGCACGCTACGCAGGAACATAGGCTCGGAGCGATAACCGTTGGTGGCGAATGCGGTATAACCCGCGGCGACGTCCACCGGAGTCATCTCGTAGGCGCCCAGAGCAACAGCGGGCGTGGCCTGAATATTATTCCCGAGGCCCATTTGACGGGCGACGTCTACTACGCGTTGGTAGCCGATCATTTCCGCAACTTTTACCGTGGCCACGTTCAAGGAATGGATCAGTGCGTCCTGCACCGTCACGGTGCCGTAAAATTCCTGGCCGTAATTGTCGGGCGTGTATTCTTTGCCGTCGAAATCGAAAGTGGTGGGGACATCTTCCACGGTGGTGACCGGCGTGACGACCGGCTGCATGCCTTGCGCTGCGTTCTGGAATGCAGCGGCATACACGAACGGCTTAAACACAGAGCCTGGCTGGCGATGGGCGAGAGCGTGGTTGAGCTGGCTTTCGCCATAATTGCGCCCGCCGATTAGGGCGCGTATTTCTCCGGTACGCGGATCCAAGGCTACCAGAGCGACCTGGACCTGAGGCACGGCTTGGCCCTTCTTTTTCCACGCGGCGTAGCGCTTGGCGAGGAGCTTGTCCACTCCTAGCATTCCGGACTGGACCGCCGCACTCGCAGCCTTCTGTAACTCGGGATCGAGCGTGGTATAGATGCGATAGCTCTGGGTCTGAAGATCCGTTTCAGAAAATTGATCGAGGAGATGGTCTTTCACCATATCGACGAAGTACGGGGCGGAACTGCTTTCGATGCCTCCACTGACAAAGTGAAATTTTTCTTTCTTGGCTGCGTCGGCCTGTGCTTGCGTGACGTAACCATTCTCGACCATCTGGGCTAGGACGCGGTCGCGAGACTCGATAGCGCGATCCATGTGGCGTTCGGCGGCCGAATAACGATTCGGTGCGCGGATGATGCCGGCCAGGAAGGCGGCTTCGCCCAGGCTTATTTCGCGGACATCCTTGCCGAAGTAGGCCTGCGCGCCCTCGCCGAAACCTCGGATAGAAAAGCTCCCGCGATTGCCGAGATAAATTTCATTGGCATACAGCTCGAAAATCTGTTGCTTGGTGAAACGCTGATCGATTTCGAAGGCCATCAATGTTTCTTTGATCTTGCGGCGCCATTCGCGTTTGGTAGTGAAGAAAAAGCTTCGCGCCACTTGCATGTCGATGGTGCTAGCGCCTTGCGCGCGATGACCAATTTTCAGATCGGCTAGTCCGGCGCCAATTACGCGCACGATGTCGAAGCCGCCGTGTTCGAAGAAGCGTTTGTCTTCGGCGGCAAGGACGGCATTGACCATTACGTTCGGCAAGTCGTCAAAACGCACAATGCGGCGCTTCTCGCGCGAACTGTCAAAAAGATTGGTGATGACTTCGGGCTCGAGCTCGGCGGAATCACGGGGGGAACCGTCGGAAATCTGGGTTATTTTGGAAATGGACGGCCCGGTGAAGACCACGCGCAGCGCATTTCCTCCGTGGAAATAGGACTCCTTGGAAGGCCGGATCTCCAGCGTACTTCCCTTTACATGTATCTGGCCGGGCGCTCCGGGGACCTCGCCGTCCTGATAACCGGCGCGTAGGAGGTAGGCGCTAAGGTCAGCCAGCTTTATCTCCTCTCCGGTATAAATGCGGCTCGGAGCGGAATAGACGCGGGAAGTATTCTGAAAAATCTGGCCGGTGAGACGCTGGTCAACCAAGTGGCCGAACTGTATGTAGTAATAGGCGAAGATGGAGGTCGCTGTGAGGAATACACCCAACACCGCTACCAGGACGGCGATTCCGACTCGAGAGGTCCAAAAGCCGGGGGCAATTCGAATCCGCAATCAGTTTCTCCGCTGAGCCTTGAGAGGGTTGGCTGAAGACATCCAGAGCCTGCAAATCGGCATGGTGATTCCCAGAGCAACACTCCAGCTTCTACTATATTAGATCGGCAGCTTAAAGCGAGTGGTTGTCCCCGTGCGCATGGAAATCCATGGTGAACTGAGTGAATTTCATGTCAACGGGAATCGAGTAATTCACGGTAATTTGAACCGTGTTGTTCTCGTTCACAACGTGGATGTCTTCCTTTTTTACCGGAATGCCCAGTTCCTGAACTTTCTTCCACATGTCGTCGCGGATTTCTTCGTTGCTTTTCCGGTTGTAGCCGGCGAAACGGGCCTCGGTTTTCATCGCATCCTGGAGCTGATAATTGTTGAAGTAGGGCGGGGCAATCATCACGCCGACAAATATCATGCCACCCAGCATTAGCAGGGTTAGAAAGAGGTTGATCTTAGCTCCACCTCGCTGCTTATTTTGCTCTCTTCCAGCTTTCAAGATGGGACGCCTCCCAGGAGCGGGTCCTCGCTATGGTTATGCTATCACTGCGGCGATCGGGGGGAAGCATGACGATGAATCCGTGTTCGGAATGAGTAAATGAGGGATAGGAACGGCCTGGGCCTTAGTACGCGCGCGCGAAGATAGCCTTCTCTTTAGCCGATTGGCCGCAGTGAATGCACTTCCCTGAGCCGCCGGGTTGTTCTAGGGGGATACAACGCATGGTAGCTTTGGTTTCCTCTTTGATATTCGCTTCGCATTCGCTGCTGCCGCACCACCAGGAAAAGGCGAAACCCTTCTCTACCGCTTTTTTGAACTCGTCGTAGGTAGCAGGTTCGAATGTGTTGGCTTTGCGGAAAGCGAGAGCGCGGTCGTAGAGCGATTGCTGAATTTCTTCCAGCAGTTGCGCCACCGCAGCGGCCAGCCCTTGCTGTTGCACGAAAGACTTGCCTTCTTTGCCGGGGCGGTCGCGACGCGCGAGCACTACAGAACCTTTGGCTACATCCTTCGGACCAATCTCCATGCGTAGCGGAACTCCGCGCATTTCCCAATCGTTAAATTTGAAGCCGGGGCTTACGCCTTCGCGTTCGTCCATCTTGACGCGAATGCCCGCTGGCACCAGCTCTTTGCGAAGCTTTTGAGCGCATTCCATAACGCCGGATTTTTCTTCGTCCGTTTTGTAGATGGGCACGATGACCAGTTGAAACGGCGCGAGGCGAGGCGGAAAAATTAATCCCTGATCGTCTCCGTGGACCATGATCATGGCGCCCACGACCCGCGTCGATAGGCCCCACGATGTGGTCCAACAATGCTGGTGCACGCCATTTTTATCGAGATAGCGAATCTCAAATGCCTTCGCGAAATTCTGACCCAGATTGTGCGAGGTGCAGAACTGCAAGGCTTTTCCGTCGCCCATCATGGCCTCGAGCGAATAGGTGATTTCCGCGCCGGCGAACTTCTCCGACTCCGACTTCCGGCCTGGAATCACCGGCACGGCCGCTTCCTTCAACGCGAAATCGGTGTACACATCCACCATCTGGCGGGTCTCGGCTTCGGCCTCTTCGGCCGTCGCGTGGGCGGTATGGCCTTCCTGCCAAAAGAACTCTAGCGTTCGCAGGAATAGCTTCGTTCGCATCTCCCAACGCACCACGCTGTTCCACTGATTGATTAGGACGGGCAAGTCGCGATAAGACTGAATCCATTTCGCGTAGCTGTGCCCGATGATTGTTTCCGAAGTAGGCCGAATAACCAGAGGCTCCTCAAGCTCTTCTCCGCCGCCATGCGTTACCACTGCAAGTTCGGGCGAAAATCCGGCTACGTGCGATTTCTCTTTGTCGATAAAGCTGCGAGGAATCAACAGGGGGAAGGCTGCGTTTACGTGGCCCGTAGCCTTAAAGCGGCTGTCTAGCGCCGCTGTAATGTTTTCCCAAAGCGCCCAACCGTAAGGACGCACGATCATGCAGCCGCGCACGGGGGCATAGTCCGCTAGCTCAGCGCGGAGAACGACTTGGTTATACCACTCCGAATAATCTTCCGCGCGAGTGGGAAGTTTCTGATCCGACATGGCTACTTTGGCTCTTTTCTGCGCCCGATGGAACCGCCGCATGGGCCTAAGCGGCGCGACGTGAAGACGCAATCGAGTTAGGTTAGGGGAGAGCGCATGCGAAGTCAACCAAGCGTGTTTTTTAGTGTTTTTTAGGTATTTTCTGCGTGAACCAAAGACGATTTCGGTGGTAGGCTGTCCGGCGCGCCTGGTTCCCTGCCAGTGTTGCCCAAAATTAGAGGAGTTTAACCAGATGAAGATGTGCCGCGCCGTAACCCTGTTTGTTGCCATCGCAGGATTCGCTATATTGCAACCGTTGGCTAGGGCGCAGTCGTCGAGCGGTTCAGGCACGACGAATCAGACGCAAACGCAGCCTGGACAAACTGCTCCGACGTATTCATCGAGTAATCCACCGCCGGTCACTGATGCGTATCATCGCCCGTCAGAGAAAGAGAAACTTAAGAATTATGCGTTCGATACTTTTGGGCCCTACGCGATCATCGGGTCCGCGGCAATCGCTGGAATCCAGCAAGCCGAGACCGCCAATGCTACGCCACACAATTCAGGGATCCCGCCGGATTGGGGACAAGGCTGGGACGCGTATGGCGCTCGAGTGGGTAGCGATTTTGGAATTCACCTGATTACACAGACCGCGCGATATTCGCTGGCTGCAGTCTTCCGCGAAGATACCCTGTACTATCGCTGCGAGTGTTCGGGTATCTTGCCGCGGCTGAAGCATGCGCTAATTTCGACGGTCACCGCACGCCGAGGAGATGACGGACATCGTGTCTTCTCTTTTCCGTCACTGGCGGCGCCGTATGCGGGTACGGAAGCGGCTGCGCTGTTGTGGTACCCCGGCGCGGATAGCCTTCGCCCGCGCGGCTTCGGTCCAATGGACGGTTTCCGGATGGGCAATTACAACCTGCTGATACAAGCTGGTTTTAACGTGGCTTTGGAATTCGTCTATGGCGGACCCCATACTTTGCTAGGCCACCGTCGTGTGCCGATCGTTTCGGGCGTATTAAAATCCAATAGCAGTAACTAACTAATGTAGCGAGTTTGCGAAGCCATTCCTAGGTTCGTAGCCGAATTCTCATCGCTTTCGTGCGCTCGAAAAATCGACATAAGTCTTTGTTAACGCGTTACCTACAAATGAACCAATAGTTGAATTGTTTTTCTACGTTGGTGCATCCGCCCTGGTACGGGTTTTTGTCCTCAGATTATCCGACGGATCCTTTCTTACTTGGGTGTTTGTGAGGCAGTTTCTGTAAGAAGGAGTACAACCACTTTGTCAAAAACGACTTCTGAACAGAGAGAGAATCTTGGCTGATGGTCTCGCTGGCCTGACCTTTTTCCGAAGGACGAGCGACTCAGACGTCAAAGCAGGGCATTTTCGAAACCAAGAAATCAAGAGAGCACGATTCACTTCTATTTGTTTATAATAACTTGTGCGGAGATAGGAGCGGTTGGGGATCAAGTACAACTACACACCCGCAATCGGGACCGATAAACAAGGAAAAAGGAATGGTGGAAAGCAAGCTGAAGTCGGCAGACTCTGTTCTAGCGGCAAGTCCATTGCGCTCACTACAGGGGAACCTCTTGATCCCCGAGACAGAGTTTCGAACCTGGTTTTGCCTTTGCTGACCCTCAAACACCGTTTCTGGACTCGTTGTTCCCGATTCTCCTTGGCGGCCGTTGCTGCCTACTTTTTTCTGGCGCTGCCCGCATTCTGCCAAGAGACACCCGCACCGCCTTCTCCGGCTCCAGCAGCCGTTCCGAAGCAAGATAATCCAGGGAACCAATCCTCTGCCCCCAATAATCCTCCGGGTCAAACCACTGCGGCCCAAAAAGATGCAGATAAGTCCAAGGACGACCGGATGTTTTACGTGATGCCGAACTACTTGACGGTCGATAATCAGTCGAAAGTGGTACCGCTCACGTGGAAACAGAAGTTCGCCATCACGGCGAGGGGCGCTTTCGATCCGTACGAATTCGTGATTGTGGGAGTTGTAGCGGGCATCCGGCAGGCCGATGATGCTTATCCGGCGTTCGGACAGGGAATGTCGGGATATGGGCAGCGGTATGGTACGGCGTTCGCCGATCAGGTGGATGGCAACATCATGGTGGGCGGCGTATTTCCCTCGATTCTAAAAACAGATCCTCGCTATTTTCGACTGGGAAGAGGCCGGACTGGTCACCGTTTTGTCTATGCACTTGGTCGTGTTCTGGTGACCCGTAAAGATTCGGGTGGTAGTATGTTTAACATTCCCGAGTTCGCGGGCAATGCAACAGCAATTGCCATCTCGACCGTCTATTACCCCCCCGCCGACCGGAGTTTTTGGAACGGCGTTAACAGCTGGGGAGTGCAGATGGGCATCGACGCCTTCGGGAATGAGCTGAAGGAATTTTGGCCGGATATTCACCACTATTTGGTGAGAAAGAAGAACCCGCCTGCGCAGGAGTAGCGCAAGTGCAGTACCGATGTGGAGGAAAGATTTGAAAGTGATTCGATGTTTTTGCATGGCGTTGGTATTGGCCGGGACATTGGGGACTGGGCGTGTTCGAGCCCAGGAACCAACCGAAGCGCGAGAACAATCCGTGGAAGATACGCCGCCTTGGAAGCTGATTGATGTTTCGATGTTTGGGCAGGACCCTCAGCAATCGGGCACGACGCAGAATGGGAAATCCTCATCACCAAACGCGCCGGTACCTCAGACCAATCCCACAGATCAAAATAGCCCAGATACCCAGTACGGTAAGCAACCCAAGAGAATTCTGGGAATCATCCCCAATTACCGCGCGGTGAGCGCCAACACTTATTTGCCTCCGATGAGCTTCAAGAAAAAATTCTGGCTGGCCAGCCAGGAGACCTTCGACTATTCCAATTTCCTTCTCGTGGGGGGGATCGCAGGAATCTCATTGGCCCAAAATTCCCAGCCGAGCTTTGGCCACGGCGCTTCGGGCTACGGCCAATACTATTGGCACGTCTTTGTCGACGGCGCCATTGAGAACTACATGACCGAAGCGATCGTTCCAACGCTGACGAAAGAAGACCCGAGATACTACACCATGGGCAAAGGCCCATTCCTCAGGCGCACGGGCTACGCAATCAGTCGCTTGGTCATCACGCGGACCGACGCGGGGGGTAGAACTTTCAACATTTCAGAGATCGCGGGAGCGGGAGCGGCGGCAGGCATCGGCAACGCGTATTACCCGGCGGAGCACAACCTCTGGGTGAAAACATATCAACGTTGGGGAACGCAAGTGGGCTTGGACGGAATCTTCAACGTATTGAAGGAATTCTGGCCAGACATCAATAAGGCAGTGTTCCACGAAAAATACTAATCCCGGGTCTGGGCGAAGCATAATACCTCATTTTATTAGCCGCTCCACCGCGCTAGCAGCAGTGCGCTTCCCGCATTCGTTGCAAATACCGCGCCGGCTCCGATAGAATCACGCTCGCGTGTTCTTAGTCTGAAAAATCGAACATGGAATCTTCCTGGTGCAAGGAATGACAAACGATAGTCTTGAACTTGTACGAATGAGCCGCAGCCTCGATGAAGTCGATCCCGAAGTCGCCGAGGCGTTGCGCGACGAAGTGCGGCGTCAAGCGACCGGCCTTGAGTTGATCGCTTCTGAGAATTTTGTTTCAGAAGCTGTGTTAGAAGCCGCCGGCTCCGTGTTCACCAACAAGTATGCCGAAGGCTATCCTGGCAAACGGTACTACGGCGGTTGCGAGAACGTGGACCGCGTGGAGAGACTTGCTATCGAACGCGCGAAAACGCTTTTTGGCGCTGAGCACGCGAACGTGCAGGCGCATTCCGGAACGCAAGCGAACATCTCGGTTTATATGAGCGTGCTGGAGCCCGGCGCGACCGTGCTGGGAATGAATCTGGCGCACGGGGGACACTTAACCCACGGGCATCCGCTGAATTTTTCGGGAAAGACCTACAAATTCGTCGCCTATGGCGTTAGGAAAGACACTGAAACAATCGATTACGATGAAATCGATCGGCTTGCTCGCGAGCATCAACCCAAAATGATCGTGGCAGGCGCGAGCGCTTACGCGCGCATCATCGATTTTCCGCGCATCGCGAAGACTGCTCAATCAGTGGGCGCGCTTTTTTTTGTGGATATGGCACATATTGCCGGGCTGGTGGCTGCCGGGGCGCATCCGAGCCCAGTGCCGCACGCTGATTTTGTTTCCACCACTACGCACAAGACTCTTCGTGGTCCGCGTGGTGGCTTGGTTCTCTGTCGCGAAAAATATGCGAAGGATTTGGATCGCGTCACGTTTCCCGGCGTGCAGGGCGGACCACTGGAGCACATCATCGCGGCGAAAGCCGTGTGTCTGAAGGAAGCTGCGGCGCCGGAATTTCGCGACTATCAAAGGCAAGTAGTGGCTAACGCGCGCGCGTTGGCTGCGGGCCTTGCAAAACTGGGCTTCCGCATCGTCACAGGCGGTACGGATAATCATTTATTTCTTGTTGATATGCATTCGCGAGGAATTACGGGTCGCGACGCGGAGCTGGCGCTCGAACGCGCGGGCATGACCGTGAACAAGAATGCTATTCCCTTCGATCCCCTGCCGCCCATGAAGGCAGGCGGAATTCGCGTGGGTAGTCCGGCGGTCACCACGCGCGGGATGCGCGAACCGGAAATGGAGAAAATCGTCGGATGGATTGCCGAAGTGCTCACGCATCTAGGGGACACTGCAATGGAGCAGCGCATTCGCAAAGAAGTTGCAACCCTGGCGGAAAAGTTCCCGTTGTATGCGCGGCGTTTGCAGGCCGCTGATAAAGCTGACGCGCAACATAGCCATCAGGCCAGTAGTTAGACTCGCGCCGCTAGCGATGCCGGTTCGCTGTTTCAATCAGGTACACGCATCTCTCTTTTGGGTCAGTCGTATTGAATTCCTCCTAGGCTGCATCTTATTCGTCGGCTAAATCCTTTCTTAGGCCTTTGTAGCGGCGACAAAATCCCGGACTTGGATCTCTACAAGGTCTTCTGCATGGAGCGAAGAATTTCGCCGTGGGCGGAATTCAGCATGACGACATTCCTGCAGTTGCGCTGAAGATTCCGCTTCTTTAAGGATTTCGCCTGCCCTCAAACGATTTGAATATCCAGTTCGACGGCCTTTCCATTTTGAATTGTGAAGGCGCGAATGGGATTTGGCGCGTCGTGGCGCGGCGAGAGAATGAAGTACGCCAGGTCCGGGTAGTAGGCTTGATCGATGTCGCGTGGGGATGGTTTGTTGTCGCCGTTTGGATGCGAATGATAGATTCCCATTAGTTCCAGCTCGGCTCGGCGAATTTCGCGCATGTGCTGAAACAATTCTTCTGGGGCGATTTCGTACTGCGTGGCACTCGCTCGCGAATTATTCGCTGGGACAATTCGGGTGATTGAACCGTTGCGGCCTGCCAACAATCCGCAACATTCCCATTGAGGATTTCCGGAAGCGTGAACTGCCATCTCTTCCAAAATTCGCTTCTTGATTCGAATCATATGTGGCAAATGTTAACGCGAAAGGGCGCGGAACATATTTACTGGAATATCCAAGCGCACGCCCACGCGCGTTTCGCTGTACGGCGGACGAAGGTTCAGGGCTGCCGCGGAACCAGCCGGCAACCCATCTTCCATACGCTTGCGCGCTAGGCCTTCTGAGCCTGTCGGCGAAGAAATGTGGGAACGTCGAGATCGTCAGCCGGCACTTCGTGAACCTGACTAACATTGCGCGCGGCCTGGTGGACAACCTCGTTGACGTTTCTGGAAACCTGCTGCACCACATTCGTATGTTGCGGCATGGTGGGCTGCTCCGGAGCAGGCTCGCGCGTGGCTTTCCAAGTCTTCGGCAAGTAGGAAGGTCGCGACTGGCTCTTCCTGCCAGCGACTTCGCGGAAACCGGCGGCGATGACGGTGATCTTCACCGATTCTTTCATCGCATCATCCATCACCGCGCCAAAAATGATGTTCGCGTTTTCGTGCGCGGCTTTCTGAATGATGGAAGAAGCTTCGTGGACTTCCTGCAAGCTCAAGCTCGACGATCCCGTGATGTTGATCAAAATTCCCTGCGCGCCCTGGATGCAGTTGTCTTCCAGCAGCGGGCTATTGATTGCGCGGTTGGCAGCGTCAATAGCGCGGTTCGATCCGGAAGCAACCGCGGTGCCCATCACCGCGTAACCCTGGCCGGACATGATGGTTTTCACGTCCGCAAAATCGCGATTGATGATGCCGGGAATGGTAATGATGTCAGAAATGCCCTGAACGGCTTGCCGCAGAATATCGTCAGCGATGCGGAACGCTTCGAAGAAGCTGGTCCCGTGCTCAACGCACTCCATCAAGCGCTCGTTCGGAATCACGATGACGGTGTCCACGCTGCCGATCAGTTCGCCGAGCGCCTGCTCGGCTTGCTCCATGCGGCGTTTGCCTTCGAAGGCGAACGGCTTGGTGACCACAGCCACGGTGAGCGCTCCAAGTTCGCTGGCGAGGTTGGCCACAACGGGCGCAGCTCCGCTTCCGGTTCCCCCACCCAATCCGGCGGTGACAAAAACCATGTCCGCGCCGTCCAGCGCTTCCAGAATCTTTTCGGTGTCTTCCAGTGCGGCTTTGCGGCCGACTTCGGGATTCGCGCCGGCGCCCAAGCCTTTCGTCAACTTCGCACCGAGTTGCAGCTTCACCGGCGCTTGCGAAAGTTTCAGCGCCTGCAAATCCGTGTTGGCCGCGATGAATTCCACGCCTTCCACTTTGGCACGGATCATGCGGTTGACGGCGTTGGAACCGCCGCCTCCCACGCCGATCACTTTAATCTTCGCGCCGTTCTGCGCTTCTTCACTGAATGAAACTTTAAAGCTCGATTCTTTTGGTGACATGCTTCCTCCCCAGTCTTTCGCCCTCTTGAAATTTTTGTCCAATGCTTAAGACGCTCCTGCCAACATACTTTTCAGCTTGCCTACCCAGCCGGTAGGACGTGCTCCCGCGTTGCGCCTGGTGCGCGCACCGTAAAGCACAAGTCCCACGGCCGTGGAATATTCGGGCCGGGAATCTTCTTCGCTCATGCCTTGCAAACCGCGCGGGACGGCCACGCGCACAGGCAGATTGAATATTTTTTCCGCGAGTTCGCAGAATCCGCGCAGGCGCGCTCCTCCGCCGGTAAGAATAATCCCGGCGGGAATGGAGGACTCAACGCCGCCACGACGAAGCTCGTCACGAACCAGCATACATAATTCCTGTGCACGCGGTTCCACGATGTCAGACAGCATGCGGGCAAAAACTGTTCGCGGCGGACGATCGCCCACGCTCGCAATTTCGATGGCGAAGTCTTCTTTCAGAAGCTCTCGATTCGCGCAGGCTTGCTCACGCTTGATTTTTTCCGCTTCGTCGATGGGCGTGCGCAATCCGACGGCAAGATCGTTGGTGAAATGGTCGCCGCCCACTGGAATTGCAGCGGTGTGCCGCACCACGGCGCCAGTATAGGCGAGCAGCTCCGTTGTTCCGCCACCGATGTCGAGCAGGCAGCAACCCAATTCGCGTTCATCCTGGGTCAGGCAAGCTTCGGCGGAAGCAAGCGGCTCGAGGACGGTGTCGTCCACGCGGACGCCCGCGCGATTTACGGCGGTTACGATATTTTGCGTTGCCGTGCCGCTGGCGGTGACGACATGAACGTTGGCTTCCAGGCGCTGGCCCACCATTCCAATGGCGTCGCGGATGTTGTCTTGCGCGTCGAGAAAAAATTCCTGGGGCAGGACGTGCAGCACTTCGCGATCTTCCGGCAATTGGATGCCACGCGCAGCTTCCACCGCGCGGCGAACGTCTTCGCGTTGAATGTCGCGCGGTCGGCTCCCCACCGTGATTCCGCCGCGACTATTCACGCCGCGCACATGCGTTCCGGCCACGCCAATCAGCGCCGATTCCACCGGAACGCCCACAATGGTTTCCGCTTCTTCCACCGCGCGGCGAATCGAACTGACCGCGAGGTCCAGATTTACGATTTGCCCTTTACGCCAGCCCTTCGATTCCGCCGCACCCAGCGCCGCGAATTTTACGCTGCCGTCGTCACTCAGCTCTCCAATCAGCGCACAGGTTTTGGTGCTGCCGATGTCCAGCGCTACGATATGCCGTTCCTTCTTCGTCAAATCTGCTCCTTATAATTTCTGCCGATCAATTTCCGCTAGGTGATTTCTTTTTCTTCGAATTCTTTTGCGCTGCGTGCACCGGCTTCGCCGGTTTCCTGGCTACAACTGACGCTGGCTTCGACGCCGGTCGCGCTGCCGCCACCCGCCGCGGCGCAAGTGGCGGTATCACAGGCGAGTCTGGATTCACGATGGCTTCGCCTTTGAAACGCAAATCGACAGATTCCACGCGGCCTGTCTTAGCGCGCCATTGACCGATACCGTCCAGCAATGTTCGATACTTCGTTTCGAAGTCGTTGTCGCCAAAATGCACCAGAATAGGCGCGTCCGTTTGCGCACTGGGTGGATAGCCTGCGTTGTCTGACGATTGATTCGAACGGCCGCCGCTGAAAACATTATCTCCATTCAAACCGGAGATGGTGGCGCGTAAGTCGCTGGCGTCTGAAAGATCCACTTCGCTGACCTGTTCCATCGCGCCCGCGCGGGTTAACTCCACTTGCTGCGAAAATCCGGCAAACAGCTGCATTCGTCTTTGGCGTTCTTCAGATGTCATATCTTCTTGAATGCCGGTGACCACCGGAAAATGAAAATTCGCTTTCAGCGGACGCTCGAGTATCACGCCATGAATATCTACCAGCGCCAAATTGCTTCCCTGCCGAAGAAACGCGATGGGCCTACGTTCGGTGATTTCCACTTCGATTTTATTCGGCAGCGCTCGGCGGATGATCGCTTCAGACACCCACGGAATTGCCTGGATCTGCTGCCGTCTTTCATTCAGCGGAATGCGCAGGATGCTGCGCCCATGATCCGCTTTAAAAACCGCCAGCACGGTTCCGCGCGTCACGTAATGATTTCCCGCCAACTCCACTTGTTCCGGATTGACGAGCGCTATTTGCCGCGACGCCAGCAAAAAATGTCCGAAGGCGTAGGCCACGCATGCGCCGGCGATTCCCATAGCCACGCCGAAGGTGACGCGCAAATATGTTTTCCAAGCTTTCCGGCCGAACTTCCGCCGCTTGATCTCCAGAGGCTTCTGCCTGCGGAGATACTTCGGCTCCTCGTCGGCCAGGAGCTCCTGGGGATAAGCGTCCGCGTCCATGGTCTTCAGTTTTTCCAGAGAATGACCTCGTTCTCGAGTTCCACGCCAAAACTCTTGTGCACGCGCTCGCGAACATCGTCGATCAATCTAAGCATGTCAGCGCAACTGGCGCTTCCCGCGTTGATAAAAAAATTCGCGTGGCGATCGCTTACCATTGCGTCGCCCGATCGATGGCCCTTCAGGCCAAGTTCATCGATCATGCGACCCGCCGAGCCACCCGCAGGATTTTTGAAAATGCATCCTGCGCTTTTCTGGTTGAGCGGCTGGCTCGCGCGGCGTTTTTCATTGCACACCTTAATGCCCGCCAGAATTTCCTTGAACGGCTTGGAGGGAAGCTCCAATTTCACGCGCAGCATGACGTCCTCTGGCGCAAACGAAGTGTGGCGATAATCGAAGCGAATATCGTTGCCGCGCACGGTTTCGATCTCGCCGCTTGCTGCACGATACAGCTCCACTTCACGCACATACGAGCCAATCTGCGTCCCATAGGCGCCTGCGTTCATGCGCAACGCGCCACCGACGCTGCCAGGTACTCCGATCAGGCCTTCCATGCCACCGAGATCACGTTTCGCACAAAATGTGACCATGCCGCCGAGATCCGCCGCCGCCTCCACGTAAGCCGCGTTGTCTTCCACCCTCATCCCCGGCTGCGAAGTGGGCAAATGCAAAACGATCCAAGGCAGCTCGCCATCGTCAACCAGCACGTTCGTGCCGCCACCGAGGAAGCGGTGAGGAATTTTTTCATTTGCCAACAAACGCATCACCTCAGGAATCGTGTCAAACCGGCGCAACAAAAGCTCATCCGTAGTTCCACCAATTCCCAGCGAAGTTTTTTCGCTGAGCGGAACATCGGGCCTCAATTCCACTGCAAGCTCTTTCAAACGCGCCGCAACCGGCTTCTCGCTAATCCGCATAAGGACTAGGAACCTTGGAAGCAAGCAGCATGGCCAGTTGGTCAAGCACGCGGCCAACGCTTCCCGCACCAATCGTGAGAATGGCGTCGCCCGGGCGCGCTTCTCTGTACAGAAATTCCATGCCCGCTTGCATGGTGCTGGTGAACACGACGTTCTTGTGTCCGGCTGTGCTGATCGCTTCGGACAAAATCTCGCCGTTGACGCCTTCTAACGACGATTCGCCCGCGGCATAAATTTCCGTGATCACTAAAATGTCGGCCTCGTTAAACGAACGCCTGAAATCTTCCCAGAGAAATTTGGTCCGCGAATACCGGTGCGGCTGAAAAAGGACAAGTAGACGCTTGTAGCCGCATCCGCGGGCGGCCTCCAGCGTGGCGCGAATTTCGGCGGGATGATGGCCATAGTCGTCAATTAAGGTTACACCGCCGTATTCGCCTTTAATTTCAAAACGCCGTCCGACGCCGGAAAACTTCGCGAGACCAGCGCGAATCAAATCTGCCGGGACGTTCAGCGAAAGTCCGACGGCCGCCGCCGCAGCGGCATTGCGCACGTTGTGAATCCCCGGCGGCGAAGGCAAACGGAAGATTCCGAGATCTTCGTCGTGATACTTCAGGTGAAACTCGCTGGCAAGCCCATTAAGCCGCACTTCACTGATGACCAAGTCTGCCTGGCTCGATGTGCCATACGTAATCACCGGCCTTTTTACTTGCGGCAGAATCGCCTGCACGTTCGGCTCATCGAGACAAAGAATTACCGTCCCGTAAAACGGCACGCGATTCGCAAATTGCAGAAATACTTCTTGTATTTCTTCGAGCGAGCGGTAGTGGTCCATATGCTCGCGGTCGATGGTGGTAATCACGGCGACGACCGGCGCAAGCAGCAAAAACGAGCGATCGCTTTCATCCGCTTCCACAACCATGTATTCGCTCTGGCCCACGCGCGCATTCGAGCCGGCGTGATTTACGCGCCCGCCCACAACAAATGTAGGATCGAGTCCTGCTTCAGCCAGCACCGCGGCGACCATCGAGGTCGTGGTGGTTTTCCCGTGTGCGCCGGCTACCGCAATCCCGGTCTTCAAGCGCATCAATTCCGCGAGCATCTCGGCCCGAGGAATTACCGGAATTTTCAGCTTATGCGCTTCCACAACTTCCGGATTGCTGCAATGAACGGCGGAGGAAACCACCACCACGTGCGCTCCGCGGACATTTTCGGCAAGGTGGCCTTGGAAAATATTTGCGCCCAACCGCCGCAACCGTTCGGTTACCGTAGCGGCTTTCAAATCCGAACCGGAAACCGCATAACCGCTCGAAAGCAGAACTTCCGCGATGCCGCTCATTCCGCTGCCGCCGATGCCGATTAAATGGATGCGTTGAAAATTGCGGAAGGTCACGGTCATAGTCGCACCCTGCCTTCCAGCGGATTTTTAATTTGCGCTTCCAACAGGTCCACGATGTCCTCGACCGCGCGCGGACGCGCCAGTGCGCGTGCTCGCTGCTGCATTTCCGAAATTTTCCCGGGCTGGTCCAGCAGGGAGAAAATTTCGGTGGTGAGCCGCTCGGGCGTCAGCTCCGTCTGAGGCAACATCCGCGCAGCGCCGGCATCCTGCATGGCTTCTGCGTTGCGGGTTTGGTGCGCGTCGGTGGCGGCGCCGAAGGGGATGAAGATGGCGGCACGTCCGGCGGCAGATACTTCTGCGACCGTGATCGCGCCCGAACGGCAGACGATTAAGTCCGCCTGGGCAAACCGCTCCGCCATATTCTCGATGAAGGGCACAACCTCCGCTCGGAATTCGCGACGCGCATAAGCCACTCGCACCGCATTATAGTCGCGTTCACCGGTTTGATGCACGATGAAAAGCTGATTTTTTCGCGCCGCTAGAAGATCCAGCGAATCGACGACCGCGCGATTGATCGGAAGCGCGCCGCGGCTTCCACCTGTAATTAAGATCGTGAAAGGCTCGCGAAGTTCTTTCCGCGGTAGGGCAAAAAATTCCCGGCGTACGGGACAGCCGGTGACTTCAGCTTTCCGTCCAAGGCGCTCGGCAGTAGCTTCGTTAGCTACAGCTACGCGGGTAGCGATGGTAGAAAGAACGCGGTTGGTGAACCCCGGCTCAACATTCGGCTCGAAAATCACGGTAGGAATTGAATGCATCTTGGCAAGAAGCATCATGGGGCCGGAGGCGTAACCGCCGACGCCAAACGCCACTCCAAAATTATGGCGACGCATAATTTTTTCCGAATCTGACAGCGCCAGCGGCAGCATGGCTGCGTTCTTTAGGAATTTCGCGCCGCCAATTCCCTTCAAGCCCGCTACTCGTATGGTTTCGAGCGGCAGTCCGGCTTGCGGCACCAGCCTGGCTTCCATTCCGCGCTCGGTTCCAACGATCACCACGCTTCGTTCCTCTTCCTGCTTGCGCTGAAGCCATTCACGCGCCACAGCAATCGCCGGGAAAACATGCCCGCCCGTGCCGCCGCCTGCGATCAGCAAACTGTTTGCATCCGCCTTCACGTCTCGTCCGCATGCTGACTGATGTTCAACAGCACGCCGGTTGCCAACAGCATTCCGATCAAACTCGATCCGCCGTAGCTGATGAATGGCAGCGGAATTCCTTTGGTGGGCAGCAACCCCAACACGACGCTTAGGTTGATCAGCGCTTGGCCCACCACCATGGCGGTAATTCCCAACGCGAGCAGCCGGCCGAATTCGTCCGGAGCTTTCATCGCAGCTACAAAACCGCGCCAGCCGTACACGGCGAAAAGTGTGAGCACAATCACGGCGCCGATAAATCCTAGTTCTTCGCAGATCACGGCGAAAATAAAATCTGTGTGCGCTTCGGGAAGGAAGAAAAGCTTTTGGCGCCCTTCCATCAAGCCCACGCCGGTAAATCCACCTGAACCAATGGCGATCAGCGATTGAAGCAATTGAAAACCATGTCCTTGCGGGTCCGCGCCCGGAGACATGAACGCTTTAAAACGCTCCAGCCTGTACGGTGTGCGCGCAATTAATAAATAGACGGCCGGAATTGCTGCAAGTGCGGCGCCGAAGATGTAGCGCATGTCCAGCCCCGCTACGAAGAGCATCGCCGCGGCGATCAGCAGAATCATGCAGGCAGTGCCCATGTCCGGTTCCGCCAAAATCAGAGCGACGATCAGCAGAACTGTCCCGAGCGCAGGGAGAAGCGTGCGCACAGGATCGTTCACGCCAAAACCTCTGGGCGCTCGGCGAATTTCAAGAAACCAGGCAAGGAAGAAAATTAAAACCAGCTTGGCAATTTCCGAAGGTTGCAAACTCAGCGGGCCCAAACGAAACCAACGATGCGTGGCGTGCGAGCGGTCCAGAAAGAAAACTGAAATTAGCATCACTAGAGTGAGCGAAACGGCGGTGAAAATTACGCGCGGCTGCCGGAATTTGCGGTAATCCGCGTTCATTAGCCAGAACATTCCGCTCAGGCCCAGCGCAATCCATACGAGTTGCTTTAACAGAAACGTGTAGCCGTTGCCGTCTGATTCCCGAGCGGTAACGGCTGAGGCGCTGAAAACCATCACCGCGCCGATCAGGCAAAGCCCCAATGTCACGCCAAATAATTTCCGGTCTGGTTGCAAGCTACGCGGCATTCCTTATCCTTTTTGCGCGGAAGCGCCCGCGGCAGATTGATTCTGATTTTCCAGGTTCCAGACTAATTCCTTGAACGTTCGCCCGCGGTGCTCGAAATTTTCAAACTGGTCGAAACTGGAGCAGGCTGGAGCGAGCAGCACGGTGTGGCCTGGTTGCGCGTTTTGCATTGCTACTTCCACCGCGCGGTCGAGCGTGCCAGCATTCTTTAGCGGAACCGAATCGCCAAGGTCTTCGGCAATTTTGTCCGCAGCAGCGCCGATCAGAATGGCCATGCGCGCACGTTGGTGCAGCAACTCGCGCAGGGGAGTGTAGGGACTGCCCTTGTCCTGGCCGCCAAGAATTACGATAAGCGGACCCGGAAAAGCTTCCATAGCCTTTACCGCAGCGTCCACGTTGGTGGCCTTGGAATCGTTATAAAACTGCACGCCCGATATTTCTGCCACGAATTCCAGACGATGTTCCACGCCCTTGAAAGTTTTTATTCCGCTGGCGATGGCCCCGGGATCTGCTCCCGCAAGATAGGCGGCAGCGCAGGCAGCCAAAACGTTTTCGACATTGTGTTCACCGCGCAGAGGAATTTCGTCGCGACGCGCGAGCGCGACTTCCGAACCTTCATTTCTGAAAAAAATCTGCTCATCGCGCAGGAATGCGCCGGCCGCCACCCGCTTTTGCCTGCTGAACCAAAAAATGTGCGGCTTTGTAGGCATGCGACGCGTTATCTCCGGGTCGTCTGCATTCAGAACGGCGATGTCGCGTTCGATTTGGTTCTCGAACATGCGCATTTTCGCCAGGGCGTACTCTTCGAAGGAAGCGTGGCGGTCGAGGTGGTCCGGCGTCAGATTCAGCAACACGCCAATTTCCGGGCGGAACTTTTCGATCGTTTCAAGCTGAAAGCTGCTGATTTCGGCCACGGTCACGGTTGTGTCCATGGAATTTTCAACAAGAGCTAACAGCGGCGTGCCAATATTGCCGCCGACCAGCGTGGGAATTGACGCGGCCTGGAGAATGTGCGCAACCAGCGAAGTCGTAGTGGTCTTGCCGTTTGAGCCTGTGATTGCAATAAGTTTTCCGCGCAGAAACCGCCAGGCGAGTTCAATTTCACTCCACGCTGGAATACCGCGCGCACGAGCCCGTTCAAGCGCAGGAAGCTTTGCCGGAACGCCGGGACTCACAACAATCAAATCCTGATTAACGAAACTATCGGGATGGTGTCCGCCAAGCTCGAGCTTCACTCCCGCTGCGCGCAACTTCGCCGCAGTTTCTGCCAATTCCGCTTCCGGTCGTTCGTCGGTTGCAGTCACAGTAGCGCCGTAGCCCGCGCTGAAAAGCGCCGTAACCACGCCCGTGCGCGCCAATCCCACCACCAGAACTCTCTTTCCCGCTAGATCGATTCCGGGCCTCACTGCTGTTCACCTCAATTTCAAAGTGGTCAACGAAAACAGCGCGAACACCAGCGCTACAATCCAGAAACGCACGATGATCTTGGATTCGCTCCAGCCCATCAATTCAAAATGGTGATGTAGCGGCGCCATGCGAAACACTCGCTTGCCCGTCAACTTGAACGAGCCAACTTGAATGATGACGGACAAAGCTTCCAAGACAAAAACGCCGCCAATCGAGAGCAGCAAAATTTCCTGCTTGATAATCACGGCCACCACACCGATGGCGCCACCCAGCGCCAATGATCCAACGTCACCCATAAACATTTCGGCTGGATGCGCGTTGTACCAAAGAAATCCCAGTGAAGCGCCGACCAGCGAGCCACAAAACACGACCAGTTCGCCGGCCGCAGGTATTTTTTGAATCTCCAAATACTCAGCCATGCGCGCGTTGCTGGAGACGTAGGTAAGAACCGTCAGCGCGGTGGAAGAAACCAACACGCATCCGATGGCCAAACCGTCTAAACCATCCGTCAAATTCACCGCATTGGAGCTGCCCACGATTACAAGCACCAGAAAAAGAACGAAGGGCACGAACGCCAGCGGCCAGACGTAATTCCGGACCAGCAGCGAGTCAATCACCAGGTTCGGGTGCAACCGTTTGAAAAACGGCACGCTCAACTGCGTTGAATACGCGCCTTGCGATTGCAGTATGAGCAATGCCACGCCGACCGCCACGCAGGTCAAAATTTGAAACAAGAATTTCTTTTTCGGCGACAGTCCGAGATTTCGCCGCCGCACCACTTTATTGTAATCGTCCACAAAACCTATGGCGCCGAACGCTACCGTGGCTCCAATCGCAAGCAACACGTAGGGGCTGCGCAAGTCGGCCCACAGAAGCGTAGGAATCACGATGGCGGCAACAATCAAAACGCCGCCCATGGTCGGTGTTCCTGCTTTCTTTTGATGCGCCTTGGGGCCTTCTTCGCGAATGTATTGCTTCACCTGCAACGCGCGCAGCCGTTCGATCACCCACGGCCCCATCACCAGAGAAAGCAGCAAAGCCGTAACACTGGCGACCGCCGTGCGAACCGTGATGTAACGAAAAACATTCAGCGGGCTGAAATAAGGCCGCAGCACATAGTAGAAAAGGTAGTAGAGCATCAGCGCGTGCCTTTTTGTCCCGCTCCCATTGCTTCCGTGCCGGCGCGCGGTCCGATTTTCTTGTGCCGCGCTTCGATGGCCTCCAGGATTTTTTCCATCTTCACGCCGCGAGAACCTTTCAGCAACAGCAGATCTCTCGCGCTAACGAATTCCGCTAGAAATTTCGCAGCGTCGTCTGAATTGTCAAAAAACTTTGTGCGCTCAGTTGCATGGCCCGCCTCGATCGCCGTTCGGACAAGTGCCGCGGCCTCGCCGCGCACCCCGACAATCCAATCGATTCCTTTCAACGCTCCCGCGAACTTTCCACATTCGCGATGCAATTCCGCGGAGGTAGCTCCGAGTTCGAGCATTTCCCCAGCTGCAAGAATCCGCCTGCGATATCCGGGAGTATCCGCCAGAAGCTGTGCCAGCGCGTTTAGCGCCGTTGGGCTCGAGTTGTAACTGTCATTAATCACCGTGAGGCCGCTTTCAAATCGAACTACCTCGCCCCGCTTATCGGCGGGCACCAGAGTTCGAAACACTTCTCGCGCTTCCGCAGCGCCAATACCCCACACACTGGCCGCCGCCAAAGCCGCCAACGCATTCATCACGTTGTGCCGCCCGATCAGCGGCAATTCCAATTGCGCGCGTCCACCGGGCGAAATAAATTCAAAAGTCGAACCTTCCAGGCCTCGTTCCTGAATTTTTCCCGCGTGAAACTGCGCACGCGCGCTGGTTCCAAACCAAAACACATTGCCCCGCGCTACATCCGCGAACTTCGCCACACGCTGGTCATCCGCGTTGAGCACTGCTGTCGCGCCGGGCCAGGCGAGATTTTCGATTAGCTCGCGCTCCGCCAACGCGATCTCTTCAATCGAAGAAAAAAATTCCAAATGCTCGACAGCTATTCGCGTAATTACGCCCACATCCGGCGGAGCAATCTGCGCCAGTCGCGCCAGTTCGCCTCGATGCGACATGCCCATTTCCACCACAGCCGCGTCGTAGGAATCGTCCAGTTGCAGCAAAGTTAGCGGCAGACCGTACTCGTTGTTCAAATTTCCTTGCGTCTTCAATACGCGCAACCGCGTGCCCACAAGCGCCGCAAAGATTTCTTTCGTGGTAGTTTTGCCGATGGAGCCGGCCACCGCGCCGATTCGCCGCCCCGGTTTCGCGCGCCGCCAAATCTCGCAGGCTCGCGACGCCAGCCGGTGCAGCGCGACGAGCGTGTCTCCCACCGCGAATAGCTTTCGCTGCAAAGCCTCCGGATATTCTTGTAACCGTTCGCGCGCCACCACCCCGGCCACAGCCCCGCGAGAAAGTGTCTCAGCGACAAAGTTGTGTCCATCGTGACGCGGACCGCGTATCGCGAGGAACAGTTCTCCAGGCCGAATCGCGCGAGAATCAATCGAGACGCCGGCCATCCCGGCCATGGAATCGAGGCCCGCGGGAACCGCGACACCCAGAGTTTCGGCCACTTGAACCGCTGTCCACCGCATTGCGTCTCCAATGGGCTAATGGTCGCTCGCAAAACTACTTGTTCGAAAACATTTTCGAACACCGCAAATTTCGCGCCGAAGTGGCTACTTTTTGGCGCTTTTCTTGGAATAGCCTTTGCGCCGCAAAATCGCTCGAGCTTTTTCGCGATCGTCAAACTCGAACGTGCGGTCGCGCAAAATCTGATAATTTTCGTGGCCTTTTCCGGCCAGCAAAACGATGTCTCCGGGCTGCGCCTCGTCGATGGCCATCTCCAGCGCCGCTTCGCGGTCCGGCTCGATCCGGTACTTCGCATTCACTTTCTGCAATCCCACCACCACATCATTCATGATCAGCAGCGGGTCTTCTTTGCGCGGATTGTCGTCGGTAAGAATCACCAGATCGCTCAACGCTCCAGCCGCTTCGCCCATCAGCGGACGCGTGGAGCGGTCGCGCTCGCCTCCCGCTCCAAAAAGCGTGATGATTCGTCCGGACGGATTTAGTTCACGCGCCGTAGTAATCAGGTTGCGAATGGCGTCGTCCGCATGCGCGTAATCCACCACCACCAGGAAGGGCTGCCCTTCGTCAATTTGTTGAAAACGCCCGGGCACCAATTCCAGGTTCGCGATCCCCGCTTCAATTTTCTCGCGCGGAATTTCAAGCGCGATGGCTGCTCCAATGGCGCTCAAAATGTTGTACACGTTGATGCGCCCCACTAACTTCGAGCGCACTTCGATTTTCCCCGCCGGCGTTTGCGCAGTGAATGACAATCCATCAAACCGCAGCGAAAATGTTTTGGCGGTCAGCTGCGCCGTCTCATGGAGCCCATATTTAAGCGTGCGCTTCGCCAAGCCCTCCAGACCCGTCGAATAAGGATCGTCCGCATTGATCACTGCGACATCCGGAGCGCCTGCGCCCATGCCTTGGAACAAGCGGCGCTTCGCGGCGAAATATTCTTCGAAAGTTTTGTGAAAATTCAGATGGTCGCGCGTGAGGTTGGTGAAAATCGCGACGGCAAAGTGGCATCCCCAAACTCGTTCCATGGCTAGCGAATGCGAACTGACTTCCAGGACGGCGTGTGTGCCGCCGGCGTCGCGGACTTCCTCGAACATCTCTTGCAAATCGAGTGACTCCGGCGTGGTATTGATGGCAGTGCGAGTCCCGCGCGGAGTTTCGTATCCGGTGGTACCGATTCTGCCGGTTATAAATCCGGCAGCGTGCAAAATTGAATCGATGAGAAAAGTTGTGGTGGTCTTTCCGTTTGTCCCGGTCACTCCGATAAGTTTCAGCGCGTCCGCGGGATGCCCGTAATAGTTCGCAGCGGCTAGAGCCAACGCGCGGCGCTCTGTGCCGGGAACTAGTTGAACCCAAGGTATCGCTGCACTGGTAGCCGCGCTTCGCGGCTCGGCACTCGCAACAGCGACGGCGCCGCGCGAGATTGCTTCGCTTACAAATTTATTGCCGTGCACTTTTTGTCCCGGCAAAGCGAAAAATAATCCGCCGGGTCTGACTTTCCGGCTGTCACAAGCCAGCGAAGAAATCTTGGGATTTGCAGTTCGGCTGGCGCCTTGCTCGACTCCCCTCAATAATTCTTGCAAGCTTAACTCGCGTCTCTTCGGCGCGTCCGAGCTGCCTCCCGAATTTGCGTCCGTGCCCTGCTCCATTACAAATCTCAATTTACGTTCCTCTCCAATTCTTTAGATCGCGCATCCGCCACCATGCGCCCAAAGCGCACGGCCACTCGGCTTCCTCGGGCAACGCGCGTGCCGGCCTCAGGCGACTGTTCTAGGGCAACTCCGCTGCCAATCAGCGACGGCACCAAACCCAGCCGCGAACATTGTTCCGTCACGCCGCGAACTGTCTGTCCCTCTAGGTCCGGCACGACTACTGCATCCTCATCGCTGACCGCCACCGTAGCCGCTTGCGAAGGATCCGGCTGATCCTTCGCCGCATTAAAACGCGCTTCATTTATTCCCGCGCTGTTATCCTCTTCCGGCTCGTGCGGGTGCTTCACGTTCGTGGCAGTCTCCACGGTGGAAGGCCCCGGGATGTCGTGGTCCACGTCCATGTACGCCAGTACCTGTTCCGCGATGCGCTTGAATACCGGGCCGCCAATTTCTCCGCCGTGGTGCGCTCCCTCGGGCGAGTCGAACACGATGAGTATGGTCATGGCCGGCTCGTTCACCGGGGCGAACCCGACGAACGAAGCAATGTATTTATTCGGCGAGTAGCGGCCGGTGTTTGGATCGATTTCTTGCGCGGTGCCGGATTTGCCCGCTGCGGTGTATCCATTTAGCTGTGCCAGCTTCCCTGTACCCGACAGCACCACTGTCTCCATCATTCCTCGAACGGTCGCCGCTGTCGTCGCGTCCGTTACTTGTTGCGGAGCCGGATGTGAAATGACCAGCGGTGGCGACCCACCTTGAATTTCTTTCACTATTCTAGGTTTGTAGAGCATTCCCCCGTTCGCCACCGCCGAAATCGCAGAAATAATTTGCACCGGCGTCACGCTAACTTCCTGTCCGATGGCCAGCGAGCCAATGGAGCTGGCAATCCAGTTATCTACAGGACGCAATATGCCGCGGTTTTCGCCGGGCAATTCGATTCCGGTCAACTGTCCTATCCCGAAGGAATGAATCACGTCGTAGAACTTCGCTGCACCCAGACGCATGGCCACCTTGATAGATCCAACATCGCTGGAATTTGCCAGCACGTCGCGCACGCTGAGAATTCCGAAGGGGTGCCAGTCATGAATCAGCCGTCCCGCGACAACGATCGAGCCCATCTGGCAGTCGATCAGTTCATCCGGATTCGTGACGCCGTTCTCCAGCGCACCGGTCATGGTGATTACTTTGAAGGTCGATCCTGGCTCGTAGGCGGCCGAAACGCCGCGGTCCATGCGCACTTCGTCTGCATAGCTGCCGGCATCATTCGGATCGAACGTCGGAGAATTTGCAAACGCCAACAACTCCCCGGTATTCGGATTCTGAATCACCACAGTCCCATACTTCGAGTGCGTTTCCTCCATTCCGCGCGCCAATTCCTTTTCGGCGATGAACTGAATGGTCTCGTCCACGGTGAGCACTACGCTCGCGCCGGGATCTGCGGCGGCTTCGCTGCGGTCATACCAGCGGCGTTTGCCGTCCGCCATTACCATCATGCGGCCAGGCTTGCCGCGGATCTGCTTGTCAAACGCGTACTCGATGCCGCTGATTCCTTTTTCGTCGATATCCACGTAACCCAACGCATGCGCCAGGCTTTCTCTTTGCGGATACACGCGCCGATTTTCTTTCTGGAAGAAAACGCCCTTCAAATTCATGTCGTCGATACGCTGGACCGTTTCCGGCGAAAGCTTCTTGGCCAAACGAACGGGCGTCTTCGCTTCGCGTATTTTCGTTTCGATTTCTACGGCAGGAATATTCAGAACGCGCGAGAGCAGTCCCGCCACGAGGGATGCATCTTTGATGTCGGTGGGATCGCCAAAAACCGAGTCCATGGGGATGCTGATGGCCAGTTCCCGGCCTTTGCGATCGTAAATCGCGCCGCGTTTCGGGCTTATTTCAAATACGCGCCGTTGTTGATGCTGGGCTTTGGCGAAGTATTCTGCATAGCAGACGAGTTGGAGATAACTGAGGCGCAACAGCACCGCCGCCATCCAAATCAACGCCACGACCCCTACTACCAACCAGCGGCGACGCAGGCTGCGCTGCTCCATGGTGCTCCGGCCAATCCCGCAAAAAACTTAGCCCCGCGAGTGTTCGAAATGCTTCGCGGGGTTCGTGACCCGGTCAGCCGGGTCTCTGCCAATTTCGTATAACAAACTTTTTAAGGATGCTGGTTTTGAGAAACAGGGCGCGCTTGCGCTAATACTCCATCGCTGTCCGCTGCCACCGTGGGCGCCTGTCCGACCACCGGCACCGTCAATCGCAATTCTTTCGAGGCGATCGAATAAACACGGTCCGGCGCGCTCAACGTATCCACTTCCACATGAAGCTGTTGGTTTAGCACCGAACTCTGCGCGCGCAGCGTTTCGAGCTGCTCCACCTGGTAACGCAGTTGGATGCATTCAAAATGCTGCCAGGTATAAACCAGCAGGCAGGCGGCCATGGCCGCTCCCGCCGCTACGCGCCGCCAAAAATCCTGCACACGCGCCGGCGAAGTGGGACGAACCAGCCGCGAATTATCGATGTGTTTTACTGTGTGATATTCGATCATGACCACGCCTCAGGCGCCGAGCTATCCGCCGTCGCCACTTTCTCCAAAACGCGCATCTTCGCGCTCCGCGAGCGAGGATTGTTTCTGATTTCCTCGTCTCCCGGCTGAATCACTTTCTTGGTCAGCACGCGAAAATTTCTTTCGCGCGCGAGCCGCTGGAATTCGTGTTTCACCATGCGATCTTCCAGCGAATGGTAACTAAGGACGAGCAACCGTCCCGCTGAAGCTAAAGTGGCAGGGGTCCGCGAAAGAAACTGCCCGAGTTCCTCCTCTTCTCGATTCACCGCTGTCCGCAGCGCCAGAAACGTTTTTGTCGCGGGATGCAGTCTCTGCCTTCCCCTTGCTTTACGTCCCCCTGCCACAACCGTTGCCAGATGTTCGGTGTCGCGGATCGGCCGCGCGCGAACAATTGCTCTGGCGATTCTGCGTGAATCCCTCTCATCGGCGTTCTTGTAGAGAAGGTAGGCCAGTTCTTTCTCCGGCCAGAAGTTCACAATTTCTTCCGCTGTCAGCGGCGAATCGGGATTCATGCGCATATCGAGCGGCGCGGCCCAGCGAAACGAAAATCCGCGCTCGGGAGTATCCAGCTCGAGAGTTGAAATCCCCAGGTCGGCAACCACACCATCCAGCGGAGGAAGATTCAGCCTTTCCACCACTTCGCCGATCTTCGAAAATTCTGCGTGCACCAAAGTCACCTGCCGCTCAAGCGGCCCTAATCGCTCCCGCGCAATTTCCAGCGCGCGCGGATCGCGATCCATCCCCAGTAAACGCCCCGTGGTCAGCCGCCGGGCAATTTCGATGGTGTGCCCGCCCGTGCCGACCGTGGCATCCACATACGTGCCTTCTGGCCGTATCCGCAACCAGTTCAAAACTTCGTCCAGCAGAACCGGCGTGTGCAGAACGCTCAAAAGCTAGATGCCCAGTAAATCCAATTCCTTTTCGTCTTCCGCCGTCAGAGGGTTACGGTTCAGTTGTTCCAGGAACTGCGCGTGATTCCAGACTTCCAGGTAAGTCAGCTGGCCCTGAACGTCTACCTCGCCCTTCATTTGCGCTGATTCCCGTAGCGTGGGTGGAATTAGAATGCGCCCCTGCCCATCCACCTCCACTACTTGGCCGTAATAGTTCACCCGCGCCAAAAACTTCTGTTTGGAACGGTTGTGAGAGGAGACTTTCGCGAGTTTTTCTTCGATCTTTTCCCAAGCCTTCATGGGATAGATGCGTGCGGTACCGCCGGTTTCGCTGGTCACGTAAAACTTCGAGCCTGTCTTGCGCAGCTCCGCCAAGAAATCGGCCGGAATTTTCATTCGGCCCTTCTCGTCGACTGTCGCTAGATAGCTTCCCCGAAGCATTGGTGCCTTTAAGAGCCGCGCCCGGCTTGTACAGCGAAGAAATCACTCTTTGGTTCGCCCCTACTTGCTTGCTGCTTTTTACCACTGTGTCCCACTTCTTCCCACTTTGTGCCCCGATTGTAATTAGGTTGGAAAACATGTCAAGAGGAATCCGTTATGGAATCGAAGATTTCTGTGGAAAACAAGACGCGTCGTTGTGGCTCATGGCAACCAAACCACAATTAGTGGTGGATGGTCGTGAGCGGTGTTCGCACGCCTAGTTACTCGATTCAAAAAAAGTGCGGAAAATGTTTTGTAAGAGTTAACAGCAAGAAAAATTCTTCGCGCTGGCCGTTTCTTTGGTACGTCTGCGCACTTTCGCCCTGCCCATACGCAAAGTTGGGAGGTGCCGAAGGTTTGGCTTGGAGTTTAGGGCAGAAATTGAGCCGTCTTGGAAGAACTAAGGGCGGCCCGGGCTGATCGAATCGAGCCCGCGTAGTACGGACTGTTCATCCGGACTCAGCCCGCGCATAAACTGCGGATCGTTCAGCGCGGCCTGCCGTTCTGCCGGGCTCATTCCCTGCAGCGTGTGCAAACGCCCGGTCACGATCTGCTTCCGTTGCGGAGACATGCTCTGCCACTTCGGCAGAAGGTTGTTCTGAACGTACTGGCGCTGCTGAGGCGACATACGCTGCCAAGTACGGGCGCGATCGTTCATTGCGTTGCGTTCGGTGGGCGACAGGTTGTTCCACTTCGGCAGATTATTCCGAATTTGAGCCTGCTGTTGTGGCGGAAGACTTCTGAAACGCTCATTGTTCTGCATGTAACGCTGTTGTTCTTGCGGTGACATCTCCCGCAAATTCTGTTTAACGCCGGGGGACAAGTTCCTCATGCCAGCTTGGTTAGCGTTCGCTGCGGGATTAGCTGCGTTGTTAGAACGCTGCACACTTTGCGGCGCACGCGCGTTATAACCCGGACGGTATGCCCCAGGCCGTGGCCCCCCCGCTCGCGCATTCGGACGCGCAGGAGCCGCTTGCCGCGGTGCTGCTCGCATACTTGGCGCATGCGAAGGCGCAGCAGAACCATGCTGCCTCTGCGCCCAGACAGGCTGCGCCGCAAGCCCCATCAACAGAGCCAGCGCAAGCCCGCCAATGATTCTTAACCGCTTCATTTATCCGCCGTTATTCCTGTTGTTGCTGCTGCTGATCGTTCTGCTGATCTGGCTGTGGTGCCGGCTGCTCGTCCGCGGGAACTTCGTCCAGCGCGTCGAACTTGCTCAGCACGTCGTAATTTTCCAGCACGTCCAGATTCTTGATCACTTGAAATTGCTGCTGCTCGTTTTGCGCACTGCCAGCCAGGCCGGAATTGTCCTGCGGCAGGCGCGTGATCCAGACGCTCACCGCCAGCAGCAGAGCCATGGCCATGGCCAGCCGCGGCTGCGGCACAAACCAACGATACCAGCGCGGTTGCGGCTCTTCGGCAATTCGCGCGCGCATACGGGCGTCAAAACCCAGCGACGGCTCGACGATGGGCACCTCGTCCAGCACACTCCACAACGTGCGCAGTTCCTCCGCTCGCGTGCGGCAAACCACGCAAATCGCTAAGTGCTCTTCCACCTCATGGCGGTCCGCTGAATTGGACCGGCGATCCAGGTACGGAATCAGTTCTTTTGATACGTCTTCGCATTTCATGACGGGCTTCCCTCTCTGCGCGATGCGCTGGCATTAACAAGCGGCGCCAACTGCACACGCAGCGTCTCGTAGGCGCGAAACAACAGCGATTTCAACGCGCTTTCCGAGCACTCTAAAATTCTTGCAATCTCCGCATAATCCATCTCTTCATACTTATGCAGCAAAACCGCAACACGTTGCTTCTCCGGCAGCTGGGAAATTACCTTGCGGATGTAATCTGCGCGGTCGCGTTCGATCATGTGTTCATCAATCCGCATTTCCGGCGCCGGCAACTGCATCGGCGTGGCATCTTCATCCGGCGAAGACGCTGCGTCGATGGACACATCTTTCTGGCGATGCCGGTTGTCCCGCACCGAATTCAGCGCCAAGTTCGTGGCGATGCGGAACAACCATGTGGTGAACTTCGCGCTGGGAGAATACTGTTTGCGGGCCCGGTAAACTCGCAGGAAAACTTCTTGCGCCAGATCCTCGGCCGTCGCCGTATCTCTCACCATGCGATAGAGGAAGTTGACCAGGGGCGTACGATATTTCTGCAGTAGAAGGTCAAAGGACGCATCGTCCCCAGCCTTCACGTCCAGCATCAATTGGACGTCAGACCTGGTCATGGCCTCCACATTCTATCTAACACCTGTAGCCACTTAAAGTTGCAGCGGTAACAAATGTGCCTAAATGGAAGGAATCCGGAGTCTTAAACCCCACCATTACGAAGGAGTTGCTGAATCTAAGCGGTTTAGCGCAGGCACTAGACGTGGAAGAGGTACTTGAGCCCTAGCAGGATAGCCACGCCGAGGAAAACCAACAGCGGCATCCCCGGCCCCGGTTCCCGGTTAACTTCCGGAATCAAATCCGAAGCAGCCACGTACAGCGTAACGCCAGCCGAAAACGGCAGCGCCTCCCCTACCACATGGCCCAAAGCGAACATTAGCGCCATCCCCAGCAGCGTGGTCCCCCCCAATATTGCCGACGACAGAAACGCTGCGCGCCTGCTCTGCCCGCTCGCCAGCATCAGCGACGCCACCGTAAATCCCTCCGGCAGCTTATGCAGAAATATCGCCAGAAAAATTACTACTCCGAGCGAGGTGGAAACCAGAAGGCCGGACGCAATCGCCACGCCATCGAAAAAAGTATGGATCACCAGGCCCAACAGCGCGGCATAACTTGCATGCGCGTGGGACATCTCCTCCGTGTGGGTCTCTTCGCCAAAATGAAAGTGCGGCGCCACGGTGTGCTCAAAAAAATGCACTACAAAGTAGCCCGCCAAAACAAAGATGAAAACGGAATTTGTGCGATGGAAAAATATCGAACCGTTTTCAGCCTGCAGCTTCAGCGATTGGGGGATCATTTCGAGCACCGCTGTAGCCAACATGAACCCGGCGCCCAGCGCGATGAAATATTTTAGATAACGGCGCAGAGATTTGGCCCGCGCGATTAACGAGCCGCCCACCACATTGGCCCCAGCGGCCGTAATCCCCAGTAGCAGCGCGAGCAGTATGCCGTTTGCGTGGGAGGAAAACATCGTGCTAGCTCGAGTGGCGGAACAAAATCACATCGCCATCCTGCACGATGTACTCTTTTCCTTCGAGCTTCACCTGCGCGCGTTCTTTGGCCACTGCGAAACCGCCGGCCTTCAGCAGGTTTTCCCAATTCACCACTTCGGCTTTGATGAATCCGCGCTCGATGTCGCTGTGAATCGCGCCGGCGGCCTGCTGCGCGTTCATTCCGCGCTCGATGGTCCACGCGCGGCACTCCGGTTCGCCACTAGTGAGAAACGAAATCAAACCGAGCAACCGATAGCTCGCCTGAATCAACCGGTCGCGCCCAGACTCTGCTAGTCCATAGGCGCGCATCATTTCCGCCGCTTCTGCGTCCGGCAGCTCGGAGAGTTCGGCTTCAATTTTTCCGCAGAACGGCACCACGGCGGTGTGCGGTTTCGACGCCAGCTTCTCCAGATGATATTTTTCGACCACGCGATCGATGTCCGCAGCTTCGTCGTCGCCGAGATTCAGCACGTAAAGCATCGGCTTGCGCGACAAAAATTCAAACCCGGTAAGCATCTTCAATTCTTCCGGCTTGAATTCAAGTTCGCGCAAAGGCGTTTCGCTTTCGAGCGCTTTTCGGCAGCGGGTCAAAAGCTGCAATTCGGCTTCGAGTACGGTTTCTTTCTTCTTCTTCAAATCTTTTTCCACGCGCTCGATTCGCTTGGAAGTTTGCTCCAGATCGTTCAGCATCAGCTCGATTTCAACGCTCTCGATATCGCGCAGAGCGTCGAGCGACCCGCCTTCGTGCGGCACCGCCGGGTCCTCAAACAGCCGCACCACGTGGGCCAGCGCGTCGGCCTCGCGCAACGGCACGAGCGACGCGGAATTTTTCTCGCGGTCCTTTTGCAAGCCGCCCACATCCACATATTCAATCGTCGCGAAAGTGATTTTCTTTGGCTTGAAGATTTCCGAGAGCTTCACTACGCGGGCGTCGGGTACTCGCGCAATCCCAACGTGTGCTTGATTCGGCGAACTCCTTGCTTCCACACGCGCACGCGTTAGAATGCGGAAAAGACTCGTCTTCCCTACTTGCGGCAGTCCAATAATTCCCGTTTTCATAAGCCGACGATAGTAACACACACGATTGCGCTGAACCGCTGCCAGCCTGCGGAAGCCGCGTTGCGAAAATTGCGGGATTGTCCAATTTAGCGAGTCTTGGTTATCCTAAGAACTCCCATGACTGACCAAGCCGCACTCCCCTTCGATCAGGTGAAAGCGCACGCGCATCTTTCGCAGGCCGATAAGCGTCTGGGCCGCTTGATTGCCGACATTGGCGAGTTCCCTTTCGAGCTGGACGAATGCGGGAGCGTTTACGAATCGCTGCTCGAGGCCATTACGCATCAGAGCATTTCCGGAAAAGCTGCCGCCACGATTTACGCGCGCATAAAAGCGCTGGGCAAAAGCGGCGAATGTCCTACGCCGGCGGAAATTCTGGCCGCTTCAGCGCAGTCGTTGCGCGAAGCAGGACTGTCCGCCGCGAAAGCACTGGCTATGAAGGACCTTGCGCAGAAGACGATCGATGGCGTGGTCCCCACGCTGGAAGCCGCGCACAAAATGTCAGACGAAGAATTGGTGGAACGCTTAATCTCCGTTCGCGGCATCGGCGCATGGACTGTAGAGATGTTTTTGATTTTCCGTCTCGGACGTCCCGACGTGCTGCCGATCCACGATTACGGCGTACAAAAGGGTTTCGCCATTCTTTACCGCAAGAAAGCGATTCCAAAGCCAGCAGAGCTCGCCGCTTTTGGCGAACGTTGGCGTCCTTACCGAACCGTCGCGAGCTGGTACATGTGGCGCGCCGTCCAGCGCGCCGGCAAAAACGCTAGAAAAATCACGAAGAACACCGGCAAAAACACCGCCAAGAAGAAGGCAGCCCAGAAGAACAATCCGAAAAAGCGCGCCGCCCGGAAACGAGAGAAATAGTTCGCCCTTAGAGATGAGCGGTCTTGAACTTCCTAAAGCGCCGCAATCAATTCGTGGCCAGCTTTGTCATCTCTCGCACAGTAAGAAACAACGCCGCGAAACCAATCAATAAGACCGAGCCTTCCAAGTTCACTGAAATTTTGTGCAGGCGATTGAACTCGACGCGCAACAGATCATTCACCGGCGTGGCCGCCACCGAACCCATCTGCGTTCGCAACGCCGCCAGCTTCGGCGTCACAAGACGCTGCGATGCGAGCGTAAGCAACAGCATCAGAATCACGCCAATCGCCGCTGGTCGAACGAACCCCTTGAACGACTGCGCGAGCGCCACGGACGCAAACAGATAGAGCACGGCCGCAACCACGCCCAACGTATGTAACCGTCCCAGCGTAAATTGCACCACTGCGCCGGCCTGGTCCGGATTTGAAAGCGTGCGAAACGCCCCCGGCGCAACCGCCGCGCTAAAATAAAAGATCGATCCCACCCAGGTGCCCAACGCGAATATTTGTATGAATCGCAAAATATGAGTCATCGCTCGAAGCCCAGCCTCTATCAGAATTTTCACCGCGCTGAATGCCCGACAGGCCAAGACTACCACGTCCCGCATTGACACCTGCTATCACCAAGAGGCGAACTTCGTTGCTATTGCCACTCCTTCTTCCATTGAGTAAACTCCCGCCGTTTGGGAAATTGCATTTGCCCAACATCACAATCAGCAGGAGCGTAAAACATGAAATCTAAATTCGGAGGATCGCAGCGCTAGCGCTGATCATGATGTTGGGTAGCGTCGCTTTGATTTTGTCATCACGATCGGTGGCTGCAACGCCGCCGCAAAGCGGCGGAATTACAGTTACTCTGGGAGTAGGTCAACGACCCGGCGCTCCTTACTCCATAACCTGTTAATCGAGATCGCACCGGCGCACCTACTGCACCGCCGACACGCGCGGTGGAGCTACGCTTCAGCAGCAATTTCCGGGCAGCGCCCCCCCCGGCATTTTCGGAACCACCTGGGGCGCTGATGGCGAAGGCATTTGGGTGCAGGGCGGCTGCCGCGCGACTTTCGTGGTGAATCCTTACAATGGCGGACCTTGGGGGTGGGATCCAGGCACTGGCCACCGGCCGCCAAGCCAAGGCATCCCGAGCCGCGGCGCCTGCTTCTTCGAAGAGAAATATTATCGTGGCGAATATTTCTGCATGACACGCGGTTCCAGCTTCAACGCCATGCCGGGCGGATTCGATAACGCCATCAGCTCGATCAAGGTCTATGGACCGGTTACCGTGATCATCTACAAGAACGCAAACTTTCAGAGCGACAACGCCAGTTTCAGCAGTAGCATTCCGGACCTCGCCGCATGGCGTTGGCCGAGCGACCGTTCGCGAAACTGGAATAACAAGATCAGCTCAGTTCAAGTGAACTGAGGGTCATTTGAGCTTCATGTGGCGGCTTTGCGACCGCCAGTTCTGTCTCAAGTTAGGTAAATCGAAAACGCAAACAACCGTTTGAACACACCTGTACCCTTCGCCTTTTCACTTCGTTCAACGATTGGTGGTAAAACTTACGTGTGGGGTAGTGGTGGGCGACCAAGGACTTGAACCTTGGACCTCTCCCGTGTGAGGGGAGCGCTCTAACCACTGAGCTAGTCGCCCGCAGTACTAACTTTTTGTAGCAGAAGGCCACGCGAATTGCAATCAACGACGACAACCGCTGGCACTCGACTCGCCGGACTCCTGCGCTCGATTTCGGGCGTGGTGAAAGGCAAAGAAGACGTCATCCAGCTGGCGCTCACCACCCTTCTCGCGCGTGGCCACCTGCTCATTGAAGACGTTCCCGGCGTCGGCAAAACAACTTTAGCGCAGGCGTTGGCGCGTTCTTTCGATTGCTCGTTTCAACGCATCCAGTTCACCTCGGACATGCTACCGAGCGACGTGATCGGCGTCAGCGTGTTCAATCCTGCCACACAAGGATTCGAATTCAAGCCTGGTCCTATCTTCGCAAATATTATCGTGGCGGACGAAATCAACCGCACCACGCCGAAAACGCAGTCCGCCCTCCTGGAAGCGATGAACGAATCGCAAATTACTGTGGACAATCACACGCATCCGCTGCCCAAACCTTTTCTGGTGCTGGCCACGCAGAATCCGATCGAACATCACGGGACCTATCCGCTGCCCGAATCGCAGCTCGATCGTTTTCTGATGCGCATTCGCATGGGCTATCCTTCGCGGGCCAGCGAAAAAGAAATCATTCGCAATAATTCCGGCGCCGCTCTTGTGGACAAAATCGCGTCGCTAATGGACGCGGCAGACGTGCTCGCCATGCAAGACACCGTCTCGCTTGTGAAAGTGGAAGAAAGTTTGCTGGATTACGCGTTGGAAATCGTGGAGCGCACGCGCCAGACCGAACAACTGAGCCTGGGCGTCAGCCCGCGCGGCGCCGTGATGCTGCATCGTGCGGCGCAAGCGCGCGCGTTTCTGGAAGGCCGCGACTACTGTTTGCCTGACGATTTCAAGCGGCTTGTCGTCCCCGTTTTCGCGCACCGTGTGGTGGTTAGCTCGCGCTACGTCTCTACCCAGAAAAAATCCGAGCAGGCCGAAACGATTCTGCGCGAAATCATGGAAACCACCCGCGTCCCTCTGTAAGCGGCGCGGCGAACGTGCCCCGGGTTTGTAGCGCCGGCATCTTGCCGGCTGTTTCTTGGCTTGCAGCCCGCGCAGGTATCAACGACCGAGCTCGTTGCAACGCAACTCTTGAGGCTTATGCAGGTAGCAGAACCCGACTCATTCGCTGCACGCTGGTGGCGCGGGATCGACCGTCCCGGGTGGCGCAACTTCGGCGTTGCCATGCTCGTGCTGTCCGCGGCGCTGATCACGGCGCTTTTTTCGGCCGCAGCTGCTCAGGAAGGCCGCCTCGGAGTTGCCGCAGTTACCACCGTAATCGCGCTCGGCCTTGCCGCGTGGGTCGCCATCGTAATCGTTCCGCGGCTGGCGCGCCGAACTAGTCTTCGCTGGCTCGTCTATCAGGTCGATTACAGGTTAACTCGCGAAGGGATCGTTTACCTCGTCGCTGTTTTCATTCTCGTTCTCGCCGCCGTAAATACCGGAAATAATCTGCTGTTCATGATCTTGGCCTGCTCGCTAGCCGGAATTCTTATTTCCGGAGTGTTATCTCGCGCTGTGCTCACCGGCGTGGACTTAAAGTTTGATATGCCCGAACACATTTTCGCCGAACAGCCGGTACTCGCCGAGTTAGAGTTGCGCAACGAAAAGCAGACCTGGCCTTCTTTCTCTCTGCGCGTCACCGGCGAGAACAAAAAAGGTGCCGCAGAAGTTCTTACTCGGCCGGTATTCTTCCCTTACATTTCGCGCCAGGGCTCTGCGCGGCAAAAAGTTGAGCTAACCTTTCCGCGTCGCGGCGTTTATCAGCAAGATGCCTTCAGCATTCGCACGAGATTTCCGTTCGGCTTCTTCGAAAAAAGCCGCCAGGTCGATTCGCAACTGGAAATCGTGGTGTATCCGCACGTTTCGCCAACCGACCATTTTTACGAAGTTCTTCCCCTCCTCAGCGGAGAAATGGCCAGCCACTTTCGCGGGCGGGGCCACGAATTGCATTCGCTGCGAAATTATTTGCACACCGATAGCGCCCGCTTCGTGGACTGGAAAGTCACCGCAAAAGCCGGCCGCCTCATGGTTCGTGAATTTGCGCGCGAAGACGAACGCCGCGTGATGCTGGTCCTGGATCCCTTCGTCGGCCCTCCGGACCCAGCGTTAGGGCCGACCGCGATCGCAGAACACGCCGAGCGATTCGAGCGTGCCGTCACCATGGCCGCCTGCATCGCATGGCACTTCAACGAAATTAATTCCGTGCTCCAGTTCCGCACGCACCGCTTTACCAGTTCAATGGCGCCAGCCGCCGAAATTATCTACGACACCCTGCGCGAACTCGCCACGTTGAAAGCCGAAGACTCCGCAGTCGGCGGCACATTCCTCGACGACTTCGCCACCGAACACGAAATTTTCAAAATCATCATCACCAGCCGCCCGCAGCGCTCAATCCCCACCGCGCTGTGGTCCTCCTCCTATTTCCTCTTCATCGACTCACTTTAAGCTTCGCTCCGTCTTGATCTGCCTTCCTGAGCGCAGCGAAGGATCTGCTCTTTGTTCCCGTAATACGAATTCCTGGACCAGCACGGAATCATGCGAGAATACCTCGCGCATGAAAACAAATCTTTCGCCGGCGCAGCTTAAAACTTTTCAAAAGCGCTTGCTGCGCTGGTTTCGCGGGCACAAACGCGAGCTCCCCTGGCGTGCCACCCGCGATCCGTACCGCATAGGGGTAGCTGAAGTAATGTTGCAGCAGACGCGCATCGCCGCCGTAATGCCCTACTACGATCGTTTCCTGCGCCATCTCCCCGATATTGAATCACTTGCCGGCGCACCGATCGCCGAGGTTTTAAAACTATGGTCCGGCCTTGGCTATTACAGCCGCGCACGCAATCTCCATCGAGCGGCAAAAGCAATCGTCGCGCATCACAACGGAAAATTTCCGCGCACTCTCGACCAGGCTTTAGAACTCCCCGGAATCGGCAGATACACCGCGGCCGCGGTATTGAGCATCGCCTACGACGTCCCGCTAGGAGTCGTCGATGGCAACGTCGCGCGCGTGCTAGCACGCTTGCGCGCCATCCGAGGCGATCTGCGCGAGCCTCGCCGTTGGCGCGAACTTGCAAATACTGCCCAAGATTGGCTCGCTCGCGATTCGCCCGGCGATTGGAACCAAGCCCTCATGGAATTGGGCGAGGTAATCTGCACGCCGCAAATTCCGCGATGCGAAATTTGTCCAGTGTCGAAATGGTGCCGCGCCTACAAACTCGGGCTAACGCAGAAAATCCCGGAGCCTCGCGTCAAACGCGCCACCGAACACATAAAAATTGCCGCAGCAATTCTTCGCGACCCGCGCGGCCGCACGATCCTGGTGAAAGATCCCGGAGCGCACGACCATGTGCTCTTCTCCCGCATGTGGCAATTCCCCGCCGTACAAGTTGCGCGCCATCCGGAAACTGAATTGGAAGCGCACGTGCGCGCGACTCTCGGCATGGACGGCATAGTGCTGAGAGAACTTCCCGCCGCCCGCCACGGCGTCACCTTCCGCAACATCACGCTGCTCCCGTTTCTGGCGCATGTCGAACAGCTTCCAAAACTCAAGCGCACCCGCATCCTACGGCTGGAAAATTTGAGCCACGTCCCTATATCGAACGCGACTCGCAAAATCGCCGCATCGCTCGGAAAGGTTTCCATCTAGCGCCGCGGTCTTCAGTGCGGCAGACCTCCACTGCAACGCCTCAGACCGTCCAACACCACAGAACGCATTGGCAGGCCGCGCTGAGCGATATGAAAGTACAGTTATTTCCTTGTCATCAAATCGGTTCAATCCGCGCTCATTCGAACTTCCAGGTGCTAGCATCGTATTAGGACCATGAGTTCCACCGTGTCAACCACAGCCAAGGCGCCACTGCTTCCAGCCGTACAGCGCTACTTCGAGGTGTCTCTATTTCTGCTGGTATCCACGGGTATCTTGGCCGTCGTGCTCACTGGCAAACTTGATCCCATCTCACTGTTCGTTCCGCTGATCGCGCTTGCCTACAAAGGATTTCGCATCTGGCGCGGACGCGGCCCGGAGATTTCCGCGCGCATTGCTACCTGGCTAGTGCTCGCGTACTTCTTGTTTTTCCCGCTCGACCTCTGGATTTTTTCGCGAAGCCTGTCCGCGGGCGCGCCGAACCCAGCGCTGTACGCGGCATTGCTCGCCGCCATCCACTTGATGCTTTTTGCTGCGCTGGTCCGGCTTTACTCCGCGCGAACGAATCGTGACTTTGCTTTTCTTGCAGTCCTCGCATTCACCTGCATGCTCGCGTCCGCAATCCTAACCGTCGAGACAAACTTCCTGATCACACTCGCGATTTTCCTCGCGCTAGCCGTCTCCACTTTTGTCGCGCTGGAAATTCGACGCAGCGCTGCCGGTGCCGTGTCGCCTCCTTTCGAACCAGGCTCGCCCTTGGCACATCAATTGAACCGCGCGCTGGGGCTCACCTCCGTTCTCGTAGCCGTAAGTGCGCTACTCATCGGCGGCTTTCTTTTCTTCTTAATTCCGCGTTTCACCACCGGCTATTTGAGCGCGCTGAATCTGCAACCCAGCCTGATGACCGGCTTTAGCGACAACGTTACCCTCGGCGAAATCGGGCAAATAAAACAAAGTTCCGCCGTCGTGATGCGCATCCACGTGGAGGGCGACCCCGGGCGCGCATCGGACGTTCACTGGCGCGGCATCGTGCTCACCGATTTCGACGGCAAGCGCTGGTTTACTCCCACGCACGATCAAATTGTTCTCTCGCCCAATCCCGACGGCGAATTTCGTTTTGCTGCTGTCCCGCTTTCCAGCGATAATTCCTACCCGTTTCGCTACACCGTGTTGATGGAACCGGTGGCCACCGACGCAGTTTTCATCGCGCCGCGTCTGGAAGCCTTGCGCGGGAGATTCACCAACGACTCCGAACGTGTCGGCGCGTCGCAACAGCGCGGCTATCTACTGATTGACAGGACCGGCTCCCTCTCCAATCCTTTTCACAACGAAACAAAGGTACGTTATGAAGGTCTTTCGCTGCTTCCCGCGATTCCGCCGACGCAGTTGCGAAAATCCTCCGAAACCTTTCCCGACGAGGTTCAGAGCCTTTACCTGCAGCTTCCCGAACTCGATCCTCGCATCAAACAGCTCGCCCAGAAAATTACCGAAAGTTCTCACAACGAGTACGACCGCGCCGCGAATATCGAGCGCTATCTAAAAACGCATTACGCTTACACGCTCGACCTAACCGGCCCCCAGACCGACGACCCGCTCGCCTATTTCCTGTTCACCCGCCGCGCCGGACATTGTGAATATTTCGCCGCCGCCATGACGGTGATGCTGCGCGATCTGGGAATTCCCGCACGTTACGTCGGCGGCTTTTTGCCCGGTGAATACAACGACCTCGGCGGCGACTACATCATCCGCGCCAGCGACGCTCACACCTGGGTGGAAGCCTACTTCCCTGGTTACGGCTGGATCACTTTCGATCCCACTCCGCCGGGAAATGGAAAACGAAACACATTTCTCTCGCGACTCGCCCTCTATTGGGACTGGTTTCAATTCGCCTGGAGCGAGTGGGTCGTCAATTACGATTTCGTGCACCAAGTTAGTCTCGCGCGCAACGTGCAGAATACTTCGCGCAACTGGGGCGGCCAGGCCCAGCATTACTATCGCGAAAAACAGCGCCAAGCCATTCGCCTGCTGATGGCGCTCGACCGCCGCGCCGAAGCGTCGCCCTATTTTCTGCCCAGCGTTCTCGTGTTTTTGATTGGCTTGCTAATTTATCTGCGCGGTCGTCCGCTGATCGGCTACTTAATCGCGCGCTGGCGCGTGCGCGCCCGTCGCGGCGGAAATCTAACCGCCTCCCTAGCCTCTCTGGAATATCGCGAAATGCTCCGCCTTCTCGAGAAGCGCGGGTGGAAGAAAGCCCCGTCGCAAACCCCGCTGGAATTCGCCTCCGCCATCCCCGCCGCCGACATCGCCACGCCCGTAGCGCAACTCACCGAGCTCTACCAGTCCGCCCGCTTTGGCGACCACCCCACCCCCGTCGCCCAAATGTCCGCCTTGCTTCGCGCGATCCGCGAATCCCTCCGCGCACCCAAGCAATTACGTGGTTAGATTGTAAGCCGCCAACGACCTTAACCTGTTCGCTCACCACGCGGTTCTCCATGATAGAATTGTGTGTTTCCACACCACCTGCAGGACCGCTCTGAATGCCGAAGGTCGGATTTGTAAGCCTAGGATGCCCGAAGAACCTCGTAGATAGCGAGGTCATGATGGGTATTCTCGCGCGTTCGGGTTATGAAATCACGCCGCGCGCCGATGACGCCGACGTCCTCGTCGTGAACACTTGCAGCTTCATCGCTCCGGCCCAGCAGGAATCCGTGCAGTCCATCCTGGAAATGGCCGAGTACAAAAAATTCGGCCGCGCGCAAAAATTAATCGTCGCCGGATGCATGGTGGAACGCTATCGCAGCGAAATTCGCGAGCAAATTCCGGAAGTGGACGCCGTCATCGGCACCGGCGAAATCGAAAAAATTCTCGCGGCCTGCGAAGGCGGCCTGCGCAATGACGATGCCGCGTCAGCTCAGTTGCCTACTTATCTCTATCACGATCTCACTCCGCGCATTCTGGCCACTCCCCGCCACACCGCTTACATAAAAATTAACGAGGGCTGCGATCATCCTTGCACGTTCTGCGTAATTCCGCAGCTGCGCGGAAAATTTCGCAGCCGCCGTTTTGAATCAGTCGTGCGCGAAGCGGAAAATCTCGCCGCTGCGGGCGTTCGCGAAATTTCGCTGATCGGTCAGGACACCACTTTCTACGGCGAAGATCTGGGCCTTCGCGATGGCCTCGCCGTGCTTCTCGAACGCCTCGCGCAAGTGGAAGATTTGCACTGGGTCCGCTTTCTCTATTGCTACCCGAATCGCATCACGCTGCGCCTGCTCGATACCATTGCCGCGCATCCGCGCCTGGCGAAATATCTCGACGTTCCGTTGCAGCACGCTAGCCGCGACGTTCTCGCGCGCATGAAGCGCGGTTCGAATGGCGACGCCTTCCTGAAAATGCTGGAAAAAGCGCGCAAAGCCATTCCCGGCGTTTCGATCCGCACGTCATTCATCGTCGGCTTCCCCGGAGAAACCGAAAACGATTTTCGAGAACTGTGCGATTTCGTGCGCGCCGCCGAATTCGATTGGATGGGCGTTTTCGCTTACTCCGACGAAGACAAATCGCAAAGTTTCGCGCTCGATCGCAAAGTTGACGAAAAAACGATCGCGCGCCGCCGCGACACATTGATGTCCATCCAGAGAAAAATCTCAGCTCGCAAGCTAAAAAAACAGGTAGGCCAAAATCTCCAGGTCATGCTGGAAGGCCCGTCGAAAGATACTGACCTCGTGTGGGAAGCGCGCCTGCAAGGCATGGCGCCCGACATTGACGGCAAAGTTTACGTTACCGAATTCGAAGGCGTGAATGACGCCGCCGATCTCCCCGTCCCTGGCACTCTAGCCACGATTGAGATCAGCGAAGCAAAGGATTACGACTTGATCGGCCGCGTCACAAATTTTGAGTGCCCACGCGCACCGCGCGAAGTTTCCGCGCCAGTGCTGAACCTCTTCCCCATCCTCGCCTGAAGTTTTCGAATATACGTATCACGTCTTACCCCCTCGGCCCAGGCCTGTCTCAAAGGCTTACATGTAGCGCCGCGGCCTTCAAGGCAGCATCTTCCATTACTCCAAGCGGCAATCTTCATCCCGAACTAGTTCTGCTCTTGCTTTATAGGCCCGGGCTTCAGCCCGGCATCTTTCTTTTGAATTTCAAACACGCCGCCATCCGCAATCCTACACGTACTCACTTCAATTCCATTCGTGTTAGTCTAATCCTCATACGCCGGTGAAATACCATTGCCCAATTTGCCGCAAGCCCACAGATTCCGACGCCAATGCCGAGTTCCCCTTCTGCAGCGAGCGTTGCAAATTGCTCGACCTGGGCGCATGGGCCAGCGAAAAATACGTAATTAGCGAGCCCGTAATCGACGAATCTTCTTCAGAAAATTCCAACCAAGAAGCGGATGACGAACGAAACTGATCGCTCCCCCGCTGATCAAGAAACGCATTCAGCGTCCCCCGCGTCATCCGCACCATCGTCGGCGGACCCAGCAAGTATCCAAGGCAAACCACATTTCGCCGTCTTGCTAGCCACTGCCGCCGGCCTCGGCTATCTCCCCAAAGCCCCCGGTACCTGGGGATCGCTCGCTGGCCTCCTGCTCGCGATGGTGCCTTGGTGGGCTCTTTTCTTATTTGGAATGGTGTCGCGGGAGCAGACTTTAGGGAGTATCTCAATTCTCGGTGGCAACGAATTTGATCCGTTTCTCGGTGCCCAGGTATGTCTTGGTCTTACCGTCGGGGCGGTTGGGGTTTGGTCCGCTGGCCGCGCGGCCCAGTTTGAACGGCAAAAAGACCCGCAACAAGTGGTCATTGACGAGGTATCTGGACAGCACCTAACGCTTCTGCTTGGGTTGGCGATTCCGATATGGTGGGAACCGAGTGCAGAGTTGTTTCCCGGCTTTGAGTTGGGTGCCATCACCGTCAATACCGCGCTTAACTGGAAATATTTGTTGCTCGGTTTTATACTTTTTCGTGTCTTCGATATTTGGAAACCGTTTCCGGCACGCCAAGCTGAATCATTACCTGGCGGCTGGGGTATCATGGCAGATGACTGGATTGCGGGGATTTACGCCGGTCTAGGTCTGTGGCTCGCAAGAGCGTTGGGCTTATGAGATCGCGCTGACGAAGAGAAGACTGTCATCCCAACAGCGGCCGCTTTTGCGCCGAGGGACCTGCTTTTTTGCTTTTTTAGATTTAGCATGCTAATGCTGCCGTCGCGCGCTGATCGCTTTTGTAGCGGCGGCCTTTAGGACGTCGGTAGGGAATAAGGCGCGATGTCTGAACGCAACGTCTTTACAGAGTGATTGTGAAAAAATTGGAAAAACAGATTTGAAAACAATCGGCAATCCGAGAATTGAAGCCGTGAAGCCGCCCGCCGCGCTTCCTGGCGGAGAAGTTTCGATCCAAGGTAGCGGTTTTGGCACGCGCAACCACACTCGCCCGCAGGTTCAATTCGGCTTGGCGGAAGGCAGCCTGGTATTAGCCGCCGAAAATCTACTGATCGCGCGCGTGCCGGAAGGCGCAGCCGGTGGCGCAGTACGCGTGCGCATGGGCAGCATCGAGAGCGCGCCATTTCCGATGGCGCTCGGCATGCAAGTCGCCGACAATCTGCACCCCGTCGCGAGCCCCGCGGTTGACGCCGACGGAAATGTTTACGTCACCTTCAGCGGCCAGCGCGGACAAAAAGTTCCTGTCTCGCTTTACCGCATCACTTCGAATCACACGGTGAAGCCCTTCATCACCGAAATGATGAACCCCACCGGCTTGGCCATTCATCCCGACGGCCATCTCTTCGTTTCCTGCCGTAACGACGGCACGGTCCATCGCGTTTCGCCCGACGGCCGCTCGATGCAGTGGATCGAAGGCATGGGCATCGCTACCGGCCTGGCATTCGACAAAGCGGGCAGCCTCTACGTCGGCGACCGCAGCGGCACGATTTTCAAAATCGCTCCCGACCGCGAAATTTTTGTGTTCGCCACTCTGGAGCCGTCTCTCTCCGCTTATCACTTGGCATTCAGTCCCGCTGGAGAACTTTTCGTCACCGGCCCAACCACCTCGAGCTACGACCGTGTCTATCGCATCAATCCCGCCGGCGAAGTCACCACATTTTTTCGCGGCCTGGGACGTCCCCAAGGTCTCGCCTTCGATCGCCGCGGCAATCTTTACGTGGCCGGATCGCTCGGAGGCAAACGCGGGATTGTTCGGCTCACTCCGCAAGCCGAAGCTGAACTCGTTCTCAGCGGAAGCAACATCGTCGGCCTCGCGCTTTTGCCCTCGCATCGCGCCATGATTACTACCAACAATGCCTTGTATTCCCTCGATTGGGACGTCGAGGGTGTCCCTCTCAGCGATTAACTTAGTAGCCTCGCCATCTTGCCGATTCTTTTCTCTCCGTGCCTGAGTGTGTCGTTAGTAGCGCCGGCCTCTTGCCGGCTCTTTTCTTTCCGTGCTGGAGTGTGTCATTTCCTTGCGCCCGCGTACGTCATCAAGTAAAACAGGTTCTGATGAAAGCCGAAATCATCGCGGTGGGTTCCGAGTTGCTCACACCCTACAGGCTCGATACAAATTCGCTCTATCTGACCGGCGAGTTGAACAAACTCGGCATCCGCGTGGTTCACAAAGCAGTGGTTGGCGACTCGCGAGACGAGATGCGCTCCTCGTTTCGGCACGCCATGAACCGCTCCGAACTCATCATTAGTTGCGGCGGTCTTGGCCCCACCGACGACGACCGCACGCGGGAGACTGTCGCTGACATGCTGGGCCGCGAACTCCATCGTAACGACGAAATCCTTCGTAGCATTCAAGAACGTTTTCGCAAATTCGCTCGCACCATGCCGGAAATTAACGTGCGGCAAGCCATGGTTCCCGAAGGCGCCATAATCCTGCAAAATCCGCGCGGCACTGCGCCCGGTCTGTGGATCGAAGCCGAAGGCCACATCATAATTTTGCTGCCCGGCCCGCCCGCTGAAATGAAGGCGATCTTCGAAGCAGACCTTCGTTCCCGTCTCGCGCGCATGGGGGACTCCGAACGTCTTTTCTCGCGCGACCTGCGCGTAACCGGCTTGCCTGAATCGGAAGTGGAACAACGTGTCCGCCCGCTCTACGAGCTGTATCCCGACTCTGAAACCACAATCCTGGCCACGCCCACTGGAACGCAACTTCATCCGCGCATCTGGTCGCGCAATGCAGCCCAGGCCGAAAAAATTCTCGACGAAATCGTCAGCCGCATGCAACTCGCCCTCGGCGAGCATCTTTATTCCACGCAAGGCGAAACGCTCGAAGATGTAGTCGCCCGCGCACTCACCGAAAATCGCGCCACGATCGCCGTGGCCGAAAGCTGCACCGGCGGCATGCTCGCCGAGCGCCTCACCAACGTGCCCGGCAGCTCGTCCTACTTTCTCGGCGGAGTAGTCTGCTACAGCAATGAACTCAAGTCGTCGCTCGTCGGCGTGCCCGCGGACATCATCGACTCCAAAGGCGCCGTCAGTTCCGAAACAGCTCTTGCTCTCGCCGAAGGCATTCGCAAACGTACCGGAGCGACGCTAGGCATCGGCATCACCGGCATCGCCGGCCCTGGTGGTGGAACACCCGAAAAGCCCGTCGGCTTGGTGCACATCGGCATTTCCGACGAGCGCAACACGCGCGAGCGTGCCATGCGCTTCCCAGGTGACCGCGAGCGCATACGCTTCCAAGCCACGCAACAAGCGCTCGACACTGTTCGCCGCTATTTCTTCTTCCCCGCGCATGGACGCGCTTAACCCATGCGCCTCTTCGTAGCACTCGACATCCCAGACGCCGTCCGCCGCGCGCTCCGTGAATTAATGGCGCGACTAAAACCCGAGTGCAGCGACGCGCGCTGGGTCCGCCCGGAAGGAATTCACATCACCTTGAAATTTCTGGGTGAGACGGACGGAGCCAAGCTCGACTCAATCAAGTCGGCTCTTTCTTCGTTGGATCCCTTAGGTCCGGCCGAATTGGATTTTCGCGGCATCGGATTTTTTCCCAACGAATTTCATCCGCGCGTAATTTGGTGCGGCGTGGAAGCTTCCCCCAACCTGGCAATGCTGGCAGCCTCCGTCGACCGCGCGCTCCAGCCGTTAGGTTTTCCCTCAGAAACGCGCGCATTTACGCCGCATCTAACCCTCGCGCGATTCGACTCGCATAAAGGTCTCGACACTCTCGTTCGCGCAGCTAATAATCTGAAGTCTTACGACTTCGGCTCAGCGCGCCAGTCCGAATTTTATCTGTATCAAAGCGTCTTGAAGCGCGGAGGCTCCGAATACACTCGGCTTGCAACATTTCCTTTCGCGGAGAAAGCGTAGCGTGATGGAAAACGCAAACTGGCTCGTTCCCCTTACCGCGTACCTCTTGGGCTCGATACCGTTTGGTCTTCTGATCGTAAAGGCGATCGGCGGGCCCGACATTCGCACCACCGGCAGCGGCAATATCGGCGCAGCTAACGTCACGCGCACGGCCGGCTTCCTCCCCGGCATCCTCACGCTGGCACTCGACGCAGCAAAAGGCTATGCCGCCGTTTGGCTCGCCGCTCGTTGGACCGGCGGCAACATGCGCTGGATGATGGTTGCGGCAATACTCGCGGTGATCGGCCATATGTTTCCAATCTGGCTGGGATTCAACGGTGGCAAAGGAGTCGCTACCGGCCTCGGCGTCTTTATTCCCATATGCCCCGAAGCAGTAGCAGCGGCTTTCGTTCTCTGGCTGGCAGTGGTTATCTTCTGGCGCTATTCTTCGCTGGGCTCGATCGTGGCCGCAGTAGCGTTGCCGGTTTTGGTTTACATCTTGTACGCGCCGCGCCACGCCCCTCCGCTTTTCGTTACGCTGGATACCGTATTTATCTCTGTGCTCATCCTCTTCAAGCACCGCGCCAACATCGAACGCCTGGTAGCCGGCAACGAAGCCCGCATTAAATTCCCGCACTAATCGCGGCCGTGAAGTGTCGCGCCAATTTCGAAAAAAGACCGTGATTTTCGACTAGTCAGCTTGTGCGTAAGTGCCAACATGTCTGTGGCTTATCAGCCAACCCCAGTACTTTCGTCCCGTTGTACGCTGCGTCTCTCTTTCCCATAATTTTAATGCGGAAATCCCTGTGCCTATAGCTGACACTCTCAAGCAGCTTACCAACAGACGCCTGCGCATCCTCTGGATTGTGCTGGGCGCTCTGTTGCTCGTCAGCGTAACTCCCCTCTGGCTCTACCATCGCCAGGTCATCGGCCTGAGCGAACAAAAATTGCAAGATACCGAACGCGTGCAGCAAAGCGAAATCACTCGTTCGCTCGCCAGCGAAACTCTCGAGTTCGAACAAAATCTCAGCGAACAACTTCTCAGCCAGCGCCAGGTTCTGGCCCTGACCGGATGGATTGTTGACGTGGATGACACCGCGCATGCACCTCAACTCGCGCGCCTGCTGCAAAGTTTCGTGGAAAATAATCAAAATATTCTTTACGTCACTGCGGTGAACAAACAAGCCCGGGGCCAGTCTGCCGGAAGCTTTCGCGCCGATAGCGATCCCTTCGTGCAAGTTGCGCTCAAACACGCGTTCACCGCCAGCATTCAAGGGCTAAATTTCGTTAGCGAGCCTTTCGCGCTCGGTGAAGGCAGCCGCCCCGCCTTGATCGTCTCTGTGCCGCTTTCTTCCGACGGCCAGTTCACCGGAATGCTCGCTTCGGTGGTCTCGATCGACGGCCTGCTCGCCAGAATCCGCGACGCCAGCGTCCGCGACCGCGTTGTTTTCATCGTGGACGGTCACGGCCACATCGTCGCTCACCCCGACACGCGCGAGATGGTTCCCGGCCGCGACGTGTCCACCAATTCTCCGGTGGTAAAACATTTGCAGGAATTGCCGCAGGAATTGCGCACCACCGAAACGATGCGTTTCTTCGAACAAGGGCGCGACGCGAAGCATGCGGTCGAAATGATCGGGACGTACAGCACGATTCCAGAGCTCCGTTGGGCCGTCATCGCGCAGCGCAGCCTCGACGAAGCGCGTATCGACGCCGGCGTCCACGAACTCACCGCGCAAGCTTTGCGCTTCGTCGTCGGCGTCACGGTAATTGCCCTGCTGATCGGATATCTTTTCGCCGTCGGAATCACGCGTCCGATTCGCGGACTCGTCTTTTCCGTTCACGCCATAAGCCGCGCCGAATTTCACGAGCGCGTGGAAGTCCGCGGCGCCGCCGAAATCCGCGAGCTTGCCGAAACTTTCAATCACATGGCCGGCGACATCGAGCAGTATGTCGAGCGCCTGAGGCAAGCCGCTGCCGAAAATCGCGACCTGTTCCTGGGCTCCATACGCATGCTCGCCGCTGCCATTGACGAAAAGGATCCCTACACCCGAGGTCATTCGGGCCGCGTCGCAAAATATTCCACCATCATCGGCGAATATCTGGGACTCAACGCGGAAGACCTCGACCGCTTGCGCATTTCCGCACTGCTTCATGACGTGGGCAAAATCGGCGTGGACGATCGCGTGCTGAAAAAGCCCGGTAAGCTTGACGACGAAGAATTCGCGCTGATGAAACAGCATCCGGTAAAAGGCGCCAACATCATGCGTCCCGTCGCGCAACTGAAAGAAATGCTCCCCGGCATCGAACTTCACCACGAGCGCATGGACGGCGCCGGCTATCCCTACGGCCTCCCCGGCGACCAAATTCCAATGATGGCGCGCATCATCGCCGTCGCCGACACCTTCGACGCCATGACCACAAATCGCCCGTATCAGTCCGCCATGGATCTGGAATTCGCGCTCGAGCGCATCCGCTCACTGGCCATCTCGAAGTTCGATCCGGCCGTCGTAGCGGCACTCGACGCAGCCGTCGCCGCCGGCCGCCTCCGCCTAAACGTAGCCCTCGTCGAAGTCTAATTTTTCAACTTCACTCGGTTGCTATTTTCCGTTTCGCATCCACGGAGTGAAAGTAATCCCCACCAATAATCCCTCCGGTGAAATGAATCGAGATACAATCTGGCCCCACGGCTCTTTCTTGTTCCGGACCAACATTCGGTGCCCGCGGGTTTCCAGTTCGGCGGTTGCCATTTCAACATTGTGCACATCGAATTCAAGCCATGCTTGCGGGACAGCGAGACCTTCTGGCCAGGAATCTTTGCCGAAACAAGATTGTGCTGCCCGATCGAGTGGCCAAAGAGCAAAGCTTTTAGCTCCATTCAAAGCGCTGGTGTGGAGATAATCTCCTGCCTCTGTTTTGAAGGCGATTCCGAGGGTGTCTAGATAAAGCTGTTTACTCGCAACTTTGTTACGCACGACAGGTCCGAATCCGGCAATAAACAGAACTCTGAAGCTCGCTTCTGACATAAAGCCCCCTGAAATAAATACCTTTCGCAGACACTAAGCCAAAACCCTTTCATTGTGCTAGCCTGATTTAAGAAACGATATAATTGAGGCTGTGAGCAAATGATTTCTCTTTTCGGACCACCGGAACCCACGCTACTCGAGCGCCTGAAAGACTCCGTCAGCAAGACGCGCACAGAGCTCGCGGCGCAAGTCGAAAAAGTTCTCACCGGCAATCGCCCCGTCGATCCGGAATTGCTGAAGCAGCTCGAAACGGCTCTGCTCGGCGCGGATATCGGGGTGCGCACCACAAAGGAAGTTCTCGCCGCTTTGCGCCAGCAGGTCAACGAACACAAGCTGACGGAAACCGCCGAGCTGAAGAAAGAACTCAAGCGGCAAATCGTAAAAATTCTTCAAGCGCCGGCCGCGCACGCAGATGGCAACGGCGCCGGCCCCTCGGCCGACGCAACGAAAGTTTCGCCGCGTGTGATTCTTGTCGTCGGCGTTAACGGCACCGGCAAAACCACCACCATCGGCAAACTCACCAATCGTCTGAAAAAAGAAGGCGCTAGCATCGTGCTCTGCGCTGCCGACACGTTTCGCGCCGCGGCCATTGAACAACTGGAAATTTGGGCGCGCCGTTCCGGCGTCGAGATGGTAAAGCAAAAACCGGGCGCGGATCCTTCCGCCGTCGTTTTCGACGCGCTTACCGCTGCCCGCGCGCGCAATGCCGATGTTGTGATTGTGGACACCGCAGGTCGCCTGCATACCAAATCGAATCTCATGGCCGAGCTGGAAAAAATGAAGCGCACTGCCGCAAAAATCGTTCCCGGCGCGCCTCACGATGTTCTCCTTGTTCTCGACGCCACCACCGGCCAAAACGGCCTCAATCAGGCCCGCGAATTTTGGGGTCACGCCGGCGTCACCGGCATCGTGCTGACCAAACTCGATGGCACCGCGAAAGGCGGCATCGTCGTGGCTATCGCCCGCGAACTGCGTCTCCCCATACGCTTCGTTGGCACCGGCGAAAAAATCGACGACCTCGTCCCCTTCGACGCGCAAACCTATGTCAACTCGCTCTTCGACTAGGCCAATCACAGCTCACTCGTATTGGACGTCCGAAGCGATGGAGCTTGCACGCGACGGCATGGCACTCGCCCACCCGAATCCACGCGTTGGGGCCGTGGTTGTCAAAGATGGGCTCAAAGCAGGGGAAGGTTTTCACGCATACGATCAGCGCGACCACGCCGAAATCATCGCGCTGCGTGAAGCTGGACCCAAAGCGCGCGGCGCCGCGCTTTACGTAAGCCTCGAACCCTGTTGCTCCACGGGCCGCAGCGGCCCTTGCACCAAGGCAATCATCGCCGCAGGAATAAAAGAAGTTTACGCGCCGATGAATGATCCCAACCCAAAAGTGGCTGGTCGCGGATTCGCAGAGCTAAAGCGCGCCGGGGTGAAAGTTCATTTAGTTGAGAATTACAAACCATACGCACAAGAAACAAACGAAGATTTCGCCAAATGGATTCGCACAGGCCTCCCCTTCGTCACTCTAAAGACCGCGCTCACCCTCGATGGCCAAATTGCGTCCCGCGTCGGCAGCACCACCTGGATCACTTCCGCTTCCTCTCTCAAAGAGGTCCAGCGCCTCCGCCACCAGGCTGACGTTCTCTTAACCGGCATCGGCACCGTGCTCAGCGACAATCCGCGCATGTCCGACCGCACCGGCCAGCCGCGCCGTCGCAGACTTCTACGCGCCATTGTCGACTCGCATCTTCGCCTGCCTCTGAATTCCAAGCTCGTGAAGTCCGCGCAAAACGACGTGCTTATTTTTACGTCTCAACGCGCCGATTCTCCAAAAGCGCGCGCGTTGGTCCGCGCCGGCGTCGAAGTTTTCCAAGTGCGCTCGCGCAATGGTCACGTGGACTTGCACGCTGTCATCCGCGAGCTAGGCCTCCGCGAGATGCTCAACGTCTTGCTCGAAGCCGGAGCCGAACTCAACGGCGCCGCGCTCCAATCTGGAATTGTGGACAAAATGATTCTCTTCTATGCTCCTAAGATCATGGGCACCGGCGGTATCCCCATGGCGCGCATTTCGTCGAAATGGTTTCCAAAGTCCCCGGCGCTGAAAAATATATCCGTACAAACTTGCGGCCCCGATTTTGTAGTCCAAGGATATTTTCACGATGTTTACAGGGATCACCGAGCACGTAGGAAAAATTGATTCGCTCGAACTAGCGAAAGACGGTGGCCGGCTCCGCATCAGCTTGCCCGATGCCGGGGATTTCACCGCCTCCATCAAACTCGGCGACAGCATCTCCGTAAACGGCTGCTGCCTCACGGTCGTCGCATTCGAGAACGACCATTTCTCCGCCGATCTTTCCGGCGAAACTCTGCGCCGCACTTCGTTCGGCGAGAAAAAATCCGGCGACCTGGTTAATCTGGAAAAACCTCTAGCGGCCAACGCGCGCCTGGGCGGACACTTCGTACAAGGTCACGTTGACGGTATCGGCCGCGTCACCCGCTTGCTACCGGAAGGCGACAACTGGTGGCTCTCCGTCCGCGTCCCCGAAGACCAGCGCCGCTACGTCGCCGAAAAGGGTTCCATCGCGATCGACGGCATCAGCCTCACCGTCGCCCGTTGGCAAGAAGGCGTCGCCGACATCGCTATCATCCCCTTCACCTACGCGCACACCAACGTCCGCGCCATGAGCCCGCACGACGCAGTCAACATTGAAACCGATATCCTCGCCAAATATGTCGAGAGTCTTCTCGCCAAGCAAACGTCGCTGGCCAGCTCGCACTTATCCGTGGCTAAGTTAATCGAGGAAGGTTTCTAAATCCTGCCGATGCCTGAACAGAAAACCTACGACCTGGCGGTGATCGGAGCCGGAGTTTTCGGCTCCTGGACCGCCTACTGCCTGCGCAAATCAGGAGCTTCCGTTGCATTGATTGAGGCCTACGGCCCGGCGAACTCCCGCGCAAGTTCCGGAGGCGAATCGCGCATCATTCGCATGGGTTACGGTGCCGATGAAATTTATACGCGCTGGTCTCTCCTCGCGCTTCCCCTCTGGCAGCAACTTTTCGCCCAGGCCGGCAAGCCCGAACTTTTTCAACGCACCGGCGTCCTTTGGACCGCCCACGACAGTTATCCGTACGCCCTTGATACGTTGGCAACGTTACAGAAGCTTAAGGTGCCCTTCGAAAAGTTGTCACTCGCAGATTTGCGTCATCGCTACCCGCAGATTTCTTTCGATGACGATGCCTGGGGAATTCTCGAACCCGGTAGCGGAGTCTTAATGGCGCGCCGCGCAGTCGCCGAAGTCGTCGCACAGGCCAAAAAGGCTGGAGTAGATTTCCGCGCTGATCAAATAATCGCACCCCAAGGCCGCGGTCGCATCACGTCCCTGAAAACCTCAAGCGGCGACGAAATTTCCGCAGGCAGCTTTGTATTTGCCTGCGGCCCCTGGCTTCCGAAACTTTTTCCCGACGTGCTGGCTGATCGCATGTTCATTTCGCGCCAGGAAATTTTCTTCTTCGGTGTCCCCGCGGGCAGCTTGCAATTTGCGCCGCCGGCCTTGCCGACGTGGCTTTACCTGCGAGATGAATTTTACGGAATGCCCGACCTTGAAAGCCGCGGTTTCAAAGTTGCCGACGACCATCACGGACCAATCGTTGACCCCGACACGCAACCTCGTATGGCCAGCGTGCAAGCAATAGCCGCAGCGCGAAATTTCATCACCAGGCGTTTCCCTGTCCTGAAACAAGCGCCGATCGTTGAATCGCGCGTCTGCCAGTATGAAAACACATCCAACGGTGATTTCTTAATTGATCGCCATCCCGAATTCGAAAACGTTTGGCTGGTAGGAGGAGGCTCCGGCCACGGATTCAAGCACGGCCCGTCGCTGGGAGAATACGTCGCCGCGTTAGTTCTTCGAGAGGGAAGACCGGGAGCGCAAGAAATCGAGCCGCGCTTTTCCCTAGCGACAAAACAATCCACCCAAAATCGCACGATTCACTAAGGTCGTTTCGCCAAACAAGGCGTTAAGGTTTCAATGTAACGCCGCGGCCTTTAGCGCGGCAGCTGTGCGGCCCTAAAAACACGCATGTATCGCGCAGCTCATCCTTGTGGTTCATTGCTTTAGCCCGGAACAAAAAAGTCAGGCGCGCGGCCGCCTTCCTTTGCGCCGATTTTCTCGCAGCAAGTACTCCAGCCCACGCAATTTACGCAGTGATCACCGCGCGACTTCCCGCGCCTTCGTTCGCGCGCCGCGCACAAAAAGCACCACACCCAGCAGCAGCGCAAACCCCGTGCCGCCAATTAATTTCACTTCGAATATCCATTTGTGCGTGCTCTCACCGGGCGGAATCACGGAAAGAATGATACTCGTCAGCACAATCAGGAAACCGATGCCGCCAGCGAGCCACACTCCCGCCTTGCCACCGGGTATCAGCGCCGCCGTGGACGTTTCACGATCCGGCCGGTACGCCAGCACAATCACCGCCGCGTACATATACAGGAACGGAATGAAATAAAGAATGTTGGTAGCGTCCACCAGAATCTGATAAGCGCTCACGGTGGTTTCGCTGATCTGGCTCAGCAGCAAAATCGCGCCGGAAACCCCTGCCTGCACCAGAATGGAAATGTACGGCGTCTCCCACTTCGGATGTACTTTCGCAAAAGCGCGAGGCAAATATCGATCCACGCCCACCGCAAACGGAACGCGCGAGATTCCCGCAACCGTGGAACCCACGCCACCTGCATTTCCTATCGTCACCAAGATCGCAGCAATAATTCCCAGCGCGCTAATTTTCAAAGCAGCCGAAGCAATCGTCAGCGCCTGAAACACGCCGCTCTTCGGATCCACTTGCACGCTGCTCATCAATGTCAGCACAGCAATGGTCCCCGCAATATAAATTACTGCAATCACGATGCCCGACCCCAGAATCGCGCGCGGAAAAGTTTTTCGCGGATTTTTTACCTCCTCGCTCATCGACGAAACCAGTTCCAGGCCGCCGAATGCAAACGCGATCTGTGGCCAGAAATTCACCGTGTCCCAGTTCCAATGCGGCTGAATATTGCTCCAGGTGAATTGTGTCAGCGACCCGAATCGAGCCCAAACAAACGCCGCCGCAATGATGAGCATCACGAGTGGCACGAACGTGCCAACCGCGCCCGCGTTTTGCAACCACTTCCCTATTCGTAATCCGATGATGTTCATGTACACGGCCACAAAAAAGAGCAGGAAAGAAACTAGCAGCAAAAACGTGCGGTTCTGCGCCAGCGGCGCGTATCCGATTCCTCCGATGTAAGCCGCCATCGCCGCGCTCGCAAATAAAAGCGCCGGAAAATAGAACAGCGTATAAATCCAGTAAGTCCAACCGGCCACGAATCCGTGAAATTCTCCGAACGCGTCTTTGGCCCAGGCGTACAGCCCGCCTTCTTGCGGAAATCGCGTGGAAAGCTCCGCAATCACCAGCGCGGTGGGAACGAAAAATAAGAATGCGGCCAGAAACCATAAACTTATAGAGGAAGTGCCGTTGTGCGCCGCTGCAGCAATCCATCGCGGACCCAGCACGGTCACAATGTTGAACAGCAAAACGTCCCAGAAACCCATCACGCGCGGGAGTTTTGGTTTGGAGTTCTCTGCCGGAAACTCGCTCACGCCGTGGCGTCCAAAGCAGGGATCAACTCATCCTGCGCCAGGAAATTCCGCAGGAAGGGGTCCTGCGAATTTTCCAACTCTTGCCAGGTTCCGAAAAAAGCAACGCGCCCTTCCACCAGAAAAATCACGCGGTCGGCCAGTTTTCTTCCCAGATGCGTATCATGCGTCACCACGATCGAAGTTTTCTTGAATTGCTTTTTCAATTTGACGATCAAGTCGCCCACATGCGCCGCCATGATCGGATCCACCATGGTGGTTGGCTCGTCATAAAGAATCGCATCCGGATTTTCGGCAAGTGCCCGAGCAATCGCTACAGCGCGTTTCGTCCCGGTGGCAAGATCGGAAGGAAGTTGCTCGGCATACTGCTCCACTTCCAACATTTTCATCAGGTTGGTCACCGTTTCTTCGGCCTTTTCCTGCTCTTCGGTCACACCGCGCGTTTCCACCGGGAACGCGATGTTTTCCTTCACCGTTAGCGAATCGAACAGCGCGCCAGACTGAAAAACCATAGTCACTCGCCGACGTATTTCCGAAAATTGTTTTTCGGTCCACCCGGCCACATCTTTTCCCGCCACGATAATTTGCCCGGAGTCAGGTTGAAGGAAACCAAGCAGCAGTTTCAGCGAAACGGATTTCCCCACTCCGCTGCGTCCCATGATCACCGCAGTCTCGCCTTGATTGACGAAGAAGCTTACGTCCTTCAATACCTCGTTCTCGTCAAACGCTTTAAAGACATTGCGAAATTCGAAATAGTGTTCGCTCATGAATTTTTTTGCTTGCTTAGCCGCGCCTTGGCTTCTTTGTAGTCCGCGGGCGAATTGACATTCTTAAATAGTACCCCGCCGGAAGCAAAGGCTTTCCACTCCTTCGGTTCCACATGTTCCACGGATAGATTGGCGAACGAATCCGTCACTTTGCGCATTCCGCCTTCCAGCGCTGTGCGGATTCGCACCTCGGCATTTTTGTGATACATCGCGCAAAGCGGCTCCGGCCCGCGCACATTCATGGGCACCAGCGCGTCCGCTTCCGATTTCAACGCCCGCGCAATTAAATATTCCAGCCACGGCTTGCTAAGGTATGGAAGATCGCAAGCAATCACCAGGTTCCAGGGCATGGTGGAAACATGCAGCGCCGTCGCGATCCCTCCCAGTGGCCCGTATCCCGGAAAATCGTCGGGCACAATTTTCAATCCAAGCGACTGGTAACCAGAGGTGGACGCGATGACCAGAGGTTCGCCCAGAATCGAGTTCAGCAGCCGCGTCGCGCGAGCAATCAGTGACTCGCCATCAATTTCCAGCAGCGCCTTATCGCGCCCCATGCGCGAGCTTTTGCCTCCCGCAAGAACAAATCCGCCCACATTTTCCTTGCTCATAGTTTCGCGCTAAACTACCACGATCACCGCCCTTGATCAACCACCTATATGTCAGAAAATAAGCATTTTAGAGACGATTCAAGGATGTGAGCGAATAATTGTCAACTACAGCCTTGACTGTATCCCGGCATTTGATACTATTGGCACTCGTTCATGAGGAGTGCTAAGGCCTCGGCAACAGCCCTCCCTTCGAACGATACCTAAGTTCTCTACCGGAGGAAATGCACAAATGGCAGTGAACATAACGCCACTACACGACCGTGTGTTAGTGCGGCGCTTGGAAGAGAAAGAAACCGTAAAGGGCGGAATTATCATCCCTGACTCGGCCAGAGAGAAACCCCAAGAAGGCGAAGTGGTTGCCGTAGGTGCAGGCCGCATGGAAAAGGGTACCCGGATTCCGCTGGATGTGAAACCAGGGGACAAGATTCTGTTCGGCAAGTACAGCGGTAACGACATCAAGATCGACGACGAAGAATTCATGATCATGAAAGAAGATGAAATCCTCGCCAAGATCGGCGGCCAGGCCAAAGCGGCTGGCGGCAAAAAGTAACTTCTGGAATTGGCTGGGCCTCAACGCAACGCGGGGCTGGCTGAGCCGGACTAACACATAGAAATCAGGAGGAAGGAGAATTATGGCAAAGCAAATCGTGACTGGTGAGAATTCACGCCAGGCCATTTTGCGCGGCGTCAACCAATTGGCGGATGCCGTGAAGATCACGCTGGGCCCCAAGGGCCGCAACGCGGTGATCGAAAAGAAATTCGGCGCGCCGATCATTACCAAGGACGGCGTGACGGTAGCAAAAGAAATCGAGTTGCAAGACCCCCTCGAGAATATGGGCGCACAGATGGTGCGCGAAGTCGCTTCCAAGACTTCCGATGTGGCTGGTGACGGCACCACCACAGCGACCGTGCTGGCTCAAGCTATCTTCCGCGAAGGCGTGAAGACGGTGGCGGCCGGCGCAAGCCCCATGGCGCTCAAGCGCGGTATCGAACGAGCCGTGGAGGTTTGCGTCGAGGAAATCAAGAAGTTCCACAAGGACGTGAAGGGCGACATGATCGCGCAAGTCGGCACGATCAGCGCTAACAACGACAAGCACATCGGCGGCATCATTGCCGAAGCCATGAAGAAAGTCGGCAAGGACGGCGTCATCACCGTTGAAGAATCCAAGACGATGGAAACGACGCTGGAAGTGGTCGAAGGAATGCAGTTCGACCGCGGCTACCTCTCGCCTTACTTCGTCACCGACCCCGAAAGAATGGAATGCGTTCTCGAAGATGTCCGCATCCTAATCCACGAAAAGAAAATCAGCTCGATGAAGGACTTGCTTCCCCTGCTCGAGCAGATCGCCAAGATGGGCAAGCCTCTCTTGATCATCGCAGAAGACGTCGAGGGCGAAGCGCTCGCGACTCTGGTGGTGAACAAGCTCCGCGGCACGTTGCAGTGCGCTGCGGTTAAGGCTCCCGGCTTCGGCGACCGTCGCAAAGCCATGTTGGAAGACATCGCCACGCTGACGGGTGGCAAGGCCATCACCGAAGATCTCGGCATCAAGCTCGAGAACGTGAAGGTGGAAGATCTCGGCCGGGCCAAGAAAGTCACTATCGACAAGGACAACACCACGATCGTTGAAGGCGGCGGGAAATCCAGTGAGATTGAAGGCCGCGTTCGCCAGATTCGTACGCAGGTGGAAGACACCACGTCGGATTACGACCGCGAGAAGTTGCAAGAGCGTTTGGCCAAGCTGGTGGGCGGCGTCGCCGTGATTAAAGTCGGCGCAGCTACCGAGACCGAGCTGAAGGAAAAGAAGGCTCGTGTTGAGGACGCCATGCACGCCACACGCGCGGCTGTCGAGGAAGGCATTGTTCCCGGCGGCGGCGTAGCGCTGGTTCGCTGCATCTCCGCTCTGGAAAAGCTCAAGCTGCACGATGACGAAGCCATCGGCGTCAACATCGTGAAGCGCGCTCTCGAAGAGCCCATGCGGCAAATCGTTCACAACGCCGGAAACGAAGGCGCTGTAGTGGTTGGCCGCATCCGCGAATCGAAAGACGACAACTTCGGCTTCAACGCCGACACCGGCGAGTACGGTGACCTGGTCAAGGCTGGCGTAATCGATCCAGCCAAGGTTACGCGTCTCGCTCTCCAGAACGCGGCTTCGATCGCCGGCCTGATGCTCACCACCGAAGCTTTGGTGGCCGACATCAAGGAAGACGAAAAGAAGGGCGCAGGAGCAGGAGCCGGCGGCGGTATGCCGGGCGGCGGTATGGGCGGCATGTACTAAACCCAACCGGCCGATTCCGTCGGTCGTTCAATCTAAATTCAAAAAGGGCGTCCGGTGCAACCCACCGCGACGCCCTTTTTTTCGATCTGATTCAAATCGTCGCGGCTATAGCAACTCAGTCTGACGGTGTACGGCTGGACAATTCCGTTCATCCGTGGATACTCTACCATTTGGCCGTAATGATCGTAGGCATGGGCCACGCCAAATGTGGCCAGGTAGACGCGAGGCGAGTTGTTGCGTCCCACAGGCTGCAACATGTTTTCGGCAGTCAATAATTTGTTTGGCCTAAGTAATGAGGATTTCAATTGTGCGATGCGCAGACCGGCCTGCGCCTAGTCGTGCCTGAGCGCGACGAGTGGATCGACGCGTATCGCGCGGCGCGCCGGGATGTAACAAGCGAGCAGAGCCACGCCGATAAGAAGAAGCGACACACCTGCAAATGTGAGAGGATCCGTCGGCCGCACGCCATAAAGTAGACCCGCTATCAAGTGCGAAACGATCAGCGCGCCAACAAGCCCAACCGCAGCGCCTGCAATGGCGAGAACCAAGCCTTGACGCAAGACCATGCGCAGGATGTTTCGGCTTTGCGCGCCGAGCGCGAGTCGAATGCCGATCTCGTGCGTGCGTTCGCTTACGATGTAGGAAATCACTCCGTAAATTCCAAGCCCGGCGAGAACCAACGCGGTGAGCGCGAAAAGGCCAACCATTTCCATGGAGAATCGCCGTTCGGAGAGAGACGCGGACACTATGCCGCTGAGTGTCTGAGCGCCGAAAACGGGAAGTTCGGGATTGATCAACTGGACCTGCTCGCGCAACTCTACGGGAATGGCGGCAGAGTCCAGGTGTCCGCGCAAAAATATCGCCAGATCTTTAGGGCGGTGCTGATACAGGCTCAGATAGATTTGTGGAACGCTCGATTCCGCGAGTGATTCTGTTCGGGCATCCGCAACCACGCCGACCACGGTGGTCCAGGAAGCGTTGGCTGTGGTTCCGCGAGCGTTATTTAGCTCGAGATGTTTGCCAACAGCCTCATCGTTCGGCCAGTACGTTCGCGCGAACGCCTCGTTGATGACTGCTACGGCCGGGGCATTTTCTTTGTCCGACTCGCTCAATAAACGGCCGCGCTGCAGCGTCATGCCGACCAAGTGGAAATAGGATGGCGTGACCATTGTGGCGTTCACCAAAGGAGGCTGGTCGCTTTGATTCTCGTGGCCTTCCAAGATCAATGCGTACGGGTTTAGATCGTCTCGACCATGGCCCAACGGAATAGCGGCGATGTTACCAACGGCGATTTCTTCCACTCCGGACAGCGTGCGGCCACGACGAAGTATTTCGCGCACGAACGGCGCTTCCTGAGCAGGCGTTCCGTAAATGTCAGTGTCGGGATCGTTGGGCACGGGCAACCACGTGCGCACCGCCATTACGTTTTGCGGATTGAATCCCGGGCGCACATTCAACAAGTCCCAAAAGCTGCGGAGCAGAAGGCCGGCAGCAATCATCAGCACAAGGGAGAGAGCAAATTCCGTGACCATCAAGACGCGACGCGTGCGCGCCTGCTCTCCGGAACCTGTTGAGCCGCGGGCTTCCTGTTTGAGCATGGGAATCAAATCCAAACGGCCGGCGTGCAAAGCAGGGGCCAGGCCGAAAATAATTCCGGCGACGAGAGAAGCTGCAAGAGCGAAAAGCAAAACGGCCCAGTTAATCGATACTACGTTGAGCCGGGGCAGGTTGTCGGGCATGATTCGCAGCAGAAACCCTTTGCCGCAAAAAAGAATTGCTAAGCCAACTATTCCGCCGAGCAAAGAAAGGAGCATGCTCTCAGTGAGCAACTGTCGAATCAGGCGCGTGCGTGCGGCTCCCAGGGCTTGGCGAACAGCCATTTCACGCCCTCTGGCGCTTGCGCGAGCCAGCAGCAAATTCGCGACGTTCACGCAGCCGATCAGCAGAACCAATCCCACAGCGCCAAGCAGAAGAATCAACGACTGGCGAACGTTGCCGACCACGGTCTCCGTGAGGGGCACCAAGCGCACCATCCATGCGCTCTGCAGCGGATAATCGTTGGGGTATTCTTTCTGCAAAGATGCCACCAACGCGTCTAACCGGCTTTGCGCCGACTCAATCGTCAGTCCAGGTGCGATTCGCGCGATGGCTTGCGGAAGGATGCGCAAGTTGCGTTGAGGAGGCGGTGCAGGCGGACCGGCGAAACCTGCGGCGGCCCAGACGTCGATGTTGCTTTCCTCCGCTGTTGCTCTCGGGTCGTGAAAACCGGGCGGCATGACGCCGACCACGCGATACAAGTCGTTGTCTAGCCGCACACTCTTGCCCAGAATATGCGGATCGCTTCCGAAGGCCCGCTTCCACAATCCATCGCTGATCAGCACTTCCAGATTGAACCCGGGCGTCTGATCCTCGGGATCGAATGAACGGCCCAACTGCGGTTTCACGCCCAGCAGAGCAAAATAATTCGGCGGTATGGTAAGAAGGCGGATTCGCGCAGGTTCAGACGAGCCTGTGAGATTCACATCCCCTCCGCCTACTGGCGAAACATATTGAAAAATGCCGGAGCGCTGAAAATCGTGCCATTCGGGAACCGAGATTCCCACGTCGCGCGCGCCCACGCCGGGAAGATCGTCCTCAATGGTTACGAGCTGCTCAGGGTGCGGATACGGCAGCGGGTGCAGCAGTGTGGCATCCACCACGCTGAAAATTGCTGTGGTTGCTCCAATCCCCAATGCAATCGTCAACACCGCGATGGCGGTAAAGCCGGGAGACTTGCGCAGCATGCGTGCGGCGTAGCCAATGTCTTGCCAGAAGTTGTCCCACCAGAGGTGGTGGCTGGATTCGTAGAAGTGCTCGTGCGTGTTCGTTACATTTCCAAAGGCGCGGCACGCCGCGGTTCGGGCGTATTCATAGCTGAGGCCCTGTTCCTGCAAGCGTTCCGTTTCCAGCTGAATATGAGCTTCGATTTCAGCGCCGAAGTCACTAGCCTTCCGCTTGCGTCGGAACATACGCCTAGCCCTCCTCAGCCTCCAGGATGCGCCCGATGGCTGCCGTCAATCTGTTCCATTTAGTGGTCTCTTGTACTAGTTGCTTGCGACCAGCCGATGTCAGTGAATAAAAACGAGCCTTGCGGTTATTTGCCGAGAGTCCCCACTTCGCGGAAATCCACCCGCGCTCTTCCAGACGTTGGAGCGCAGGATAAAGTGCTCCGTGCTCGACGAGAAGTTCTTCATCCGACATTTGCTGAATAGCCCGCGCGATTCCCTGCCCGTGCTGCGATCCAAATATCAGTGTGCGTAGAATCAGCAGGTCCAGCGTGCCTTGAAGCAATTCTAAACGGTCTTTGGATTCTCGGGTCGACATATGACCCGAACATACAGATTTATGGGTTAGATGTCAACCTGAAGAAAATCCGGAAAGCCACGAAGAGTTTAACGAGAGATTTTCGCCGACCCTAACCAACGATACGTTCAACGCCGGCCGGCTACAACCGCGTCAAAAAATAATCCCAGCAGATGGCGGATTTCCAGCAGCAGGCTACTACGCTGGCTTACACCGACGTTGTGTCAGGACTGGCGATCATGGTGGCCTGTCTGGTGCCGCTGCGCTTCATCATGAAGCGTCCCCCCAAGCATTGGGAAGCGCCGCCGATGCACTAGCGATGCGCACGCGACGAAAGTTATGCCGTCTCCTTGCTCGTGAAAGCTACACAGCATGAGCATGCGCGAGCGATGCCTTGGCCAGCGTTCGAGCAGATCCTCGCTGAGCGACTTCTTCGAGAGCTCGCGCAAAATCGGCGGGTCGCAGCATTTCCTCGCCCCAACAATTTCGCCCCACATCGATAGCCCGTAGCCAAAGGCAACTGTGCTCCACTGGAACGCAAAGGAATGCCGTTACCGGCAATCCCGCCAAAGTTGTAAGCAAGTTGAAACCGCTTCCATCGGGAAGATGCATCTGGCTCAACACCAGGTCGCCGCCGCGCGATTTCAAGAATTCGAACGTGGCTCGCATAGTGCGGGCCAGGTGACATCTGAATCCCCACCGGTGTAATGGGTCGGTCAAAGATTGCGCTGCCCTATGGAAATCCTCTCCCACCAAAAGCACGTCCATTCCGCTGTATCTCATGAATTCCTCCGACGGATTCTCCGTGCTGGTGCGGATTGGAACCCAAATAGAAAACGGCATTCAGGTGTGGGTCACCATTCCCCGCAACCCAGCCGCAGAAAATCTTTCGCCAATCAAGAATCGTGCACGTCGCTAGGCAATCTGCCGGTCGTCTTGGTAACGCTGCAGGTTTCTTTTCAAAGCACGGAGAGCAGACAGTGCGTTTGCGATGATCTCTCGTTCGTGGCTTGAATCGGGGTCTTGGACCAGGTCTAGGATTCGCGAAAATATGGCAATCTCTGCCACCTGGATTCGCGTGCGAAGTTTTATGGGATCGTATTCCAGGAGAGCGTCGCAGTAAGAAGCGTACCATTCGGCTTGGTTCATATAACACCTAGTGACTCTTTCCAGGGATTGAAAAAATCGGAGGGAGCGGGACTCGCCCCGCCCCTCCCGGCTGCCTCTTTCTTACTGGTTCGAGCGGATCTGGACTGCTTGTGTTTCTCCGCCGAATTGCACTTCGGTGATTTGATTGTTGTCGAGCATTACTTCGGTGGTCTTGGCTTTATTGGGAAGCTGAATCCATTGGACTGGAACGTGGGCCACGAGTTTGCCGCCTTGCGTTACTTGAAGTTCGGTTCCGTTGTCCTCGACCTTCAGTTGGTAATCGCCGGCCTTCAATTGTGTTCCGGCAATGGTCGTGGTGCCGTCGGAATATGCGGTGGTGGAATGTGTGCGTGCCCAGACTGGCGCAGCGAGAGTAAATAGGGCGATCGCACATAGTAATTGATTTATTTTTGGACGCATCGATACAAGTACCTCCTTTAAAGATCAGAAATTCCCCCCGGAAAACTCGGTGGGCCCGCCGACTTCCTGTGGGTGAGCGTTGCACAACGAATTGTGCGAATGAAACCGCTCACTTAATCAGACGTCAGGTTTCTCTTAAAGTTTCAGAAATTTCTCAGGGTACGGAGAAATAAGTTTGGGAACTTTTTGACTCACAATCTGGAATTATCTTTGTAAGTCGCACGAGAATTCCACAATCAAGCGCTGACGCTTGATGAAACGAACATCGGACAAGGGAGAGAGGTTACCAAGATGAAAAAGACAATTATTACGTTGGTGTTAACCTGCGCGTTTGCCACGCCAGCGCTTTTCGCACAGACTTCAGATGCGGCGTCCTCAGCGCCAACACAAGCGACACGCTCGGCGAAAATGGCGCAGCATTGGGTCAATTATCTGACGACCGTTTTGTCGTTGACCCCGGCGCAACAGACTCAGGTAACAAATATTATTTCCAGCGCGGCGACGAGCAAATCCAACGCGTCCAGCAGTATGAAAACTGCGCGTACGAATCTGCAGAATGCGATTCATTCAAACGACGCCGCTGCGATGGAGCAAGCGGCCAACTCGATGAGCAGCTTGATCGCACAGAAGATGCTGGCGCGCGCCAAGGTGGAAGCTGCGATCTATCAAGTACTCACGCCCGAACAACAAACCAAAATGGCGCAGCTTGAAACCGAGGTTCACCATGGCGGACGTGGATTCGGAGCAGGCTTCTAGTCTTTTGCGAACCAGCGAAAAGATCTAGATTCTTTCGGACCAACCGGACCGGGAGCGATCTTTCACCGATCTATCCCGGTCCCCAATTCCGGCACAACCACTTCATAAAGATTCACTGAGTTTTCCAAGCCAAGAAACCCCGCAACTTTCCCATCCCCTCTGTGTTTCTACCGCCGACACGTTGAACTGAGGTTCGACCCATCACGAGGTGGTCTTCGCGCCCTCGCGATGCGCCGCGGCCTTCAGGGTGGTCTAGTTCGCTTAACACGGTAATAGTACCGGCCCCGTCTGGAATCGAGCTTATGCGGTTGACCAAATATTACAAAGTGGAAGATAGTGGGTGCGTCGCGCAAGGTGCTCCGTAGTACACCTCGTCCCCGCCACTTCTTGAAGGAGAATCGCTATGAAATCGAGTCTTATGGTGATGTCTCTTCTCATCGCTGGGCTTTTCGCGACAACTTCCACCCAAGCGCAGTACGGTAAAACTCCTATCAAACACGTGCTGGTGATCTTTCAGGAAAACCGCACGCGCGACAATCTGTTTCAGGGATTGTGCACCGCAAACGACGGTGTGCCGGGATGTAGCGTCTCGGTTACAGCGGGAAAGTACGACGTCGCGTCAACCTATGTGAATTCCGATGGCCAGACGGTACCGTTAACGCCTGTCGGACTGGCTACCAACTTTGATTTGGATCACAGCCATGCCGGCCCGGATCTTAATGGAACGATTAGCGGATTTAATTTCGAGTACAAGAACCAGGGAGTCACCGGCAAGCCGGCCGCGATCGTTCCACAGGTCTGCGGCGCCAACACCTATGGCTGCGTGGTACCCGCCTTTAACTATTCTCAGTTCATGTATGTGTACAACTCTCCTGTAACGAATTCGAATGGCAGCAAAGGCGGCGTTCTCGACCCCTACATCACCTTAGCCACCACATATGGTTGGGCCAACCGCATGTTCCAGACCAACCAGGGCCCCAGCTATCCGGCACATCAATTTATTTTCGGCGCTACTTCGGCACCTACTGCTAAAGACGACATGCTGGGTGTCTTTGTCGCGGAGAATGCCGACACGGACTACGGATGTGGCTCGGGAGAATCGGTACAACTGATCAGGCCAAACGACAGCGCGGAGTTTCCTTTCGGCACGGAAACATCCGGCGACAAAACCGTGGAATGCTTCGACCGCAACGCCATGGATCATTTGTTTGACCTGCATAATCCCAAAATCACTTGGACGTACTACGCCGAAGGCCAGACTAGCCTCTGGGTAGCGCCGAACTCGCTCGCGAACATCTGCATGCCCGAAAATGGGGTGTGCACCGGTCCAGACTGGGTTAAAGGCGGATCGAACGGTTACGTTGACACGAAACCGCCCGATGTCTTGAACGACATCACCAACTGCCAGCTGCCGCAAGTTAGTTGGATAACACCCGCCGGACAATATTCAGACCATCCGATCAATAGCGGACAGGGGCCGTCATGGATCGCGGCCATTGTGAAATGCCATCGGGACCAGTACAAATTGCGACGACGAGACTGGCTACTGGAAGGACACAGTCATATTCATTACTTGGGACGATTGGGGAGGTTGGTACGACCACGTCCCTCCGGTGTTTCAGACCGGCGCGAACCAGCGCGACTATCAACTCGGCTTTCGCGTGCCGCTGGTGGTTGTTTCAGCCTACTCGCCGAAAATTGGATATATCAGCAATGAGCAATGCGATTTTGGCAGCATCCTAAAAGGCATCGAGGGTATTTTTGGCCTCGGCAATTTAGGTTTTGCAGATGCGCGTGCCACCAACGATCTCCACGAATTCTTCGATTTTCGTCTGCCCCCAACCACATACAAAACGATTCCAGCTCCGTTGACTCCAACGTTCTTCTTGGACACTCTAACCACGGAGATAGATGCGCCGGATACCGACTAGCCAATGTATTCGGATCTATTCCGTGGACTAGTTGCAGCGGACCGATTCGGGCAGACGTAACATCACAAGCGCGACGCGAACCGGTTCTACCTTTGGGCGGGCCCGTTTTGCTCGGGTCTTCTGAACGCGCTCGTCGCTCTGGCCTTATTTGCAGACAAAATTGGCGGCGTCGTTGGTGTCACCGGTTCCTTTGTACAGCGCTTCCTGCGGGTAGGGGCATAGCGGACGCGTAAATGCCACACCTTGCGTTGGCACGTTGTTGACGTAATGCGTCGCGATGACGCTCTCTGGCCCAATATTCTGCTCGACCCATTGCACCAGCGGCGTAAGCATGTCGAACACGTTGGCACCCGGCCCGCCGCTGCAGTGGTTCATCCCCGGCACCATGAGCAGCCGGTAATATTCCTGAATCAGCTTCCCTCTCTCCCCTTCCGAGCTCGCTCCGCTTGACCTGCCCGGAAAATTCCGGACGCTCTCGAAATACTCGATGCTCGTCTGGGGCGGAACTTCGGGATCGCTGAAACCGTGATACTGGATCAGCTTGCCACCATGCGCGCGAAACTGGCTCAGGTCCGGATTGATCGAGTTCAAAACCGTCGCCAAGGTCTGATTACCAATCACCACTTTGTTGTCTACATATGCTGGGTCCGAATTCCAGTTGAAAGATCGAAAGTCCCAGTTCGGATTGTCGAAGACGAAATTCGCTAAGAACGAAATCCCGATCGTAGCGTGATCGTCTGTTTGTGGCGCGGGTGGCGGTTGCGGAGATATAGTTGCGGGCCAGCCATCCGCTTCTCCGCCCCTTTCAAATGGCGGGTAATAGCCGCGCTGGTGTACCAACGGATCCGGCCCAGTCCATATATTTCTGACCACCTCGACCTGCTCGCTCGTAAGGCAGCTCGAAGGCGTCTGTGTTCCCTGGCACAGCAGCGCTTTTGGATTGAAGTGGCAGCGTCGCGGATCATTCAGAACGCCATCCACCACGCCGTCAAGCGCATCGCACGCCGCGTTCACCGCATTGCCAAGAAGCGTGTCCTGCGTGGTAAAAACCGTGCTGGCAGGATTGTTGAACATTTGCCGCAGCACCCACAGATTGCCTCCCACATGGTGGTGCGTGTAGTACGCGACCGGATCGCCGGCCACGATCCCGTCGTAATCGTTCGAAAAACGCTGCGCTTCCATCAGCGCTTGTCGTCCACCGGTTGAGCAACCGTCGAAATACGAGCGCTTCGGACCTTCGCCATAAAACGCGGATGTAATCTGTTTGCCGATGACCGTCGTCAGATGAATCGCGCGATATCCGAAATCGATAATCTTTTGTGGATGTCCCAGCGCAAAGGATCCGTCAGTGGGGGTTCCAACATGCCCGGTATCGGTGCTAGCGGTAGCGTACCCAAGCCTCACACTCGACGCCAGCGACGCGTACGCGATAGCTCCGCCAAACCCGCCATTTCCAACGCCCTCAAACTTGCCATTCCAGTCCGAGGCCGGCATCCATACTTCAATTCCAATGTCCGAATCGCTAGTAGGCGTCAGCGTGGCCGCCACCCGACAAAACGCAGGCATATTTTCAAACACTTCACCATTCGGTGCGGTGTAGGTTCCTGCCGATATCGACTGCGCCGCCGTAATCGTAGTGTCAGTCAGCTTGAGTGACACGAGACTCTCGCACGTCCCCGCAGAAGCCTGCCGAGCTCCCGCCGTGGCAAAAGCAAAGACGAGCACCATTACTATCTTCCGTAAGGACATATCGGCCCCTTCCTCTTTCCTAATTTCAACATACCTATAGCCATAAGAACCCGCCAAGAAGAATTTGTTGCGAAACAAATTACGGTATTGCCCCAACCTAGTGAACCGATCCACGTTCAGATGTGGCCCGCGTCGCAAGCAGGCGGGCGATACATTAAACCCTTACAACGCGCTCAAGACGCTCCCGCGACTTTCGTCCTATCTACGTGTTTAACACAGTAGCGCCAAGAAACTGGGAATCGCAGAAGGCGCTGGATGATTCACAGTTTCTGCGTCAGGGACTTATAAGAAGGAGAATCGCAATGAAGAAAATAATGTTAGTCGGTTTGCTCTTGGCGGTACTTGGAATGTTTATGTTACCAACCACAACATCGGCAGCCGGGTTCGGCGTGGCAATCACGATTGCGCCACCCGTTTTGCCGGTTTACACACAACCAATCTGCCCCGCTGACGGCTACATCTTTACTCCCGGCTACTGGGCTTACGGCGTTGACGGCTACTACTGGGTGCCCGGCACTTGGGTCCTTCCTCCACGTATCGGATTTCTGTGGACTCCCGGCTATTGGGGCTGGGGAGGCGGAGGATATTTCTGGCACGCCGGTTTCTGGGGAGCACATGTCGGCTTTTACGGCGGCATTAACTACGGCTTCGGTTACGGCGGTTTCGGTTACGAAGGTGGATACTGGCACGGCGGTCATTTCTTCTACAACCGCTCGGTGAACAACATCAATGTGAACACTATTCACAACGTATATAACAAAACAGTGCTGAACAATCGCGATGTGAATCGCGTGAGCTACAACGGCGGCCGCGGTGGAGTTACGGCACGCCCCACGGCTACCGAAATGGCGGCGAATCGCGACCAACATGTCCCGGCAACCTCCGCGCAGATGCGTCATGAGAGCGCGGCAAGCGCCGATCGCAATCAACTCGCGTCCGTGAAGCATGGCCGGCCAGCAGTGACTGCCTCAGCCAGGCCGGGTGAGTTCAATGGGTCGCGGAACGTTGCGTCACGAACTGAAAACAACCGTAACGCAACGCGAGGTACCGAACGAGGTACACAAAACAGCACAGAACGAAGCACCGCGCGAAGCACAGCCAATGGATCGCGCTCAACCAACTTCCAGCGTCAGACCACCGCAGGGCGTTCTACATCCAACCGCTCGGCGATGAATAACTCACTCTCGAATAACTCAGCACGCTCCAACAACGTAACACCTTCACAGAACAACGCCCGTACATCGCGTACCACGCCGCATACCAACAATGCGCAGCGTGTACAGAACAACGTGCGTATGTCCCACACCGCAGCACGCACGAACACGGCAGCGCGTTCGCAGTCGCGTGCATCTGCTCCCCGAGCTAGTCATCAGTCCGCGACGCAACAACACGCGGCCCAGTCTAGCGGGCGCAGTAGTTCCGGTGGCTCACACGGCGGTGGCGGTTCGCATAGCAGTGGGTCACGCGGCAAGAAGTAACACTCATGTTGGGTGGTTAGTAGCTTCTAGAAAAGGCGCTCTGGTGAAACACACCAGGGCGCCTTTTCTTTTCTTCTTCGACATTTTCGCAGCGATGTAGGTCCGGTTTCCCGAACCCAGGCTTCCGCTGATTCCGCACTGCATGTTATTATCGCGCGCGAAAACATGACTACACGCCGCGCTCTCGCGACATTCGCATTATTCGTTTCAGCTAGCTTGGCCGCGCTGCTTTTCCCTTCGCCAATCCTTTCGCAAACAAACAACTCTCAGTCCACGCCGTCGCCTCGCGCCATCGTTCTCCACGCGGCCCGTCTTCTGGATGTCGAAACCGGTCGCATCTCGACCCCCGGCGAAATCCTGGTGCGAGGCGACCTCATCGTGGAAGTCGGCTCGCACGTGACGCACCCTCACGAGTCCGAATTGATCGACCTCGGCGACACCACTCTCCTACCCGGGCTTATCGACGCGCACGTTCACCTTTTCCTGCATCCCGGCGCTGAAGATCTGCAGACCGTGCAAGAATCCGTCCCGCAGCGCACCATTCTCGCTACGATTGCCGCACGCGATGATCTTTTCGCCGGATTCACTGCCGAGCGCGACATGGGCACCGAAGGCGCCGGCTCCGCTGACACCGCCGTCCGCAACGCAATCAATGACGGCCTGATTCCCGGTCCGCGCCTGCGCATTAGCGGCAATGCCATCGACATTCTCGGCGGCCACGAAGACGCCATCGGCTACAACCCTGCACAGCACGTGCTCTCGAACGCCACCTATGCCAACAACGCCGAAGAACTCATCACGGCAATCCGCGGCCAGCTGAAAGAGGGCGCTGACTTCATCAAAATCTACGAGACCGGCCCAGACAAAATTGTCGATGGCCGCTTCTCAACGCCGTATCAGTACACCGAAGAAGAACTCACCGCCGCAGTCCGCGAAGCGGCTCGCACCGGGCATCGCGTCGCCGTACACGCCATGGGCGAGCCCGGCACTCTGTACGCAGCGCAGGCCGGAGTTGCATCAATCGATCACGCCCTACAGCTCAGCGATGAAACCATGCGCCTGATGCGCGAAAAACAAATTTTCGCCGTGCCCACCTTCACCATCTTCGAATATTTCGCCGCGCATCCCAACACCCCGGCACAGGGCGCGCGCGATAGCTAGCTTCTCGATCTCCACGCCCAGGAATTCAAAAAACAGCTCGCCGCAGGCATATCCTTTGCCATAGGCTCAGACGTCGGCCCGTTTCCTCATGGCACGCAAGCTCGTGAATTTGTGCTAATGGTGAAATTCGGAATGTCGCCGCTCGCCGCACTCCAAGCCGGAACGCTGAACGGCGCAAAATTATTAGCCTGGCAAAATAAAATCGGCGCGCTGAAGCCCGGCTACGACGCAGACATCATCGCCGTCCCCGGCGACCCACTCCAGGACATCTCCGTCCTACAGAAAGTTTCCTTCGTAATGAAAAACGGCGTGATCTACCGCAAGTAACTTAAAAAATAACTCTGTGGTGGTTGTGAGACCAGCTTTGTGGGTCGCGGCTTCAGCTGCGAGATATAGCCTCGAAAAAGGAATTCTTCCTCTCGGCGGACTTTTCGCCGAGCCTTCCGTATTTCTTTGAATACGAAGCTCCGACCTTTACGACTAATGTTTAGCCTTGTTCGTAGAACGGCTGCCCTTGTTTGACGCGCTGGATTTCGTCGCAACTTTGCTTTGGGCCTTGCTCGCCACTGGGCCGGCAACCATGCTCGTCGACTTGGCCTTCGTTCCGCTTTTCTGCGCCGCACCGCTCGACAGAATTTTCCCCGCGGTCAAGTCGACGCAGACAGAGTCCAGGGTAGACATACCGCCATTTGGCGCCGGCGATTTAAACGAAACACACAACGTCTTCCCATCGCACGTCACCGTCAAATACCCAAATTTTACAATCGGATCGAGCACCAAAGTATCGTTTCCAACCGTGATCGGCGCTTTCCCCACCGTGCTTTGCGGGGGCGTTGCCGCAAATCCGCCGCTGCCCGCTGTGACGTACGGCGTCTCTTTTTTGTTCGGCCCCGCGATGCGCGTAAATCGCTGGTAAAGATGCGCGTGCCCCGACAAAACAGCGTCAGGCCAAAGCCCGGCCTCCTGGCACACTGAATCCAAGTCCGCCTGCACTCCTGTTGATCCAGCATGCAGGGCGTCCACGGAAAGCGGCGGATGGTGCACGGCAATAATCACCGCGCGTTTCCCCGCATTGCGGTCCGGCGTTAATCGCTGCAGCTCGCTTTTTAGAAACGCAAGTTGATCGTCAACTATCGGAAATTTCCCGCCTTGCGAAGAAATCACGCCAGGTCCGTCCAGCACATTGCTGTAAAGCCCGATGATCGACACGTACGGAGCGTCGAGCGTGAAGTAAACGCCCGGCTGCGTCATCAAGCTACGCACTAGACCGCCAGCATCCGGTGACGGTCCCGAAGTCTGTGCGCAAAAATTGGTCAGGAACGCATCCAGCGTGGGAACCTGCGGTGCGCTCGATCCTTGGCCAAACACCATGCCATCGTGATTTCCGGGGATGGCGAAGATCGGCCGGTCGTACGCGCGAAATGGCTCGTAAAACTGATCGTAATAATATTGGCCTTCGCCGAAATTGTAGATCACATCTCCCAAATGAAAAAAGAATGCCGGCCCGTTTGTGCCGCCTGTCGCGACGTCATTGGCCATCGCGTCCGCCACTTCCGCTTCATTCTCGATCGCGCGTTGAACGGTCTGTTCGCGATTCACTTTCGCCGCCCCGGTATCTCCAACGGAATGAAACGTTATCTTTCCTGCTTGTTGAATCGCGCTGATGATCGCCGGCCCGGTAAAATCCGCGAGTTGCAACTGCATGGGAACATTTTTGCGAGGAGGCGGAATCTGCTGCAAGTCGTTCTTGTGCAGCTCGTAGTACGGCGAGTTGAAATACGCCGCGCTGGTATTATCTACGCGAAATGTGACTTCATCTTTACCCGGCTGCTGTTCCGCAAACAACCGTCCGCCGGGCCCAGCCAAATTTGGACTCATCACCATACGCTCTTTCCCATTTTACCTGTGCGTCCGCGAAATTCGAATTACACTGTCGTGAAAATATTGCGAGCTGTCGGATGGCCGAATACAACATCCCCACGCAGCGCCGCATCGCAACTGCGGAGGAGCGCTAACTTGACCTCTTCGAACCTGGCTGCTTCCGGCACACAAACTTCATCCGCATTCCTGGCCATTTTCTCTGCGGGCCTTCTATGCGGCTGCATGGACATCACCGCCGCCTTCATCACCTGGTGGCCCAAGGGTGTAAAACCTTCGCGCCTCCTGCAAGGAGTCGCTGCCGGCTGGCTCGGCCCCGCGTCGTTCAACGGCGGAACAGCCACGGCCGCGCTCGGCCTTGCATTCCATTTCCTGATTGCCTTTACTGCATCGGCGATATTTTTCTTGGCTAGCCGCAAACTCACCTTCATGATTGAAAGGCCCGTTCTTTCCGGCGTTCTGTACGGCATCGCGGTTTATCTCGTGATGTACTGGGTCGTAATGCCACGGTCCAATTTTCACGGGACCAAGACGGTCACTTCCTCGATCATCGCCATAGTCACGCATATCATCTGCGTTGGCCTGCCCATCTCGCTGGTCATCCAGCGCTTCTCGCGCTAGGTGTTCGAGCTGAAGAGAATTCCACGGCGCAGCTTGCTATACTATCGGCACGCGGTAGCTGATGTTCCCTCAGGACACGCAAACAGTCTTGGGCCACTTCCTGGCAGCCTGCTGACGTGACGTGCTGCAAACGCATCGTAAATTCACAATCTTCATTTCGAGGTGTTTTTTGAACTTAATGCGCCGAGCGTGCATTCTTTTCACTTTGGCTGCGATTCTTGGTGGCCGCTCAGACGCCGCCAGACCCTGCGCGCGCCGTATCTGAAATCCGGATAGCAAGATCGAATTTCACGCCAGCGCGACGTTCGCCAAGGTAACCGGCGTGTTTCATTCCTGGGACATCGATCTGAAGATGCCTACGGACAAGTTCGACGATGCATCTCTGGACCTGCAGCTCGAAGCCGAGAGTGTTGCAACCGGGAGCGGACTAAGAGACAAAGAAGTGAAAGGAAAGAATTTTTTCGATGTGAAGCAATATCCCCAGATTCATTTCGTATCGAAAACCATTACACCCGGACGGGGGTCCCGATCCAACGAAGTTTCTGATGAATGCGGAACTCACTTTGCGCGGAATCACCCAGCTTGTGTCAGTCGCTCTCAGCGTACACCCGTCAGAGAAAGGCCATCAGTTGATCGACGGTGAATTTACCTTCAACCGGCGCGATTTTGGAATGACGCACAACGCGCCGCTCAATAAGGTGGCCAACAACGTCCAAGTCCAGTTTCACCTGGAGGTCGCGAACGCCTTCGGCGCCAGGCCGAGGCTGAGCAAAAACCGCCTCAAACCCAGCCAATAACGGCCTTGTTGCGTTGACCCGTAGTCACAACAATTGCTTCAAATTCGTCTATGTCCTGCAGGCATTTGCATCTTTGTTGCAGCCTTACGATCCCTTACGAATCCAAACAAAAATCTGATTTATTGGCTAGACGCCCACCTCGACTATCGTGATATATTTCGCCGGGGTTGTTCGTTCTAGACATGGGTCCCGCCTTGTTATCGAGGGGAAATTCGCCGACGAGTCGCCTATTCTCGCGCGCAGCATTCGTGTGTTCCTTCGGTCCCAAGAGCTTTCCGCATCAGAGGCCCTCTGAGCGAATATCGTTCGAAATCCGAAGCGAGGGGACACACAGCTATGAATAGAGCAACTCTGTGGACCGTTATCGTGGCGCTTTGCGCGTTGGGCATCGCGGGCTGCGGCTCCGGCGGAGCTCCGCTGACGATCGCCATCACGGCTCCCGCTAGTTTGGCCGCCAGCACCACCGGCTAACCTCTCCGCCACGGTCACGCACGATCCGACAAGCTGACGGCGTCACTTGGAGCTGCGCTCCCGCCGGATTTTGCGGCACATTCACGCTGGCTCAAACAGCCAGCGGCGCTACCACCGTTTACACGGCGCCTCCCATCGCGCCAACCGCAACCGGTGGCTCGGTAACCATCACAGCCACCTCCGTTACGATTCCGACCGCGCACGGCCACTGCCAGCATAACGATCACCGGCATGGCCACACAAAATTTCACTTTCTACGTGACCGGCGAAGAAAATAATTTTGCCGACGATCCGTACTACTCCATCGCAGGCGTCGTTCAGATTGCCAACCTAGTCTCCACTGGCGGCGTTTTCGCGGTTACGGGTGGCGAACAGGATTATAGCGATGGCGACGGCATCACTTCTCCGCAGCCTTCAGGCGACACTATCATCGGCGGAGGACTTGTTCCGGCCGGCGACGGCACCGGCACGCTAACTCTGGTTACAAGTAATTCCAGCCTAGGCGTCAGTGGCACGGAGACTTTTGCTGTCTCTTTTGCCAACCCAAACCACGCGCTAATCACACAATTCGACGGAACAGCCACCTCGAGTGGAAGTTTGGATCTTCAGACATCTACAGCTTTGCCGTCCGGTTCCTTTGCCTTTGTGGCCTCTGGTACAAGTTCAAATCCCGGATTTTTACCCGCGGCATACGGAGGAGTTTTCACAATTACTTCCAGCGCTCTCAGCGGCACAGTGGACACCAACATTGGCGGCGCTGTGACGCCGGACGCGCCCTTCACTGCTTCGCTTTCCACCCCTGACGCTTTCGGCCGCGGCGCTATCACTAGCGCCACCGGAATCGCCACTTCCATCAACTACTACGTAGTCGGTCCTGAAGTGTTCCGTTTCATCGACGTGGATTCCACCGCCGACACGGCGGTAGGTTCGGCCTACGGTCAAGGAGCGGTGCCGGCCTTTTCCAATGGTTCAATCGGCGATTCTGTGTTCTTGGTTGAGAATCCGGACGACGCCTATGCTGCCGTAGGTCAATTCAAGGCCAGTGCCGGCACTCATTTCAATGGTGTCGGAGATTTGAACGAATTGAATAACGCAATTCAGTTAACCGTTCAGCCTATCCGCGGGACCTACGCACTCGCCGCCAACGGCTACGGCTCCATGACGTTCAACGCAGGCTACGGAGACGTTACAACTTTCGGCATATACGCCGTCGATCCCACTCTTAACGTCCTGGATCCCAACTCTTCCACCGATGGTGGAGGCGCCCTGGTTGCTGAGATGGATGCCAACCTCGTCGGCACCGGCCTACTAGTTCCACAAACCGATGTGGTCGCAACCGACTTCGCGGGCTATTACTCTTTTGGAGCGCAGGGTGCCACGGACTCCGACGGCCTCTTCGAATTTGATTTCGTCGGCGCTGCAAATGTCACCGAGCCCGGCGGCTCTTTCGTCGGGACAGGCGATCTCAGCGATCCATTCGGCGCTCTCACAGGCGTCGGACCAACGTACAGCGGCGTCGCCTTTACCGATGCCGCGGTTCCGGATCCCATGAATCCGGGACGCTACACCATCAATCCTCTGACATTGTCGAGTGACAACTTCACGGCCGACATAAGCCTGACTGTCACCGCCTACCAGGCGAGCGGTGATCAGCTGTTCTGGATCGAAGTCGATCAAGACAGCTACTTCGGCGGCTCGTTGGAGGCGGGTGCTATTCCCACAGGCGACGAAAAGAAAGCAGCACCGAGGATTCAGATTCAGAAACACTAATCTTTGCCAGATTGTGCGGCGAACGGGTTGTCTTTCCCCCTACGCGCTATGGGCTTCTCTGGCTCCGAGCCGTCGTTGGGACTTTCGTAGCGCCGGCTGGCCCGCCGCGGGCGGGGCTTCTGGCCGGCATCTTGCTTTTGTCCAGCGCCGTCGCCCTCGCTCCGTTCCTCCGCAATATCCACGCGCGATAGCTTTAGCCTAAGAATCAAAATGCAAAAACAAGTTGTTCAGCGATTCGGCGAGCGTCGGATGCGCAAAAATGGCATCGTGCAAAACTGCATGAGTCAATTTGCCCATCATCGCCAATTCCAGCATCGACATAATTTCTCCGCCTTCAATTCCCAGCACAGCCGCGCCTAGAATCTGTCCGCTGTCGGCGTCCACAATAGCTTTCATGAATCCGCGAGTTTCGCCCGTTTCCGTCGCCCGCGCTACAGACGTCATGGGCATCCGCGCCACGCGTACTTTCTTATTTCGCGCGCGAGCTTGCTCTTCGGTCATCCCGATGCGCCCAAGCTGCGGATCGATGTAAAGCGCGTAAGGTACCAGCCGCCCTTCCGTCGAAGCGTTTCCCTTCTCGATCACATTGGTCCGCAGAATGCGAAAATCGTCGTAAGAAATGTGCGTGAGCGCAGGCCCGCCGTTAATGTCTCCCAACGCGTAAATCCCCGCCACGTTGGTCTCCAGTTTCGCATTCACCGGAATGAATCCGCGCTTATCCGTCGCGACACCCGCAGCCGCCAAATTCAACGAGTCCGTATTCGGCGTGCGCCCGGTAGCCACCAACAAATGCGAGCCGTCTAACGCGCGCGATTCCGCATCCACACGCACGGTCACGTGAATCTGCGTACCCGTCTTTGTCACGCCGGTAGCTTTCGCGTTCAGCAACACCGCAACGCCGTCTTGCCGCACAATTTCCGCCACAGCGCCGGCCACATCCGCATCCTCACCCTTCAACAATTGCGGACCCGACTGCACGATGGTCACTCGGCTGCCGAACCGCCGAAACATCTGCCCAAACTCCAGTCCAACGTATCCGCCGCCCAATACGATCAAATGTTCCGGCACGCTGTCCAATTCCATGATCGAGGTGCTGTCGAGAAACGCCACATCCTTCAACCCATCGATCGCCGGCACCGCAGGCCGCGTCCCCGCGTCGATAAAAATTTCCTCGCCTCTAAGTTCGCGAACTCCCCCATCTCTCAACCGCACGCGCAAAGCTTTCGCTCCAGTAAAACTAGCCTCGCCGAAAATTAGCTCGAAGTTTGCCAAGTTTTTAAAACGCCCTGCGCTCCTGGTGCGAAAGCTCTCCACGATCCCGCGTTTTCGCTCGCGAACGCGCGCCATGTCCAGCCGAATGTCCCCAGTTGCAACGCCGTAGTCAGCGCCTCGCCGCGCCAGGTACGCGACGCGTGCGCTCGCCACCAAGGTTTTCGTCGGCGTGCACCCATAATTCACGCACGTCCCTCCGATAAACTGGCGCTCGATCAGCGCGGTGCGAAATCCCGCCTGCGCCAGTGACACACTCAACGGATTGCCGCCCTGCCCGGAACCGATTACGATGGCTTGAAATTGGTCGGAAGGATTCATCGGAAAAATACCTCGAGGCTGGAAATATTCCGCAGCTTGTATTTTGATGTAAAAACGCTCGCTTAAAAGCGCGACACGATAAATATCGCGCCGCCAATCGCCACCGCATCTTCCAACAACGCGACAGGCAAATCTGGAATTTTATGCCCCTTCACCAGATGCGTGCGAACTCCGTAACCTAAGAAAGCGCCCGCCACACCACCGACAGCGCCCAGTACCGCTCCGAACGCGATTGATTGTGCACCCGCGACAGAGAGGCATGCGCCCGAAAGTCCGCCGGTGACGATGCGCGCGATCAGACCCGGCGGCTTCAAGCGACTTGGAGTGGACGGAAGCTGATCGGTAATCAGTTCAACCGCAGCCAGCGCCGTGAAAACGATAGCGGCCGGTAGCCTTCCCATAAACGCGAGTGGCGAGCCCTGCAGGAAGCGATGCCAAAATCCGGCCCATGCCACAACGGCAGGCGCGGTGAGCGATCGCAGCCCCGCAATTACGCCAATCAGAAATGCCAGCACCAGCACTTCCGTCGAACTCATACAGGCGTCTCCTCTTCGCGCTTATCGATTCCCGGGTTTACTCAATCACCTGGCTCGCGCCTGACTCTCGTCTATCCATCTGGATGATTTTTCACTTCACTTCGCCGCTTCATTCAACAGAGCTTCGATCTTTCCGTCCAGTTCCTTCGCAACCTTCAGCGCTTCCGCATTTCCATACGGTGTCAGCAAACTCACCATGGTGTCGTAGGAAATGTGCACGCCGTCCGCTCGCTCGTCCACCAGAACCGTCACCGGCGCATACGATCCCGAATCCGGAACATGCTCCACCATTCTCTTCATCACCAGTGGATTGCCGATCAGAAAACGCATCACTCGCCGTGCTTTCTCTCCGTGATCCTTGCGCAGCACTTCGCCATGATCGAATCGCAAAAATTCCATCAAGCCCGTCGGCCCCAGTCCCGGCTGAATGGCTTTCTCCACTTCGTCGTACTTTTTCGCCAAGCTGATATTCTTGAACATCGCGCGCATATCCGGATGCCCGACTCCCGCTGCAATCTTCGCCACTACATCGTCAAACTTCTTTGAAGAAATAAGACTAAACCGCTGCACGCTAATTTGCTTGGTGCCCATTTTTTTCAACCTTACCGCAATATCGAAAAACTTCGCACGCAGTATAACCCCATTCAGGCTGCGTGGTCGCCCCGGGCGACCGCAGGCTAGTGTGCTGTGCGTGGTCATCCGGATCGAGGCCTTTTTTTGGCCGACCAGGGTTGCCTGCCGGCAGGGAGGAACCAGCAGTTCGTTCTCGAGGCACATCTGCCCAGGCGGGCAGCCGTTCACCAACTTAGTCGATCCGATCAATGGGAATTGTTTCGTCGCCGGAGCGCAAAACCATCCGCGTCACTTTGCCGCTCGAGTCCATCTCAAACCTGTACACATCATCCGCCACCGTCGAAAAAAATTGCCTAGCGCTCTCAGGGTCCAACTCCTGCACCGGTTCGTCATTTTCCTGCACGGTAAGGTGGTCGCCTTCATGCCGCACCACGAGAATCAACTTCGGCGGTGTGCCATATCGCCCCACATATTTCTCCAGCGTCTGCGCATCCACGCTCACTTTCGTGTGCTGCTTCAACGGCGGACGCGGCGGCAACTGATCGTACGGAGTAAATCGTTCCCACTCGATCGGCGTGTACGTATCCGCAAGCACTTTTTCCAGCAGCTCCTTGTAAATGCCTTCGCCATTTCCGCTATTGGTCATGATAAGCATGCCGTCTTTCGGCATTCGGAATCCCACGCAGTAATTGCGCCAGCCATCGTCGTGTCCTTCTTTAAAAAAAGCCTCGCCCTGCGGTGACCAATAAAGCCCCCAGCCCAGCCCATAACTCAGCCGTATGGATTTATTTTCGTCCGTAGGCTGATTCTCCATGGTAGGAAATTCGTGCTTGGCCAGAATCGGGATCTGCGCGCTGAGCATAGTTCTCCACGTACGCGTCCCGAGCCCGTTGCCATCCAAGATTGCCTGCACAAAACGCGCAAAATCCATTGGAGTCGTCGATAACGATCCCGCCGCGTTCGAATCCTTCCACCGCAGCGGCCCCAGCGAACGCCCATATTCGTCGTAGCCGTTTGCGTAGTCGTCCTCAAACCGCGCTTGCCACACCATGCTGCTGCGCGTCATGCCCAACGGCTGAAAAACATTTTCCTGCATCAATTCATGCAACGGCCTCTTGGTAATCGTCTCGATCACAAATTGCAGCAGGTTGATTCCCTCGCCCGAATACGCAAACCGCGACCCTGGCTGAAAATTAATGTTCAACTTGCGGTCCTCATTGATCCAGCGAAAATTCGGAAAGCCGCTGGTGTGGTCGAGTAGCATGCGCGCCGTGATCAATTTGTATCGCTCGTCGCCCGCCAAATCCTTATAGGCGTCGTATTCCGGCAGCGGCTTGGGCAAATATTCATAGACCGGCTTGTCCAGGTCCAACCCGTCTTTGTCCACAAGCTTCATCGCCATATACGCGAACACAACCTTGGTGAACGACGCGCCGCTCATCACCGTGTTTTCTGTAAGCGGAAGATTTTTCTCCTTGTCGCGTAGCCCATAACCTTTCGCGAACACAACCTTCCCGCCATTGATGATGACGATCCCCGCCCCCGGCACCTCCGCGGCCTGCATCAACCGCGCAACAGTCGCATCAATTTCCGCCGCCGTGATCACACTGCCATCCACTCGTTTTATAGTGCTGCCTTTATCGTCGAGCGGATTCATGGTCTCGAAGTCGTTCGCCGCACCAAGCTTTGCAACCGATGGCGCGCTCGCCCCAGCGCCCACAACAACTGCCGCAGTCAACATCGCGCCCACTACCGCGGACGCTCCGACACCATTAATTTTTCGCATCGCAATTCCTCTCGATTCACTCGCTGATCAACAGTCTCGCCTTCAACCTGCTTCCTATGAAACGTTGATAAATCCCGCCAAGTTCCCGAAAAAAAAGCAACCGGAGCCGTGTGCTGTTCGCTTGCGTGGTCGGAAGGCTGAGTTTCAACCGAGCCGTCAACGTGGTACAAAAGAGCCTGCTACCTTACTGCCGCAGGCTTGCGCGAAGGTCGCAGACCGCAGCGAATACGGCTGGCCACTGGTATTCGTTAGCACCGATGAGCTTACGTAAATCCGACCTCGAAATCCTCCGAACATCTTCAGCCTTTTTCCTGGTTTTCTATGTCTGTGGGGATTTTCTCAGGAAGCCCAAGCACATGGCCGGCGCAGTGCTATCGGATTGATCGGCTGGCTAACCGCGCGCCTGCAAATCCGCGAATTCTTTGCCGTAACGGCGCAAGCGCAGGGACTCGTCACCGCCGGAATTTACTCCAAGATCCGCAACCCAATCTATTTCTTCGGCGTAGTGTTTTTCGCCAGCATGGCGCTGTACTTGACGCTTCCTTGGTGGGTACTGCTGGTATTGTTACTGATAATTTTCATGCAGGTCTTGTGCGCGCGCAACGAAGCCCGCGTCCTGGAAGCAAAATTCGGCGAGGCCTACCGTCAATACCGCAGCAAGACCTGCTTTTAAATTACCAGTTCCCTGCTCGGGTCACAACTAGGCCGTACTTCTGCGTGGAAGGTTTTTTGTGCTGGGTTAACGCGCCAAATCTGAATTAGCCCTAACCGGGCAAGAGCGTTTCCTGGCTCGCGATGACTTGCCAGCCTCGTTGGCTCCATATATACACGTGGGTAACACGCGATTGCTGCGAAAAACTATGTCCGTTCCTGGTTCCGCGCGCACTCCAGAGACACGTGACCACAGCGGCCTCCTCAAACATGCGCACGCGTATATCGGACGCGACAAACGAACTGTACTTGGCGTTGGAATTCTGCACCGCGACGATCCACGCCGCCTTATCCAGAATCTGTCCCGTCGGCAATATTCCCACGAAGTCCTCGCCATAAACTCGCCGGAACAGCATCACGCTGTTCGTCTCCAGGGCCCGCACCGTATCTTTTTCTATGTTAATAAGCTCGTCTTGCTTGACCTCTTTTTCCTTCGCCAGCTCCCTTGATTCCGCGGCGTTTTGAGGGTTCTGCGCCCGGCTGCAGGGAGCCAGAGCGCTCGCTAGGATTACCAAGACTAGTGTCGATAGCTTTCTCATGGCATGGCACCTCGTCACCCGGATAGGCCGGACCTTCCCATCCCAAGAAGTTGTGGTTCGCTAAACCTTCCGAAGTTACTGAAAGTATAGCGCGAGCCACGCCCATCTTCGCCGGGCTTGCGCCCTTCTTCTAAACACCCAGCCCGCAGCAAGGGCTTCGCTTGAAATTGTCTGAGACTCTGGAATCACGCATATTGCTTGCGCTAGGATAGCTCCGCATCCTGCCTGGGGCCAGGTGATGGGAGGCAACACATGGAGACGCTCCTTTCAGGATTTGCGCTACGGGCTTCGCATGCTCGCCAAGTCCCCAGGATTTACGGCCATGGCGATTTTGACTTTGGCGCTGGGTATTGGCGCGAATACAGCGCTATTTTCCGTAGTCAACGGCGTCCTGCTCAATCCGCTGCCCTACTTGCAACCGCGCCGGCTCGTCGCGATTTACGGAAAAACTTCCGGAGTCGATCAGGGCCCAATCTCCTACCTGAATTTCCTCGATTGGCAACGCGATACGAAAACGTTTTCATGCATGGCCATGTACCGGAACGAAGATCATATCTTCACCGGAACAGGTGAAGCGGAGCGCCTGAGCGGCTACATGATTTCCGCGGATTTTTTTCAACGCTGGGCGTGCAGCCAATTCTCGGGAGAACGTTTCGTCCCGAGGACGATCAGCCGGACGCAGCGCCAGTCGCTCTTCTTAGCAGAGGCTTCTGGAAACCTAAATTCGGCTCTTCTCCCGATGTCGTTGGAAAATCGATCATCCTGGATGGTCAGTCCTACAAAATCAATGCGGCTTTCCTCCGGTCGAACTGCTCTGTTGCTTCGAGGAACTCTGTGACGATTGCCGCTGCTCCATCTGCTTATTCTGACTGGCATGTTGTTGCTCGAGCTGCTGGGTTTGCTGAGAGTGGCGCTGCTCCATCTGTTGTATCTGCGCGTTACTGTAGTTTTTCTGAGTAGCCTGCTGGTGTTCCTCTTCTTGTTGCTGCTCGAGATTTTCGTGGTCCTGCGTTTGCCGGGCCGATAATTCGTTCAGTTGCTGCTGATAACTTTTGTTGGTTGCGGCGCTGCCGCTGTTCGGCGCCTTGAACTCGTGAGCCGGCAATTCGCTGGCGTGATTAATGGCTGGAGGAGCTTTGTATTCGCCCCCCGCTTGTTTGGAAGCTACAAAGCCAGTCGTAAAGTCACCGGGTTTGGCCGTAGCCGCGATGGGCGGCTTGCCTTGGTTGGCCGAAGCGAACAGCTCAGGATTATTGCGAGCTGCCTGCATGTGTTGCGTTTGCGCTGCGACCGGCCCTACATGTTGCTCTTTGGCGTAAGCCTCTTGCTGTGGCGTCGGACGCGCTTCCACTCCGCCACTACCTCCGTTGTAGCTGACGTGATTTTCAGAAGCATTGGTCACCGGCGCGCTATAGGTGCTGCGAGTGACGGCAGTGTTTACGTTATTCACAGAAGTGTTGTACACGAAGTGGTTCCCTTCCCAGCGCCCGCCCTCATATCCAACTCCGCCGTAACCGTAGCCGTAATTAATCCCGCCGTAGTAACCCACCGTTGGGCCCCAATATCCTTGATTAAAATAGTACGCGTTGCCGCCCCAGCCCCAATAACCCGGCGTCCAAAGGTAGCCAGGTTGCGGGGGGTAGACCCACGTGCCGGGCACCCAGTAGTAGCCGCCGGCGTAGTCATAGCCCCAGTAACCAGGTGCCCATAGATAGCCGTCGGCAGGAAGGATCGGCTGCTCGTAGATGGGAAGCAACGGAGGGCCGAAGCCCACCGAAATCCCAATTTGGGCGAACGCCCCGTGGCAAAAAGCCAGCAACACAAACGAAAACAGCAACGAGCGAATTACGATTCCAACACGCATGGTAGCTCCCTCTGTCTGCTCATTCAGTTTTGGTGCCCGCGCGGCACCCGTTGCAGTAAGTGACGGGCGGGCTCGGTTTTGAGCGGCGCGTCCTCTCTGCAATCAACGCGTGGCGGAACAGCTCCACTAACCCTGCTGATTTGCACCAAACTCGGGATTGCGCTTTGTGTCTACGAAACTAAGAAAAAATGCGGCATGCGCCAGGATGCAGCATAGCCGCCCGCCTATGAACGTATCTATCACTTCAGCGCGCAACGCACAATCAAATTTAATTTCGCAATATCTCGTGTCGCCTTGGCATGCTTCAGTCCGATGAAATGGTAATGTTCGAAAGACTAGGCGCAATGCCCTGGCCTTAGGGTAGTGAATCTTCACATACAACTCGGATTCCTGTGTCGAAAGGATTAAAATGGCGGCATGGAACCCCGCCTGCGTGGCGTCATCCGGGCTTACCTGCTGTCGATTGCATTTTGGTACGGCATCTCGTTCCTTATGGGGCTGCAGTATAAACCTCTGGATCGACATAATCTTTGGTTCTCATTCCTCGACCTGCTGGTGCAGGCCGGAGTGCGCGCCTTTGCCTTGGCGTTGTGGACTCCACCCATCTTCTATTTAGCTGAAAAGTACGTTTCTTATTCCGCGAACCGTCTTGGTTACGTGCTGCTGTGGGGACTTGGAGCAGTCCCGTTCGTATTGCTTCACCTTGCGATATTGTACCTGGTGATTCCTCCGTATGTTTCGCGTTCACTTCAGGCTTGGCTTGAGATTGTTCGAACCTCATTTGCTGACGACACACTCGTATATATTGCAATGGTTGTGGCGGCCCATGCTTATGTGTATCTGAAGCGCGTGCGAAGGCAAGAAGCTGAGAAATACGAATACCAACAGGCGCTTGCCGCCAGTGAGTTGCAGGCGCTGAAGATGCAACTCCAACCACATTTCCTCTTCAATACTCTGCATGGAATCGCGACCTTAGCTGAGGAGGACGCCAAGACTGCCAAGGCCATGATCATTAAGCTCTCGAATTTGTTGCGGGCAGCACTCGAGCGTGATAGCTCAGACCTGATTCCCCTCGAGAGCGAATTAAAATTTGCGAGAGAGTATCTCGACCTGCAAAAGATGCGCTTCGGAAGCCGGCTGAAGATCGAGTGGGCAGTGGCTCCGGAGACTTATCAATTGTTGGTGCCTCAGTTGATCCTGCAGCCGCTCGTGGAAAATGCCGTTCAGTACGGCATTGCCTCGTTACGCGAGGGAGGCTGGCTCGAAGTCGCGACGGACACAGAAAATGGAATACTGAACATCCGAGTGCGCAACAGTGCCGGAGGTAAACCTTCCAACGGAACCGGCGTGGGATTGCGAAACGTTGAGGCCCGGCTGAAGTATCTGTATTCAGGTGACGCGAGCCTGCATCTTGCAATCGCTGAGGACCGCACCGTGACAGCCAGTTTAGCCCTTCCGATGTTGAATTCCCGGCCTGGCAACATGAACGGACGCCGCGCCCGTGCCGCTTCTGAGGCGAATGACCCGCTATGCGCGTTCTGATCGTCGATGACGAACACCTAGCCCTTACGGCCCTGGCGCAGATTTTGGCGGCCAGGCCCGATGTCGAGCGTTTCGATTCAGCGCCCGACGCGCTCGAGGCCCAGCAGCGTTTATCGAAAGACGTTTACGACGTGATGCTGCTCGACATCAATATGCCGGAGCTGTCGGGTCTTGAGCTATTGGGCCGTCTCCAGCGATCTGATCGGCCGGCACCTTCCGTCGTCCTGGTAACCGCACATGCTGAGCATGCCGTGGCGGCATTCGAAAAGCATGCCGTGGACTACGTTTTGAAACCATTTTCAAGCGAACGTGTGAACCAGGCTCTGGACTTTGCGGCTCAAAGAACGGCGAGCGAGAGAGCGGCAAAATTGTTGGAGCTGATCCCGCATCTTCGGGAACGGACTCAGCCGGCTACCTCCAAGATCGCGATCAAGAGCGATGGGAGGATTCTCTTCATCGATCCCCATGAACTGCTTGTGGTGCAGGCCGAGGGTAATTACGTTCTGCTTCGGCAGGAAACCGGTTCGTATCTGCTGCGGGAATCGATTTCAACGATTGCAGAGAAACTGAAACCATACGGATTCGTGCGAATTCATCGATCTGCTTTGGTGAATGCCTCGTTCGTGCGCGAACTCCGCCCGTGCTCTACCGGGGAATACGAACTTCGCATGAAAGACGGAAAAGAATATACGGTCACGCGAACGTATAAGAAGAATCTCAGATCGCTGGCAGGCTTCTGGGTCGGAACCGGAGCCTTTCCTTCCGATTGAATGCGCCGGTTCTTCGATTGCGTCGGCCCACGACGCGAGGCGAACGGGCCTGGCTCAGCGACTGCCCATTCCCAAGTCGTCCGAATACCCCGCCTCATATCGAGATAACTCCACGTGCTCCCCATCGCTTCGTCGACGCGATTGTTGATGAAGTAAGTGCGGAACACTCGCTCGCCGTCGCGGAAGAACACGTTGTGACCGTGCCATTCATTGACGCCGAAGTCCGCGTCGAAGCCGTCGGTGATGGTGTACCAGGGCATCTCCCAGTCCATCCGCGCCTTCCGGCGCGCGATGTCCGCTTGCGGCGCGCGTGAGGCGTAGGCAAGGTCGTGTCGCGGGCGTTCAAATGGGCCAGGTGGGTGACCTGAACGCCGCCGGATGCCTTGGATAGCCGTCGAAAAGAAGTCCGAGTTTGACGGGCAAGGGGCAGCTTTCGCTGCCCCTTGAGAATAAACACATGCTGGTTTGGCGTTACGGGGTGCGCTACGGTGTGCGCACGAAACCGTGAGACACGCCGTTACCGTCAACATCGTATCCGGAGATCGCCCCTTCTATATTGTTGAGCAACGGGAAGGTGCCTTGGCTGGGGCCGGTGCCCGCGCCAGGAGTGTCGAAGGTAGTGATCGCCCCGTTTAGTTGGCGCAGGAATCCATGGGCCACGCTGTTCGCGTCAGTGAAGTTTCCTGTAATCTCGCCTTCGATGTTGATACCTTCCGGTAGGGTGCCTTGGCCTGCGCCGGTGCCTGCTCCGAGAACATTGAATTCAGTGAAGCTACCGTCTGGAGCGCGTACGAAGCCGTGAAACACTCCGCTGGAGTCAACGTAGAGTCCAGGAACAACGCCCCGCGCGTTCACGCCGGCTGTATCCGTGCCTGGGCCAGGACCGAGGCCGGCACCCGGCGCGTCAATATCGCGTGATTGCTCCGTTCGGAGCGCGCAGGTAGCCGCGAAGAGTATTGGCCGAGTCAATGTAAGCTCCCGCGAGTGCGCCCTCCACGTTGAGCGCAATCCCGCTGGAACTCCCGGTGCCTTGTCCGGGTTCAGTACCCGCACCCGGAACATCGAAGACGGTGAAGGAACCGTCGCGATGGCGCAAGAAGCCATGAGCTACGGTGCTCGCGTCAAAGTCATATCCCGCGACAGTTCCCTCCGGGTTGATGTTGAGCGCGTACGTGCCCTGCCCGGAACTTGTGCCCGCTCCCGGAGTGTCGAAGGTGGTGATGGAGCCAAAGAGGGTTCGCACGTAGCCGTGAAGAACGCCATTCCCGTCAATGTAATATCCCGCGAGTGAAATCTCAGGATTCAAGCTGAACGCGAAAGTGCCCTGGCCAGCGGCGGTACCAGCGCCCGGTGCGTTGAAGGTGGCGAACCCACCACCCGGGAATCGCAGAAAGCCGTGAGCCACACCTCCCCCATCGAGGTAGTACCCATACGTGATTCCCAGGTCGCTGATGCCCTGCGAAAAAGTACCCTGGCCGGAGCCAGTACCCGCGCCCGGAGCATCGAAGGTGATCATTTTTTGAGCGGCAGCCGAACTACAAGCCAGCAGTAGCCCACTCAATAGGATCCAAAAGTGCCGTCGTTTCATAACTCCCTCCTAGGTTGAAATAAATTTGATTGCAGAATAAGTTCGGCGCGGTCTGGGTATCATCGGGACGAACTACTGCGAACACGTCTAGCTTCCGAAAGGGAGTGAATGCAGCATCGGCGAGGTGTGCTTCCTGCACGATTGCGCAAAAAAAAAGAGTACGTACATTAAAAGCGCTTGGGGGCGGTGGGGTGACCGCCCCTCTGCGGAAGCGTCTTACAAACGCGTGACTGCCTTTCCCAAGCAATGTGGCTCCGGGCATTGCAGTGGTTTTTACCCGCGGCGCTGACGTGCATCCGCGCTGCCACTAGCTACGCCGGATTCAAGGAGAATGACGAGATACTCGAACGCGGGTTTATTTCTACAATGTGTCGGAACAGGAATACAAAGGTCGAATTTCGAATAATCATACGCGGCTGTCCGGATATCGATCGATTCGTACACTAGCTATGTGAAATGCGAGAGGGCGCTCGAAACACCTACCGAAAATCATAGCAGGGCCACACAGGACTCCTTGAATTCAAATAAATGGCGTGCTAGCGTGGCTTGTGATTATTATAGAATTGGTGACTGGGAAACAGGACAAAAGTTCGGCCCCGCAAAAATGCGACAAGGATCGGGAGCGAGCAACAACGACGCGAGGGATCTGCTTCGCACCTTCTAGTCGCAAAAATTCCCAATCCCACCACCCCTTCCCCCCTAAGCTTTGCAAGTGGTCTAGACCACTTCTAACCGGCACAGCAGCCCAAACAGAAATCGATCTAACCTATAGAAAACAAACGACGAAAGAATTTTTAACCGGGACCAGAACACACATTAGGGAATCACGGATTTGCGCTAAAATGAATGAAGAAATGAGCGAACTCCGATGACCGACCGCAAACCCCCATTTGCAACCGTCGAAGCAGCCCTGGAGGAAATCCGCGCCGGCCGCATGATCGTCCTGGTAGATGACGAGGACCGCGAAAACGAAGGCGATCTGGCCATGGCCGCCGAAAAAGTCACCCCGGAAGCCATCAACTTCATGACCAAGTCTGGACGCGGCCTGATTTGCCTGGCGCTCACCGAGCAGCGCTGCGACGCGCTGAATCTCACCGCCATCACGCCGCGAAATACTTCCGCTTTCGGCACGCCGTTCTGCGAACCGATCGACGCGCGCCGCGGCACCACCACCGGAACCAGCGCCCGTGACCGCGCCACCACAATTTTAGCTACCACCGATCCCAACACGCGCCCCGAAGATCTCGCGCGCCCCGGACACGTTCACACTCTTCGCGCGCGCAATGGTGGAGTGCTCGTTCGCGCCGGGCAAACCGAAGCGTCCGTGGACCTCGCTCGGCTCGCCGGCCTCGATCACTCCGGCGTGATCTGCGAAATTATGAACGACGATGGCAGCATGGCGCGTATGCCTGACCTCACCGAATTTTGCCGCGAGCACAATATGAAGCTGCTCACCGTGGCTGACTTGATTCGCTACCGCATGCAGCACGAGCGTTACGTTCGCCGCATCGCGGAATCGGTTCTGCCCACGCCACACGGAAATTTCCGCATGATTGCCTACTCCAGCGACGTGGACCACGAGCTGCACGTCGCTCTTGTTCGCGGCGACGTTTCCAATGATTCGGCGGGAGGACCGCCACTTGTACGCGTGCACTCGCACTGCCTTACCGGCGACGTCTTCGGCTCAACCGCGTGCGATTGTCACGCCATCATTGACCGCTCACTAGCAGCCATCGCGCAAGCGGAACGCGGCGTCTTTGTTTATTTGCATCACACTGGGCGAGGATTTCAAATCGATTCACGCCAACCGGACAGCACCGAACTTCCGCAAATCCGCTTTCATCAGCGCGAAGAACTCGATCAGGATTTAGGCAGGCAACGTCTAGTGCAGCGTGAAAGCGGCATCGGCGCCCAGATATTGATCGATCTAGGACTCCGCCGCATCCGCGTCCTAACCAATCATCCGCGCAAAGTAGTAGCGCTGGAAGGCTACGGACTAGAAATCGTCGACCAGGTTCCCCTGTCGGTCGGCTCCCCAAAACCAACCCACCGAAGTCTGTAGATAGTGAGGTGTTTGAAAAAACTCTTAGCGAGCTCTGCAGGTGGTGCAGTTCAAAAAACTCAACTTAGCAAATGGTTGGTTATGGAGAGGTTAAAAATTTAGCGAGTTTGAACTTCCATAAATAACGCGCCGCGATTATCTGCCAAAGATCAAAACCACAAACGAATCCTTCACCATCGTCGGACGCGGATGCGCATTGTCCGCCGTCGCCGCCGGTGTTGCGCCAAAGTCCGCCGTCACCAGGAAGACTTGGTGCGTTTTGGGGTCCAACGCCATCGTGCGCGCGTGCGCCTGCGTCGGAACATTCTCCACCACGGAATATTTGTCCGGCGTATCTTCGTGGACGACGGTCAGCGTGGCGCTTTCGCCGTTGGAGGAGTGTGCGTACTGGAGTTCGGGATCGAAAGCGGTCGCGTCCACTCCCTCACCGATCTCGGGCGTCGCCACAACTTTGCCGGAGTCAGCGTCGACTACCGCCATCATCTTGTTGTCGCAGCCCGCAAACAAACGCCGGTGCGCGATGTCCATAGCGAGTCCGGTCGGCTCTTTGCATGGCGCCAGGGGCCAGGTCGCCGTCACTTTCAGGTTCTGCGAATCGATGCGCTGCTCTTCGCTTTTGTCCTCGATGTTTACGTAGACGTGCCCGGCGCCATCTGCGACCGCAAATTCAGGCTTGCCATCCACAGGAATGGTGCCCACCACGTTTCCCTTGGCGGCGTCGATCGCTGTGGCGTTCTTGCTGCGTCCGTTCATGGCGAAGACGCGCTTTGAGGAGGGATCGTAAATGATGGCGTCAGGATTTGTCCCCGCCTGGGCGCTGCCGATGACTTGCAAAGTTTTTAAATCAAAAATCGTCACTGTGCCGGCGCGGCCGTTCGATGTAAACCCGCGGTTGAACTCGGGAACCAGCGCGATGCCGTGAACTCCGTCGGTATTCGGAATCTCGCCGACAACTTTTCCGGAATCCACCTCGAGCACGACGACTTTCGTGCCGCGCGAAATGTAAAGGCGACGCGTTGCCGGATCGAACAATGATGTAGTCCCAGAAGCCCTCGCCCCCCAGCGGAATTTTCTTCAGCAGATGATACCCGGATGGACCGAACGTCCGCGACAATGCGGAAACAGCAGCCCCCTTCGCGACGTCACGCGATTCTGTCGCAGGCAGAAGCGGAATCGCCGCATGCGTTTTCGTCACCACCACAACCGCAGAGACGGTCAAAAGTGCAATGGCACAAAGGATCGCCGCCATACCTCCGAAAAATGAGGCCCGCAACATTTTCATCTCGCTCTCCTCAGTATTCTTTCTTATTAAAATTCGCGACTATGCTATTCCGCGCTCGCATCGGAGTCAATTGCGCTGGCGCCGCCCTGTGCAATGGCTAGTAAGTTTAACCTGCGTCCGTACTCTACGGCGATTTTTGCGCTGCCGCACCGACCGTTAAATGTCGAGGCTTTTTCTCCAAACCTGCTTTGGAAATACTTTTAATCGCGAGAAGGTCGTCAATTTTCTGAAAGGGCCGCTCTTCTGCCGGAAATTTACGATGGCTTTTGCGGTACGTGGGCCAATTCCGGGCACTTGCCGCAAACTCGTCTGCGATCGCGGAGTTCAAATCGACGGAATGCCCTGGAGGAATGCGTTTGGTGTCGGCGCAAACTTGCACCGCGAGAAATAACCGTAAAAGAGGAACCGCGATCAAGGTGCAGGATGAAATTTGGGGCGTTCGGAATTTCAACTGGTCAGACACGATTTCCCTGCGGGTCGTACTCCGCGACCGGGCCAAAGAGAGCCGCTTGGTCCGCGATTTGAGTGCGGTCGCCGACCAGAACGATTTGCTCGTTGGCGGAATCGAAATGGCGGCGGGCCGCAGCGAGAACGTCGTCCACGGTGAGCGCCTGGATTCGCGCGCGGTAGGTTTCCAGATAATCTTCGGGCAAGCGATCGAGAAAGACGGTGGAAAGTTGTGAAAGAACGCCATCCTGGGTGGCGACACCGAGCGAAAAGATTCCACTCAGATAGCTGCGGGCGCTTTCGAGCTCTTGCGCCGTGACGGGGAGCGAACGCATGCGGTCCATTTCGTAAAATATTTCGGTAAGCGTAGCAGCGGCGACTTCATTGCGCACGGCAGCGTGCACGCTGAAATAACCGTATTCCCGCAACGCGTTCATTCCGCTGCGCGGACTGTAGGTATAGCCTTTTTGCTCGCGGATATTCATGACGAGCCGGGAATGAAACGCGCCGCCATAAATTGAATTGGCGAGAACTATGCGATACCAATCCGGATCGCGGCGCGTGATCGCGAGATTTCCCACGAGAACCTGGGTCTGAACGGAACCAGGAAGATGAACCAGATGAACCTGGCGTCCGGACTGATGCGGCGGCTCAGGCCATTTCTGGGGCACGGGAGCGGGCGCGGTCCACGGGCCAAATATTTTTCCCACCTGATCGAGAATGACTTCGGCAGAAAAATCGCCCACTAAAATCAACAACCCATTCGCGGGCGAATAATTCTGGTGATAAAACTCTTCCAGCTGCTCACGCCGGAACGCGGCGACTTGCTCTGGAGCGGGAGCGACAATCGCGTAGGGATGCTCGCCGAAAATCGTGCGGCGCAGGCGTTCCGTAGCAAGAAAATCGGGAGTGCTGCGCTGAATTTTCAATCCTTCGATTCGCTGTCGACGCTCGCGTTCGAATTCCTCTTCAGGAAACGAAGCATTCCGCGCGAGATCGGCCAACATTTCGAGCAGCCCTTCCGAAAAGTCGGCCAGGCCTGAAATACCGATGGCACTGGTATCCGCGCCGGCGTGCGCTGCCAAGTCAGCACCCATTCGACGGAGATCCTCTTCAATGCGGCGGAGAGGGCGATTCGTGGTGCCGGTGCGCGCGACAGTCGCGGTGAGTTCGGCCAAGCCGGGAGCGCGATACGCCACCGATGCATTTCCGCTGCGAAAAAATAGCTGCGCGGAAATTTTCGGGAAGGTGCGAGCTTCCGCCAAAACAACTTGCAGGCCGTTGGCAAGAGTTAGAACGGTGCGCTTGGGCCACGCCACAGGCCGTTCAGGACCGAGAGCGGGCGGGGAAGAACGTTGCGCCGGCGTGCTAACAGTTGTCGAGGTCATCGAGATTCTCCGTGGTTCACGGGAACCCGCGCCAGGACCGCACGGTTCGTGGGAACCAGATATTTTCTTGCGGCCGCTTGAGCTTCCGCGGGCGTGACGGCCATAAAACCGTCGAGCACCGTGTTGATGCGATCGGGGTCGCCATCGAAAAGCGTGAAACACGCCAGATAGTGCATCAGGCCGAAACGCGGCATATAGGAGCCCATGCCTCCCTCGAGCATCGAGTAATAATCGGCGCGGAACTTTACTTTCACAGGGGCCAGTTCGTCTTCGGAAATTTCCTTTTCCTTCACTTCGCGGATGATTTCGTCGTATGCCGCAACGGTCGCGTCGGCAGTAAATTCCGGGCGATAGAAGATACGCGTGACCATTTGCGTGGGTCCGTTAGCGTCGAAAACGTCCAGGCTTCCGTCGGTCTCGATGGCAATTTGCTTTTCGAAAACGAGCTGACGGTAAATGCGTCCTGCGCGGCCGCCGTGCAATATGCGGTCGAGAATGGTCATAGCGTACCAATCTTTAGAGCCGCGCGGTGGAACGGTATACCCGATAGCGAGAGCCGGCAGCGTTCCGAACTTCTCTTCCACCTTGCCACGACGTTCTTCCGTTTGCGGTGGTTCGCTAACGTCGGCGCGAGGCGGCAAGGCATGCGACGGAATGTCTTCGAAGTATTTTTTTGCAAGGGCGAAAGCTTCGGCTGGCTCGAGATCGCCGAGCATCAGCAGGACTGCATTATTCGGCGAGTAATAAGTGCGGTAGAAAGACTGAACGTCCGCAAGGTTGGCAGCATCGAGGTCTTTAAAATCGCCATAAAAATTATGCGCGTTGGGCCAATTGCGAAAAGCCACGGGAGGCAAATCGAGCCAGGGAAATCCGCCATAAGGTTGATTCATCACGTTCACGCGAACTTCTTCTTTCACCACGTCGCGTTGATTGCGCAGATTTTCATCGTCCACTTTCAGGGCGCGCATGCGGTCGGCTTCCAGCCACAGAACGCGTTCGAGCGCGTTGGAAGGAACGGCTTCGAAATAATTGGTGAGGTCGTAATGCGTGGTGCCGTTGAGCAAGCCGCCGGAAGCGTTGATCAAGCGAATGTGCTCCATCTTTCCGGCGTTTTCCGAACCCTGAAACATCATGTGCTCGAAGAGATGTGCGAAACCACTGCGCCCGCGCGGTTCGAGGCGAAAACCGATCTGGTAATAAACGCCCACAGTGACGACAGGCGCAGAGCGATCGGGCGCGGCTACAACGCGCAGCCCGTTGCCGAGCGTAGTGTGCTCGACCGGAATATGCAATTTCTTCAAGTTTTTCCTCCCGTTGATTTCTTCAATGCTCGCTTCAATTGCTTCGATGCTCCAGCACGGTTTTTAGACAGAACTTTGCTGGAGAGAAGAGCAAGAGCCGCGTAGGCTTCTTGAAATTCGCGCGGATAACGCTGCATCGCTTTCGTGTGTTTTGCTACTGTTTCGAAATCGCCGCGCGAAACCGGGCCCGTCCAGGATTTCTGCGGGCCTAGCTTTTCAAAATTATCTAACATCTGGCGCGTTAACGGCAGCAACGCGCGCACAGCATCCCGCCGGCTGAAGCCGAGTTTCAGCAGCACTTGCGTAGCGGCTTCCATCAAACCCAAACTGTGCCCGGCGACCAGCAATCCCGCGGCGTGATATGCGGGTTTATTCTTGCTACCAATAGCGACCGGCACACCGCCCAAAGCGCGCGCAATCTCGCGCGCAACTCGTGCAGCGCGGCGGTCGCCTTCGATTGCAAAGATAACTTTTTCCAGCTTCGGCGCGCCCCGTCCGCTGAACGTTTGCATGGGATGAAGCGAGCCCGTGGAAGCGCCGCGGCGAGCAAGCGGGGCGAGAACTGTGCGATCCATTGCGCCGCTGGTGTGCAGAACAATTTTATCGCGAAGTGTCGCTTCGTCAAAACTCGCCAGCGTGTTTGCAACGTTACCGAGCGCACCATCCGGAGTGGTCAGCAGAACCACTTTCGAGTCCAGAATCTCCCGAACTAGCCGCGCATACGGCTTCCCTGCTCCAATCTGACGAACAGCGGCGCGCGATGTAGCCGCGGAGCGCGTGGCGACAGCTCCAATAGGCCAGCCCAGCCCGCGAAGACGCCTTGCCAACGAGCGACCCACGCGCCCTGCTCCGACGATGGAAATAGAACGCTCCATGGCACGTGATAGCATAACGTGTAAGCTGAATTTCGGGTGGGGGAAATTGTCTCTACATTTGTTTTGGACGATTGCGCTGGGATCGGCGGCACTGCTTTGGATTTACGGGATGCTTGACGCGGCTTGGGGCTTGCGCACGTTTGTGTCTGTGGCCGATGTGACGCCTGTGCAGGACGCCGATTGTCCAAGCGTTTCCATTCTTTTTGCCGCGCGCGACGAAGCGCAGAAATTGCCGGCTGCGCTAGCGACGTTTTTGACCATGGATTATTCGCGCTACGAAATCGTGGCAGTGAATGACCGCTCGCAGGACGATACGGAAGAAATTCTGAAGAGTGCGGCAGAGAACAATCCGCGCTTGAAGATTTTTTCGGTGAAGGACCTACCAGCCGGGTGGCTGGGAAAACCTCATGCGCTGCAAAAGGCCTATGAGCAATCTACCGGAGAGTGGTTGATCTTCACGGACGCAGACGTACAGTTCGCTCCTTCGTTGTTACGGAGCGCTATTGCTCTGGCTCAGAAAAACGGCTGCGACCACCTAACGCTATCGGGCCGCACCGACATGTTCACCTTCGGCGAAAAGATCGCCATGACGTTTTTCGGCCTGGCGTTTCTGATGAGTGTGCGCCCGTGGAGGGTGAGTGATCCGCACTCCGGCGCTTTTGCGGGAATCGGCATGTTTCAACTGATCCGGCGCAGCACCTACGAGGCCATCGGAACGCATCGCCGGCTCGCGATGGAAGTAGTGGACGACATGAAACTGGGAAAGCTCGTTAAGCAGGAGGGTTTTCGCTCCGCGGTGGCGCTGGCGAATAACGAAATCAGCGTGCACTGGCATAGCGGCGTGAGAAATATTATTCGCGGGACAACCAAAAACTTTTTTGCGTTTGCGGGATTTTCGTTTTGGACTGCCGGCGTGCAAATGTTCGGACTCCTAATGATGTGCGTAATCCCGTGGATCGCGCTATTCTTCGCGCACGGCTGGCCGCTGGTCTTCGCGTGCATCTGTGTGGGACTCGCCATCATTCTGCATATCGGCGCGTGTCTGGAATTCAAAGTTTCGCCGCTGTATGCGTTGACGTTCCCTATTGGCGCGCTGATTTTCATTTGGATGCAGGCGCGCTCGATGATTGTCACGTCGTGGACAGGCGGGATTACCTGGCGCGGAACGTTTTATCCGCTGAAGGAATTAAAGCGCGGTCTGGTGTAGGGAAAGAGTTTCACCAAGTTGCGGCGAGTTAAGAATTTCTTCCTATTTGAAAAACGTATAGCCTACGAAGACGCCTTCCAAATCCACACCAGGATTTATTTCACCGCGTTGCGCGTTGGAGATGTGCTGATATTTATATCCGAAGGTCCAAGCGTGCGTGCGCGCCGAATTGAAGAGCTGAAATCCGAGTTGAAGGTCGAAGTCGTAATTAAATTGCGTTTCGCCGTGAATGTCGACTGGAACAGGGCGCAGCGAGGAAATGAATCCTGCCGTGGAGGCTCCGTAAAGCTGGAGTTTGTGTGTACGAAAACCATTCAACTTCAGCCCAAGAGGATTTACGCCACCGCCATAGACTGCTTCGCGCGCGCCGGTAATGTAGATAGTGTTGCCTTGCGGATTAACAAAACTGCCGAGAATTTTCGGCTGCAGCATAATCGCCACAGGCATTACGTCCACGGTCCACTCCAGAGACCATCCCGATCCGGGATGCTCATGTATGCGCCGGGCGTAGCGAAATCCAAGCACACCAAACTGGCGCGGGCTTGTGACACCGAGCACGTGAGGCGCATACGGCGCATAGGAAGCCCATATGCCGAATTCGTTGTCTCCCACCTGAAAATTTGCCGGATGCGCGGGCTGAGTCTGGCAACGAGCCGCGGGTGAAACGCTGAGAAGCATCGTGACGCTGAGAAGAAACGCTGGAAAAATAGGGCTAGAAACTGTTTGTAGTGAATTCACGCGGTTCCTATCAGGAGATTTTTTTTGCTGCACGCTTTTTGACCGGCTTCGCTGAATGGCCCTGAGCAGGAGACGCCGTGGCCTCCGTTTCTGGCTTCCTCTCAGCCGGCCCAGAAGTAGATGCAATCTCCGCGACTGGCGGTGCAGAAAAAATCGCGCCCAAGTCACGCTGCTTCAGTGACCGTATACGATCGCGCAACGCTGCAGCACGCTCAAACTCAAAATTCTTCGCGGCTTCGCGCATTTGCGATTCCAGTTGGCTTATCGCATGAACCAACTGGGCTTCGGTGGAAACGTCTTCGATCACGACGTCGTCCAGCGGCACAGTAACATAATCCGCTTCCACAATTCTGGCAAGCTGCATGTCCACAGACTTCACGATGGAAAGCGGCGTGATGTTGTGCTCGCGGTTATAGGCTTCCTGTTTCGCGCGGCGGCGGTTTGTTTCACTGATGGCTTGCTTCATGGAATCGGTCATCACGTCGGCATACAAGATGGCACGAGCTTCCAAATGGCGCGCGCAGCGGCCGATCGTTTGGATGAGCGAAGTAGTGCTGCGGAGAAAACCTTCTTTGTCGGCGTCAAGAATGGCACACAGAGAAACTTCGGGCAGATCGAGGCCCTCACGAAGAAGGTTGATGCCGATGAGGACATCAAATTCTCCGCGTCGCAGATCGCGAAGGATGCGGATGCGCTCGAGCGTTTCGATTTCCGAATGCAGATAGCGGCAGCGGACGCCTACCTCAGTGAAGTATTCGGCGAGGTCTTCGGCCATGCGTTTCGTGAGCGTAGTGACTAGAACGCGCTCGTTGCGCGCGGCGCGGACACGGATTTGTTCCAGCAGATCGTCCACCTGGCCTTTTACCGGGCGGACTTCCACCTGCGGATCGACGAGTCCGGTTGGGCGAAGAACTTGCTCCACTACGACGCCACCGGATTTTGTCAACTCGTAGGGCCCCGGAGTGGCGGAAACGTAAATCGCTTGATTCACGCGATGCTCGAATTCCTCAAAGTTTAGCGGGCGATTGTCGAGAGCGGACGGCATGCGGAAGCCGTATTCCACCAGCGTTTGCTTGCGCGAACGATCTCCATGATACATGCCGCGAATCTGCGGAATGGTTTGGTGCGACTCGTCCACGAACAAAAGGAAATCGGAAGGCGTGTAATCGAAAAGCGTGGGCGGAGCTTCGCCGGGCAGGCGTCCTGAAAGGTGGCGCGAATAGTTTTCGATTCCATGGCAGTAGCCGATGGTGCGCATCATTTCAATGTCGAAATGGGTGCGCTGCACTACCCGCTGAGCTTCGACAATTTTGCCCTGACGTTCCAGCTCACTTTTCCACCAGTCGAGCTCTTCGTAAATGCTTTGAATGGCACGCTCGCGCTGTTCGGCGGGCAAAACATAATGGCTTTTGGGATAAATCAAGATGCGGTCAATTTCTTTTTCGCCGGCGCGCGACTTAATTTCGCCGGTGACCGGATCGAATTTCCGTATGGCCACGATTTCACTGCCCCACATTTCCACGCGCACCGCAAGATCGTCGTACGGCGGATAGATTTCGATCATATCGCCGCGAACCCGGAAGGTGCCGCGTCGAAGGTCCTCGGCACGCTCGTACTGAATTTCAACCAGCTTGCGAAGAATGGCTTCGCGAGCCACGGACTGACCCTTTTCGATGAGCTGCATCATGCTGTAATACGCTTCCGGGGAACCAAGACCGTAAATACAGGACACGGATGCGACCACGATGACGTCGCGGCGTTCGAAGAGAGAACGCGTGGCGCTCATACGCAGCTTGTCGAGCTCATCGTTGATGGTGGACTCTTTTTCGATGTAAGTGTCGCTCGCAGGGACGTAGGCTTCGGGCTGGTAATAATCGTAATAGCTGACGAAATATTCCACGGCGTTGTGGGGGAAAAACGAACGAAATTCGTGATAAAGCTGCGCGGCCAGAGTTTTGTTATGCGCCAGGACCATAGTCGGGCGATTGATTTGCTCGATCACCTTGGCCATGGTGAACGTTTTACCCGAACCGGTGACGCCGAGGAGGACCTGTTGGCGGTCTCCGTCATGGATGCCGCGGACCAAATTGGAAATCGCTTCGGGCTGGTCGCCGCGCGGTTCGTAGTCACTGGCAATCTTGAAGTTCATCTGCGGACTCTCAGTTGCGAAAAATGGGTCAAGCTGAAAATTATCATTATACCAAAGGTTGCAAGTCGGTGCTGGGGGGGCAAATGCGCGCGCGCTGAACAAGTTTCTAAGGCTGCTGGGCTGTCGACGGAGCTTCCGTGGGCAAGCAAGAGATTTCAGACTTGCTATCCACCCGGCTGACGTAATGAATTTTCGAGCCGGTCTTTACACTAAGGATTTCCACGTCCATATTCTGAGTGGAATTTTGAGTGGACCGGATCAGCGTGCCGTCTGCGAGCGAAATGTATTCGAGGCTGCCGCCGGAGCCGGTCCAGGTGCCCGATGTGTCCAAACCCTTGCGGGCGTAGTCGTCTGGCGTTGCGTCGCCGTTCCTAACGATTTTGAATTCAGTGACGACCACTGCGCATGAGAGGTTCGCATCAGCGGCAGACCGGGCACCATGGGACGATTTTTGCGGCGCGTCCGTGGGGTAGCATGGCTCGTCGTGCAGATATGTAGAGCGGTTTCTCCAGACCAGGCCGCCTAGAGGCGTGCCCTCCATGGGCTGGTCGGTGTTCCATTTCTCGCCAGCTTCAATTCCGGCTTTTGGAAGCCGCGCACCAAAAGAAAGGCCATTCATCCATGCGTGGACGTTTTCCGCTACCACAGGATTCGCCAGCAGGTCGTCGATGCCGGTGATATGAGAAACCTGTCCGTCAGGCTCGATGGTGTATTCGAGCGAGCGGCCTTCGAGATGTTTGTATTGATCTTGCACGTTGGAGCCCGCTAGATCGAAGGCATCGCTTTTAAAGGCGGCGTCGGATTTCTCGAAGGTGGTTCGAATGCGCACGCTGCCTGCGGGTTCGCCATTCGCAGGCGGCACGTTCAGCACATCAAGACGCAGAATGAGGTTAACCGACTGCGTGGATTTGGATGCAGCCTCGGGATTCTCGATGGGCGTTTCCATTTTGTTGTTCGCTGTCGTGCTGGTTTCGATTTGGTAGCGCAACACTTCGCCCGGCGTGAATTTCATAGAGAGATGTACTTTCGCTGGCGCGGCAGAGAGGGATAGCGCGCCTACTCCAAGGCATGCGACGACCGCTAGGAAACTTCGCTTGTTACGCCGCGAAAGCGAATGACTCGACCGCATTCATGAACGCTAGCACAGCGGTTTAGAGCACGCAAATTCATCTGCTGAGATGCGTTTCACGGGCGAGACCTAGGCATGGGAATTCGCGATAGTTGAGGCGACGAGAGCGGGCCGGTGAGGCGATAGTCGGAAGCGGCCGCACTGCGTTCTGATGCTTCGCTTGGAATGATGCGCAAACGCAAATCCAGGTTGCGGCTGAAATCGAGCGAGCCGAAGCCTTCGATTTCTGTGGATGGGCTTTGCAGCAGCACGCTTTGCAATTTAATCTCACGATCCGCGCATGTAAATGTAGTGGAAGCTTGAGCGAACGAGCTGGTGCCAGGTCTTGCGGCGTCGGCGTGCAGCGACTCCGTCAGATTTAGGCTCCGCATCCCGACGTCGCTCACTCGTGCCTTTCCTTTGCACGCGAGCGAAGCTAGCAAATCGGACTTGTCAGCGCCGCGGGCATTCAGCGAAAGCTCTCCGAAGGCCGCGCCGGAAAACATCTCGGCCCAAGTCGGTGAAACAGCCGAAAGCGCAAGCAAATCCACGCGCGAAAAATCCAGCTTCACACGATAAGAAGGTATCGCCGCAAAATCCGCCTCAAATGACGCGACCATGTTTCCTCCGTAGAGTTGGCCCCGAGCATTCGTAAGCTCGATGTGATGGCCGGAAACTCTTAGATCGCCCTGAAGCCGGTGCACGGTGACCGGCGCCAAGGTGAATTCGTCGAGTGCTATGCGGCCGCTGGCTTGCAGCGTGTCGGTAACCGCGTTTGTCGGCGAGCGAGGATTCAAAAATGGCAACATGCGGTCGAGAAAACTTTCCCGCCAGCGAGGATTAAGCCAGCGATCGACATCGGCCGCCGCCAGGTGATCTGCTGAAAGCGTGAAAAGCCATCCGTCTGCATCGCGACGATCGAACGAGCCGCTCCAATCCGCGCCAAAAGCTGTAGCGGACGAAACCGCAATGTGGCGCGACTCCGGTTTCCATTCGGCGTGGGCCTTGATGTCTTCAATCGGCAAGTTCAGGAACGGCGTGCGAAGCGACATTCCAGTTTGTTCGCCGCCGAAGTCCACGGTACCGGTTGGCTGCGTTCGCCAGGGATAGGCAACGTCTTGCCAACGCAAATCGCAGCGCAACGGCCCAGCGAGGTCCCATCCACGCGAAATATTCCAGCCGAAGGCGCTTGCGGTGGCCACCAAGTCGCGAGCCTGCGTGAGATTTCCGGTCAAGTGGAAGACCGGCATTTCAGAGCCGCGCTTCGCCGATGTTTCTATGTGAAGCGAACCGCCGGCAGCGCCAAATGCTAACGAGACGGGCGAAAGCGCGGCGATGCCGCGATCGTATCGAAAGTCCACATTTCCCAGGCGGACTGGAACGCGCAGTGTAGCTCCACTGAGCTCGGCTCCCTCAATCGTGACCGCCATACGATCCATTTGCAGAGGCCAGCCGAAAATTTTCCCCTGAACGCTAGCGAAACCCCGAAATGAAATATTTGAAGCGACGTCGGAATGGAATGCGCGTCCCCCGGCGAGCAGATCGTTCAAATCGATGGTAGAAGAGGCGACATTGATCGAGACCGGCGAAGATTCCGGCGACGAAGCCCCGGTTGGCAATTCCCAACCAATCCGTCCTGAAACACGAGCGCGAGAATGCGGCGCTTCAATTGACGCGTCGCTTACCTCCATAGCCGAATCCATCGGATTCCAGTGAATTTGCGAAACGACGTTGACGGCGGGGTCGTCCGGATGCAAGGGGAGATCCCAGCGATGAAGCTGGCGGAACTCGGCGCGAGATTGAATTGTCCATCCGCCATCGGCGCGGTCTTGCGTTCGAGCATTCAATATCAGAGTGAGTAAGCCGCGCACGCCGTAATCGGAGCCGCGAGCCAGCCGCAGAACGTCCGACACAGAAGCGTCGCTCCAGGAAGCGTTCAGTTCCGCCGGACGCAGGCGCGAGGAAGTTCCTCCCATTTGACCGCTTACGTGGAGAACGCCGGTCTGCTGCACGATTACCGCGGCGCGGGTTGGAATGGCTTCCAGGTCCATCGTCCAACGGCCCGGGCCAGCAGGTTCGACGTAACCGTTTACATCCACCAGTGCAAAAGGAAGTTTTTCTTCGCCACGCTTGAAATTAATTCGGCCCGAGTCTATTTCGATCCGCCTGAAACGCACGGCGGGCGCGCTGGGCGTTGAGGAATTCGAAATTGCCGGGGAAGACGCTGCGGGCGGAGGTTTGGGCAGCCATTCAGCAAGATTCCAATCACCGTCGGAGTTACGAACCAGGTTTAGGCTCGGATGGTCCAGTGAAACAGTTCCTAGCTGAAGATGGCCCAGCAACAGACCTTGCCAGCGAAGACGCACGTTGACCGATTCAGCCCTCAGGAAATATTCGTGGCCAAAACGCGGATCTTCTCCAAAGGTCACCGATTGCGCTCGCAACGTGGGACCGTCCAACAGAGTAAATTTGTAGCTACTTACTTCCACCGGTCTTCCAAAAGCGGCCGCCAGACGCGCCGTGATTTTCTTTTGCAAAGGCGTATGGCTAATCAGCAGCGATATTCCAGCGCTGGCGAGCCATACAAGAATCAAAAAGAACAGAATCCACTTGGGCCAACGCGTCCAGCCACGCGGGCGCGGTCTCGCTTGCGAGACAGTTTGCGTTTGAACGTCGGGATGGGAGAGCGTGCTCGCCACGGCGATTTTTCCAGCTCCACGAGCCGGCTAATGGACCTCGTGCATCATACGCCGCCAGCGCGTGCGTGCGGGAAGATGCAAAAGATTTTGCCCCAGGGCGCGAAGCGTTCCGAAGAAGCCCCGGCCGCCGTAATCTACGGGCGCAGCCTCAACGGACCAGTAAATCATTACCGGACGGCCCATCACAGCAGCGCGATTTACAAAACCCCAATACCGACTATCCCAACTACGATCGCGATTATCGCCCATCACAAAATAATTGTCAGGCGGTACGACCAACTCGCCGTGCCGGACGTGGCTGAGAATTTGTTCCGCCCACTCCGGACGCAGGCCGATTTCAGCGAAATACCGGCCAGAGGGCGGAAAATTGTCGCCAAAGGGATCTTCGTAGATCGGATCGTGTATCACGTACGGTTCGGAAAGAGGCTCATCGTTCACATAAACATGCTGATTGATAATGCGCACGCGGTCGCCGGGCAAGCCCATTACGCGTTTCACGTAATGCGGATGGTCATCAAAGGGAAATTTGAAAACGATAATATCGCCGCGCCTAATCTCGCGATACGGAAGAAATTTTTCGTACCACGCGCCATGACCGCCAAATATAAATTTGTTCACCAACAGATGATCCCCAATCAGCAGAGTAGGCTCCATCGATTGCGAAGGAATCTTAAAAGCCTGAACGATGAAGGTGGTGCCGAAAAGAGCCAGCAGAATTGTGACTAGAAGCGACTCGGCATACTCTGCGAAGGAACTGCGCCTGGCCACAGCTTTCGCGGGAGACGGCGCGGGCGCTGACTCAGTAGCCGGCCCTGGGTCGGTAGTGTCTACTTCCACGAAACTCCTTCAGGCGATTCCATCGTTCGATTCGAAATGTTCCAGCGCCATTCTTGCGGCGCCTTGTTCTGCTTCTTTTTTGCTGCGTCCTTCCGCACCGGAAAGTTTTTTTCCGGCGTGCCAAACTTCCACCTCAAACGTTTTTTGGTGGTCGGGGCCTGACTCACTGCGGACACGATATTCCACCGGTGGCAGGTCGCGCTGCTGCAGCCACTCCTGCAAAGCGGATTTGTCGTCGGCGCGTTCCAAACCGAATGATTGGTTGCCGAGCGCGGGCCCCAGCAACGTGCGCTGAAGAAACGAAACGACCGCGGGAAGTCCAGCATCAAGATAAATGGCGCCGAGGATGGCTTCGTAGGCGTCAGCCAACAGCCTTTTTTTGTCGCGGCCGCCCGTTTTCTCTTCACCGGGGCCGAGCCGCAAGTGATCGCCGAGCTTCAGCTCCTTCGCCGCGGCATAAATCGACGAAGCGCTTACGAGTCGCGCCAAGCCCTTGGAAAGTTGCCCCGAATCCCACTCAGGAAATGTCCGGCAAAGTTCGTCGCTGGCAACCAGTCCCAGAACGCGATCGCCCAGAAATTCCAGACGCTCGTTATCGGTGTCGTTGGAATTTTGGCGATGAGAACGATGAATCAGCGCGCGTTCGAGTTCTTCCGTATCATTGAAATGATGACCCAGGATCGTCTCCAGTTCCTCGCGTTCCTGTGGGGTCATATTTGAAATGGCCTCGATTAAGGTTTGGATCCAGCCGGTTTTGCGGCGGCCAACTTTTTGGTTTCGTCCGCCTTCTGCTTGCAGCGGTCCGCCAGACCTCCGGGAATTTGCGCGCACTTTTGAAATGCGTCTGCGGCATCGCTGAACCGATTCAACGCTTGCAGCTCGATCCCCATCACATAAAAATCGGTGGGGTCCGGAGTGGTCGCAAGTTTTTCACCCTGCTGCAGCTCGGTGACAGAATTCAGGTAATCCTGCTTGCGAAAATCAACCAATCCAAGACCGCTGTGCGCCTGCGACAACGCCGCGTCCTTTGCTTTCGAGAATTGATCGTCCGTCATACCCGCAGGCTTTGGCAAATTGGGAATTAATTCGATGGCGTGCTTTTCGTCGGCCTCAGCCTTGTTCAGCAGGCGCTCCGAGTTCATGTCGTTGGGATCGTAATTGTGGGGGATTACCCAACCTTCCAACACTAGCACGCTGACGTTGTCCGGATTTATCGCTAGAGCTTTGGCGGCGGCGTCATACATTTTGTCCAACTGCTGTTTGTTGAAGTAATCCTGCATCAGCCGCGCGTAAACAACTTCCGCATACTTGCTCTTGGGATATTTCGCGACAAAATCCTCGCCGAGCTTGATGCGCGCGTCGGTCTGCGCCGGAGTGTTTGCGTCGTAAAAAGCTTTGTAAGCCTTCTCCTCTTCCGGATCGACTTTCGGCGCTTCAGCGGGGTTCTGCGTGCCGCTTTGTGGAGCAGCCGCTTGTCCTGGCTTGGCCGGAGCTGGAGCTGGCGCCGGCTGCTGTTGTTGTTGCTGCTGTGCGCCGCATGGCTGTACGAGCGCCAGCGTGGATCCCATGGCTAATAAGATGACCGTGAGAATCGCGTTTCGCAACGACTGGAAAATCATTTTTCACCTTCCGTAGTTAAATACCCTGGCGCGTAGGAACGTGCCTGGGGCTAAGGATTATGAGACGCTTTATCGTTTTCCGGCGCGCGAGAGCTGTACGGTGAATCCAGACCGCGTTGCGCCGCTGCCCGTGCATTTTCCGGAGAGCCATGAACCGCCAAGGCTGCGCGGTATTCAGCTACCGCCTGGTCGCGCTCATCTTCCAGATCGTGAATGCGTCCTAGATAGACGTGAGACCACGCCAAAATAGAGGGATCAGGTTCCCCTTGCGGAATGGGCGCTCCGGGTATTCCCGCCGTCCAACTCGCCACAATTTGCTCGAATAATTCCTGGGCACGTTCGCCGTCGCCTGAAAGTATGGACGCAACTGCAAGGCCGTACACCGCGCGCGGCTCGTCCGGATATTTCTCCAATATTTTTTGGAATGTCGCTGAAGCGGCTGCGGCATCCTTCAACGCGATTTGGTGATCCCCTTCCGCCAGCATGCTATCGAGCTCTGCGGTCTGGTTCGCCGGCGCCGCGGGGCCGCTGGCTCGTTCAGACGCTGTCTGCACCGGAGCGAAAACAAAATCTTTCAAACGCTTCTGCTCCGCCGATACGTCGATACCGGTGATGATGTCGGAGAAATAATACGTCATAGCGGGCGCAGCTTTTTCAAACTTTTCCAGCTGAGTGACAATCGGACGCACGAGGATGAACCCCGATTTGTCATTTTGCACCAGGGCCGCTTCGAGTTTTTCCGGCGTTAGGTGACGCAATCGCAGCTCGACAGCTTTGATCAGGCATTCGTCGGTGAAAGCGATAAAGTCGGTGCGGTATTCCACCGGAAGTTGCGGCGCGCGTGCGGCGACATTCAGCAGGCTATTTTTGCTTTCAACTTCTTTGCGATACCTGAGCGGCAGAGGATCCAGCATGAAGTGCAGATAAGCGTGCTGTATATCGTCGGCCGGAATTTGCGCGGTGAACCCCACGGCCATGGCGTAATGATCGCCCAGGTTTCGGAAATTTGTGCGCACACCGACCAGCGGTTCCACGTACACGGTAAATGTCCGGTCGTGCGTAGACTTCAGAATTTCCCGCAGATAACCGTTTGATACGATGACGATTCGTCGCACCACCGGCTGATAACGCGCAATCGCGCGATGGTATTCAGGTTCGATTTGAGTCCAACGAATATCCAGATGAGCTTCGCGGTAAAAAGCCGCGAGAACTCTCTGGAATCCTTCGAGAGAGCCAACATCGGGAGGAAGTAGGTCGGGATCCACCTGGTACCGGAAATCCGGCGGTGGACCCACTACCAGCGCAAAGGTGATGTAGCGCGAAAGTGTTTCACTCGGATCAGCCAGCAAGTGATCGCGGTAGAACTGGCGCAGCGCTTCCGTAGCCGGGCCGTGCAGATTTAGAAGTTCGCCGCGCAAAGCCAGACGCGACGGCATTTCCGCGAGCGTGCTTTCGTCGGCGTCAAAGCCGGCGGCGTCGAGCGCACACATGGTGGCAAACAATTGCTGATTTGCCTCAACCGCGATCCCGCCGGTGAATTCCTGCTGAGGCGGCGCTTGCCCGTGGGCTTTGGGTACCAACGGAATGCTCACCAACAGCACAGCGATACAGCAACACAAGGTAGGAAATGGATGAAAAAATCTTTGGATGGCCAGACTCCTCACGCCTTCAAGTGCCACTGGCAGCGCCAAGTTCCCCGGTCTTAAGCGGCTGGCAATGATTAATCAGACATTGAAACTGTAGCGGTCAGGCTTCGCGTAGTCAAGAAAACGCGCAGATAAATAATGAGCGAAGAAGCGGAGAAATCAGGACGAGAATCTTATCCGTGGACGCGGACTTCGCTGAAGCTCAGCAGAACGCGGCCGCCATCCGTCGGTCGCCCAAAGCTCAGCTCGGGACGGAAGCGCGAAAACAGGAGAACCTGGTCGATCTGATGTTTCACCGCAACGTCGTTCGGACCGGAAAGAATATTGTAGGAGACTACTTCGCCTTGCGCATTCAGCGTGGCTTCCAGCACCAGCACGCCGGAATCAGGATGCCCTTCGGTCGCCACCACTCCCGGAACCGGGAACGGCGCCAGGCTTTCAAGCCGAGCGGGCTGAACCAAGTTTAGCGGCAAATCATTCGCGACGATGCCCATGGGAACGCCCACCAGGATGTTCTGTACTACCAGAACAAACACAACCAGCGCGGTAAGTATTCCGCCGGTAGCAGGCACGGCGAGCGGCTTGAAAACATCTTGAAAAGATAATAGGGCGCGAGACCAGGCGCGCCGGAAATCGACCCACGGAGAAACAGAGTGCGCTGCCTGCACACGTATTCGCATGGCCAAATCAGCGGGCACAGCGACAGGTTCCACGTTTGCCAGGCACATGGAAAGCCGGCGATAACTTTCAAGCAAATCTCGGCAGTTTCCGCAACTGTTTAGATGTTCGCGAACAATGGCGTGATCTTGCGCCGGAATTGCGCCATCGATGTAACCGGGTAGGCGTCGTGCAGCGTCGCGACAATTCATTGGGCGCCTCCGTGCCTCTTGGTAGCATAGGTCAACGAGCGCGTGACCGCGGACTTTGAGGCTGATGGAGCTATGCGGACGGTTGCCGTCGACGATCCCCGCGAAAATTCTGCTGCGTGTTCGGTCTGGTTATTTCGCTCGGCAGATTCCGCGCCCTGGGAAGCATGTAAAACAGGATCCAGAATCTCGCGAAGAATGCGCCGGCCGCGCAGAATGCGTGATTTCACCGTGCCCACGGAAACTTCCAAAACTTCCGCCACTTCTTCGTAAGACAACCCTTCGAGATCGCGCAAAATAACCGCGCTGCGGAATACATCGGGCACTTGTGCCAGCGCTCTCCGTACCACAGCTTGCACTTCGGCTGCTTCCACTTGTTCCAGCGGAGTCGCTTCCAGATCTTTCAAATCCAGCGCCGGGTTCTTCCCTTCTACTTCGGCATCGATCGAAACCTGTTGGCGATGATGGCGCCAGCACCAGCGCCGGTGGTTCAAAGCCTGTCGCACAGAAATGCGATATAGCCAGGTTTTCAAGGAGCTGCCCTGCCGGAAACCATGAATGCCGCGAAAAGCTCGCAGAAAAACTTCCTGCGTCACGTCAGCGGCGTCGGCAGAGTCGGAAAGGATTCCGTAAACCAAGTTGTACACCCCGGCGTGATAATAAGTGACCAGCCAGTCGAATGCCGAGTCTGACCCCGCCTGCAACTCGGTGACTAGCCCAGCTTCGTCACGGCCCCACGGCAATATTTGAGCTAGGTCGGACATGCCTTACGCCAGTCTCCCTTAAGGGCCTGTCCCTATCTTATCTTAGACACCATATGGCCCCCATTTGTTGCTAGCGTAACAGAAATCAAGGAATTGGCTATCAAACAAAGGTACTACACCGAAAAACGCCCAACGAACGCAAGCATCTGAAAGGATTAGTGATAGCGGCATGCAGATGCGAGCATTTCTCGGACCGATCCAAAGATCCCAATGGTTTACGCACTCACCTCATAGGATGACCGCACAGGGCGATTTGGTCTTTGGTCGGATTTGCGGGATTAAAAATGGCAGGAAAACGGCACCAAAGGAATAACGCTAAGTCGTTGAAAGTATGGTGGAGCCGGCGGGGTTCGAACCCGCGACCTCCTCGATGCCATCGAGGCGCGCTCCCAACTGCGCTACGGCCCCACGAAATGCACATGCCGTTATAGCGTTTATAGCACCTTGCGAATGCGAGCGTCAAACAACTCCCATACAATGGATGCATAACACAAATGCATAGCCGAAGCATCAAAACGAGATCTACGTCGCTGTGACTACAAAGATTTCACGCCGCGAAATGACGAAGTTGCTGGCTACTGCCGGAACCGGCACGCTCGCTTTGGGTCTTTACACTTGGCGCGTGGAACCTCATTGGCTGGAGTTCACCTATCCGCTCTTACCTGTTTCAGGCCTCCCGGTGAACCTGGAAGGGCGCACTCTCGCACAGATCAGCGACATTCACGTGGGCCCCAGAGTTGACGAGGACTACATCATCAATTCCTTCCACAGAGTTCAGGAGCTAGCGCCGGATTTTGTAGCCTTCACCGGTGACTTCATCACCTATAGAGGTTCCCAGCAGTTCGAGCAGTTGCGCCGTGTTTTGGAGCATGCGCCACATGGCCGACTAGGAACAGTCGGCATACTTGGCAATCATGATTACGGTCTCCACTGGCGCATGCTTGATGTGGCTGACCGCGTTACAGTGATTGCGCGCGACGCAGGCATCACCGTGCTTCGCAACCAAGCGGTCACGATTGCCGGATTACAATTCGTCGGACTGCAAGACTTGTGGAGTCCTCTCTTCCAACCCGCAGACCTCTTAGCGCAGAAAGGCCAGGACGCCTCCACAGTGGTGCTCTGCCATAACCCCGACGCCGCGGATCGCCCCGTCTGGGCCAACTATCATGGATGGATTCTTGCCGGCCACACACACGGCGGCCAGTGCAAACCGCCGTTTCTGCCGCCGCCCCTGGTGCCGGTAGCAAACAAGCGCTATGTTTCGGGAAAGATTGCACTCTCTGGAAACCGCAATCTGTATATCAGCCGGGGCGTGGGCCACTTGCTTTGCGTGCGTTTCAACGCGCGTCCGGAAATAGCGGTATTCAAACTTCAGCGCGCAGCGTAGCGAACTGCACTAAGAATCACGATTGGTTATCGCTCGGCGTCAAACCGCTGCTGTAATTCCCTCAGGAATGATGGAACCAGCTATATCCCACGGTAAACGTAAAAGTGCCGTTGTATCCCGGATTATGCGGACCCAAGCTCGCGTTCGAAAGATGCCCAAACTCAATTTCAAAAAGAAGCGCACGCTTCTGTTTCAGGAAGACATTCGCTCCAAACGCAGCTCCCGGCGTGAAGTTCACCTGCGACGTATCTCCCGGCGGAATATTATCTCTGCTGAAAACGATGCCACCCTCGGGCGCGAAATACGGAACGATTTTCTTCCAGCTCGTAAAATTCCATTTCCAAATGACGGGCTTAATGCTGCCGCCATACACCGCGCTTTCCGGCGGGAAAACAACGTAGATCGGCATCACGTCCACATCCCACTCGAAATTGCCGCGAAAAATTCCGGAAAGATGATCCGACGTAAATACCCGTCCGGCGCGCCCCCCAGCATAAAAGAACTGAGTAGTATCGGACTTGCCCAGACCCATGCCGCCTCCACCGAAAAGCGCCAGTTCCCACGTACCTTTTTGAATGGGGTTCGCAGACGAATCTTGCGCCTCGGCCGCCGTAACTAATGCAAAGAAGAGAATAAAAATAGAAATAACCTTCATGTTGTCCTCGATTTATTCCACGAACTTCCCATCGAGATTCATGCAAGGTTCCATTCTGAATTTCAGGCAGTTTGAGGTAAAGCAGGATTTTGTGTGAAGGCAGGAATCTCGCTCAGGTTAAATCCAAGCACAAATACCGGGTGCGGCGCGCCACGTCCCCACCGCGTAAGTTCCCACTTTGCGCGCAGGAACTTCACTTCGGGTTTTAAAGTGAGGTCGAGAATCTGGCGCGTTTCTCCGCGATAGAAACGTTGTGGCATTTTCAACAGAGGCAATTTTCCAAAATCCTGCCCGTCCGCCGAGCCCCACACTGAAATATCCACCGATTCCTGCTCGATTTGTTCGGTGATGAACATCGTGCACATGAAAACCCGCGTTTCGCTGGCCGCGATTTCGAAGGCGTGGCCTTCGCCGCTCGCGCTGAGCCGTGTGCCGGGCAGAATCAGATCGAGTCTCATGTTCATTGGCCTCTGTGAGCTAAAATCTCGCGGATTCTAGCACAGCCGCTCGCTATTTTACCGTTCCTCGCGCGCCGGAACTAACTTTTAACTTGGCCAGCCTTTCGGCGGCGGCTTGAAATGTCTTTTCCGTCTTGCAAAATGTGAAACGGAGATGCGTTCGGCCGTGCGTGGGATCCTGGTAGAAACTCGAACCCGGCACTGCAGCCACGCCAATTTCCTTTACTAGGTATTTCGCAAAAGCAACGTCATCCGGGAATTCAAAAGCCGAAATATCCGTCATGATGTAATACGCGCCGCGCGGCTTGAAACACCGGAATCCTGCATCGGTGAGAATTCCCAATAGACGGTCGCGCCGCACCGCGTATTCTCGAGCTAGCGTGTCGTAATACTCCTGCGGAAAATGCAACGCTATCGCACCGGCCTCTTGCAGTGGAGCAGCGGCTCCCACAGTAAGAAAATCGTGTACTTTGCGAATCCGCGAGGTCGCCTCGGGAGGCGCAATAGCCCAGCCAACTCTCCAACCGGTGACGCTATAAGTTTTAGAGAGCGCGTTAATGGTGATAGTGCGCTCGCGCATGCCGTCAAGCGTGGCCATGGAAATGTGGCGCGCTCCGTCGTACAACATGTGCTCGTAAATCTCATCGGTAATGGCGAACGCATTCCAACGCACGCAGAGATCTCGAATTTGCTCCAGCTCCGCGCGTTCAAACACCTTCCCCGTTGGATTGTTCGGCGTGTTTAAGATAATCGCTTTCGTGCGCGGACCAAATGCGGCACCCAGTTCCTGCGGATCGAATCTCCAGTCGGGCTCGCGCAGTTTCACGAAACACGGTTGCGCTCCGGAAAGAATCGCATCCGGCCCGTAATTTTCGTAGAACGGCTCAAACACCACCACCTCGTCGCCCGGATTTACGATCGCCATCATCGACGACATCATCGCTTCCGTGGAGCCGCAACACACCGTGATTTCGCGCTCGGGATCAATTTCCACGCCTGGCGTGCGCGCGAATTTTTCAGCGATCGCATTGCGCAACGATTTCGCGCCCCACGTAATTGCATATTGATTGATGTCGGCGGCAATCGCTTCCTGCGCCGCGCGCTTGATTTCGATGGGAGCGGGAAAGTCCGGAAAACCTTGCGACAAATTCACAGCTTTATATTGGATGGCCAACCGCGTCATTTCGCGGATTATGGATTCGGTGAACTGCGCGGTCTTCGAGGAAAGTTCAGGGCTGATGCTTGCGGTTCGCGGCGAGTTTGACGGGTTCATCTTTCTGGCTACCATACAACTTGCGATAAATGTCTGCGTTGCGCGTAACTATTTCCACATACTCGCGCGTCTCGGTGAACGGGATCGAGTCCACAAATTCAGCGAGGTCCCGATACGATTGCCCCGCGGTCCACAAAGCCACGCGGTCTTCGCCAGCATTGTACGCGGCTAGCGCCGATTCGACACTCCCGAAATCGTTTTTCAAACCCGCCACATACATGGTGCCCAGCCTCACGTTGTAGTCCGGATCGGTGAGCAGCGAATGGGAATATCGGACCTTGGCCTTCCTGGCCATTTGCCGCGCAGTCTTGGGCAAAAGCTGCATCAATCCAAATGCGTTTGCGCCGGAATGCGCGTCAGGTTCGAATGCCGATTCCTGGCGGATCAAGCCGGCGGTAAGCATCGGATCAATTCCTGCGTGCGCCGACCATTGCCGTATCGAAGTTCCGAATGGAAGCGGGTAAGCGGCCAGCCAAACGTCGTGAGGAACTTGATCGAACGGCCGCGAATCCAGTTGCGGATAAATTTGTCGCACGGTTACGATAGCGGCTCCCACATGCCCCGCAGCGACGGCCGCTTGCGCCGCCTCCAACAGAAGTCGCGGCTCACCGGTGGATGCATATGCGGCGCGAAGTTCAAGTTCCGCCGATGCGTCAAATGCGATTGTGCGCAACGCATCCGCACGCGCCTGCCGTTCAGCCGCCGCTGGCGGAATCGTGCCCAACGGCTGGGCTGGTAGAACCGGCGGAACTTTTTCCAGCACTTCCGCATTAACGACGGGCCCAGCGCCCAGCGAATGCACCCGCGTCTTTGCAAGACTTTCGAAATAATTCTGCGGATAGCGCTCCTGCAGCTTGCCGTAATAACCCCGCGCAAGGGACGGATTGCCGGCCTCCTCAGCCAATCGCCCGAGCCAATACAACGCATCCGGCGTGAACTGCGAGCCCGGGAACCGGCCAAGATGTTCTGTCAGTAGATCGCTCGCGTCCGGCTGTCGCTTTAGCACCGCAACCCACGCGACACGCCATTGCGACGGCTTCGCGTCCGCCATCATCGGGAAATTATCGGCGAGCCGTTTGTAATAGCCCGCCGCGCGATCGCGATCCATTTGCACCCAATAATAATTTCCAGCCAGATACAGAGCGGCCTCAGTCCATTCGCTGGCAGGCGCACGCGATGCCGCTGATTCAACCGCGGTGGCCATTTCGGTGTCACGATGTTGCAAGCGATACCATTGCGCCAACGCAAGATATCTTTCCGCGTCCACGTCTGCATCGGCAATCTGCAGATTTATTATTGCGGTTGGAGCGCTCCCCAGCTGCAATTCGCATTCCAGCACGCGCAATGCGGCGCGCTCGCTCTCCGAGCCGGAAAGTTGCGACACCATATGCGAATACTCGTTGCGTGCATCGCCCCAGAGCTTTGCGCCGAAAAGTATTCCAGCGTGCGTGAGTTGCTGGTCCAGCGGAATCGGCGGGATTTGGTCGCTGGCCTTACCGCTGCGCAGAAAATTTAATTTTTCGCCGGCCTCGCGAGCCTGTGTGCTGGTGGGATATTGCAAATAGATCGTTTGATAATCCTTCGCTGCCTCTACTGGCTGGGCGGCTTGCTCGTGAGCTTCGCCGCGCAGAAAAAGCAGGGCCGGCCGTTGCGAAGTCAGCGCATACGCATCGAGCGCCGCCAGGGCATCGGCGGGCTGGTTCAACGCTAGCGTGGCTGTACCAATCGCTTGCAGGGCCGGTTCCGTCATTACCGAGTCGGGATATTTTTCGCGAAATTCCTTCAGCTCCGCCAACGCATCTGCATCGTGGTTCAGCGAGATATTCGTTTCCGCGCTCCAATACAGCGCGTAATCGCTGAGCAGCGGATCGCTTTTCGCGCGCGCCAGCCATTTGGCAGCGTCCTGATAATGCGCCTTGCTGTAATCGTAATAGCCCAGAGCTAGCGCAGCCCGCGACCCAAGCACTCCGGAAGATTTCTGCATGGCAAACGCGCTAAGCCGCGCATAAGCCACCGTGGGATTTTTTTGTTTCAGAGCGCGGGTTAATTGTTCCAGTTGCTTTTCACTCGGCGCGGGAGCTTTTTTCGCCGCCGCAGGCGCCGCCTTCGCTTTCGTAGTGTCTGCTGAGGTCGCTGCAACTGAAAAAAGAGGGAAAACCAGGCAGGCTGCCGCCACACCAATAAAACGGACGGCGAATTTCATCCCAGCCTTCCTAGTGCCGCAGAACGGGCGAGGGATAAGGATATTCTCCGAGGGTCTTACTGTCACCCTCACCGAGGATTTCCACCATCCAGTGGTGGAAGTAATCCACTGGATGGTCCTGAATCGCGCGGAAGCGGCGGTCGTATTCTTTGCGGGCTTTATCGATTTCTCCACGCAATCTGTGACAGATGTCTTTGTGTTCGCGGCCCAGTTTAACCTCTTTGGGCCGCAATAATTTGATGTCTTGCATGGAAACTTTGGCTGCACGATTCGCGCGGCGATGCAGCTCTTTCATGTCCGACGGTAGACTTGCGACGTCGAACGCCACAACCTCTGGTTCAACAGCCACCGGTTCCAGTGGGATTTCGGCAGTTACGGACTGCCCCGCTGGCTCTTCGAGCGGCACATCTTCGGGAACCATGGTGCCGGCGGGCATTTCTGCGGGTTCTTCGGCCCACTCCGATTCATATTCCGGCTCAGGTTCAGCGGTCGCACCCGAAGCTTCCTCTTTTGCGGATGCTGGTGCGGAAGTTTCCTCTTCCTCTTCTACCTGTGCGGTCGCAGCGGCAACCGCGCCAGCTCGTGCGCCGGATCCAGCTTCTTCGCGAGGATTCAGCGCCACAGCCACGAAATTCGAAAGCACGGAGAGCCCCGCAGCCAGTGCCGCGGCGGAAGTCTGCGCACGGAGAAGCGCAGGCAAGGCGTTGCTTGGACGGCTTGAGGAGCAAGCCGCAACCAGGTCGGCGTACGCCTGCTGCAACTCATCGGCAGTGCGCTGCAGAGGCGCCAGATTGTCGCGCAAAGCGCGTGAAACCGCCTCTTCCAGAGCGTGCTCCAGCGAATTTTTCCGAGCTGTCAAATGGTTCTACCTATTTGAATTATGGAAACGGTAGAACAGGGTGTCAACTGACATTCCTCCCGCGCGTTCCTGGGATGAAGCTGCCGATCCACAGCTGCGTTTTCTTTGTGTTGAGGGCGGGAATTTGGCCACCATTGTCGCGAATGATAGAATAGGGGCTTCCCAAGGGGGCGACACGGTTTCGACGGAAGCTGTCGCGGCCCGAAGGCATGCCGGGGCTCACTCGCCCGTAACAGAGTGAAACAACACAACTGGCAACTCACAGTTGGCACTCGCAGCCTAACTTAAATTAGGCTACGCGCTTCCTCAGGCGTCACCTACGCGTTTGAGATGAGGCGTCACACAGTAGGCTGGTCGTCGCGTTTCGGTCCGTAACGCGGCGGCGAGATCATCGGACTAGTTGCAAGCGCGTCTTGCCCGCTCTGAGCGCTTGCGACGAAAAAATCGGAACGGGCTAAGCATGTAGTCTTCGCGTTGCAAGGCTTCTCGGACGGGGGTTCGACTCCCCCCGCCTCCACCACTTGAAACGACTGGGTGGTCCACTCCAAACCACCAACGTCCTGTGCTGCTAATCAGCTTTTCCAATGCTGGACACGGAGGCATCGGTTCCCCGGAAGAACAGCGGATCGCTATGGGAACTTATACTTTTGAGTTCATGTACGAGCAGCTTGGCGTGAAGTGGGTGAGCCCAACTCTGGCATCGAAATAGATAAGCCACTCATATCCCGCGAGAATGCGGTGCACGCGAAAGGTGCTTGGATTCTATCCCGTCTGTCTAATGGCACACTCCCTAGACAAGTATGCAAAAAGCGTCATATTTGAGACTTCTTGACTAAGTCGGATACCCGGACATTTCAACTAGAACTTCACTTCTCTGGCGAGCGCAGTAATGATCGGAGTTTTGTAATTGCGATTGACGACCTGTCCGTGATATGTCCTTGCAACTGGAGCCTAGTTGCACAACTGGCAATACCTTGGAAGTCATGGTTTTCCGACACGATTTCCAGCTTGAGTCTTGGGGCGACCTTAATCCTTCCCGCCATGGAGGCAACATGCTTCGAAAAAATATTCATATTTTCGGGATACTTGCAATTTCTATGTTCGCATCGCTAACTTGGCCCGCGCTTGCCAACGCGCAACGCCTAGCCCCAATTCCGCCCCCGCTGCGTGCAGGACAGCTGGCCACTCATGTGCCGGTCCAGACTCAATCGCGCACAGAAAACGTCAACGCCAACGCATCCTTGGGCCCCTCGCGATGGACTCCATTGAACAACCAGCCGACATTTCTGATCTATGGAGCCTCCAACCCAATCCTTCTCACTGACGGCACCGTTCTCATTCAGGATACCGGATTTCCGGATTGGTGGAGATTGACGCCGGACTCTAACGGTAGCTATGTCAACGGCAGGTGGAGCCAAATTGCTTCGTTGCCCAATAGCTACAGCCCGCTCTATCACTCTTCGGCGGTGTTGCCCGATGGCCGCCTTATCATCGAAGGCGGCGAATATTTGTTGAACGCCAAACAAACAGAGTTCGTTCCTACGTGGTCCGCAAAAGGTTCGATCTATGATCCTATCGCCGACACCTGGACGCCGATCAAACCTCCCTCATTCTTTACGCCAGTGCCGGGGCTGGGGAAAACGATTGGCGACGCGCAGAGCGTGATCCTTTTCGATGGCACCTACATGCAAGCTGACTGCTGCACCAAGGAACAAGCTTTGCTCGATGCCAAGACCCTAACGTGGACTCCCACCGGCAAAAACAAGTTTGATCCCAACGATGAAGAAGGATGGAATCTGCTTCCCAGCGGGGAGGTTCTAGTCGTCGACGCGTATGTCCCGCTGGATTTTCCGTATCTGCCGAATGGGAAAAATTCCGAGCTCTATAATCCGGAGACGGGCGCATGGCATAGCGCCGGAAGCACCATCGTTCAACTCTGGGATTCAGCGAAGGATTGCGGCGGCTTGAAGGTGGCCACTTTTGAGCTCGGACCGGGCGTTCTGCGTCCCGACGGTACCGTGTTTTACACCGGAGCGAATTCCTGCGGTCCCGGCAACACCGCGATCTACAACTCAATCACCGGCACATGGACGCCTGGTCCTGTTTTCCCTGGCGATAACGACATCGCCGACGGTCCGGCCGCACTCGAACCCAACGGAAAAGTTCTAATGATGGCGAGTCCGGGCTTCGGTCCGCCTCCTGCTTCTTTTTTTGAATGGGATGGAACGAATCTGACGCAAGTTCCGGGCACACCGAATGCTCCCTTCGATCCCTCGTTCGTCGGAAACATGCTGGTGCTTCCGACCGGCCAGATTATGCTCACTGACTTTTCGATTGACGTGGAAATTTACACGCCCGCAGGAACATACGAAAAAGCGTGGGCTCCTGTCATCACCAGCGTGCCAACTTTTGTCGGCCGGGGCCACACCTACCAGCTTTCCGGCACACTCCTCAACGGAATGTCGCAAGGCGCGTTTTTCGGTGACGACATCCAAGCCGCAACTAACTATCCGCTGGTCCGCATTACCAATTTATATACCCACGACGTCGTCTACGCGCGCACGCACGACCACAGCAGCATGGCCGTCGCGTCGCCCGACGTAGTCTCGACAAACTTTGACATTCCTCTGGCCGCCGAACCCGGCTACAACACGCTGGTGGTAGTAGCCAACGGTATCCCGTCGGCCCCCATCACTGTTTTGGTCTACTAAAAGACAAATGCCCTTAGCTTTTATGGGTGCCCAGCCCTGCTCGCCCTCAGGAATGTCGAAGGGCGCAGGGGTGGGCCACTAGCTTTTTCATCCGCCGCGTCCTTTCGCGTTGTCCTCGTTAAGTTGAACAGCGCCACCTCCGTTGGGGTATCCCGGTCGATGGCATCGCGTGTTCCGTCAATACTTTTGCTCTTCTCCCCACGCGGAAGTCCTGCGAAGGAGTTTCAACGAAACAACTCACACTAGTTCCCGTATTGCGCCTTACACTGTTCAATCGCCTCGCGTTTCTGCTTTTCAATGTCTGCTGTGCCGGCGCCATCACCACGCTTCGTGCCGTTCCGCTCAAGGCCTCCCTGAAATTTCGAATTTACTTCGAAAATACAGACCTCAAGCTGAGTATGACGTTTGCTCTCTTCCTCGGTAATTTTGCTTTGGGCCATTTGCAGCGATTTCACCGATTGTTCCAACGCCTTGACGCGCTGATCGAGGTCTGCAACGCGCCGGTCTTCACACCCCTCCGCAGCTACCAGTACAAGAAGCGCGACTGGCAGCAAGGTTCTCATAAGCGCATTCTGTAGCAGCCGTCTGTAATTTTCTTAATTCCCTTCCTGGCTTCCGTCGACCACATCAGGTTCAAGAATCTGATTCTGATCGTCGACCTTGCTTCGAATTATTGGGCCACCGGCAGCGACACAGGTTGTTGCAGACGAAACTCCAAAAGTGTCTCGCTCGGAATAGAGATTTGCTCGCCCTTCTTCGCGGCGGACACCGCAGTTCCAGCGCCCGCGCCGGCCAGGGCTCCGATTCCGGCGCCTTTGCCTCCGCCTGCTATGCCGCCGATGATCGCCCCCAGCCCAGCGCCGCCCACTACTTTCTTGGCCGTGTTGCCGCCCTCTCCTTTTCCTTTCACCTCGTAGGTGCTGGTTAGAAGCGGATACGTTGTTCCGTTGATGACGATGTCCGTCAGTTCCAGAACCAGTTGCGAACTTCCCTTGAGTCTCCCGGACGAAGACGCCTGCGCGAGCACCCCGTGAAGCGTAGTTCCCTTCGGCGCGACGGTCGTTTCGTAAGCTTGTAGATTCGCTTCCAGCGTGGCAGTAAAACGAAAGCCCGCTTTCTGTTTGCTCGAGTCCACCGAATCCACCATGCGCACCAGAATGCGCGTCCCCGCCGGCACGGTCACTCGATTGGATTTCTGCGCCGACACGAACGGCGTAATCGTTAGCGTGGAAATCGCCAGCATCAAAATTGTCGCGATTCCAATTCCCAAACGCGTCATTTCCGATCCCCTCTTTTGGACCATCATGAGCCCACCACCGGTAGAGACGAATCCACCTTGAGATCGATCAATAAAAGTAATTGGTGTTCCACTTGTAGGAACCGCGCCGCCGTTATCGCGCCCAACTCCTGCTTCATGCGCTCGTAATATTTCGCCAGCAACTCGTTGCGCTGCTTTTGGTAGACCATCGCCTTCTTCACCAGTTCATCCGCCTTCTCATCGGTCATTTGCGTGTACGTTCGCGAGTACTCCAGAATATTCGCCACACGCAGATCGTTTACCTTGCTCAGCTCGGCATCGTAGTCGCGATAGATGGGCCAGAACTTCGCCGAATCTTCCGCATCCAATTGCATCACCGCTCCCATCACCTTCACTTTTTCCGTTTCGACATTACCGCGCAGCAGTTTGATGTACTCCTGAATGTTCTCTTCCTGCGCCGTTAGAGGCGTGTGCGCAGTCTTCGCAGGAGCCTTATCCGATTCCGGTTTCGTTTGTGTTTGCGCCCTTAGCCCGGGAGCAGAAGCCGCCACCGCCAGCACGAAAAACCACATCGCCAATCGTTTTTTCATTCTTCTCCTCCATACCGAGTAAATCCGGCGCAGATGCCGGCTCAATCTTTCGGACAGACCATAAGCCCACTCCACTTTTCTGTCAATTTCAAATGAAATTCAACGGCGGTAAGTAGCATAAGCGCGATCTTTCGCGTCTAACAAATTGTTTGTGGGAGGTGCGTATGGGCGGTGGAATACGGTTACAAAAACTGGAATCCTTCGGCCACGCGCCAGCGCTGCTCTCCACCGTGCTGCGAGAGCTTCCCAAACAAATGTGGCTCTATAAGCCTTCGCCGGAGCGCTGGAGCGTCCACGAAATCATTCTGCATCTCGCCGACAGCGAAGCCATCGGCTACATGGTCTGCCGGCGTTTCATCGCAGAGCCCGGAAGTCCCATGTTGAATTTTGATGGAGCGCGCTGGGCTGAAACTCTGGGATATTTTCACCAAAGCACGCGCGAGGCGCTTGAGCTTGTACGTCAACTGCGCCGCATAACCTATCAATTGCTTTTAACGCTGCCCGAGCCCGTCTGGGAACGCGCCGTACAGCATCCCACCAAAGGTCTTCTAACCCTGAGCCAGTGGATCGAAATCGAGGGACTCCACATCCCACACCACATCGATCAAATGAAACAGAATTACGAAAAGTGGCTGGAGACGAATCCGCTAAGAGAAACTCGCACCACATACCGGCGGCCGCGGTCTTCGACGCAGAAGCTGAACTCTCAATCTGGCCCAACCGTAAAACCCAGAACATCCCGCGCCGAAAAGCAGCCTAATAGATCTTGGATCGAAACGACCTAAAGCCCTCGGACTCCCCTTTCACAACCAACAATTTTTTCCGCCCTCGCGAGATTGAGCTGAATTAAATAAGGAAAAAGGCGGCCCTGGGCGGGCCGCCTTTTTCCTTTGCTGCAATACTGCACCTGGGTTAGAAGGTGAACTTAGCCATCACCTGCAGAATCCGAGCGCTGGCCAAGGAACCCGCGAACGCGCCGTACGGCGTGGTCGGTGGACTGGTGGTTTGCAGAATCGTGCCGAACACTCCCGGACCATTGCCCGTCGAATTGATCGGGTTCTGGAAGTTAGGATGATTCAGCACGTTGTACGCATTGGCTCCGAGTTGAAGTGCCATCCGCTCTGTTACGCGGAAGTTCTTCCGCAGGCTGAAGTCCGTGTTGAAATAATCCGGCCCACGGAAAGCATTCCGGCGGATGTCGCCAAACCCGGTCGGCGCTGGATTGCTGCAAGGGTTGCACGGACCGGATAGGGCTGGGTTTTGCTGCCCGGCGAACTGCGCCAGCGTGTAGCACCCCACATTCGGTTGAGTGCAAGAGTTGACTACCGCTGTGATCGGTTGTGCCAGCAATGCCGCCCCAGACCCGTTGTTACCTGCAAGTTCGGCGTTGAAGTCACCAGCATCTACCAGGCTGAAAGGAAACCCGGTATGGAAATATACCGTGCCAGACATAATCCAACCGCCAAGCGCCGCGTCCACCAGTCGATTTTCACTGTGGAACGGCATTTGATACAGGTAATTGGCGGTGATGTTGTGACGCAGGTCGTAATCCGAGTTTGAATAGTTCTGGCACCTTAGGCAGCTCGGGTTAATCTGAGTGAGGATGCTGGTTTGAGAGGCCGTGATTTGGTACGGCAGCACGCCACCATTCGAGACATCGTCAAGCGCGTGGCTATAGGTGTAATTGAACCGACCCATAAACCCGTGCCACATGTTCTCCTGTACCGATAGCGTTACACCGTTGTAATTTGATGTGTTGTTGTTGGTTAGTTCGGCGATGTTTGCCACGCGGTTGTCCAATGGAGCGGCTGCAAGACCGCCGAAGCCGCTCGGATTGAAGGCATTCTCGGTGTTGTTGATGAGCAGTCCGTCGTATCCACGGTTGCCAACATAATTTGCGGATACCACCGTCCTGGTGCCGATAGTGCGCTGAATTTCCAAATTCCATTCGGTGTACTTCGGATTCAGCAACTTGCCCACGCTGTTCAAGTTCGGAACTGCGCAGTTCGAATTTGGCGCTAGATAATTCGCCAAGTTTCCGCCGCTATGGTAAACGGACTGGAACGTTGCGTTGCAAGCTGATACCGCATTCACAGCCGAGCCGGGATCCGTGAAGGCGAAATTGCTGGGTGCGATATAGTTGAACGAAGTAACTTGTGGGAAGTTCGTTGTGTAGCTGTCCAAGATAGTGCCGGGATATAGATCGGAGAACTGACCTACACCGGCGCGGATAACCGTTTTATCTCCGAAGGGCGTCCAGGCAACTCCAAAACGCGGCTGAAACACCACCGCTTCGATGCCCGGCAGGATACTGTGCGAGCCCGGATTGGTGATCGCATCGAACGGCAATGCTGCGTCATGGCTCATTTGCGTAAACGGAACAAACGGAGCCGACCCGCAGTCTGATTGGCAAACGCCGCTCGAATTTCGGTCTGCTCGAAGCGCGAGTGTCAATTTCAACCTTGGGTTAACGCGATACTCATCCTGGAAATACATCCCGACGCTGTAAATCGCGATGGGCTGGCGGTCGTTGATTGCGAAGGACTGGAACACGGAATCCCCGGCCGAACCAATCCCTCCTGGATTCAGGACATCATTGGAAAAGTCTACTGCGTTTAACACCACGTTTGGAATTGCGCCTTCGCTCGCTTTGTAGTCGCTAACGTCGTCGCGGCGGAAGTTCACGCCCATCTTAAAGCTGTGATTTCCGCGGGTGATCGATAGGTCATCGACGATTCCCCACTGGGTCACATTGCGGCCCTGCGGGAACGGTGAAGGTAGACCTCCTGCTGTGTCGGCGCATCCCTGGCCCAAGCAAGCTATACCCAGGTCGCTGAAGGCGAACAACCCAGGGAAAGCCGCGTTGGCGGCGGTCGGGTTTGCGCTCTCGAATAGCGCCGAATACCACAAAACGGATCCAACGATGTTATTGACAACGTTGGGACTGAATACGTGCGTGTAGTTCAACTGCCCTTCGTCTTGCGGTTGAATGCTGTGAATGTTAAACGCAGGGCTGACCGGGTCGGTAAAGGTGGGCTGCGTACCGCGATCGAACTTTGTGCGTCCGAATATCTTATTGTTTTCGTTGATATCCCAATCCACGCGACCAGAAAGTAGCCATTCCTGGTTTCCGTTGGGGCTGGTTTGGAACGTCTGGCCGGCGCAGGCGTCGTTCGGGATCGCAGCAGCGTTGTTCCCGTTCAGACTACCGCAACTTGAAGCTATGGGGTGGGCATTGGCGGCAGCGTAACCCGTCGCGTTGTTATACAAGTTAAAAATATTCTGGTAGAAAGGCGTTGGCGCAACGCCCCCCGGACCCGTGGTCAGAGTTGCGACTTTTCCCAGCACGTAATTCTCAAAGGCGGTGGTGGGATACTCAACTTCCCCACCAGCGCCCAGTGAGTACCTTAGCCCTTCCGTGTTGGCGTAAAAGAATACTTTGTCCTTGATGATGGGTCCGCCGAATCCTGCGGCCCACTGGTTATTCGTCTCAGGGCTGTAGCCCGCAAAGAAATCGGTGCCGTTCATGCCGCCCGCGTTGTAGTAATACACCGCGTCGCCATGATAAGCGTTGCCGCCCGACTTCGTGGCGTAGTCGATCTGCGCGCCTGCCTGGCGTCCGTACTGGCCGGTGTAGGCGTTGCTGATCACCGATACTTCCTGAATCTCGTTTGAACCCAACAGCAAGTTGCTGGCGCCCGAGTTGTTCAGGTTCAGGAAAGGATCGTTGTAGTCGTTTCCGTTAATGGTGAAAAGGTTCGCCGTTCCCGGCAAGCCGAACGCGCTGAAGTTTCCATATCCGCCGCCGCCTGTATTCATCGTAACGCCCGGAGCCGTCTGCGCGATGTTGCTCAGGTCTCCGCCAGGATTGGGAAGGTTTTCGATCTCAGCGGTCTCGATGCTGGTCGAAATATTTGCGTTCTCGGTTTGAAGCAACTGCCCTTGGCCGGTGACCTCGACCGTGACCGAACCGCTGCCGAGTTCCAGTTTCACATTGGCCACGGCGGTTTCACCGAGTGCCACTTCTACCGCCAGGGTGGATTGCTTAAATCCCGTTTGCGATACTACGAGCGTATATCGGCCCGGCTTTACGAGCCCGAAGGAGTAGCCGCCGCTCGAGTTGGTTTGAGTGGTCAGTGAAGCTCCTGTATCGACGCTCGTCAACGTCACCGTAGCGCCCACGATTACCGCGCCAGACGGATCCGTTACCGTGCCATTGATAGCGCCGGTAACTATGCTCTGCGCCGAAAGTATGGCCGGTAGCAGAAGCAGCAAGGCGGCCAACAACGCGCCTAGCCTAAGGTATTTGTTCAATCGCATATTCATCTCCAGTTTTCTTTCAATTTATGGGGCGCCTTTCCCGAGAAGCTGGCTTACCCCGCGGACTCGTATGGCATTTTGGTCGCCAACATTTGCGCAAAATAAGATGTTTACTAACAGTGAGGTACGTAAATTCGGATATGTCGTCTATACGCTGGAGGATATTTCTACGTGTATCAAAAAACGGAACTCATTGTCGGAGTGATATCTATATTCGTAGCCGAATGTCGGACTAAGCGCGGGGAAACCTCGCTGGGAACCCATATGAGCAGCGGGAACAAGTCTAGGAACCCCCGAAAAGTACCCGTAAACCGCGTTTCCTGATACTTTCCTGTTGTAGGTCAGCGCAATGCGATTTAAGTGCCCCAATTATCCGCTGTCATTAAGGACTTCCGAAAATGTCTGCAGAAAACTTTTTCCAAGAAAATCTTCCTAAGGTCGTTGTCGCGCTTTTACTCACCTTCTCAGCCGGGCTGGTTGACATTGTTGGCTACGTCGGAGTCTTCCACTTTTTTACGGCACACCTGACCGGCGCTACTGTGCAGCTTGGCCACGGTCTGGTGAATCGCAACTGGGTGAACGTTTACCCGGCATTGATTATTGTGGGCTCATTTTTCTGCGGATCCATTTTGGGCCGCACCCTGATTGAAATGGGTTCCCGAAAACACATCCGCAGGATAGCGTCCGTAACCCTTGTGATTGAAGCAACGTTGCTGTCTGCTTTAGCGCAAGTTCATACCGGTTCCATGATCAGCCCTTTCTGGGGCTTGGCTCTGCTAGCGGCCGCCATGGGCGTTCAAACGGCCACTTTAACCGGAATCGGCCCGCTCACGGTTCACACCACCTTTGTGACGGGAATGATCAACAAGCTTGCCCAACTGATTTCGCACCTCATGTTTCGCGGCTACGACCTGCTGCACTCAAAAGCCCGGAGCTCTGAAGCTCACCGCGATCAAAGGCGCGATCTCCAGCAGGCTCTTTTCCTTTCCGCTATTTGGCTTTTCTACGTGGGAGGCGCCGCAATTGGGACTTGGTCATTTTCTTCTCTGGGCATGCGAGCGTTGTTCATTGCAGTTGGTCTGCTGCTCATCAGTTTGGCTACCGACCAGTTCTTTCCACTCTCCATGGAGGAAGAAAAAGAGCAGTCGGAGCGCTGAAAGCGCGCTATCGGAATTCGCAATTCAAAAGAGGGAGATAAAAATGCGTTTCAAACAAATTGATGGTGAACCCAAGACATTCGCTCTGGTTATGGACACCGGCGATGAAATCGGCGAGGTATTAAAACGATTCGCATCCGAGCAAAAACTCGCGGGAAGCAACTTCAAAGCGATCGGTGCCCTTGCGCACGTCAAGCTCGGCTGGTTCAGCTGGGAAAGCAAAAAATATGAAGTGGCCGCTGAATTCAATGAGCGGGTGGAACTGCTTTCACTGATCGGCGATATCGCGATAAAGAAGGCGAGCCGCAGGTACATGCACACTTATCGATAGCACGCCGCGATGGGACAGCGCACGGAGGCCATCTCCTGAAAGCTCATGTTCGTCCAACCTGCGAACTTATCTTTACCGAAAACCTCTTGGACTTGCAAAAGCAAATCGATCCCGCTTCGGGCCTGGCTTTAATTCGGTTCTGAAAACGCCGGGTGCTGTTTTCCGCCGATGACATAGATTTGAAAAATTACCGTGGAAACATCTATCGCTTCCCATCCCGCTTGGTCTAAGCCATCATCTCTGCTCGAAATACTTCGAGTCAAAAATCCAGGTAACGCCAAATATGCATAGCATAGCTCTGACCTTTCTTCTCTTCACCAGTTCACTCTTCGCTCAAACCACTCTCCAACAGCAGGTCCGCGCCGTCGCTGCTGACGCCCACGGCAAAGTCGCGGTAGCCTGCTCGCTGCCCAACTCCTCCCTGAATTGCGATCTTGACCCACACGCGCACCCGCCCATGCAGTCCGTCTTCAAATTTCCGCTGGCAATCACAGCGCTTCATGTGGTGGAACAAGGCACGCTCTCGCTCGACCAGTCTGTCCGATTTCTCCCCAGCGATCGCATCCTTCCTCATACCCACAGTCCGCTTCAGGACAAATATCCCCAAGCCAACATCGAGGTCCCTCTGCGCGAACTTCTACGCCTGGCCATCTCAGAATCCGACAACGTCGCAGCCGACATTGTGCTCCGATTGGGCGGCGGCCCATCAGCCGTCACCAGCGACATCAATTCAATCGGCGTAGCAGGCTATCACTTGGAGGACGGTGAGGACGGCCTCGCTCGCGACCTTAAAGCGCAATACCGCAACTGGCTCGAACCCGCAGCCGCAGTCGAATTGCTCCGGCGCATCAGCGACAATTCCCCGCTCACGCCCGAGCACACTCAGGCCCTCTTAGACTGGATGAAAAATTCCTCGAGCGGATTGTACCGTATCAAAGGCGACCTGCCCGCCGGCAAAGGTAGTTATGCATAAGACCGGTACCTCAGGCACAAGGGGCGGCGTAACCTTCGCCACGAACGATGTCGGACTTATCACATTGCCCGACGGCCGCCGTCTCGCGATCGCAGTTTTTGTCACCGATTCCCCCGCCGATGACGACACCCGCGACGCAGTAATAGCCCATATAGCAAAGACCGCCTACGATCAAGCTATTCGAACCAACCCATAAAACACACCCATAAAACACAACCCACAAAACACAGCCTTGACAACAAAATGAACTGGCTTATCCTTTTACGACGCTAAGGTCCTGGAATTAACGGGTGTGACCGTCCGGAGGTTTGCCATGGTTCGAATTACCAACGATCCGCGTCTCACGTTGGCGTGTCTGCTGCTGATGTTCCTTGCCGTTTCGCCATTCGCGCAAGCGCAGACTATCGGATCAGGCAACTCCGTCACCGCAGATCCACCCGTGCCGCATCCGAATACCAAACCCTGCGTAGTTACGCTGTTCAAGGAGCAGGAATTCGCAGACTACAGCGCCCAGACCTTTACATACACCCCGCCCGACGGCTGCACTGGTCCCTGGGCTAAAGTGATTTTCGTGGGTGATTTCCACGTGACCGAAGGAATCCAATATGACCGCACTGCCTCAATTTACGTCGGCCATGTAAACATTTACTACGGCACCACGCCCGAGCCCAATCCCACGCTCGGTCCATCATGGCACGTAGAGCGCAACATCACGGATTACAGCGCGCTTCTAACCCAGCCGCAATCCGGCGAAGCCGACATTTACAACATCGTGAATTCCACTTATACCGGAATCATTTACGGTACGGCGCAGATCGAATTCTATCCACCGGACGCTCTTAACCCAGCCCCGCGAACACCCGACGACGTTTTGCCGATCCCCGATGCTGCCGGTGGCGCCGTGGAACTCAGTTCACCTGCCCAATCTCTCTCCGAAACACTTACGCTACCCACCAACGTCGAACGCGCTTATCTCGAGGTGATCGCGCAGAGCCAGCAGACAGACGAACAATGGTTTTTGTGTCCGCCCACCGCTCTCGAAACGGAGCTGGAAGATTTCTGCGGTAATACTGCCTTCCGCGAAACCGAAATCACCATCGACGGCACGCCCGCCGGCGTCGCGCCTGTTTCCCCGTGGATATACACAGGAGGAATCGATCCCTATCTCTGGGCACCAATCCCCGGAGTCCAGACACTTAATTTCATCCCTTATCGAGTGGACTTGACGCCGTTCGCCAGCCTGCTCAGCGATGGCGCGTCGCACACCATTTCGTTAACCGAATTCAACACCGAGTATTATTTCAACGTGTACGCAACGCTCCTTCTCTATCAAGACCACGATTCCAGCCAGATAACCGGCGAAGTCACCGAAAATACCATCTCCGCAGAGCCCCGCCCGACGCTCACAAATAAGTTATCGGTGAGTCCTAGTGGCGACGTCAGCGGCTCGCTAACGGTCGCCTCCAAACGCAATTTCACGGTGGAGGGTTACGTCAATACATCGCACGGAAAAGTGGACACCAAAGTGTCTCAAACCCTGCGCTTCTCCGACACCCAGGTATACGACATCACCTCATCGCTCGACGTGGAAAACGTGAATCAGACCAGCACCGTTGACTCCACAACCACCACTCGTACTCCGGCTCTGACTTTCGTCCAGAGCAGGCAATGGTCTTTCCCCATCATCGCCGACATTAAATTTGTCGAGTATTCCGACGGTAATTTTGCGCAGATCTCCAAAATCACGCAAAAGTATGAAGTCACCGACACCGAGACAGCCAATGGCATTCCGATTTACTTCGGCAGCGTGGCTAACACCGTCGTTTCCACTGACGACCTCCTCATCAACTCGTCGTTCGAAATCACCGGTAACCAGGATCAGGCCAGCTCCCAGGATTACTACTCGCTCGACACCATGCACGGTTGCTACAGCCGTTCGCTCACCGCAGCGAACAACGTGCTGACCGGAATCACCAAAGGCCAGGGATGCGAACTCGCCCCCAAGCCAAACGGAAGTAACTGATTTGCGGCGGGAAAGCATTCATTCGAGAAGCCAACTATTTAACTCACCGAATGAGAATAATTGCTTGCTGAATAAGGTCGCTTCTTTCTGCTTAAGACGCCCACAGCCTTCTGATCGACAACGCAACAAAAACCGGCCACATCAGCGGCACCGCCGCCGCCACTCTTCGCATCCCATCGACTCCTTGCCGCGTCACCCCCGATTGCGTCATAACCACAATTTCGTTCCGCCTAGCTTTTGCATCCACGCCGCTCGGCGTCCCTAGGTCTCGCGCATCCGTAATCCGCAATCGCCCGAAAATATCCAAAGCGCCCAGCAAGTTTGCAACTCTGCGCAACCGCTCCGACCGGCCATCGTAAATCACCGTCACACGCTCACCCAGAAACGCCCCGACACGGCCGCTGATCCAATTCCAAAACCGCTCCAGATCCGCCGCATCAATGAACAAAACGTACGCAGTTAAAACGTCCCACTGAAACATCGGAATGTTCATGGAATATTCGATCGAAAGATGAAACACCAATCCAATCGCCAGCAAATAGTAACGAAGCTCCCTGATCCATATCAGCACTCCCAAGGCGAATTCCAAAACCAGCGTGAACCACGTGGCCAGCTTCATGAAGGTCGCATTTAGAAACCATGACGGCAGCGGAAAACGTTGCAGCTCATCCAATCTATATATGTACGAGAGCGCCGTCCCCTGCACCCACATCGCGCCGGCCACCTTCCAGCAAAATCCCACGAAATACACCAGTGAAAGCTCAAGCTGGATCATGCGTTGCGCCCAAGGCCTTCGCAGCCGAATGTCGACGCCTTCTTTCCCGCGCCAAATCCGAATCAGCCGGTCCACAGAGAGCGCCGCTCCGGCCGCCGAAAAAATCAAAAAAAATCCAGCCACGCGCAAAAACGTGTCGCCGCCATGAAGAATAAATAAATTCCTCTGCTGGATCGACGCGAGGCAGACATAAACCACGACACTATTCAGCCGCGTGAGAAATCCGATCGTCAAACACGTCGCCGACGTCACCAAGACCCAAAACAGCACCTGCACCCAGAAAATGCTCGCAGGTATCAGGGTGAACAAATTCAGCCGCGGCCCCGGCTCGAACGCTTGCATCGTTGACAAGCTCACCCAGGCATGCGGCCCGTACCAGGAGATCCAGTCCTCGCGCGTCAACCACAACGTCGCGAGCACCGCCATGCCATACAGTATGCGAAATAACGCAATCGGAATCGGCGACTGTTCCGCAAAAAAGAATTCGTTCCACGCCTCGACGAAGGACTTCCCCGTCACTGCAAATCCTCAGGCTTCACGTCGTAGCTGTAAAAAACGTGCTCGTCCCAGGGAGCGCGTGTAAATGTCCCATCGTCTTGACGCACGATGTCCGACCATTTCACTACCAGCATCACTTTTTGCGGCTGCCCTGCCGCTCGAATCTCCGGCAGTCGCGTCACATAACGCGCCACATCTGGCCATAGCGCGGCATTTTTGTTATCCAAAATCGTTTCCACAAACTTGCGATAGCGCTCTTTCGAATATTTTTCCGTCAGCCTCAACTGCTCCATGCGCGGAAAACTCCAAATCTTGGTGGACCCGTCCTGGTACAAAACCAGCGCCTCGATATAACTATTTGTCGCTTTCGGAACCGGAGAAAACATGTCCCACGATTGAAACAGCCCGGACCAAACAAAATACGGACGCAGCGCGTCTCTGCACACCCCCATAAACGGACTGCTCAGCGGCATGCACCAGCAGCTAATCGCCAAAATGTGAAATATCAGGAAGGTGTTGATCGCGATGTACTGCCACTTCTTCAACCCAAATCGCCGCTTCGGTCGCGCATCAACTCCGGCTTCCGCACCCTTCGCCTTCCGCGCCATCCGCGCATCACCTCTCGCCACCATGTTGCCTTAGACGAAGTGCATACGCAAAAACAGAATCCCGCGCGTCTTTACCAAAAGTAGGCTTTGATTTTTAACGCGGTGGCTGTGAAACGGGGCCCGGGGCAGACGGCGAGCGCTGATGCACCGCCCTGCCCCAGCGATCTGCAGAGTAACGGAAGATAATTCTAGTTTTCGCACACACTCGGATCGGCTTGCTGCGACTGCTGCTTAGCTTGCACGATCCACAGTCCTTCGCCATTCGACAAATAAATCTGTCCGCGAGCAACATCGCTGACCACACTTGTCACGCCCGAAAAAGTCTGGATCGGTTGCGGATTAGTCCGTGGTATTCAGAATTGTTACCGAACGTCCAGCTCCATCGGAAGAAACGATCGATTCTCCTCCGGTGTGAGACGTTACCGTAATCGTGTCGGCCACTCGCTGCAAGTCGGCCGTCTGCTCTCCGCCAGTGCCCGCAAACTTTTCGAGCTTCCGCGGACTCGCAGATTTCGTAACATCAAATATGCACGCCTCCCGTCCACACGACTCCTGTCCACACGACTCCTTGTTTTTCGTAAAACAAAATGCTACCGTTCCGCGTGATTCAAATAGAGCGGCACCGGGCCCTTCAACAAGACGCAGCAAGCCCACTCCCATCCAACTCTTCCCCGCTGGCTGAACGTTCCTGTAAACGCAATTTCGCGGCACCAAAACGTCAAACTCCGCTCCTCTTGTTAGGCCGAGATTTCGCTAGTATTAGCTCTCGAAATGCGGGCCGTCCGACGCAGAAAAATGAGGGTTTTTTGGCAAAGTGGTCGGCCACTTCTAACCGGCTCTGGGTCAAAAACAGATGTTATTGGAAACAAACAACTAAACCCTTTCTAACCGGGGCCAGAACAGCGATTAGACTTTCAACAAAATTCACGAAAATCGCGCAAGGATCCGATGAGTTATATTACTAAAAACCTGGTCCCCGGCGAGACGCTGCTCTTTGAAACGCGCCACCACTGGATCGTCTTGCTGGGACCTCTACTCCTGAGCCTGCTTCTGGGAATTCCGGGCGTCGCGCTTCTGATCGACGCGGTTGCCGCAAAAAACGGACACGGCGACTTACCGTCCCTCGAGTCCTCCCTCGGACCCGGCGGAATGACAATGTTTGGCGCAGTGCTGGTGGTAATCGCGCTGATCGTCTTCGCCTGGGGCGCGGCAAAACGAAACGCCACCGAAATGGCCGTCACCAATCGCCGCGTTCTGATCAAAACCGGGATGGCCAGCCGCAGAACACTCGACCTCATGCTCAACAAAGTCGAGAGCATCGGCGTCACGGAGACTTTTCTCGGCAGAATTTTCGGCTACGGCTCCGTCGTCATCCACGGCACCGGCGGCACTCCGGAATCATTCGTAATGATCGCCCACCCCCACCAATTCCGCCAAAGCGTGCAGCAGCAAATCGGTGGTCGTCAATAATTTTACAAAAATTATCGATCCCTGCGGCCGCCAGAGTATCATAATGTTCATGCGGCTGAATCAAGTTGCACAGGCCGCATGAATGGAGATGAAGATGATCAACTGTTCCAAGCTGGCGATCACGACGCATGCTTGTGGTGCTGGCGATTCTGGCAGGTATGCTGGGCCTAGATTACGTCGGGCTGCGGGCGGCAAGCGACAAGGCCCCCGCCGCGGGAGCGGCCGCGCCCGACTTCACGCTGAACTCTCAGGAAGGTACCCCGGTCAGCCTGCACGAATATCGCGGCAAGTGGGTCGTCCTCTACTTTTACCCGAAGGATTTTACGAGCGGCTGCACCACGGAAGCGCATAACTTTCAGCGTGACCTGGCTCAGTATCAGCAGAAGGACGCGGTGATTCTGGGCGTCAGCGTCGATACCACGGATTCGCATCAGAAGTTCTGCAGCAAGGAAGGCTTGAACTTCAAGCTCCTTTCCGACACGGACCACAAAGTCTCTGAACAGTACGGCTCGATCATGAACCTCGGAGTGAAGAAGCTGTCTGCGCGTCACACTTTTGTGATCAATCCCGATGGAGTGATTGTGAAGGAATATCTCGATGTGGATCCCGGAAAGCACAGCGAAGAAGTGCTGGCGGCCCTGACCGAACTGCAGAAAAAGTCATAGTTTGTCGCCGGAAGTCTTTCGAAGAATTGCGGAATAAAGCAGCTCACTAATTGGACGAGGCAAGCTTTGCGTCAGAAAATTCGCCGCAAAGCTTGCCCCGATTGACTACAAAACTTGGTGCTAGTTAACGCCAGCCAGATTCGCCGAACGCCGCATCCATCCCATACCTACCACAAATAGGCCTGCCACCAACATCAACACTGTAGTTGGTTCCGGCGCCGTAACGGCAGTTCGCAGTCAGGGTGTACGAGACTCCGGTCTCGAGGTCGTAAAGATAAAAGACACCGGTGAGTAAGAGTAGGATCGGACTCGTTACCCGAATAAAGCTGCGGGCCGACCAGAGTCCGGTAGGGCATCGAACACGCTGTTCAACCCACCCAGATCGGACGTGTTAAAGAAGACGACGGTGTCAGTCATGGAGGTGCCGTCTACGACCAGGCTGGTCGGCTGCACCATAAAAAAGTAATCCTGCCCGGAAAACTCCGGCGTAAGCGAAGTACCGGAAGCCATGGATACGGTGAAAGTCGCGTCCGTGGGTCCGCTGAGCGTATAGCACACAGTTTGGCCAGAATCAGCCTTGACCGTAGCGACTGATAGTAAGAGGAGAGCCGCTAACGTGAGAAACCTTGTGATTCTCTTCATAAATAGAACCCCTTAGTTCCGCCCCCTCTTAGCAGCGCGGATTTCGCGACCGCAGGCGTTACCCAGATATGGCAATCGGCACTCCAAAACTATCCAGTCCCAAGTTACTGATACGCCTGTAATTAGCATATTTCTGGGGATCGCGAATGGGAAGAGATTTTCACATTCATGGCCTTACGGAGCGCAAATTCTTCCTCTGTTTCAGTTTGGGTGTCCGGCGCGGAGGTCGGCATTCCCGATTCAAATTGCGCTCAGAATATTCGGACTGAACCGGACTCACGCGTGGACATCTTCATCTCTAAAGGATCGGCAAGATTTGCGGACGCTCTCTTGAACCGATTGCGAATGCAATTCGAAACAAGCCTTGGTCCGATCAAAACCATCCACTGAAGGGAGTCCGTCCTACTTTGGCAGTTTCGCCCTCATCACTCGACGACGGAGCGACCGGCGCCCGCATTTCGCGCTGCGACTCCGTGTGCGGAGGCTCACCAGCAGGTTGCCGATCATCCAGAGGAGCGAGCCATCTGCGGAATCGATTACAGTTTTTTGAAAAGTCATCTACCGGGCTCCCGAGGATTCTTCGCGACTTCTCGCAGAATTGTTCGCTGGGATCACGAATCGAAATCGCTTTCGAAAATAATTTGACTGGCAGTGCAGAAAAGTCTTGCATCGCAGACGAATATCCGTATTCTGCAAAATGCGAACTCGCTCCAAACGCGCCAGTGAGAGAGCGAGGGTCGCTGATATGGAGGACGCGACAAAAAATTGAGCACTGTATCCCTCCCAGCCCAATTTCCCACCCGGGCGATTCCCCAAACAAGACGCACTGCCAAGCTAACACTCTGGCCGCTAGTGGCGGCGACCTTCTTCATGGTGTCGGGCGGAACGTACGGCACAGAAGACATCATTCACGGCGCAGGCTACGGCCTGGGAATTCTGTTGCTATTGCTGACACCGCTCATTTGGAGCCTTCCGACCACCTATATGATTGGCGAGCTTTCAGCAGCGCTTCCTGCCGAGGGCGGTTTTTACGCCTGGGTGCGGCGCGGCCTGGGAAATTTCTGGGGATTTCAAGAAGCCTGGCTCTCGCTGGTCGCCAGCATTTTTGACATGGCGATCTATCCCACGTTATTCGTGGCGTATCTTTCCAGACTGATTCCCTGGTTCGGCGTGGGACATCGTGGCGTGATGGTGGGTCTAGGGGTGGTGACGGTTTGTGCGCTGATGAACATTGCGGGAATTCGTGTAGTGGCGACGACTTCGCTCTGGCTGTTCTTCCTTCTTTCCGCTCCCTTTGCGCTGATTATTCTGATCGCGCCGACGAAAATAGGGGCGCTCTCGGGTGTGTCGACGGCGCCGACGACTTCCACGGTAGGACTGGTTGGCGGGCTGCTGATCTGCATGTGGAACTACATGGGCTGGGACAACGCGTCCACGATTGCGACGGAGGTGAAGCGACCGCAGAGAACTTATCCGCGAGCGATGCTGCTGGCGGTCGCAGTGGTTTCGCTGAGCTATGTGTTGCCGTTCGCGGCCATGTGGTTGACGGGTGTGCCCTCATCCGCGTTTGAGACGGGATCGTGGGCCGACCTTGCAGGAATGATGGGCGGCTTAGTGGGCGGCCCGTTGGTGGCGCGCGGGTTCCGCGTGGCACTGGTGCTGGGCGGAATGATGAGCGCATTTGGAATGTTCAATGCGCTGGTGATGAGCTACTCGCGGCTGCCTCTGGCTATGTCGCAGGACGGGATGCTGCCGGCGGTGTTTCAAAGGCTGCATCCGAAGACGCGTGCGCCCTGGGTGGCCATCGTGGTCTGCGCGGCTGGCTGGGCCATGTGTCTGGGGTTGGGATTCGAGCGGCTGGTGACGCTAGACATCTTGTTGTACGGAATGAGCCTGACGCTTGAGTTCGTGGCGCTGGTGGCGCTTCGCATTAAGGAGCCCAATCTGCGCCGGCCGTTTAGAGTTCCGGGCGGTCTGCCGGGCGCCATATTATTGGGCGTGTGCCCGGTGTTGCTGTTGGGCTTTGCGATGGTTCACGGAGAATCCGAGCATATCTTCGGCATGAACGGGCTGGCCTTTGGATTTCTGCTGATTATCGGCGGATTTTTGACCTACTGGGGAAGTGCTGCTGTGAAGAAAGACGGCTGGGTTGCCACTGCCATCAAGCAGCGCAAGGCTGCTTAGCGTTTATCTCGCCGCTGAACTCAGGAAACCTGACCTTCTTGTAAGTTGCTGCTGCGAAACTTCTCCGAATCGTTTAACCTCGCCGCAGACGTGGCGAACCACACAAAAAGCTTCGATTACATCATCGTTGGTGCGGGGTCGGCCGGTTGTGTTCTGGCAGCTCGTCTGACAGAAGATCCGCAGATTCGGGTCCTGCTACTTGAGGCAGGCGCACCGACGACACCTAGAGAATCGCGGATACCAGCCGCTTTTTCAAAATTATACAAAACTGCCGTGGACTGGAATTATTCCACCGAGCCTGAACCACATTTAAATGGGCGGCGGCTGTATTGGCCGCGCGGGAAGATGCTGGGCGGGTCGAGCGCGATCAACGCCATGATCTACATGCGCGGGAATGCACTCGATTACGATTACTGGAAAAGCCTGGGCAATTCGGGTTGGGGGTTTTCATGCGTCCTGCCGTACTTTAAAAAGTCCGAGAATCAAATGCGCGGCGCGTCTGCCTATCACGGCACCGGTGGTCCGTTAAACGTGATGGATTTGCGATATGTAAACCGTTTGACCCGAGCGTTCTTATCTGCTGCCGGTGAACTTGGAATTCCGAACAATCCGGACTTCAACGCGGAGAATCAGGACGGCGTCGGTCTGTACCAAGTGACGCAGCGGAACGGCAAGCGTCACGGCGCGGCTGACGCTTATCTCAATTCGGCACGTAAACGCGGGAACCTTTCTGTATTGACTGGCGCACACGCGACACAGGTGTTGATGGAAAAAGGTCGCGCGGTGGGGGTGGCTTATATTCGCGATGGCATTTCGGAACAAGTGCATGCGGATGGCGAGACGATTCTTTCGGGCGGAACGATCAACTCGCCGCAACTGTTGTTGCTCTCAGGAATCGGTCCGGCGGATGAAATCAAAAAAGCGGGGATACAGCCGGCCCACGACCTACCCGGTGTGGGTAAAAATCTTCAAGATCATGTGATGGTTTCGGTTGGCTATCTTTGTACCAAGTCGGTGTCGCTCGCAAGCGCCGAGTCCGTGCCGAATCTTTTGAAATATTTTTTGTTCAAGCGGGGGCCGCTGGTATCGAACGTGGCGGAAGCGGGAATATTCTTGCGCACCAGAAGCGATCTTGTTGAACCGGACCTGCAACTATTGTTTGGTCCCGCCTACTACGTGAATCACGGTCTCTCGCCGCGAAAGGAACATTGTTTTGGCTTCGGGCCGACGCTGGTGACGCCGGAAAGCCGAGGCGAAATTTCCCTGCGTTCGACGAATCCGCTGGAGCCGCCGGCAATCCGCGCGAACTATCTTTCCACGGAAGCGGATATGCAGGTCATCGTCCACGGGGTTCGGCTTTCGCGGCAGCTCGCGCATTCAAAAGCATTTGAAGCTTTCCGAGGGGACGAGTTGCATCCAGGAACAAATGCGCAAACCAATAATGAAATCGCTGAATTCGTCCGCCGAGAAGCGGAGACGCTTTACCATCCGGTGGGATCTTGCAAAATGGGAAATGATTCGATGGCAGTAGCGGATGCGCGGCTGCGCGTTCGCGGAATCGAGAAGTTACGGGTCGTGGACGCGTCGATCATGCCGCGCATTATTGCGGGGAACACCAACGCTCCGACAATCATGATTGCCGAGAAAGCCGCAGACATGATTCGAGAGGATGCTTAATCGTCAGCGGATTCCTTTCTTGGCGACTGGACATTTCTTCATTTCTGCTATTCTCTTTTGCGTGCGAAATTCATTTCTATTAGTGGCAATTATTTCTCTGATGAGCGCTTTTGTTCTAACCGCAACACCGCCGTCAACTATGAGGAGTTTGCAGGCTCCCGCGCCGTCTTTACCGCAACAAGGACAGCCGGTAACAACCGTACCGCCGCAGCAAGCTGCTCCCGCTCCCGGCGTTCCTCCGCAAGCGGCCGCACAGCCGCCCGCGCATACCGGACCGGTGATCGTAATCGATCCCGCGCACGGCGGAACCGATACGGGGGCGCGCGGACAAAACGGAGTGATAGAAAAAGACATGGCTCTGCTCATGGCGCGGATTGCGCGTTATGCGCTGGAACGCGAGGGATTTCGCGTGGTGATGACGCGGAATGATGATTCAAATCCGTCGTACGATGATCGCGCGGCCATCGCTAATGCTTACCGGGACGTGATTTTTATCAGCTTTCATATTTCTTCGACGGGGACGCCGAATACCGCGCGAGCCTATTTCTACAAATTTTCTGAAACGCCGCCAAACGCCAGCGCAATAAGCGCAAATGCAAACACGCTTCCCATCACTCCGCCAAAAGCAACAAGTCTGTTGGGGTGGGAGGAAGCACAACGGCCGTTTGCGGATGCCAGCCATCATTTAGCAGATATTTTGCAGGCGGATTTGACGCTGCGGTTTTCAGGATCGCCCGCGGCCGCGTCCGGAGTGGCAGTCCGAGGATTGCGCTCGGTGGCGGGCCGAGCGGTGGCGATTGAACTTTCTAACGTAGCAGTCTCGGATCGGAATCAACTGGTGGCGATGGCCGAGCCGTTGGCGACTGCGGTTGTGCACAGCATCACCGCGACGCGACCCACCAACGGGCAATCGGGAATTCCAGGGACAAGATAATGCCTCGCAACCTGAAAATCACTTTGGCGATCCTGAGCGTGGCCGTGCTGATTGGTTTGATCAGCTTACGCAGCCTGCATCGGCGAATTAGCGGGCTGAAGGAAAATCCAATAAGCGAGGAACAGGCCCGGCGCGACCTTCTGGCAACGACAACTTCAGCCACGACAGATGCGAGAACCCAGGCAAAGATTTTCTGGGCTACCGGGCCAGATAGAATTGCGCCGGTTCAAGTAGCCTTGGCACTTTCAGCCGATCCAGTGAAACGCGGCAAACAAGTGTTGAACGAACTTATTACCGACGCGCCGACCGCAGACCAGCGCACGCTTCCAGCCGACGCGGTCGTGCTGGGCTTTTACATCCTGCCGGACGGAACCGCTATTGCAGATTTTTCCGAAGCGCTAGCTTCCGAGATGCCATCGGGAATATTGAGCGAACAAGTGGCCGTCGATTCCATCAAGAGCACGCTGGAGAGTAATGTGCCGGGGCTCAGCCGGCTGAAAATATTGATACATGGCCAGGAAGTGGAAACCTTGGCAGGACACGTGGACCTGACGGGATTCTTCGATCTAAATCCTCCGAGCGTGCAAAGCCCGAGCGCACCAGCGGGGAACCCCACTCCGAGCGCGACGAAAAAGTAACACGACCTCTTAGCTTTAGCATGTGTTGACACCTGCGACCGTAGTCGTCACACTTAACGCCTCAGATCGAGCAAGCCAGTTTTAAATCAAGGAAGGAGTTTTATCTTGCGAGCAGATGGACGTGCGGCCGATCAACTGCGGCCAGTGAAAATTACGCCGGACTTTATCCCGCATGCGGAAGGCAGCGCGCTGATTGAAGCAGGACAGACGCGCGTGATCGTGACGGCGACATTGGAAGATGGAGTGCCCTCATTTTTGAAAGGTTCGGGCAAAGGCTGGGTCACCGGTGAATACGGGATGCTGCCGCGCTCGACCGAGAATCGCACGCCACGTGAATCGAGCCGCGGGCGCCAATCCGGTCGCACACTGGAAATTCAACGCATGATCGGACGAACGCTGCGCGCGGTGACGGATTTGAAAGCGCTGGGCGAGCGAACGGTTTGGATTGATTGCGACGTGATTCAAGCGGACGGCGGCACGCGCACTGCCTCCGTTACGGGAGCGTTTGTGGCGCTGGCGCTGTCACTGGAGCGGATGGTGGCGGGCGGAATGCTGCGAAAAGTCCCGTTGATCGATTCGCTGGCGGCGATCAGCGTGGGGATCGTGAAGGATGAGTTGCTTCTTGATCTCGCCTATGAAGAGGACTCGCGCGCCCAGGTGGATATGAATGTGGTGATGACCGGCAGCGGAGAGTTTGTGGAAGTGCAAGCGAGCGCGGAGGGGCGGCCCTATACTCAGCGCGAACTGGAATTGCTGCTCGCGTTGGCGGCCGGGGGAATTCGCAAGCTTACGCAGGCGCAACACGAATTGCTGCACATGAATTTTTTGAGTCACGCGCGGTAGCAGGGCGGAAGCGGAGTATCGCGCGATATGAAACTGCTTTTGGCGTCCTCTAATCCTGGCAAGCTGCGCGAGTATCGCGAGCTTGCCGGCGAATCCGGAATTGAGCTTGCGGGCCTACCAAATTTCGCTAAGATCGAAGAGTTTGAAGAAACGGCTCCGACCTTTGCGGAAAATGCGGCGGGGAAAGCACAGTATTACAGCCGATTCGCGGGCGAATACGTCTTGGCGGACGATTCGGGGCTGGTGGTTCCTGCGCTGGGCGACGCGCCGGGAGTACGATCGGCGCGTTACGCTGGGGCGAATGCAACGGATCAGGATCGCACCAACAAGCTGCTGCGCGAAATGAAAGACAAGAAGGGCGACGAGCGTCGCGCGAGGTTTGTTTGCGTAACGGCTATTGTGAAACAAGGGCGTGTGCTCGCGGTGACTTCTGATTTCGCGCAAGGTTTGCTGACGGAAGCGCCGCGCGGCGCAAATGGATTTGGCTATGATCCGATTTTCTTGTTCGCGGCGCTCGGTCGGACCTACGCAGAGCTTACCAACCAGGAGAAAAATATTTATAGTCACCGAGCGAAAGCCTTTAGAAGTATGCTTGGGATCCTGGCGATCCGATAGTTGCCACTTTTTGGCATCTGCCAGCGTCTAATGCGGGTGCGACCCTCTAGGCTCTTGGCTTCCGCAGCCTAGGTCTACGAGAGGCTCGCATTACCTCCTGGGTGAAACTATGGCGACTCCGCGCACCGCAATTGTTCTACAACCATCACTGCTTGCAAGGTTAGACGAAGCACGCGCACGCACGGACGGTCTTTTTAATCTTCTACCGCCCAATTCTTTTTACGACCGGCCTATTCCTGAAAGACATCGGCTGATTTTTTATTGGGGACATCTGGAGGCGTTTGACCGGAACCTGCTGAGCGGCGCCTTGGGATTGCAATCGCAAGATACGGCGCTGGACAAGCTTTTCGCGTTTGGCATCGATCCGGTGGATGGCGGATTGCCGACCGACGTGCCGAGCGATTGGCCGAACATTGGCGTGGTGGAAAGATACAAACGCGATGTGCGCGAACGTTTGGATAGTAGGTTACGCGATCGGAATGGCGTGAGCTCACAGGAACCGGCGCTTCTGGATGGGACGCTACTGCAAGTTGCAATTGAACATCGGTTGATGCATGCGGAGACGCTCGCCTATTTGCTGCACAATTTGCCGGTTGACAGAAAAACGCCGCAACCTCTGCCTTCGGCGGATACAAGTCCATCGCCGGAACGACGGCAGGCGCTGATTCCTGCGGGAAGCGCTACGCTCGGGCAGGCCAGAGGCAGGGATGGAGCATTTGGGTGGGATAACGAGTTTGAGACAGAGGAAATTTCCGTTCCGGGTTTTTCGATCGATGTTTTCCCGGTGACGAATGGCGAGTACTTGAGGTTTGTTCAGGCCGGTGGATACGAGGATTCAAAATACTGGACGCCGGGAGATTGGGCTTGGAAAACTCAGCTGGGACTCGAACATCCATTTTTCTGGTCGCGCAAGGGTGATTCGAATTCATCGAGTACTTCTGGGCCTGACCCTTTTACGCAGTGGAACTATCGCGCGATGTTTGGAACGATGCCGCTGCCGGAATCCTGGCCTGTTTACGTAAGTCACGCGGAGGCTTCGGCTTTTGCGCGCTGGTCCGGAAAAAAGCTGCCGACCGAAGCGCAGTGGCAGCGCGCTGCCTACGGTACGCCGGAAGGCGGCGAGCGGATGTATCCGTGGGGCAATGCGCCGCCGGAAAGCCAACACGGGAACTTTCATCATCAGCGGTGGGACCCCACTGCGGTGGATGCGCATTCTGCGGGGGCTAGCGCTTTCGGCGTTTTCGATCTTTTGGGGAATGGCTGGGAATGGACATCCACGCCGTTCGGCCCGCTGAACGGGTTCGAACCCTTTCCGTTTTATCGCGGCTATTCCGCGGATTTTTTTGATGGCAAACATTTTGTTATGAAGGGCGGCTCGGCGCGCACGGATGCTTGTATGGTGCGTCGATCCTTCCGAAATTGGTTTCAACCGCATTATCCGTACGCATACGCCACGTTCCGTTGTGTGGAGGAATAGAAATGGCAACCGCTCCGCGAATGGCACCTTCAACTTCAACCGTTGCAACCCAGGCCATCGCTGAATTTTCATCAGATGTAATTGTTGGACTCGGGCAGCCGGGGCAGAAAGAGCTGCCTTCAAAATATTTGTACGATGAAGTGGGCTCCGCGCTTTTCGATGTAATTTGTTTGTTGCCGGAATACGGATTGAGCCGGGCGGGGATGCGTTCGCTCAAACGCTATGCGCCTGACATCATCAATTGCCTCAACGGGCCCTTCGTGGTGGCGGAATTGGGCAGCGGCAGCGGACAGAAGACGCGGTTTTTGTTGGAAGCGCTTTCGCGACGCCAGCGCGTGAACTACTACCCTATCGATATTTCAGGCAGCGCGCTGCACCGCTGCCAGCAGGAACTCGCTGAGATGGACCGCGTTAGCATCGTTGGATTCGAGCGCGCGTATTTGGACGGTTTGCAGGAGGTGGCGGCACGACGACGCGGGGGCGAGCATCTTTTGGTCCTCTTCCTCGGCAGCACGATTGGAAATTTCGACCGCCCGGCCGGCGACCAATTTCTTCGCGAAGTGCGCAAGATTCTGGTTCCCGGGGACGCGCTATTGCTGGCCACCGACCTGGAAAAACCGATTCCGCAATTGCTGACGGCATATGACGATGCGGCAGGGGTTACCGCGGCGTTTAACAAGAATCTTCTCGCGCGCATCAATCGTGAGCTGGATGGCAACTTCGATCTGTCGCACATCCAGCATATCGTGCGGTACGACGAAGCCGAGCGCAGGGTAGAGATGCATCTGCGTTCAACAAAATGGCAACGTGTGACGCTTCGCCAGGCTCGATTCAGCTTCCTCTTGCGCGACGGCGAAACGATCTGGACGGAAAGCTCGCACAAATACAACCCGCAGGAAGTTCCGCAAATGGGCGAACGAACTGGCTATCGTTGCGCCGGACAATGGTTCGATAAGGAGTGGCCGTTCGCACAGAACCTATTCTTCGCGGTGTAAGTCTCCGGAGAATTGGTGGCCAAAGCTTCTTGGAATGGAGCGCTCCTGGCCGAAGCAAACGATAGCGCTGGAAGGAAACCAATATTCCCCGCCGGATTCGATCAAGTGGGAATATCTGAAGCCGAGCGATACTCACACCGTTTCCTGGAAAGGAACCGCCAGTTATAAGAATGTGGTAGTGAATGGTAAGGGCAATGCCGATGCCGCTTGATCTTACCCCACGCCAAATCCCGCAGCCAAAGAAATTAAAGAGTACGTAGGTTTCTGGAATGGAGTGCGGGTGGAAGCCTCGCCGTCCATGATATAGTTTTTCGCCGGATGCCGAAAAAGCCTAAAAAAAATGCGAAGAAAAAGACCGCGGGGGACCGAGGTGCGGCGAAAGCTGCGTCCGCCAAGGTCTTGGGACGCGGCAGCGGAATGCGTGGCACTAATCCTGAGCGCGTTCGCCTGATTTTAAAGAAACTCGACCAAGCGTATCCGGATGTGACTTGCGCTCTTACGCATGAAAATCCCTTTCAGCTTCTGATCTCGACAATTCTTTCGGCGCAATGCACCGACGTGCGCGTGAATCAGGTGACTGAGACGCTTTACAAGAAATATCCGAGCGCAAAAGCGTTTGCCTACGCAAATCCTGCAGAATTGGAACAAGACATCCGGCCGACCGGCTTCTTCCGCAACAAAACAAAATCGATTATGGGCGCAAGCAAGCAGATCGTTGAGGAACTGCACGGCGAAGTGCCTAAAACGATGGAAGAACTGCTAAAGCTGCCAGGCGTGGCGCGGAAGACGGCGAACGTTGTGCTCGGGACAGCATTTGGGATTGCTTCAGGCGTGGTGGTTGATACACACGTGCTGCGTGTATCGCGGCGGCTGGACCTGACGAAAAATGTGGATCCCAAGAAAGTCGAGCAGGACTTGATCAAGGTGATTCCGCGCGAAAAATGGATTCTGTTTTCCCACCAGTTGATTTGGCATGGACGAAAGGTATGCCAGGCGCGCAGTCCCCAGTGTCTGGAGTGCAACCTTGAGCGGATCTGCTATTCCAAAGATAAGACGGTGTGATGGGACCGAACCACCTGGCCACCTTATAAACTTATTGATTGAGCGGGGCGGGATTTCCCCGCCCCTACCTATTTCATCCCGATCGTTTAGTCGGCTGCTACTTTTCCACCCGAGGCGAGAACTGCCTTGATATCAAGGCCGAGCCCTTTTGCAACGCCGGTACCGTAAACGGGGTCTGCCTTGTAGAAGTGCCCAATTTGCAGCTCCTGAATCCGCTGCGGAACGGACTTCATGCTTGCGACGATGTTACCAATGAGCCGCTCGCGCGCATCCGGGGCCATCAAACGAAATAGATTGCCGGGCTGCGTGTAATAGTCGCTGTCGAGACGGTGATTATGGCGATCCACTGAACCGGAAATCGTCCGAGGACGCTCGCGGTAAGCAGAATCCTCAGTGGGACCGTCGAAACTATTGGGCTCGTAGTTTACGCCCGAGCCGCCGTTACCTTCGAAGCGCATCGCGCCGTCCCGGTTGTAGGTGTGATACGGGCACTGCGGCTTGTTCACTGGTAGCGAGTCGTAATTCACGCCGAGGCGGTAGCGGTGCGCATCCGGATACGAAATCAAACGCGCCTGCAGCATTTTGTCCGGCGAGTATCCCATACCCGGCACGATGTTCTTGGGTTCGAAGGCGGCTTGCTCAACTTCCTCAAAGTAGTTCACCGGATTACGGTCAAGAACCAGCTCACCGACTTCCATGAGCGGATAATCGGCGTGCGGCCAGACTTTCGTTAGATCGAACGGATTGATGTGATAGGTTTCCGCTTCTTTTTCCGGCATGATTTGCAGGCACACGCGCCATTTCGGAAAATCACCGTTAGCAATAGCGTTGAAGAGATCGCGCTGGGCATGGTCGGGATCCTTGCCGCGCATTTCGTCGGCTCCTTCCCGCGTGAAATTCTTGATTCCCTGTTTGGTCTTGAAATGCCATTTCACGTAGAAGAGCTCGTTCTTGTTGTTGATAAGGCTGAAGGTGTGGCTGCTAAACCCATCCATGTGGCGATAGCCCTCGGGAGTGCCGCGGTCAGAAAAAAGAATGGTCACCTGGTGGAGCGATTCCGGGGAGAGCGACCAGAAATCCCACATCATCGTAGGGGATTTAAGATTCGTTTCCGGGTCGCGTTTTTGAGTGTGAATGAAGTCTCCGAACTTGAGCGGATCGCGTATGAAGAAAACGGGCGTGTTGTTTCCCACCATGTCCCAGTTCCCTTCCTCGCTATAAAACTTGAGGGCGAACCCGCGGGGATCGCGTTCGGTGTCCGCAGAACCTTTTTCGCCGCCGACCGTCGAAAATCTCAGGAATGTGGGCGTCTTCCTTCCTACAGAGAAAAGTTTCGCGGTGGTGAATTTTTGAATTTCGGCGTTGTTACAGACGAAGTATCCGTGGGCGCCGGACCCCTTGGCGTGAACAACGCGTTCGGGGATGCGTTCGCGATTAAAATGGGCCATCTTTTCGAACAATAGAAAGTCTTCAAATACAACGGGGCCGCGCGGACCAACCGTGAGCGAATTCTGGTTATTACCCACTGGGCGTCCCGCGTCCGTGGTCATAATATTCTTGCGATCTTTTGGCATCGATTGCTCCCTCCGAGGCCAAGATTAGCTCCGGCGTATCTATACATCCAATATATAGTTGGGATAGAATGGATAGGCATAGCCTATGGAACTTCAGCAACTACGATACTTCTGCGCGATCGCCGATACCGGCAGTTTCAGCCGGGCGGCGCAGAAGACTCATGTTTCTCAACCTTCGCTTTCGCAACAGATTCGAAAGCTGGAAGACGAATTGGGGACCCGGCTCTTCGACCGTCTAGGCCGCACGGTCGGACTGACAGAACTTGGGCGAGCGTTCCTCCCACGTGCGCGAGCGGTTCTCCGGGACCTAGAGGCCGCGCGAACCGATGTGATGGAGAGGAAGACGTCGATCAGCGGGCCGATTTCTGTTGGCGTGATCCCTACGATCGCTCCGTATTTCCTGCCGCCGATCCTTGCGACCTTCTCCCGGAAATATCCGGAGGTTCGCGTCACCGTCGCGGAAGAAATCACACCGGTGCTGCTCGAAAGACTTCGCGCGGGAACGATGGATCTAGCGGTTGTGGCGCTTCCGCTGCAGGCCAGGATTCACGAGTTTCAGTCCTTTCCGCTGATGGCGGAAAAACTGTATGCGGTGCTGCCGAAACAGCATGCGTTGGCGAAGCGCCGCGCCGTATCTCTTGATGAATTGCAGGATGACCCTTTTCTTCTGCTACGCGACGGCCATTGCTTCCGCGAGACTGCGGTCGCGGCGTGCAAACGAGCCCGACTAAATCCCAAGATCATTTTTGAGAGTGGGCAGTTTAGCAGCATTCTGAGCATGGTGAGCGCTGGACTCGGTGTTTCGATCGTCCCAGCGATGGCTTTGGAAAAACGCCCCGGATGCCAGTACGTTCCGCTGGCGGACGATCGTGCCGCGCGGACGGTCGGTGTCATCACGCTGACTGGAAGGTCGCTGACTCGGGCGAATGAGGCTTTTCTGATCCACCTCGGAGCGAGAGCATGATGGAGCCGAGCAATTCGGAGTAGAACATATGCAAACACTAGAGACATTAAAGCGATAGGTCTAAGATATGGGTGCAATGGCATTCAGAGGAACAGCGAAGGAAAGATAATTCAACTCTGAGGAGGCCTAAATGGCACAAAACGACCTAGTGAAAGCGGGAGATGTAACCCGTCGCGTCGGTGTGGAGGTAATTCAAGCGCGCGGCGTGGATGTTGAAAAGCTGATCAAAATGCTGGTAGCCAATGCCGCCGCCGAGTTTGCCAGCACCTACTATTACTACACCATCCTAAGAATGCATCTGGCAGGTTACGAAGATTACAAAGAGATCTGCGAAGATGCGCGTTTGGAAGATCGGGCGCACTGGGAGCTGATCGTGCCCAGGATTTACGAGTTGGGAGGAAATCTTCCTAACGACCTGAAGGAATTCCACGACCAGGCGGGCTGTAAAGCAGCGAAGCTTCCCGATCCGCCGACAGTGGTTAACATTTTAACTTTGCTTCTGGAGTCCGAGCGTTGCGCCATTCGCAGTTGGAGCGCGGTGTGCGATATGACGTTTGGAAAAGATCCCAGAACTTACGACATGGCTGCTCGAATTCTAAACGAGGAAATCGAGCACGAAGCGTGGTTCATTGAGCTGCTGGCGCATGAGCGCGACGGGAAATCGATTCCTTCCGGACATTTCCGCCGCGGCGAACCAGGCGAAGCTCCTTACAGCAAGAACCGCGGTTTCTACAATCCATAGATTGCCGTTCCGCGATAATGATTATTGCGCGGCGTGATTTTCCGCGCGCCGCGCAATAATCGCAAAAAGACAAGCAACTTCTCAGGAGCAGGTGAGCCACGTCTTACACCGTCACGCTTGAAACACCGCAGGGCGAGAAATCCATCCGCGTTGAACCAAATCAAATCATATGGGATGCCGCCAGCGCGCGCGGCATTGTGTTACCTGCAATTTGCCATCAGGGACGCTGCTTAACGTGCGCTGGACGAATTATCGGCCAAGGGAGAATCGGTAACAGCCGCGCCGATTCTTATTTTCCTGAAGATGCCCAAGCGGGATTCGTGCTGCTGTGCACGGCGGTAGCGTGCAGCGATGTGCGTATTCGCACGCATCAAGAAAATGAAATGAGAACACATCGGTTGGCTTTGGGACTGCCGGCACCCTACGCCTAGAAAAACTACCGAATCACGGCTAGCGAGCAGGATTGCGTAAACCTACTTCTCGAAGTTTCTTGCCGCAACAAAGGCTCAATTCAATCCACCTTCTTTGAGTTAGCCGATTTGTCGCCTTCGACGCCTTTTTCCTGGGCGGATATTTCGACCCGCTCGCGTTTGACCTCGAGGCGCCGACACTAGCTGCGTCTCATCCCAGATCTTTAAAGCCCGGGCTTGGTCTAAGACTTCGCGGAATCCTGGAACGCTTCGGAAGGATCGAGAGAGGCCGCCTTCCAGAACGAGGCGTCAGACATCGATCCGTCCTGGAGCGCTTTCAGGTTTTCCATTGTGGCTGCGATTTGCCCACCATCCGCGGAATCGAAGACCACTACTACGCCGTGTACTTTCTGATCGGACGAGGCCATATCTTTGTAAGCTTTGAGCAATAGATACTTTGCGAACTTTCTCTTCTCCGCTGGGCTCGATGAAGTTCCTTCCACCGGCTCAACCCAAACTACTCTCACTGTTTTTCCTTGCAACGGATCCCATTTGCCGCTGAAGGTATTGGTTTCTTCTCGCGTAACCTTGAATAGATCGGCGTTCGCTGGCGAAGCAGCGGCAGCGGATGCCGCTTTCGTTCCGCCGGACCCACCGTACGTTGAAGGCAATTCCACTTGGGAGCGCCGCATCCAGCCTCGAGACGCGCCGGAAATCTCCACGTGGACCCAAGCGCCCTCGAGGCCAAGAATCTGGAACTCGTCTTCTTCGTCTGCCGTAAGCAGAACTTGAGCGCCTTCTTCAGGCTTGGAGAAAATTGATACTCCCGGTTTTTTCACGATTACTAAATCCACGGGGCGGACCTGATTCTGTTGGATCTCTTCCAGACCTTTTATGTCGGCGCTGATCTGGCGCGCCCTTTCTTCCGCAGTTGCGCGGCGAGCTTGAATGGACTCGAGACTTTCTCCAGCGGGCGCTGCTGCAGGGGGCGGCGGGGTCACAGCACGACCGGAAAGCGCCGGTGGCGCACTCCTGTTTGACGATGATTCCCCAGCGGCAGAGGCGGGTGAATTATTAGCTGCAGGTTGCGGACTTGCCGTGTCCGCAGCCGGGGCAGCGGCGGTGGCCGGCGTTTTCGAGCCGGGCGGATTGGTCGGCGGAGGAGTATACATCGGGCCAGCTGGAGGCACACGAATAGTAGAACCCGGGGCATGGGGGGCAGCTTTGTGTGCCAATGCGTCTTCAATGCGATCGAGCAAGTCTGTCTCGACGTGACCGTTGGAAGTGAGTTCACGATAACCGGAGCGCGCCGATTCTGGGTCCGTGTACCAAGCCGTTATTTTCGAAGTGACTTGGACCCTGGCGCCACCGTTCGCAGCAGGAAAAACTTGAAGAGTGCAAACGTAGTAGCCGCGCTCGTAACCCTTCAGGGGTTGGTCGCCTACATCCACAAAACCTTCGAGGATCGGGAGACGACCACTGGACGAAGTCTTTACATCATCGACAACCTGCTGAACCTCTGAGAGCGGATTAGAAAAGGTGCGTGCAACAGGTTTGGCCTGCGCGGAGGCATTGCCGGCAATTAGGAGGATAGCGAGAAACAAGTGTGAAATAAAAAACGGAAAAACGAAAATTTTCTTCACGGTAAAGGCTCTACCTGGTCTTGCCGCAGCCATCCGCGCTGTCCCTGGTCCGTTTCCACGCCGTACCAATACGGCGTGATGATCTCGATGACAACCTCGGTACCTTCCGTAAGAGATTGGAGTTTGGCAGCGCGTTGGAAGGGAGCGGCCTTGAGTTCAGTGTTTGGATTTTTGACTCTTACCTCGACATCGTGACGGAGCTGGTGCGCGCGAGCTTGCAAGTCTTTCAACGAAGCTTCCGCCGAGTTCAGGCGGGCGAGTTCCTGGTCGCGTACTTTTGCTGCGGCGCGCGCTTCGTCATCCTTCTGTCTTTGTTTTACAAGTTCCGCGGTCTGTTGTTCTTCTTTGTGAATCTGAAGCAGGTGCGCATTGATTTCAGCGAATTCGCTGGTCTCGACCGTAGTGTCGGAAGGATGTACCTTGTGCATAGCGTCTTCAACAAATACCGCGTCGATCTGCAAGTGAGTTCGATTGGGCGAAACGGCCTGGACCACGTATCGAACGGTGATGGTGCCCATATCGTTAGGGTTCTTGAAGTGTTTCGGGGAAAGAGCCCCGCGGCGAATCTTGTAGAAAACGTGGCCGGGGCCTTGCCAGGTTCCATAGTATGCAGAGGATGTCGCGGATTCGGCTTCCGTCAGGTTATCTTCGCGCGCATATACCGAGGTGCCGTGAATCATCTGATCTTCAACGACATCCTGGACAGCTCTGATGACATCTTCTTCTGTCGCTTTTAGATCAATTGCAAAACCTTCCAACTCCGGCGATTTCTGGGTGGCAAACAGCGAAGGATTCGCTTGCGTCATAACCGGCGCTAAAAAAACGAACAAGAAAAAAAAGTGCCAATAAGGGTGTTGTGATGATTGAGTCATTAGATCTTCAAATTTTTCCGTCGGCTCGGCGCAACATCGCAACCGCCACCGAAATTCCACGAATGCCCTGGCATCCTATCGCCGTTTTCCCCATTCCGCGCTATTGTATCTGAAAGTTTGTTCAAATGAGCCGCGACGATTGGACTGGCTTTTAGAGCATAGCTTGAATCCGCGGGCGTTCGAGTAAACAGTCCATGACTCAATGAGGTAAAATTACGGCAGGAATCACGCCGAATCACGCGGATAAACGAGTGTCGAATCCAGTGGTTGAGCAGAATGAAATCGAAAAAAAAGCGGAATGGCCGGGTCCGCGCATTTTGGTGGTGGACGATGACGCGGAGCTGTGCGAACTGGTCACCGAATACCTGATCCCGGAAGGATTTCGGGTGGATTCGGTTTACGACGGTGTGCAAGGTTTGGATCGTTCTCTTGCCGGGGAATATTCCCTGGTCATTCTGGATGTCATGCTTCCCGGCATCCAGGGGTTTGAAGTGCTGCGGCAAATTCGGGCGAAGTCGCGCTTGCCCATTATTATGCTGACCGCCCGTGGCGAGGATGTGGACCGAATCGTTGGATTGGAAATTGGAGCCGACGACTATCTCCCGAAACCATTCAATCCGCGTGAGCTCGTCGCACGTATACAGGCGGTTCTACGACGAAGCACGCAAGTTTCGGCGCCGATCGCCGATCGGATCGTTCTAGGGGACATGGAATTAGAAATTCGCGCGCGCACCGTGCGCCGCGGGAATAGCAAAGTGGATCTGACCTCGCTGGAATTTGACATTCTGGCCGCGTTTCTGAGAAAACCCGGTCAGGTGATTACGAGAGAAGAGCTGGTGAAAAGCGCGCTGGGGCGCGACTTCGTGCCCGTCGATCGAAGCATCGACGTGCACATTAGCAACCTCCGGAAGAAATTAGGACCCGCTCCTGACGGCGGCAATCGCATCCGGAACGTGCGGAGCGTGGGCTACATTTACGCCATACCGGGTGCGTCTAAAAAGCGCTAGGTTAAAATATGCGAACCTTATTCCTGAAGATTTTTCTTTCCTTCTGGCTGGCCATGGTTTTGGTGAGCGGCACGCTGATTTATTCGGTGGTGACGACTCAATCGGTATTTACGCTGAATCGATCCGAGCAGTCGGACAGAACTTTAATTCCAATTGTGGCGGCTCGGGCCGCGGACGTCTTGGACGATCACGGCATGGGGGCGCTGGCGGACTATCTTACCTCCCTGCAAACCACTTTGAGTTGGCAGGCTTTTCTATTTGACGATGAGGGCAAAGAAATCCTATCGCAGCCCACGCCCGCGGAGGCTGATTCCATTGCGCAAAAAGCTCTGCAAGTCGGCGGCACCGAATTTTTCGTATCCCACGGAATTAAATATGTAGCCAGAAGAACGACTGGATCCACGGGAACTCGCTATGTTTTCGTCACGGCGATGAAAGTTGAATCGGTGGCCAGCGTTTTGCGGGCGCCGCTGGGAATTCAAATCCAGCGTGGCGCAACGATTCTTTTGATCGCCGGTCTGGTCTGTTTCTGGCTGGCGCGTTATATCACGGCGCCTATACGACATTTGCGCACCGCGACGCACCGTCTGGCAACCGGAAATCTTTCGGCGCGAGTGGGTAGTTATGATGAAAGACGTAAGGATGAACTTGCGGACCTGAGCCGAGATTTCGACCACATGGCGGAGCAGATCGAATCTTTATTGAAATCCCAACGCCGCCTGATTTCCGATATTTCTCATGAGCTTCGGTCGCCGCTCACTCGCTTGTGCGTGGCGTTAGGTCTTGCGCGCAGACATGCCGGGCCGGAATTTTCCAGTGCTCTTGATCGGATCGACCTGGAATCGGAGCGCCTGAATCATTTAATTGGCAGCTTACTCGAGCTCGCCAGACTGGAAAGCGGGGCGGAAGTTTTGGAGGGTGAGCCAATAGAACTTCATTCCCTACTACAGGAGATCGTCGCCGATGCGGATTACGAAGCGCAAAGTCGAAATCGGCACGTCCGTATTGTCTCCGCCGATGCTTGTGCCGTGAATGGCGACGCACAACTAGTTCGTGCGGCGGCTGAGAACGTGATTCGTAACGCGCTCAGCCATACTGACGAAGGCACTTGCGTGGATGTCACTTTGAAACTCGTTTCTGGATCCCAAAGCGAAACTGCAGTGATTCGCGTGCGCGACCGAGGCAAGGGCGTGCCGGAAGAATCTCTGGCGGACATCTTTCTTCCCTTTTACCGCGTAGGCGACGCTCGAGAGCGGTCCGCCGGCGGTTCAGGGCTGGGGCTTTCAATCACCGACCGCGCCGTACGTCTCCATGGGGGCAGCGTGAAGGCCGAGAACTGCAAGGAAGGCGGCCTGGTGGTTGAGCTGCAGTTTCCTGCGGTCGCAAGCGACAAAGAATCTGCGCAGGACGCTATGCCTTTAACCTCGCAAGCCTAACCTCAAATCGGCCTAGTCGGGAATCAACTCCCTTACCATCAATCCGCATCTCTCGGCCACAAGTTCACTACAAAGCATGGCTCCAATGCGGGCTATTTGGGTTAAGAGTCTGGTAGTTGCGGTGTACGGTGGGGGCGCTTCTACATAGTTCCCTGTATGTAAAGAAATGTTAATTTTTGTTCTTGTGTTCTTCCATCTGAAAGAGTATTTTCTAGGCGTTTTGTGGAATCTGAGGGCGCGCTGTTGCTCGATCATCGTAGGAACGTCGAAGTGCTTCCTGATTGCACGCTGCGGCAAAAGTATTTCTCGAAGTGCAAGCTCATCTCCCGCAATTGCTCTTCCTCACTTTCTTCCGAATTTAACGATGCAAATTACAACCATTCTGACAGCTTGAATAGGAGGCTGTATGTTTAAGTGGTTTGCAAATGGTGCGGATCGAACCCGGAAATCCTGGGTAGGTCTTTTCGTCACCTGCGCGCTGCTGATGCTGGCGATTGTGATTGGCGATTGCCGGACGGCGAGTGCGTTGCCGACTGGCAAGGTAATGGCGATTCCAGCTTTCGCGCGGAAATATGGATTGCCTTGTTCCGCGTGCCACACGGCATGGCCGGAGCTGAATAACTTCGGCATGGTTTTTCGCGACAATGGTTATCAGCTGATGAATGATCGCGACTCACCGATTTGGCAAAACCCCTCCTATTTCCCAGTGACTTTCCGGATTACGCCGAACTGGCACCGCGAGAGCACGAGCGATCAACTGGTTGACTCGACGCCAAACGGTACCGGAGCTGGAAATGTCACAGTTTCGCGCAATGTGACACAGGCTGGGTTCGACCTATCGGGAATGGATCTGTGGTCGGCGGGAACTCTGTACAAGAATATTTCGTTCCTTTTGCTGCCGTCCTCGGACCCGACCGCGGTATGGCACTTCGAAAGCGCCTGGGTTCGCCTCGACAACATCAAGGGAAGCTCGTGGCTCAACTTCAAGTTTGGAAGGTTTGAGCTGGACAACCTGATTTCTGAGAAGCGTTTCCTGTTCCTCTCGGCGAATGGCGGACTCTATCAGGTTTATCACTTCAATGTTCCGGGGAGCATCAACGACTTCGGAATGGGCGACAATCAAATCGGCATGGAACTGGCCGGGCACGATTCGAACAGCTATACCCGCTATTCCATCGCTCTGCTCAGTAGTAACGAGGGTGGCGTGGGTTTGACGAACTCAGTTACGCCCGGCGGGGCTCCGGCGAGCCGAAGCTTCGATGGCTATATGGCCTTCACCAAAGCTTTTAATGCCGGAAGCTGGGGTTACGAAGAATTTCAGGCTTACGCCTACGTGGGCCAACGGCCGACTTATTTCCAGACCGCGCAGGGCGGCACCATCCCGCTAGTGGGCTTGGGGAACGAACCCTTCTATCGGGTTGGATTCGCGGGCCAGCTTCACTTCAAAAACCTAGAGTTGTTGCCCTACTTTATGCATGGCCACGATAGCGCCTACCTCGCGAGTGGTTTACCGGATGTGAATGGATTGCCGCCAGGAATTCACGCTCCGTCCTTCAACGGCGGATTTATCGAAGGTCAGTACTTCGTGAATCCACAACTGGTTTTCTTCGGTCGCTTCGAGAAAATAGACGTGGGGCAGCAGGTCCTTTCGTCGAACCCGGGTGACTACGGAAACGTAACTGCGTATTCCGTGGGTTACCGGTATTACCCAATCATGTTCAGCCGCGCTGGGCTAGCGTGGCACAACGAGTATTCCATCACGAAGTCCATCGGTATCGTGCCTGAGAGTGGCGATGGAACTATGTTTCCCCCTATAGCCAACACGCAGGGCGTGTGGAGCAGCAGCATATTTATCGGATTTGACTTCGACTTCTAGGGACGAGGCCCAAAATGACACTAAAAAACTTTGCTGTGACATTTGTTTTGGGGTCGATGGCTCTGGTAACAGTCGGAGCCACATCCATGCGTGCGCAGTCGCACGTCAACTCACCTGATCCCGCGCTTGGAGCACCCAGCGTGGCCTCGGAGGAAAGTCACGTAAACGGTATGACCGGGCACGCGAGCGAAGGTAAGGCACTTTATCGCCGGTATTGCATCGGCTGCCATGGGCCGGATGGTAACGGCGAGGGCATGAACGCCCAGTGGATTGATCCGAAGCCTCGGGATTTTACCGAGGCTACGTTCAAGTGCCGATCAACTCCCACTGGCACATTGCCGACGGACGACGATCTCTACAACGCGATCACACGCGGTTTCGTGACAACAAATATGCCGCAGTGGAGACCTTTGACGCCGCAACAGCGGGCCGACCTCGTCGCATTCATCAAAACCTGGTCGCCTCGCTGGGCCAAAGAGAAACCAGGGACACCGTTGACTGTCCCCCCGGAGACGCCCATCACCATCGAAAGCATCTTGCATGGACGAGAATTGTTCCAGAAGCTGGAATGCTGGAAATGCCACGGTCCGCAAGGGCATGGCGACGGTCCTTCCGCTTCGACGCTTACAGATGATAAGGGCAATCCAATCCGGCCATATGACTTCTCTTCGGGCTCGCGCTTCATGTGCGGCGTAACCAATCAAGACTTATACCGCATCTTCATGACCGGTCTAGACGGATCCCCGATGCCGTCTTTCGCGGACGTTGTCAAGCCGGATGAAGCATGGGACTTGGTCCACTTTCTGCGAACTTTGCAACCACTGAAGACGCAGGAAGCGGCCCTTTGGCAAACATATAAGGCTGCGCACGGCGCTGACATCAAGCCCATCGGGCCTGATGCCGCGACAGGCGCGCAGTAACTTTTCATATCCTGGAGGACTTTTTATGCGAATCAAGTATTTTCTCGCTCTGACGATTGCTGTTTTGATGGGCGGCGGGATGTTGCTATTCGCAAATCCGCCGGCGGGTTCCGGCTCCATCAGCGGCAAGATTACCTATACCGGAACACCTCCCAAAATGAAGCCGATTGATATGTCCAAGGAGCCGTCGTGTGCGAAACAACATGCGACGCCCGTACTAACCGAGAACGTCGCCACTGGCCCGGGAAACGCGCTTCAGTGGGTTGTAGTGTACCTCTCGGCAGGCGAGCAGGAATCATCGGTGCCTTCTCAGGCGGAACGGTACGATCAGAAGGGTTGCCAGTACATCCCCCACGTTCTGCCGATGGTGGCGGCTCAAGAGCTTCAGATTTACAACGACGACCAGACCTCGCACAATATTCACCCACTAGCGAAAGTCAACTCCGAGTGGAATAAGTCGCAGCCGGCAGGCTCGCCCCCGATCGACACAAAGTGGGAGAAGCCGGAATTCATTCCGGTAAAGTGCAATATTCACCCTTGGATGCACGGGTATTTCGTCGTACTAAAAACTGCGCATTACGCAGTTTCCGGCCAGGATGGCTCGTTCGAGATCAAGGGTCTGCCTGCTGGAAAATACACCGTAACGGCTTGGCAAGAACAATACGGATCCCAAAACCAGGAAGTAACGATCAGCGGAAGCGAAACCAAAACGGCGAATTTTACGTTCAAGGTTTTGCCTTACTAATCGAAGGCCTTGAATGGGGTGCCTGATACCCCGTGGGGATCAGGCACCCTGACTTTACGGCTCCCAATTAGCGGTTCCTTTCGTGGCGGAGGTAACTCAGATGGGCAAGGTGTTCGCTGTCGCGTTAATTATAATTACGCTCGTTTCCGTTTACCCGATTATTGCCCACACTTGGTGGCCCCCTCCGACGATTTCGACGACCGGTCCGAGTGTTGATCATCAGATGGACGAGACGTTGGTAGGCACCGGCTTTCTCTTTATTTCCTCCCAACTCATTCTAGCGGGATTCGTGTGGGCTTTCAGCAGCGGTAAGGGAAAGATCAAAACCTGGCCCGGCGGGGCCACGCCGGTAGTGGCCTTTGGAATTATTATTGTGGGCCTTGAGATTCTGAGCCTCACGTTCGTAGGTTCGAAAGTGTGGGCGTCTATGTACATGGTTCCAGCAAACGAGCACGCATTGCATGTGGACGTGCAAGCCGAGCAGTTTGCTTTCTTTTTCCGTTATCCCGGCCCCGATGGGGTGTTTGGACCGATCCATGCAGAGAAGATCAGCGACGGAAACGGCAACTATTTCGGATTGGATCCCGCGAACGATGTTGCCGCTAGAGACGATGTTGTCGTTGGCAGCTTGACGATTCCGGTCAACACTCCGATCCTGCTTACGCTGCATTCAAAGGACATGATTCATAATTTCTATGTCCCCGAGCTGCGCCTCCAGCAGGACATTGTCCCCGGCCTTGATATTCCGCTTCACTTCACGGCAACAAAAACGGGTAGGTATGAAATTGTTTGTACGCAGCTTTGCGGACTGGGGCATTATTCTATGCGGGCTTTTTTGGACGTGATGACACAGGCGGATTACGACAGCTGGCTGAAGCAGCAGTCGGGCGATTGATCGTCCAACAGAACCGGCTTCTCGAAAGGTCAGCAGGCGGCCGATGATTTCTTGGGAGACATATCGATGAGTGACACATCAGCACATCCAGAGATTCACCAGCTTGCGCCGCCCACGGGCTTTATTCGCAAGCATGTCTTCAGCTTGGACCATAAGGTCATTGGTTTGCAGTACTACGGGCTGGCACTAGCAGCCGTCTTCATCGGTATGGTTTTGTCGTGGCTGTTTCGCATCCATTTGGGCTGGACCACGTTCGCCATTCCTGGACTACAGTTTCTGTCTCCGAATGGAGCGCCGGGCGGGGTGATGACGCCCGAATATTATCTGTCGCTGCTGACCATGCACGGCACCATCATGGTGTTCTTCGTACTGACCAACGCGCCGTTCGCAGGTTTTGGAAACTATTTCCTCCCGATTCAGATCGGAGCGGAGGACATGGCTTTCCCAAGATTTAACATGATGTCGTTCTGGACGACCTTCGTTGCGTTCCTAGTGATGATGGCAGCGTTCTTCGTCCATGATGGTCCTCCAATTTCCGGCTGGACCGCGTACGCAACGCTCAGTTCTATCGGTAAAGACGCAGGGCCGGGCGAAGCGATGGGCCAGAATCTTTGGGCGGTTTCGATTGCGCTTTTCTGTATCGGCCAGTTGCTAGGCTCGTTGAACTTTATCGCGACTACCCTTGACCTGCGAACGAAGGGCATGTCTTTGGCGCGCATGCCGTTCTCGACTTGGGCTTGGTTTATTACGGCCTGCATCGGCTTGCTGGCTTTCGCAGACCTTCTACCAGCCTGCATCCTCCTCATTCTTGATCGCACGGCCGGCACTAGCTTCTTCAATCCCGCTGGATTAGTCGTTAGTGACAATCTGCAACCGCACTCCGGGGGTTCGCCACTCCTGTGGCAGCACCTATTTTGGTTTTTTGGCCACCCTGAAGTTTACATTGCCATCATCCCCGCCTTCGGGATCGTTGCGCACATCCTCCCCACGTTTATACGCAAGCCGTTGCTAGGTGGAATGCGTGTATTGGTTGGTTGCTTAATCTCGGCTGGCTTCTTGAGTTATATGGTTTGGGGCCACCACATGTTCGTCAGCGGAATGAACCCGTTCTCGGCGCTTCTTTTTTCGGTGCCGACGCTGATCATCACGATTCCGTTCACCGTTTCAACGCTAATGTTTCTCGGGTCGATCTACGGCGCCCGTTTGCGGTTCACTTCTGCTTCATTGTTCTGCCTCGGCTTCATCTCAGTGTTCATCAGCGGTGGTATTAGCGGATTCTTCTTGGCCCAGCCCAGTCTCGACACTTACCTGCACGCGACATATTTCGTGGTTGCTCACTTCCACTTCGTTATGGCCGTGGCCGCGATCTTCGGGATATTTGCGGGGACGTATTTCTGGATGCCCAAGATGATCGGTCGCATGATGAACGAAACTCTTGGGAAGGTGCATTTCTGGCTTACGTTCATCGGAGTCTATTGTATCTTCATGCCCATGCATTATCTTGGCCTAGCCGGTAACGTCCGTCGATATTCTGCGTTCACGGACAACTATTTGATTCCGTTGATTCCGGTCCACAAATTTATTACCGTGGCCGCGCTGCTAACAGGCGCCGCGCAGTTTATCTTCTTCTATAACCTTGTTCACACTCGGTTTTGGGGTCCCCAAGCTCCGGATAACCCATGGGAGGCGACCTCGCTCGAGTGGTCCACAACCTCCCCGCCGCCCTTTGATAATTTCGGCGGTCGCCACATGATCGTTCGCCAGGATGCTTACGAGTACGGCGTAGAAGGAGCCGCGACGGACTACATCATGCAGACGGCAACGGATACCATCGTAGAACACTGATCAACTCGACGAGGACGCCATGTCAACAACAACCTACGTTCCCGCCCGGACGCCTGGAAGCCGTGTCCGAGTCGAAACACCGGTAGTCCCCGCGGCTAAGGGGATTGCTTCGAACACCGGTGTCTGGGTCGCCGTCTCTGCGATCGCGATGTCATTTGCGGCGCTAACCAGCGCTTTGATCGTGCGACAGGGCTCAAGCTCCGATTGGCAGCGATTCGTGCTTCCTCGGATCTTGTACCTCGATACCGTCATCCTAATCGCCAGCAGCTACACGCTTGAGCTGTCTCGAAAGCGTTTTGCGGCGGCTTCCAGCCTACGTGCGCAGGCGACTAAATCGGCGCCTGCCGATACGGCAGCACTCCGGTCCAGCGGCCTTTATTGGCTGAACATGACTCTGACGCTGGGGCTGCTGTTTGTCGTGGGCCAATTCCTCGCCTGGCGCGGTCTGGCCTCGCAGGGCCTGTTTCTCGCGACCAGTCCGAGCAGCTCTTTTTTTTACGTTTTGACGGCGATGCATGGTCTGCATCTATTGGGAGGTGTTCTTGGCCTGATTTATGTGGGCTATCGGCTGCGTCGGAACAGGCGCAATGCCCAAACGAGTTTGGGGACTGCGGCAGTGTATTGGCATTTCGTGGATCTGTTGTGGGTCTATCTCTTGATGGTGATCGCGGTACGAATGTGAGCAATTTACGGGAGGCGTTGTGAGTGATTCAGAGCTGACAATAGGAGCAGGGCACGGCGCCCTGTTGGAAGCGTCCCCTTACCGATTGCAGTCCAAAAAGCTGGCGATGTGGTTGTTCATCGCCTCCGATGCCGTAACGTTTACCGCCGCCTTGGTGGCGTATGGCTTTCTTCGCATCGGGAGTCCGGACTGGCCCAGGCCATTCGAGTGGCCGAGCATTGCAAACGGCCTGGTAATGACTTTCGTGCTGCTTTCAAGCAGCCTTACAATGCTCGTTGCCGTGCGCGCCGCAAAAGCCGGCCAGAAATCCAAGGCCATCCAATGGCTTGGTTTCACAATGCTTCTAGGAGTCGTTTTCGCGGCGCTCCACCTTCGCGAATGGTTTCGTATGTTTGGCCAAGGCTGGGGGCTGCACAAGAATCCGATGGGCGGGCCGCTCGATTTCGGCGCCGCCTTCTTCAGTATCACCGGACTGCATCTTTTGCACGTGATCTCCGGAGTTGTCGCTCTGCTTGTAATAACCATTGGCTATAAGACAAATTGGCTGGATGACAACCATGTCGAAACGACCAGTTTGTACTGGCACTTCGTCGACATCGTCTGGATGTTCGTGTTCCCGCTAATGTACTTGATGAACGCTCGCTGAGCGGACTGAACGGGAGGAATAGAGAATGGCAACCGATCACGACCCAAGTATGACAACCTACGTTGGCATCTGGGTGGGACTGCTCGCCATCGTCGGCATTGAAGTAGCGGTCACCTACCAGCACCCTGCGACAAAGGATCTGCTAGCTGTCCTGCTGATTCTGGCGTTTATTGAAGCGGCGATCGGGTTGCTCTATTTCATGCACATGAAGTACGAACGCAAACTCTTCTGGACCCTTGTGCCCATTACTCTGTTCGTGCTGTTCATGATGGATCATGTGTGGGCGGACGCGTTCCGTATGTTCAACCTGCGTCTAATCCAATAAAGTTGCGCGATTCGTGGGAGATCTTTATTCGCATCACGATAACTGGAACACAGCCGAGATGATATGATTAGCAAGATGACCACAACAGCACTGAAGCGAGCCAGTGTGGCGATTGCGGCCTTGCTGAGCCCATCAGCGTTGTGCGCACAGGGCTGCGCGATGTGCTACCAGAGCGCAGCAAGTTCGGGCCCGCAGTTCATTCAAGCTCTTCGGCACGGAATTCTAATCATGTTTTTCCCCCCGATCATCTTCATGGCTGCGATCTTTTATGCCGCCTACCACAAGCGGAACCAGTTCAACACCGACGACGGCCTGGTAGCCGAAGGCGGCTACGGGGAAAATATCTTGCCCGAGTGAAATCTCGCGGACGTCGCATCTGGCGAAAGTGGCTCAATCGCCGAAGTCGCGGGAAGAGGCTAACGTGGGAGAAATATACAGAACTCCTCCGTCGCTATCCTGTGCCCGTCCCGACTGTCTCATTTCAAGGGTGCAGTCCATTGTTGTGCGCAACTAGGCACGCGGTAGGCAGGCGTGGCCTCGGCCACTCATACCAGTGCTACTTCGCGGTCGAAATTAGGCTTCTTCTCGGCGTGGAGCTTTAAGCTGGAGATGGTCTTGGCTTCACGCTCGAATCGTTGTTTGCGAACTGGATCGGAAGAAAGTTGCGCGGAGAGAATCTTAATCGCGACGCTTCTGTCAAGCCGAGTGTCGCGGGCGCGATACACTTCACCCATGCCCCCCGCGCCAAGTGCGGATTGGATTTCGTAGGGACCGAGCTTTGTACCCGGAGCAAGCGGCATGATTTGCCGCGATTATACCCCCGAGGGGGCTTCGTCGGGCGCTTCCAGCCTCAAGTTCCCATTAACGCTGCCAGCTCTAGCGGTCGATGCAACACCATCCAATGCGTTGATTCGACAATGCTTCCCCGTGAGAAGCGATCTGTTTGGCTAATAGACTCACACCGACGTTTCGAGGAAATGGCGATTGAAGAAGCGCGGCAGAGCGTCGCAGAGGACGCAAGAGCGCATCCGCGGGTTGGGGCTGTCGTCGTCAAAAACGGCAACGTCGTGAGCAAGGCACATCGAGGTGAACGCTCCAAGTGCCACGCAGAATTCATCGCCTTGGAGAGTAAGTTGCCTGACGACTTAGTGGCGGGTGCGACCATCTATACGACGCTCGAACCCTGTACGACGAGAAACCACCCCAAGATTCCGTGTGCTCAGCGGTTGATTGAACGCCGCGTTGAGCGCGTCTTCATCGGAATACTTGACCCGAACCCTGAAATCCGGGGTTTAGGAGTGCAGGCTCTGAATGAAGCCGGTATTGAGACCCAGTTTTTTCCCCGCGACCTTCAGAGTCAAATAGAAGAACTCAATCGCGAGTTCATCAGAGTCCAAAAGGAAAGGCAGACACGGCCTATTACTGCGGCGACGAAAACAAACCTGGAACCTGAAGCAAATCCGAAGGTCGCCGAAATCCATAAGCACAAGGGAAAGACGGTCACAGTTTTCAATCGGCAAAAATATGGTCATGGTTATCTGGAAGGATTCTGGGCCAATGGGGCGGTCATAGCGGATTGCGCGCCGCTGTGGGTCGTGCTTGAGGATCCGGTCGCGAAGAACCAACAGTCATTCCCGTTGTCCAACGTCGAGGTGACTTTCGATTTCGAAAGGAATCGTCTGCAGTTGACGCTTTACCGGTGAGGCCAGTTCCACAATCTATTATCGGAGCGAGCGCGTAACCTCACCCCCCAGAACCTCTACATCTACGCGCTATTGCGACTCGATCTACTGTGTCGCCCGCGACGAGATTGTTGGCTTCGACTTTTCGATCCTTCAAAATATCATACGGAAAATCTACTCTGCGTGAGGGGATGCGATTTGGACGAACGCGGAGGCGCTTCAGAATTTCCTTGTATTCTTCCAAAATATCTTCCGTTATGAGCCAGACGAAATTGTTCCGCTCGCCCCACCTGTGGAGTACATCGGCACTGGGATTCCTACCGGGAACAAACGGCTCTCTGAGGCCCGATATGCCAGCCACAAGCACGCTCGTGTCAACGACGGCCCGTGCCTTGCGTTTCCTAGCTTTCTGCGGCAACGGTGATCTCTGGCGCACGTCTCTCTTTACGATAGCTGCGAACCGTGCTCAAGATTTCTTCTTCGGAGACCTTTCCGATGTCCTTTGCCGCCTCGGTTAGCGATTCCAGAAATTCCTTTTTCCAGCCCCGGCGCTTTTTCCCACGCGGCAGGTCCTTGTAGAGATCAGCTCTGCTCATTCCTTCCTCAATCTGTTCCCCCAAGGCTCGAAACGGCACTCCTAGTTTGATTGGTTCCTCTTCCGCCGCGAGTCGGCAGTTGAAGATGATGTACTTGGGATTCTCTGACTTGAATTCTTCTTCAGACGCCGAAAATGCTTCCATGAGTTTGGAGAGCACACTCGTCCGCGTGCCCAGGGACTCCTTTAGGTAAGAGGCGACCTTGGCTACCATGAGGGCGTTCGTGTCGAAGAAATACGTTCCCTCTAATCGTCGGGGCTTTACGACGCCGAATTGGACTAGGTTTTGCAGTTCCTTCGGTTGTATCTGTAGAACCGCGCTAGCCTGTTTTAGCTTTAGCCCCTGCCTTCGCATGTCTCCTCCAATTAGCATCTAAACATTAGACCTTAATTGGATACTTGTCAAGAGAGTATGCGCGAGAATACAGCGTCCTCAAGACAGCATGCCCCGCGCTCTGCAATGCGCTCGACCCCGAATCAATCCGCGAAGCCGTCAGACATCTCACAGGAGGAGGCACGGCCCATACCGGCATCATTCTCTCAAACATCCTCCCTTAGCTCTCCGAACAATGCCGCGCCCATCGCGGCCACAGAGGGAGAGGAAAGCCACGGAAAGCACCTTCTGACGGTTCACGAAGTAGCTGACTTATTGCAAGTACCTGTGTCTTGGGTCTACGGACGGACACGCAAACGATCCTTGGAGCGGATACCGAGTTACCGGCTTGGAAAGTATTGGCGCTTCCGTCAGGAAGAAGTGTTGGCTTGGGTCGAATCTCAACGGCGAAGCTCGCATGCTGCTTGACATGCGGACTACACTCAAAGATGACACAGAACAAGCTGGACGGGCCATCCATGGAGGAACGATGGCTCGAAGAGGTTTCCAGCAAGGATCGCTTTTCCGACGCGGCACTCGGAGGAAAGTTTGGGTGGCGCGTTGGTGGGAGGACGTAATTCAAGCAGACGGCACGCTCGGCAGACTGAGACGGTCGGAAGTGATCGGGACCGTCGCCGAATTTCCGACGCGCCGCCTTGCAATGCAAGCGTTGTCTCAGAGACTAGGGACAATCAACACCGGCAAGGCACGACCGCAGTCTGTCCGCACATTCGGCAGTTTTGTCAAAGACGATTGGACACCTGTGGTTTTGCCAACACTCAAGTACGCAACCCAGAAGCACTATCGGTACATGCTCGACGTGCATCTCATTCCGTCCTTCGGCCAGAGGCAGCTTCGCGAACTCACGCGGGAAGAGTTGCAAATCTTTCTCAGCCGAAAGCTCAAGGGTGGTTTGTCGTGGGAAACTGTTCATCACTTCAAGTGCGGCCTCAGCAAGATTCTCGGTGCAGCCGAGGAATGGGGTTATATCGCCGAGAACGCGGCTCAGAAAACGAAACTTCCACGACGGCAGCGTGGAACGGAGAGAACTGTCCTCACTCCGGTCCAGGTACGAGACATAGCTGCGGCGCTGAATGAACCCGCACGCTCGGTCACGTTGCTACTGGTGCTGACGGGACTGCGTGTTGGAGAGTTGCTTGCGCTTCGTTGGGGAAGTGTCGATTTGAATGCTCGTATGCTCCGTGTTTGCGAAACGGTGTACGACGGGCATTTCGATCAACCCAAAACGAAACGCAGTGCTCGAACTATTCCGATTGGAACGGAGACGGCAGAAATTTTCGCTGCCATCCGTCCCGCCCTTGTTGATCCAAGAGCCTTGGTATTTGCCACACGCGAGGGATTGCCGCTGGAACGATGGAATCTCTTGCGCAAGCACCTGAAACCCGCAGCGAAGAAACTAGGGCTTCCTGGTGTCACGTGGCATCTTCTGAGACATAGCCACGCGACGATGCTCGATTCCGTGGGCACGCCAATAGGCACGATGCAATCGCTCCTGGGCCATTCCACGCCGGAAATCACGCGCGAGATTTATTTGCACGCGATCCCGGAAGAGCAGCGTCGCGCGGTAGAGAGCGTCGAGAGGCTTGTATTTGGACCCAAATGGACCCAAGTTCAGGCTCCGGCGCAAGCGGCGACAACAAGAGTGAATTGAAAACTCAGGAGTTAGTGGTCGGGGCGCGCGGATTTGAACCGCGGACCTCCTGCGCCCAAGGCAGGCGCGCTACCA
>CAVSWI010000010.1:0-21323 GCA_963731535.1 uncultured Acidobacteriota bacterium | reverse complement strand
TGCCGGGGGTCTCGTGGCATTTCCTGCGCGCTGTTAACTTCGCCTGGTGCTCGCTCAAACAAAAGTTCCACGGAAGTGTCGCTGTGCTTCCCTAAGCTTTTCCTAAGACTCCAGACGAAAATACAAGGCTCAGATTGTCCACTAACACTGGCAAAACCGTTTTTCCACTTTTCGCTCATTGACTACGAAGGAGTTAGATTTTACCATCGCCACTGGGAATTTCTTAGGGTGCTCGGGCAGAATCACCCCTCTCCGCCATGATCGAAGAGTCATCTACAACCGAAACCAATCTCCGGTTCGCTTTCCGACCGGCGAACAGCTTTCGTCCGCCGATTCACAGTTTCCTGATTCGCGACTGCCGTAGCATCATCTTGCTGTTAGCAAGCATCTAGCCCTGTGAACCCGAGGAAAATTCCGTGAATCGATCACGCATAACCAAGACCCTGCTGTTCATTTTATCGCTAGTCGCGATAGCAATATGGTGCAGCCATGCTATTGGCTCGTCCAGACACGGACACACCCGATCAAAGGCCTCCGCGCAATCCGCGGCCACTCCTCAACAACTTAGCGACGCGGGTCAAGCCTCTCTGCGCGCGATCGTGCAGGCTGGAAATCTTTCCGAGTTGCGCTGGCCTGATTTCAGCGATTACACCAAAATTCTGCAGGAGTTTTACGGTTCGTACGGCTATTCCCTGGCGTGGGTCAGCGGAATGCAACCGACCACACAAGCGCGCCAAGCGATCGCGATTCTGTTGAACGCCGATCAAAAAGGATTGTCCGCTGAAGATTACGACGGCCCGCGTTGGAGCGACCGCCTGGCAAAGTTTCAACCCGGCACATCGCAACCATCGGAAGCAGACGCGGCTAGATTCGACGCCGCTCTCAGTGTCTGTTTGATGAGATATATTTCCGACCTGCATGTAGGCAAAATAAATCCCAAGCATTTCAATTTTGGCTTCGACATTCAGGCCAGGAAATATGATTTGGCTGAATTTGTGAAAAAAGATGTTGCCGATGCTCCGAACGTTTCGGCCGTCCTAGTCCAGGTCGAACCTCCCTATCCGGGCTATCGCCGCACGATTCAAGCTTTGCAAAAGTATTTAGAACTCGCCAAGGAATATAACGGCCAACCGCTTCCGGCCTCGGCGAAAACGATCGCGCCCGGGGACACGTATCCTGGCCTCCCGCAACTAATCCGAGAGCTTCAAGTCGTAGGCGATCTTCCAGCTGACGCAACCCTCCCAGCCGATGGAACGATCTACCAGGGTCCACTTGTCGACGCGGTCAAAAATTTTCAGCGCCGCCACGGTCGCGACCCCGATGGCCGACTCGGCGCGCAAACGTTAGCCGACTTGAATGTACCGCTCAGCAGCCGCGTCCGGCAGATGCAACTTACTCTCGAACGTTGGCGCTGGATGCCCGCTAGTTACGAAAAAGCTCCTATCGTGGCGAACATCCCTGAATTTCGTCTTCGTGCCTACGATGACAATTTCAAGATCGCGTTGACCATGAATGTCGTGGTCGGCAAAGCCTACGCCCACAGCACGCCTGTGTTTGAGGACGAATTGGCATACGTCGTCTTCCGGCCCTACTGGAGTGTTCCCTTTTCGATCGCGAGATCCGAATTCTTTCCGCAAATCACTCGCGACCCGGATTATTTGGCGAAAAAGGGATTCGAGGTGGTCAACAGCCGCCAGGACGTCGTCACCTCCGGGACCGTCACACCTGAAATTTTCGCGCAGCTACGCGCTGGCAAACTCTTCATTCGACAACTTCCGGGCCCCAAGAATTCACTCGGCCTCGTGAAGTTTATTTTCCCCAATGACTACAGCGTTTACATGCACGATACTCCGGCGCAGGAATTCTTCTCGAAGTCGCGCCGCGATTTCAGCCACGGTTGCATCAGGCTCCAAAAGCCCGCGGACCTGGCCGCTCTGGTTCTTCGCGATAATCCAGGCTGGAACGCGGACCGCATTAAAGCGGCCATGAATGGCGGCACCACGCAACAGGTGAATCTAGCGCACCGGATTCCGGTTTTAATCGTTTATGGCACGGTGATCGTGACAGAGGATGGGCTCGTTCATTTTTACGACGATATCTACGGATACGATTCCGAGCTCGAGAAAGCCCTCGACAAGGGCTACCCGTATCCCAGTTAATCGCCGCTGATCAGGCTTGCAGGGCAGTCGAAGCACCACTGGCGGAATCTTCCAACGTCGACGTGTATGAAGTCAGAATGAGGATAGTAACCGACTCCTCCGCGACGTAGGCCTAGAGCAGCTTTGCGTAGCGTGAGCGTGTCGATTCCCGGCATGCGCAAATCAATCGCTTCGGCTTGTATGTGCAGGCTGTTCTTAGCCACTCCGCTGGTATGAGCGCGAAGTGCTTCATTCGTTGAAGGCGTGCGGTATCCGCAGACGATGTCGATCTCACCGCCCGCATGACCCACCGACGCCGTGAGGTCGGAGAGAATATCGAACAGGCGCGGATCAAAATGGCGAACGTCTCCCGTTCGGTGGTCGCGCAGAAAATAATCCAGTTTTGCTAGAGCGCTGGGAACGTATTCTTCCCCGCGCCGGAAAACAATGTCGAGACGCTCGCCTGTATGCGTGTTGAAAAGCACCAAGCGGCCGTCCTGCGTGCGGTTAAAAGACGCTTGCTGATACGCCGGCGCGTGCGATTGGCCATGCGCACTGCCCGGCGCGAGCAAGCACAATATCGCTGTTGCAATAATTGAATAGCGTGACATTTTTCGAGGTACTCGCATGTGGTTTCAATTCAATTTTAACATAGCGGATGACGCAGCCGCGTTGGCCATCGGAAATTTTCGCCTCAGGTTCTAGGCGCTAGCTTTATTAACCTTCTTCGCGCGTGCCATTCCTTGCTTAACGATCCGCATAGCGCGCTCGGGCCCAAATGTCCCAAGCGCTTGAATTTCTTCCCCTGCAATTGGTTATAGACACGAAAAACTCCCGAAGATCGGAACCTAACGACTTGTCGAGCTTGGCACCGGACTTCCCGGCGCAAGCGTCTTCGCGTTAAGAGGCACCGCTATCAATCGATCGTTGCGATTCGTTTTGCCTTTTGCTGTTTGCTGAGCTTCCCACACTCCCAGCAATCGCCCCGGGATCAAGCATCCCGTAAATGTCGGCTCTTGCGTTACCACTAGCACATCCAGCGGGTTCCCGTCGCCGCCCAACGTGCCATGCAAGAATCCAAAGTCGAACTGAAAAACGAGTCCGAACGGCATGGCCTCGTCGTATCTAAACAACCTGGTTTTCTCGTCGTACTTGTACTTCGCCCGCATCCCTCGCGGCGTTTCAATAACCATATTCAACGCGCCGGACTCCGGATCAAAAGTTGGAAGGTTAGAAATATGCGTAGAGGTCATTTCGATGGCAAAGCAGGTTATGCTAACCGTGGAAGCTGTCGCGGACTATCGGGTGTAACCTTGATTCTCGCGGATTGCAGACTGCACGCACCGTCTGTAAGCAGCTAACTAACACGCTTTAATGGCCAGATCAGCACCTTCAGCTCCTTGGAAAACGCGAGCAATGGCTTAGTGTCCGGCAACAGAATTCCCGCCCCTTTAGCGATCGTGTTCTCTCCAATTTCAGCCTCAGCCGGTTGCAAGGGCCACGGCAAATGATGAATATTTCCGCGAAAGACTTGCCCTTTATGAACGGTGTAAAGGCAATACCGTTCCGTGAACCAGTGCTCCACCGTTCCGCGCGTTGCAAGACTAACCGGTCCCACAGGACGATAACGAGCCTCGAACCTCGCTGATCCGCGCCTCGATGAGTAATCAATCTCTTTTCCGCGTTTCTCTGCTCGCATTTCCGCAACATGATAGGGTAAGTGATAGAAAGTTCGCGCGCCCCATACTGCCAAGCGACTGCTTGCATCCAGGCTAAAGAAAAAAACGCCCGGCTTACCTCCTACATTGACGTACGTCCTACAGTTGAGCTCGCGAAACCGCGAAGTGAAAGGCAATGCGCGAACTCGAGCGCGGTTAGTCATGTGGAATGGCGTAACGCTAACCCAGCAATATCGGTCGAATGTATCGAGAGGAAGCTCGCGTGGAACGAAGTGCCGCAAGGACTCGGCCGGCAGCGGCCAGTGCGCAAATAACAGGTCGTACCAGCACTGCTCCATTAGCCATGGCTCAGAGGGCAGCGCCCATGGGCGGTGCTCTATTACTTCAAGTAGTTCCGTACCTGTTTTCAACATGCCGCCATCTTTGGCTAACGGAAATGTTACACGTTCTTCCCACAGCTTATACATGAATGCCCTAATTGTTCTCACGCTTCCGATCTTCTCTAATATTCAGGCTCGACGACTTTGCAACGGCATGTGGAGATGGCTCTTATGGAGGACGCAATGTTCAAACCCTGTGACATCCTAGTGACTTCTTCCCGCGTCGAGGATCGCCGGGCCCTCCTGAAGATTCTGGACGGCCTTCCGATCAATGTCTTTTCCTCCTCCACGGTGAAGCAGGCGGAAGAAGTGATGTCGCAGAAGAAGTTAGCACTCGTTTTTTGTGACGAGCATCTTCCCGACGGCTCCTATCGCGAATTACTATCCCGATCGCGCACGGCGCAGAAGCATCCGCGCCTGGTGGTCACCACCCACACCGGTGAGTGGAACGAGTACCTGGAAGCCACCCGTCGCGGTGCCTTTGACGTCATTCGGTACCCCCTCCAGCCAGCAGACGTGGAGTTGATTGTCATCCGTGCCATGCGCGATCAGCGCGGCGCCTCCGCTGCTTGAGGCCAAGGAATTGGGGCATAATTGGCCTGGCGGAGCTGGCGGAGAACCCCATTTGCGATACTCCGCGCAAATCCTCTATAATCTGAGCGTAAGCGTTCAAAACCGTTATTGAGGGCTTTCTTACGCTGCAGCGCCCTCTCACAATTCCCGAAATGATCGATCTCGCTGAAAAGATTAAGACGAAGCTAAAGGCTGAAATCGCAGCCCTGGAGCACGAGCTTCACGACGAGCTACCCAAAGAGATTAAAGTAGCTCGTGCCCATGGCGATCTTTCGGAGAACGCGGAGTACAAGTACGCCAAGGAACGCCAGTCCTACGTCTCGGCCCGTCTCGGCCAGCTGCATCAACGCATGGCCGACATTTCGATGATGAATCTCTCAAACTTGCCCAAAGATCGCGCGGCCTATGGCTCTCGAATCGTGGTCCTTGACATTGCGAAGTCTGCTGAAATCGAGTACAAACTGGTGACAGTCGAAGAAGCTGACGTAACCAAGGGCTTGATCTCGACTAGTTCTCCCATCGGGAAAGCGCTACTGGGCAAAAAGCCTGGCGATGAGGTCACGGTGGTAACCCCGGCGGGTAAGAAAGAGTATGAAGTTGTTAGCTTATCCACGATTTACGATGAGGAATAGCTCGGTGGCACCGAATCCATGTTGACCCGCACCATTGGCCGGTTTTTTACCTGGCCCGTTGACCGCCTGGCTGCGATCATCGCTCCAACGGGAATCCCTCCAAACGTTATCACCTGGCTGGCTTTAGTCCTCAATCTGTGGGCTGGCATACTTTTTGCCGCGGGCCGTTTTGCGGCTGCCGGCGGAATGATGCTTGTTGCCGGCCTTTGTGATTTGCTCGATGGACCCGTTGCGCGTCGTCAAAATCGCGTCTCGCTATTTGGCGGCTTCCTTGATTCAATCCTCGATCGCTATGCGGACCTCATACTCTTCCTGGGCCTCTTGGTGTATTACGCCAGTGTAAATCGTTTCATGTACGCGGTGCTGGCGGGCGCAGCGATGTCCGGGGCGGTGATGGTCAGCTACGCGAAAGCGCGAGCCGAATCCTTAGTGCCTAAAGCCGAAGTTGGATTCTGGGATCGACCCGAGCGCCTGACCTTGATGATTCTCGGTGCGCTCGTTCAACCGTATGCCGATCGCGTTGTGGGTTCTTGCTATTGGACCGAACCTCACCGTGATTCATCGAATCGTGCATACCTGGCAGCAAACTAAAGACGGCCGACTTCCCCTCGCCGGAAATGAATCATCCGCCAATGCAGCTTCTTCGCCGAAACCTCAGATCAGCATTCCTGCGTCGGTTCAGTCTGGAAATTCGACGCCCCTGCTAACCCGCGCAGCCAAACGCGGCAACTAACCTTTAAATTGCACTTTTTCTTCCGTGACATGCCTCGTTTGCTAACGATTCCTCAATGTCTGCGAACGATTCTTGCGTTAGCGCATTACGCAACATCTCCAGCGAATGCGCGCGGACTTCTCTCGATGCTGTATTATTTCTTCTCGGTCATTCGAACTTGAAACCTTCTCTCATTATTCACGGCGGCGCATGGAATATTTCGGACGAAGCAGTCCCGGACTGCCGCACTGGAATTCGCCGCGCGCTCGAAGCGGGATGGAAAGTTTTGTCCGGGTCCGGCAGCGCGATCGATGCGGTGGACGCCGCTATCATCGTCCTCGAAGACGATCCTACCTTTGACGCGGGATTTGGCTCGCACCTGAATCGCGATGGCCACGTTCAACTCGACGCCATTGTAATGGACGGCAAGACATTGAAAGCGGGCGCGGTCGCTGCCGTGGAGCACATAAAAAATCCGATTCGTCTCGCCCGCCTGGTGCTAGAAAAGAGTGAACACATGATGTTGGTTGCCGCTGGCGCGGAAAAATTTGCCATGGAGAATGGCCTCGCACTTTCCGACCCCGAAGAACTCATTCACCCTCGCGAACGGGTCGCCTGGCAACGTTGCCTGGAAGATTCGCACGCAGCCGAACACCACGTAGGACACGAGCAAGGCACCGTGGGCGCGGTCGCCATCGACCACGAAGGGAATCTTGCCGCCGGAACTTCCACCGGAGGCACCTGCTGCAAATTTCCTGGAAGAGTCGGCGATTCCCCGCTCATCGGTTGCGGCTGCTACGCGGACGCTGAAGCAGGCGGCGTTTCCTGCACCGGCCACGGCGAGGGCATCATGAAAATTGTGATGGCGAAAATGGCCATCGACCTTCTTCATGACCAGCGCGTTCTCGTGCCGCACCGGGAAAAAGCCCCTCCAACGTCCATCGCGCAAGCCGTAGCCGACGCTTGCGTCCGCAAACTGGCGCATCGCGCGCATACCACTGGCGGGCTGATTCTCCTCGATAGCAATGGCCACCCCGCCGCAGCGTTCAATACTCCTCGCATGGCCTACGGCTACGTCGAACCCGACGGCAGTTTCCGCATCGCTCCATAGCGCTATTTGCTCCGTTCCATCCGACAATCTGAACTGCACCCTTCGTAGGGACGCAGCATGCCGCGCCTGCCGCAAATGCTTGGCATGAACGCAACGATTCACCAGTTGTTTTTGCCTTCGTAGCGCCGGGCTTCAGCCCGGCATCTTGTTAAGTTTCTAGCGAAATCTTCCCGCGCGCAAGTTCGCTGAAACCTTCGGGGACCCAAGTCATCCAAAAATCGTTACAATTACCCAGGTCCCAACTCAAAAATCCGAAGGAGGAAATTATGCCGATACGAGACGCCATCCTCTCTGAATTCGACCACGAAATGATCAGCACCCGTCAGACGCTCGAACGCGTGCCCGAAGGCAAAGGCGATTGGGCGCCACACGAAAAATCTATGAAGATGGGGCGTCTGGCCGGGCACGTCGCTGAACTTTCCGGCTGGGCTGCGACCATCATTGGCCAGGATTCGCTCGACTTCCGGCCGGCGGGCGCTCCACCGGTGAGCCCCACGGTGATGACTTCCCACAAGCAATTGCTGGAAACATTCGACAAGAAAGCGGCCGAGGCGCGCGCTGCAATCGGGGGCGCCAGCGATGAAACTTTGCTGAAGCCCTGGACGCTCCTCTCCGGCGGGCAAACAATTTTCACCATGCCGCGCGTCGCGGTTTTGCGCAGTTTTGTGATGAACCACATCGTCCACCACCGCGCCCAACTGGGCGTCTATCTCCGGCTAAACAATATTCCTGTGCCGTCGGTTTACGGGCCTTCCGCCGACGAAGGCAAATTTGGAGGTTAGGCGAATTGTCTTCAGGGGGTTCATCTCTTAGATTGGGCTCCTGGTCGAGTGTGCCGCGGGGCGGGGGCATATGAAGATGATTTGCGACATTTTGGGCAGCGTCGCGAGTTCGGCGCGAAGGGCGCGTGGCGCGGCTTGCGTCGCGTCGTGCGTCAAGGTCGCCGCTCGGTCAGGGCTTAGCGGAAGCGCGTAGATGTCACCGCGTAGCGAGTAGGAATATTCGCGATAGACTGGCGCGGCCTCTTTCGCGAGGTCCATTAACACGTCCCATACCGTGCGTGAGCGGAGCAGCTTGCGCTTGTTGGCTTCGTCGCGGCGGATGCGGAGCGAGTGTCGCACTGGTGACCCCGATACAGGCCAGCTCGGCGCTGGTGAGTGCGACCCGGAAGACGAACTCGCCACCGCGGCTGAGGTCGGCGTGGCTTGCGAGCCCGCCACGGCGCTCGATTTCGTCACGGTGGGCAGGTCGCGAGATTCCAGGATTACTTCGTTGCAGTCCTCGGCGCGAAAGGCGCGCTGCGGATCCGCGTCTGGATATATTTTTAGAATTTCATTCAGCGCGGCGGCGTCCGCGTCGAATCCTGTCCACCAGTAACGGTACGAGTGGAAGACGATCGTTCCGGCGCTCAAAATTTTCTGCACGCGGTCGGGGTCTTTCCCGGCTACCTGTACGATCATGTCCACCAGTTCCGCGCTGCGAAATTCCTGGCGGACTAGCGGGCGCATGCTGAGGTATTCGGCCTCCTCTTCCGTGTATTTGACAGAAATAGTTTCCGGAAGCTCGCCAAACTTCCTTGGATTTTCGGATTTAGCGGCGGGCGGAATAGAATTTTCCTGAGGGGCTGAAGCCCCTTTTAGTCTCACCTGCATATGTCGGAGCTAAAGCTCCGACCCCCTAGAGAAACCGAGGTCGGCGCTCCACCACCGCCATCCTTAGGCCGAAGAGATTTCAGTTCGAGTTGAAGTGGCATTAGGATTTGTCGGCGGCTTTTTCTGTCAGGCGCTCGCGGACGCGGTCGCTTAGGACTTTGCCATTGATGGCCTTTCCTTCGAGGCGGGCGCGCGCGGCTTTCACTACGGCGCCCATTTGCTTCAGCGAGTCGGCGCCGGCTTCAGCGATGGCGTCGTCGATGGCGCGGTGCATTTCTTCATCGGAGGGCGCGGCGGGCAAATAGTCTTCAATAATTTTTATTTCTTTGGCCTCTTTTTCGGCGAGGTCGTTGCGGCCGCCCTTGGTGAACTGCTCGACGGATTCGCGGCGCTGCTTGACGAGAGTCTGGAGAACCTGGAGGGATTCCAGATCGTCGAGCGGACGGACCTTTTCAATTTCCTTATTTTTGAGTGCACTTTTCATCATGCGCAACACGCTCAGCCGCAGCTCGTCTTTCTGCTTCATGGCCGCAGTTAAATCACTCTGGATACGTTCTATGTAGCCCATTCGTGGCTGTCTCCCCCGGGCAAGAGTAACATACGTCCTAGGTAAAGATGGCGGACGCGAACACCGCGCTTTGCCTCGCGTGGGTGCAAGAGCTTGGCCCCCTGCTGAGTGGTCTTCGTTCGCGATTCGTCGCATCGAAACTTCTTATGAAAAGTGCAAGAAAAGCGCAGTCTCTGCGTGCGGTTGTGGCCCCCGGGTAGGAGGGATTTAATCGTTTGTTTTCTGCAACTTCTACTTTTTGACCAGAACCGGGTAGGAATGCAATCGGTTGGCGCGAACTCTTCGCAAAAATCGCTCAGGGCAAGCCGGGAAGAAGTTGTACAGCCACTCTGAAAAAATCGCTCAGTCTTGGGCTGTCTTCGACGATTGTTCATGTAAAAACTGTTGATGAAAAGTGCAGGAGATCGAAAATCTATCCATGCAAATCTAGAACCGGTTAGAAGTAGTGTGGCCACTTCTAAGAAACGGGTCAGTTTTGGGCAGCTTTTCCATCGTGGAAGCTATCTGTGGGCTTGTGGGCGGCGCTGGTGAAAGGCGCGTCCCGTTGATTCGTCCCCCTTCGCGATGCTCCCTTCCGTCGTCAGGGCAAGCAGGGTAAAGGGACGCAAGAACTGCACTTTCGTGTCGGTTGACCAGTAGCGTTTGGACGGCTGTGGCCCGTCCTGCTTTCCGCCGATCCTAAACCAAATTTTCATCGCGACAACGATAGGAAGTCAGCAGTTCAAATACAAGAGTCCGAGGCAGTGGACTTTTATCTTAATGACGGAAGATGCGACTGAATTCCCGATTTGGGACGGCAAAGCTAACGAACGATATCCTGGTGTTGCCGGGTGGTGTCGTTGATGGAAACTAACAGTTATGCACGGAGTACGAAGCAATTTCTATTTCACTGGCGAGCTAACCGTTCGGAATCTTTGGTAGTAACGGAAGGGACTGCAATGGACATCAACAATTTTCAACGCCTGGGCGCAGTGAGTAATGCGCAAGTCGGGAACGAATCTGAAAATCTGGTCTGCTCTCATTGGGTGTAAATCGCACGCGTAGACAGTGGTTGTAAACATCCCAAGCGCAGAGTGCTGTTTACTTTGAGGAGTCTAAGGGAAGAAACCAGTCTGTCCACCTACTATATCAAGTGCCATGGGCACTTAATTCCACCTGGCATAGAGATTTGGGAATACGACACCGCGGCCAGGCAGGCGCATCGGTTGCTCTAACTGTGTGCGCGCATAAGCGGGGGACGAGCAGATGTGGTATTTGGGTATGGCTCTCTGATGGGAGATGGTTGGCAGAAGGCGTTCGACTGTGTTCGGGTCTGTCCTGCCGTGCTATCGGGTTATCAGCGTACTTTCAACAAAGCCTCTACCTCCAACCGGGGGACGAAGGACTTCCCGTGTCCAACGTTGAATCTGGAGAAGAATGCGGCCGGAGTATGTAATGGCATCGCTTTCGAATTTGCGGATGACCGGGAAAGCGAAATCCGCGAATACCTTTTGCTTCGCGAGGGCAAAGACTTTCCACTCGAAACTTTGAGGGTTCGCTTGAAAGACGACGCTGAAGTGCAGGCGCACGTACCTGTCTATCGCGGAAAGAATCTCGTACATGCCGCGACAGCAGAGGAAAAGGCTATGACGAGCGGCGCTACTCCTCACCAGTTCAAGATCGCGGGCTATTTTAGGAGGCCGTATGCTTCGACTTCGCCTCTTGCGCTGAAGTAGACGCGGCCGTTGGCGACCACGGGAATAACGAAACGGGTGGCGGGCGCGGCGCGATCGCGTTTGACGTTCTGTTCTGAAGAGTAGAGCGGCTGATCGATTTCATTTGCGTCGAATGCATAGAGCACGGCTGGTTGGTCTGCACCGTTCCAGGTTTTGGTGGCGATGGCCCACACGAGGGCGTTCTTTGTGCCGTTTGCGGAAACGGAAGGTGTGGCCCCCGGATTCTCGAATTTTACGCTGGAGGCCGCGCTCAGTTTCAATTGACCGTTCTCGACAACGTAATCGCGCAAATGATCGTCGCTGCAGGCGAAATACAAGTGCTTGTTCCAGTAGGCTATCGCACCATAACCGCCGCCCTCCATGGAAATTTCCTGCACCACAGCATCGCGATCGCTAAGAAATTTGCCCATCCGATCGCGATCGATTACATAAATTTTGCCGCCCTTGGATGGCTGCAGCGCGAGGTGAGGATAACGACCCGGCTGATCCGGTAAGAGCAGAGGACCACTGGATCCAAGGTCTTCGTCAGCGTCGTTCAAGCGCTTCTGATCGTGCGGGGTGAAGTAATCACGGATTACAAACGCGGAGCCTTCCAGCGACAGCTTGAGGATCGAGTCACCATAGTCGCGGCCTCCCGAGGCTGCGTCGAAGGTTCCGTTCCCTGTGGGGATGTAGATGTAGCCGCCGGCGTCGGCAGCCGGAGCCGTATCGCTCATCCATATGCCACCTTCCATGCCATCAGGCGTGACATTCAACAAAGCCTTTTGCGCCAACGTGTGTGGATCGTAGGCTATGACCCAGCCGTGGTATGGATCCACGTCACATGACGAAGCCCAGGTGAGAACCAAGGCATCGTTTGCGAGAAGCAGTGAGGCGCGCGGATTTTCGCGCAGCGCATCGAAAGAGACTTGTCCATTCGCCGCATCATCGCCCTTGCCCGGCACCGTGGCGGAAATGAGCTTGGGACCGCCGAACTTTTCCGCTCCGGTGGTGATGGCCAGCGCGTGTAGATGCTGAAAATATTCATTTTTGCTAAACGAATGACCAATCGTCGTGCGGGCAAGCACATACAGAGTGCCGGTTTTCATGTCGATCACGGGAGTGGGAGTGATACCCACTTCGGGCTGGATGAATGGGCATCGCACGTCGTTCGCGGGAACCGGAGTGATACCCCGCTTAGCGTCGGCGAAATTGACTTGCCAGAGGGGCGCGTCGTTGGGCCGGTCGGCATCGAAGGCATAAACGCTGTCGTGCTCGGTGGCGATAAAGAGCACGTCACGACGGCCTTTCCCGGGAATTTCGAGCCCTGAGATGAACAACGGTTGAGCGTAAACCGCGCCGTCCACTTTAAATACGCCGAGCTTGCCGAATTGCTTCCCGTTTACGTTTTGCGGAGTTAAAGTTCTCTCGTTTAACGTGGCGCCTGTGCGCAAGTTGTCATACTGAGAGGTGGTCACTTGCGCGGCCACCGTGGTGGCGATGAGCGCAAATGCAAGTGCGCCACAGCAAATTCCTAGCGACTTCATTTGAAACTCCCTCGCGTTAGGACTGCCGAATTTCCCTAGCCACGGATCCGCGAACACACTAACGCAAGGTACCGAAGTGCGCAACTTGCCGTCTGGTGGCCCTGCCAATCGCCACGTATCATTCCACTCCCGGAGTACTCGCAAATAATGTCGAAAGGCTTACACCTTTATGATGAATATTATTGAGGTCGGGAGCTTGCTGACTGCGAAGTGTCCGCGCCGGATGCGCGGCGTCTTGTCTCTTTTGGGTTTGAAGTGCTGAGCTTGGAGAGCTTGAGGCGATATTTGCCTTCGTCCTGATTTAATTGAGAGAGGGCGAAGGTTACGCTGTCTCGGGAGGTTACGGTGACCTGAGCGGCGAAGTAGTAGGTCTGGCCGGGCTCCGCGGTGAAGAGTGTGAGATCGACGTTCTTCTTTAGCCTTCCCAGGACGGATTGCCAACTGGCGCAGAGGTGATGAACTCCGGGGTCCACGGTCAGGGCGAAGTAGGAGTTGCCGTTATTGACGCCGACCCAGGAGCCGTCCATGCCGAAGCGGATGGTGGCATCGCCTAAAGGAGTGACCATCTGGTTTTCGGTTTGGATGAAGATGATCTGCGCCTTGGCCTCTGGCGCGGGAGGCAGGGGCTGGCCCTCTTGTGTGGTGACGTCGAATTTGACTTTGTCGTCGCCGCAAGAATCCGGCAAAGTGTTGGCGGCGGCTTGTCCGGCACAGGCTAGAAATGCGGAGAGAAGGAAGGCACTGAGAATTCGGGTCATGGAATCCTCCTGAGGGATTGGACGGATGTTTGGGCTGATTAGTTCCGCAGCGTCAATTGAGAAAGTTGATTCTTGCGCGAAGCGGGAGCAAGCTCCCGCACTCCATAGCAAATCGAAAACGACACGCGTCTTCGTCTTGAACTGGCGTTATTGTACGATGCAGCGTGGCATTAGCTCGCGCGGATGAAATTTCAAGCGGAGGCTCGGCGAAAGTTCCGCCGAAAGGAAAACGACTTTGTTTGGGCTTTCGGTTCCCAGCGCTTGCGGGCTGGGCTTCTGTCACAAGGTGATCGAGCTGACGTCTTCTTATACGTTGGAAAAAGCAGGGGCTTGATTGAGAACTTCGAGCGAAACCGTTCGCTCTGAATCGAGTTGCGTTTAAAAAGGCGCGGGCCAGCGACGTTCTCCAGAAATGAATGCGGCTTGCTTGGGTGTGCAACTGGTGCTACCTTGCCCGGTTCGCGGTGGCCAAAATGGCTTGCCCGGATTGAACGGCGACACAACGGCAAAAAACTCCGGAGGTGGTGAGGATGGCGAAGGCGAAGAAACAGTGGAGTTCTACTGCGCCGCCTGGGGAGTTCCATCCTTATATTCCGGCTGAGGAGAGTATTGCGGAATTTACACTGCGCGCCGTGGTGCTGGGGTCGCTGTTTGGATTGCTATTTGGAGCGGTGACGGTTTATGTGGGGCTTCGCGCGGGGCTTACCGTTTCTGCTTCGATTCCGATTGCGGTGTTATCGATCAGTATTTTGCGCGCGTTTGGGCGCTCGACGATTCTGGAAAACAACATCGTGCAAACTACCGGGTCGGCTGGGGAGTCGCTGGCGGCCGGGGTGATGTTCACGATTCCGGCACTGATCTTTTTGGGATTTGGCACGGAATTTACTTTCTGGCGAATTTTTCCTCTGGCGCTGCTGGGCGGGTGGCTCGGCGTGTTGTTTATGATTCCGCTGCGTCGGCAGCTCATCGTGAAGGAGCATGGGAACCTGACGTTCCCGGAAGGCACGGCTTGCGCGGATGTGCTGGTGGCGGGCGAGCGCGGCGGGTCGTTCGCGGGACGCGTGTTCTGGGGGCTGGGGCTTGGCGGGGCTTACACTTTTTTCATGAACACAATTCAGGCGTGGAACTCGCAGCCGGAGGGGCGTCCACTTTGGTTTCCGGGCGCGTCATTTCGCGCGACCATCACTTCGGAATATCTCGGGGTTGGCTACATCATCGGGCCTAAAGTTTCTGGGATTCTTTTTGCGGGCGGTGTGATTTCGTGGCTGTTGGTGATGCCGGCGATCCAATTTTTTGGACAGCTTGCGGGGAACACGCCGATTTATCCGTCCACGATTCCGATTCCACAAATGACGCCGGACGATATGTGGCGGCAATACATTCGTCCGATGGGGGCAGGCGCGGTGGCGGCGGCTGGGCTGATTACGCTACTGCGCACGCTGCCGACGATTATTTCGGCGCTGCGGGCGGGGCTGAAGGACGTTCGCTCGGAGCGAGCCGGAGCTGCGCATGCCAAGAACCGGCTGGATGACGATGTCTCGATTCGCACAGTGGTTATTGGGTCGGTGGTGATCGTGGCGATGATGTGGGTGATGCTTACGTTTGATCCGATTAAGGGCGCGAGCACAACCTGGTACCAGAATTTGTTGGCGGGACTTTTTGTGGTGGTTTTTGGATTTTTGTTTGTCACGGTAGCGTCGCGGATCAGCGGACTGCTCGGGAATTCTTCAAACCCGGTGAGCGGGATGAGCATTGCGACGCTGATGGCAACGTGCGCGATATTTTTTGTGGCTGGGTGGACTGCACCGAATTACGCAGTGCTTGCGTTGGTGATTGGAGGCGTGGTGTGCACCGCTGCGGCGATTGCGGGAGCGACTTCGCAGGATTTGAAAACTGGATACCTTGTCGGGTCAACTCCATTTAAGCAGCAGATAGCTTTGCTGATTGGCGTCACTGTGTCAACGATTGCTATCGGCGCTACGCTGAATTTGATGAATACGGGGCTGGAGAAATATTTGCCGGTAAAAATTCCGGTGAATGTGGAAGCGTTGGCTACCGGCGTGAAAGTGGAGCGGAGTTCGATCACCTATCAGGGAAAAAATTATGTACTGATCAATGCGTTGGGATCGGCGCAGGTTCCGGACGGTGAATATTTGTACGATCCGGCGACAAAAGAAATTGAAATTCAGTGGGTGCAAGGGATTGGCAGCGACAAGGCTCCGGCGCCGCAGGCGCGTCTGATGGCGACGGTGATTAATGGGATTCTCAACCAGCGTTTACCGTGGCGGCTGGTGTTGATGGGCGTGGCGCTGGTGCTGGCGGTGGAAATTCTGGGCGTGCGATCGCTCGCGTTTGCGGTGGGCGCTTATCTTTCAATTGGAACTACGGCCACGATGTTTGCGGGAGGGCTGGTGCGTTGGCTGATTGAGGTTTCGTCCAAAAAAACGGAAGAGGGCGAAGCGAGCCCTGGGGCGCTCTATTCGAGCGGGTTGATTGCGGCCGGAGGAGTATTCGGCCTGCTCGGCATTGTGATTAATCTCTTGCAAGATCCGGAAATTTCTACGCACGTGCCGGGGTGGGTGACTAGCACGTTGCATCTGCCGTGGCGCGCGGATTTATTTGCGTTTGGTCCGAAGATCCTCGGTCCTCTGGCTACCAGCAATTTATTCGGACTCTTCATGTTCATTCTACTTGCGGCTTCGCTCTTCTATTTCGCGCGGAAGAAACTCGATAAGACATAACGCTCATCGCGCAGCAGTGCTTGTTGCGAGGAGGCGCATTTTGATGCACCGGGCGCTACGATCTGCCGTGATAGGCGTTCACATCGGCACGGTCTCGGCCAGCGTGTTCATCCTTTTGGCGATTACTGCGCTCGCCACTTCCGGACAGTCGCGGTCCACAAACAGTGCTCCACCGAGTGGTCTGGCTGTAGTTATAGAGAACAGGCCGCAAGGGACATTAAATCTGCAAGCGCTGAAAAATCCTTCCATCAGCGGGGTCGCATTACAGATACGTTGGCGCGACATCGAGCCGGTCAAAGGACAAACGGATTGGTCGAAGCTGGATCAACTGTTCGCCGCGGCAGAATGGTCGAACAAGTGGGTACAGCTTCTCATTTTTCCCGGTTTTTTTTCTCCGACTTGGGCTCTGGAAGGCGCGAAGACGGAAATGTTCTCGCTACAGTATGGCCCGGGCAAAGGCACTGTAGAGCGGCTTCCGATGCCATGGGACCCGCTGTACCTGGGTCATTGGTTCGATTTCGTGAAACAACTGAGCGCGAGGTATGGAAAGTCTTCTGCATTTAGAGTAGTCGCCGCTGCCGGACCGACATCGGTGTCTGCCGAGTTCACGCTGCCAAGCAAGCCAGAAGAAATCAAAACATGGCGCACTTTGGGTTATACCCCGCAGAAATACAAAGCGGCATGGCAAAAGACCTTCCAGGTGTATGCCGCTGAATTTCCCAACCAGTACGTTTCTCTGTCGATGGGGTTTGGTCTGAATATTGATGACCGCGGCAAAATCACTCCCGGTGCGCGGAAGCAGACGAGGCAAGAAATTATCGACGAGGCCATGGGAATTTTGGGACGCCGATTCGTGCTCCAGTTCAGCAATCTCGACGGATTTCCAGGCAAGGGCCCGGGGCCTCGCGCCGTACCTTTTGTGATCGGTTCTAACGGGCGTGTCGTTACCGGCTTTCAACTCCGCACGTCTTGCGAACGCAACAGCGGAGACATGGGCGCCGAGGGAAACCCGGCGCTCGCTTTGAGAAAATCGATTGATATAGGGATGCAGCGGAACAGTGCCGGTCGGCATGTCAATTATCTGGAAATTTACGAACCTGATGTACTCGCGGATGACTTGCAACCAGTACTTCGCTATGGAGCATCGCTATTCGCACAGTAACTCACTTCCACGCCACTGGCAGACTCTCGCGAGATCGCCGGCATTTCGCCGAACCAATAAGATAAAACCGTTTCATTGGTTTACGGAATGAAAAGAGAATTCAAAATCCAATCCACACGCGACTCTTCGGAAACCGCTGGGGATCTTCCAGGGTCAGCACATAGGTCAGCGCGATCTGCGTTCCTACCCCCTTCACCTGTTTGAGCAGTTCCACTTGCGGGTAGCTCTCCTTGGCGATTTTCTCCATGCGCACCTCGTATTCCTGGATGCGCTCGTTCAACGATTCGATTTCTTGGAGCAGCGGCTTCAGCACCTCGCGCAACTCCGCTTTCAATCCCGCGGCGAGCTCCCGGCTCACCTGCTGCGTGCCACACTTGGGCAGCCGCTGCCCATAAGACTTCACCAACCCGCGTGCTGCGTTCACCAAGGCCGTTCGAGCACGCACCAGTTCGGCACGCGCCCGGATCACCGTCAGGTGGATTTGCGCCTGTGCACTGCGATGCCGCACTGGCCCCAACAGCTCGGGATTGATTCTGGCCAGCCGGGCCAGCGTCCGCGCATCGTGTCGGTCATCCTTTCGATTGCTCTTGCTGAACTTGCATTGAAAACAAAGGCTAAAATCGCTCGCTAGGGTTAGATCAGCCGAACATTACCCTAGCTAGGTTTTGACCGAGTACAGCCAAACGGATCGCTTCTCCGGGGAAGCATTGTTGAATCAACGTATTGGATGGTGTTGCGTCGACCGGTTGAGCTGGCACGACTTGTCGGAGAGTTAGCTTACGGCTTTTCAAGTAAAGGCGACTGCTGGATAGCCTAAAATTCTATTCGTTGCGTGAGATTTTTGTGATATCTGTACTTCTGCACTACGGGCCTTGGACAAGCTGGTGCCGCACGTCGGTAGGGATTTCGCGAATGTTGTTCAGACACAATTCGGCATACGAGATTGCAATTTCGTAATTACCAGAGGATCGAAGGACAAGGAGAATAATCACCATGAAAAGGATGGCACGCATTTGTGCAGTTCTCTGTTTAGGACTGTTCGTTGGCGCACTTAGCACTCAGGCTGACACTCACAACAAAAAAACTCAAATCCGATTCAACGAACCTGTGGAAGTGCCCGGAGCAACGCTTCCGGCCGGCACTTATGTCTTTAGACTGATGGACTCTCGATCAGATAGGCACATCGTGCAGGTGACGAACGTTAAAGGAGACCAGGTATTTGCTACAATTCTGACCATCTCGGATTATCGGCATACCCCGACAGGTCATACCGTAGTCACGTTCGGAGAATCTGAGACTTGCGGCCCGGTAACCCTCAAATCCTGGTTCTTCCCGGGAGATAAATACGGTCAGCGCTTCGTCTATCCAAAGGACAAAGCGACTGAGATTGCCTCGAACTGCCACGAGCCGGTTCCCGAAGTAGCGCAAGAAGTCCCAGCGGAAGCTCCCGCGATGGAAGCGGCACCCGTGAAGGAAGTAACGCCTGAAAAGCAAGAAGTGCCATACAATCCCGCTCCTTTGGCTGAGAATGACGTGAAAGACACCAAGGGTTTCGACGCTGAGGAACTGCCCAAGACCGCGTCCGAGGCTCCGCTTTTCGCCGGTCTCGGTTTGCTGATGATTGCCGGTGCCTTTTTGGCTCGTTACTCCTGGAAGCGCGCAGCGCAGTGAATTTTCTTCTGTTAAAATAGCGGCTCGCTCCAATCCACTTGGGGCGAGCCGCCGTTGTACCTCAAGAAAATCCGAGAATTCCTTATGTCTTTGCAGGGTGAATTGAAGAACGGACGCGGCACGGTGCCCGATTCCTCTTCAGCAAGTAGCGATAATGCAATACAGCGAAATGTTTCCCGCTGGGCGTACTACCTCCTGCTTACCGTGGGCAGTGTATTTCTGCTTGGGGCAATTGTCTTTTACCTGGAGGGCTACGTTTTTCAGGTTTATGGCAGCCACAAACTTCGTTCGTTAGCAACAGCGGCGCCCGCCTCTTCTTCGGCATCTGCGGCAATAACAGCAGGTTCTTTCCAACCTCATAGGGGGGATGTTCTAGGCCGGCTGGAGATCCCCCGCTTAGACATTTCCGCGGTGATTGTCGAAGGATCCGACGACGAGTCTCTGAAATTGGGGCCGGGACATGTGCCCGGAACGGCGCTGCCTGGTGAACCGGGGAACGTCGCTATCGCGGGCCATCGCAATACCCACTTTCGTCCGCTGAAAGAAGTGCAGACAGGGGACAAGATCTCCGTGACCACGCCCCGCGGGAATATGGAGTACGCCGTTCAATATGTCGAAATCGTCAGCCCCGACGACGTGGACGCAATCAATCCTACATCCGACTCGGAGTTGACATTGATTACGTGCTATCCGTTCTTTTACGTGGGCAGCGCCCCGGATCGCTTTATCGTTCATGCGAAAAGCACGGCCCCCACACAAGACGCAGCTGCGAAGCCTCAATCGCCTGAAACTCCCGCCACGCCCACCAGTTCCGTTCCGCTGCGAAGCGATTCCAATATGGTGGTGCTAAACGCAAGTGTTCGCGACCATAAAGGCGAAAACGTCACGGACTTGAGCCAGGATGATTTTCGCGTGAAGGAAGACGGCCTCGAGCAGAAGATTGTCTATTTCAAGCGCGAAGACGTTCCGGTCACCGATCGGTATCGTAGTGGACGACAGCGGCAGCATGCGCGCGAAAAGAGCGGAAGTGGTGGAAGCCTCTCTTGATTTGGCTCGATCGAGTAATCCTCAGGACCAGATGTTCGTTGTGTCCTTTAATAATCATGTTTCTTTTGGTCTACCCGCCGGCGTTCTCTACACCAGTGATGTATCCGAGCTATCCAACGCCTTTTCTCACCTCAACACCATCGGGAAAACGGCGCTCTACGACGCGCTGATGGTCGCTATTGAACATCTCGGCAGGTCCCCGCTCCAGCGTAAAGCTATCTTGCTAATCAGCGATGGCGGCGATAACGCCAGCCGGCACACTTTGGGCCAGGTCATCGGCATGGCCGACCAATCTGGTGCGGTGATTTACACGATCGGCGCATTTGACGAAACGGACGACGACAAAAATCCAAGCGTATTGAAGCACCTCGCAACTCTCACCGGAGGACAATTTTTCACTCCCGCAAAACTTTCCGATCTCCCCGGAATCTGCAAGAAAATCGCCCAGATATCCGCAGCCAATACATCGTTGCTTACGCGCCGCCGAATCATGCAGCCGATTCCGCGTTCCACAAAATTCAGGTTTCCGCCAATGGGCCGGGACATTCCAAACTTAACATCCGCACCCGCGAGGGCTATTACGGAAACGCCGCCCAGCCGCAGTAGACCCTGGACTTGCATTTCCGCTTTCATGGACTACGTGACGCGGTAGGGACGACCATCGCTGATCGCCACCCTACTCCATCGCTTCCAGCCGAACCCCTTGCACTTCCGCGCACGCATCAGATGTCGCCGAATTTTCTTTTCCACCCAGTCTTGGATCATCGCGAAGCACCGACATGAATGTCCTACCCCAGGGTAGTCGTACCCATCCCTGTAAGATCGGGTTGATTCGTTCAATCACCCGCCCTACTGGCTGGCTCTCCGTTTCGCCGGAAGATCTCCCGTAGCTTCTCCAGTAGCGCTGTTCGCTTTTTCAGCTTGGGCGTGTACTGGGGTCGCCATCGTCCCTTTAAACTCCGGACACGTCGAAACTCGAATCCCAGGAATCCAAAACTGTCCTTCTTCCTGAGGTCCACCATTCGGCTTTTCTCCTCGTTTATCTCCACTCTGAGTTTCTCGAATTCTTCCCGCAGTCGCTTCTTCAACGCCGCTACGATCCGGTTCTGCCGCGCATGGGAGTCCACCAACACCACCAGGTCATCCGCAAACCTTGCATATTGGACGGCCGTGTACTGTTGGTAGCGTGTGGTCTCGATCGCCTTTTCCAGCATCTTATCTATCTCGTTGAGATAGACGTTGCTGATCAACGGCGAAA
>CAVSWI010000009.1:0-40690 GCA_963731535.1 uncultured Acidobacteriota bacterium | reverse complement strand
GAGCGGTACAGTATACTTCGGCGGGAATTCGCTCCGGTCTTTTTCAGAGACCGAGCTGGCGGAGTATCGCAATCGCGCCGTGGGTATCGTCTGGCAGCGGCACCACCTCTTGCCGGATTTCACGGCGGCGGAAAACGTAGCGATGCCCTTGCTGGTTCGGGGCGTGGAATTGGGGCAAGCGCTTCGGGCAGCGGATGAATGGCTGGGAGAAGTGGGGTTAGCCAGTCGTGCGGAGCAGCGTGCCGGAGAATTATCCGGAGGCGAACAGCAGCGCGTAGCGATTGCGCGAGCGCTGGTAAACCGTCCCGCGTTGCTTCTTGCCGACGAGCCTACAGGCGATCTGGACGAGCGGAACGCCGGAAATGTCTTTGAGCTGATGCAACGACTCCATCAATCTCATCACTTGACTTCCATTCTCGCGACGCACAACTTGTCACTAGCTCGGCGCACGGACCGCGTTCTCGTTCTCGAACACGGCAAACTGACGCCGGGCGATGAAGTGTTTGCCGGATCCGCGGCCTCTCTCGCGCAGCCTGCAAGCACTGGGACCGTATCCCCGGGAGAGACCCGTGTTTGAACGTTATACCGAAAAGGCGCGGCGCGTGATTTTCTTCGCACGCTACGAAGCGAGCCAGTACGGCAGCCCCTACATTGAGACCGAGCATTTGTTGCTCGGCCTGTTGCGGGAAGACAAGGCGCTGGCCAACCGTTTCCTGCGCTCCCACGGTTCGATCGAATCGATTCGCAAGGAAATCGAATCGCGCATCACGGTGCGCGAGCGCATTTCCACTTCCGTGGAAGTGCCCCTCAGCCAGGAATGCAAGCGCATCCTCAATTTTGCCGCGGAAGAAGCCGAGCGCCTGGGCCACAAACATGTGGGTACGGAGCATCTACTCTTGGGAGTGCTGCGCGAGGAGAAATCCTTTGGCGCGGAGATTTTGCTGGAGCGTGGATTGCGGCTTTCAGCTGTGCGTGAGGAATTGACGCGCAGCGCAGGAGAGAAAGTGCCCGTCAACCGCCCGAAAGAAGCATCCTTGTTAGCGGAATTCAGCCGCGATCTCACGCAAGCGGCCATGGAGGGTCAGCTCGATCCACTCGTGGGCCGCGACCGCGAGCTGGAGCGTGCCATTCAAATCCTCTGCCGGCGCACCAAGAACAACCCGGTCTTGATTGGCGAACCAGGCGTAGGCAAGACGGCTATCGTGGAAGGCCTGGCGCAGCGCATCTCCGACGGTGATGTGCCTCCGTTCCTCGCCGATAAGCGCATTCTTTCGCTCGACCTCTCGCTGATCGTCGCGGGCACAAAGTATCGCGGGCAGTTTGAAGAGCGGCTGAAGACGATCATGAAGGAGTTGATGGAGAGCCAAAACGCCATCGTGTTTATCGACGAGTTGCACACGCTGGTGGGCGCGGGCTCGGCGGAAGGCTCGCTCGATGCCGCCAATATTCTAAAGCCCGCTCTGAGCCGCGGCGAAATTCAGTGCATCGGCGCGACAACTCCGGCGGAGTACCGCAAATCCGTGGAGAAGGACCGTTCGCTCGAACGCCGTTTCCAATCCGTGAAAGTTTCCGCTCCCAACGAAGACGAAGCGATCCGCGTGCTCCAGGGCGTGCGTGACCGCTACGAGAAATTCCACGCCGTCAGCTACACCGACGAAGCCATTCGTTACGCTGTATACCTATCGAACCGCTATATTCCCGACCGCTTCCTTCCGGACAAGGCCATCGACCTGCTGGACGAAGCCGGCTCGCGAGTGAAATTGCGCCAAGCCATGCTGCCAGATGAAGTTTCCGAGGTGCAGAAGCGCGTTAAATTCATCACGCACCGGATGGAAACGGCGATCGCCAATCACGAATTCGAAAAGGCACGGTTTTATTCCGAAGAAGAGCGCAAGGAGAAAGAGCATCTGCGCATGCTGCGGGAAAAACTGAAGATTGACGATTCGTCCACCGGGATCGTGACGCGCGAAGACATCGAAGAGGTAGTGGCTCGCTGGACCGGAATTCAGGTCTCGGCGATCAAGGAAGACGAACAACAGAAACTGTTGCGCATCGAAGAAGAGCTGCACCGTCGCGTGATCAGCCAGGACAAGGCGATCACGGCGTTGGCGCGGGCGATTCGACGAAGCCGCGCCGGCCTGAAGGCTCCCGGGCGTCCGGTGGGATGCTTCCTGTTCCTGGGACCGACTGGCGTGGGCAAGACAGAAGTTGCACGAAGATTGGCGGAATTTTTGTTCGGTAGCGAGAAGTCTCTGGTTCGCTTCGACATGTCGGAATACATGGAGAAGCATTCTGTGTCGAAATTGATCGGAGCGCCTCCAGGATACGTGGGCTACGAGGAAGGCGGACAAATGACCGAGCGCGTGCGCCGAACTCCCTATTCCGTAATTCTTCTGGACGAGATTGAAAAAGCGCACCCAGACGTGTACAACATCTTGCTGCAAGTTTTTGAAGATGGACAGCTGACGGACGGGCTGGGCAACACGGTAGATTTCCGCAACACAATTATCATACTGACTTCGAACCTGGGCGCACGGCAACTGCAAAAACAGGCCGGCCTCGGTTTCGCGTCGAAAGAGCTCGACTCCATGGCGAAGAGTCAAGATGACATGGTGATGAGCGAGGTGAAGCGGGTTTTCAATCCCGAGTTCCTCAATCGTCTGGATGAAGTGATATTGTTCAACTCGCTCACGGACGACGATCTGTTGCGGATCATCGATTTGCTGGTCGGACAGATCAACGAAACATTGGTGCACCGCCAAGTGCAGATTGCACTGACTCCGGAAGCGCGCCAGTGGATTCTAGAGAAAACTTGCAGCGATCGAAATTATGGCGCGCGGCCGCTCCGGCGCGCGTTACAGAAGTATGTCGAAGACCCATTGTCGGAAGCTTTGATTCAGGGTGGATTACAACGGCCAGCGACGCTGGAAGTTTTTCTTTCCGGTGAAGAGGGACTTTCGTTCCGACCCGCAGTTGAAGCAACCCCAGTGGCCCACTAAGAATCCTACGCGCAAGCCGGACGGGAGCGGTTCCGGTTGGGGGAGCACATAATCTTGGGCGGGAATCTGCGGCCTTGACCGAGGCCGCGAGCAAGAAAAATTTTGTGCGCCTGTTTCAAATCCCTGTGGTTGTGTGCTTGTGCATCGTCGCGTATGCGTATCCTCTTTGGGGTCAACAGGTGCAAGCGCCTACCGGGCGGCAGTATGTTATTCAACGCATCGAGTTCATTGGGAATCGCCGTATTCAGTCGGATACTTTACGCGCGCGAATATTTTCGCGTCCCGGAGATCCTTACAGTGAGGAAGCGGTTCGCCGCGATTTCCAAGCGCTTTGGAATACGCAATTCTTCGAGGATGTGCGGCTGGAAGTGGAAGACAGTGCGGATCAGCCGGACGGCAAAATCGTGGTCTTCTATTTGAAAGAGCGGCCGATTATTCGAAGGATCGAGTACAAGGGGAACAAATCGATCACGGAGTCGGACATTCTGGACGCGTTTAAGGAAAAGAAAGTGGGCCTTTCGGTGGAAGGGCAATTCGATCCCACCAAAATTAAGCGCGCGGAAGTGGTGATCAAGGAATTGTTGGCGGAACACGGGCGTCAATTTGCGACGGTGAAGCCGACCTACGAGCGCATTGCGGCGACCAACGCTGTGAAGCTGGTGTTCAATATCGATGAAGGGCCGAAGGTGAAGGTTGGAACAGTCACGTTCACCGGCAACAAAGTTTTTTCCGACGGGAAACTGCTGCGCGCGATGCGCCATGACCGACCGTATGCAATTCCGCTCTACATAACGAACATTCCGGTGATGGACAAGACCTACGACCGGCAGAAACTCGATGAAGACCTGGAAGTAGGGATTCGCGGTCTGTATCGCGACCACGGCTACTTCAAGGCCACGGTAGGGGATCCGATTCTGAATACGCATGACGAAGATCGCAGCGGTATCAAGGGGCCCTGGCCGGTGTTGGGCTCGAAGCATGGTAAGCGGGTGGACATTACGATTCCGATCGAGGAAGGCGAACAGTACCGCATGGGTTCGCTCAAGTTTCGCAGCAGCGATCCGGAAGTGGGGCTTGTTTTCAAGTCGGAGATCCTGGCGAAGGTATTTCCCATAAAAGAAGGCGAGATTTTTTCGGCCGAGAAAATCCGCAAGGCGCTGGACAATTACAAGAAACTTTACGGGGAATATGGATATATCGATTTCGTGGCGGAGCCGCTGACGGACATTGATGACAAGAAAAAAGTCGTGAACTTGACCATGGAGTTCGACCAGCAGAAGCAATTCTTCGTGCGGCGCCTTGAATTTTCCGGCAACACCACCACGCGCGACAAAGTGATACGCCGCGAAATACTGTTGGATGAAGGACAGGTTTACAACAATCGTCTGTGGGAACTCAGCATTCTGCGCCTAAACCAACTGGGCTATTTTGATGTGATTAAGCCGGAGAATGCGGAGCTGAAGCGCAACGTGAAGGCCGGAACGGTCGATATTAAGTTGAAGGTGCATGAAAAAGGGAAGCAATCGATCAGCTTTTCGGGTGGCGTAAGCGGCGTCGCCGGCACGTTCGTAAGCGCTTCCTACCAGACGAACAATTTCCTGGGACTGGGCGAAACACTGACGTTGTCCGCACAGTTGGGCGATTTCCAACGCGGCTACACTTTCGGATTTACCGAGCCGTTCCTTTTCGACCGTCCGATTACCACCGGATTCACGATTTTCGCCAACAAGTACGATTTCAACCAAGCCAAGCAGTACGGTCTTCTGTTAGGGCAGCAGATCGCGCTGAATCCCGCGTTGCAGGAAAATTACAACACGGACACCAAGGGGTTCACGCTGTTCATAAGCTCTCCGCTGCGAAGATTCTCCTTTGCGCGCGTGGGCCTTACCTATGGATTCTCGAGTACGAACATCACCACGTTCAGCCAGTCGGCGCAATTGTTGTTCGACAGCATTCAATTCACCAGCCTGGCAGGACCCTCTGCGTTGAACGGGATTCATTCCAGCAAGGTGACGCCGACGATCAGTTACAGCACGGTGAATAATCCGCAAAATCCAACGCACGGAAAAAGTTTTTATTACGGTGTGTCGCTGGAAGGCGGCCCGCTGGGCGGCAACGTGAATACGATCAGCAACACTTTTTCGACCACCTATTTTCACCAGGTCAACAAGCGACGGAACGTGATCGGCATTAAATATCAGACGGCCATGATTTCTGGCTACGGCGGAAAAGATATTCCTCCGTACAATCGTTTTTATCTAGGTGGAGAACAGGACGTGCGCGGGTTTAACTTTTATACTATTTCTCCTTTTGTAGCTATTCCGTTTTCGACCAGCACAAGCATCGAATATTTCGATCCGAGAAGGATTGGTTCGACCGGAAATCCGGTACCGCAACTTCTTACTGTGCCGCTACTGGAATTCATTCCCACACGACCCGGCGGCGATTATCAGAACGTGGTGAACCTGGAATATCGAATTCCCATCGCGGGGCCTGTGACCCTGGTGTTCTTCAACGATCTGGGCGTGAATGGAATTCTCAGACAATCGCAATTGTCATTAAATCCCGCGGCCGTGTCGCTATTCCAGGAACAGTATCCGAATCCGGATTTCCCGAACGTACGTGTCACCAAAGATTTGCCGATCGTAAGCGGTACAAATTTTCATCCGCGAACGTCTGCGGGCATCGAGCTGCAGGTGATACTGCCGATCGTGAACGCACCGTTTCGCGTTTACTATGCTTATAACTATCTGCGCCTGACTGGAACCATCGTCGCGCCGGAGGGCGCTTATTTTCTCACTGATGCGGTGAAGAATACGCTACCTCCCGGCGTCCTGCAGACGCAGATTGCCCCGCAATTGTTGAACGACCTTTCTGTACAGCAGCAGCACATTCCATCAGGGTTGCTCGAGCCGAAACAAACCTTCCGATTCACGGTGGGGAAGACTTTCTAAGATGAACATTTTGTTTACAAGCATTTGGGCATGGCGCGTAAGTAAACGATTTGAGATCCGCGAAGATCAGGGCGTGGGGAACGCCGGAGGATTTAGGATGAAAGTTTGGCAAATAGGCGCGGCAATTATCTTGGCCGCCTGTATGACTGGGTGCGGGGGCAACTCCACGCCGGTGGGCGTTACCGTGACTCCCACGGGAACGGCGGCATCACCCCAGACTGTGCTGCTTAGTGGCCAGCAACTTTTCCAAGCAACGGTAACCGGAACCTCCACCATGACGGTGAACTGGTTTGTTTGTCTTCCTCCCACGAATACTGCGGTTACAAATCCCATCCCCGTGAATTGCGGCCAGCTAACAGGCTTCGGCACGATCAGTGCGACCGGCCTCTATGTCGCACCACCTACGCCTCCTCCCAGCGTTTTCGTGGTTGCGGCGCAAAGCACGGTGAACACGAATATCTACGGGCTCAGCTATGTCGTCGTAGGAACTGGGGTGCGCATTTCGATTGAGCCGAGGACCGCTACCATCAACCCGGGAGAAAAACTTCAATTCAATTCGACAGTGAGCGGTAGCTCCAACACAGCGGTGACCTGGAGCGTAACGGCCGACAGCATGACCGTGGTGGGCGGCAATTCGACCATCGGAATTATATGTCCGAGCAGTAACGACACGCAGAACCTGTGCACGAACCAGCCTGCGGGGACTTATTTTGCTCCATTGGTTTCGCCGGGCGCTGTGACCATCACGGCAACCTCGGCGGCGGACACTTCGCAGTCCGCGACGGCCAGCGTGACGATTGCAGGGGGAAGCGATCCCACGCTCAGTTCGATTGCGCCGACTACGACCCAGGAAGGCTCGGTGCAACAGGACATTTACTTGAACGGTCAGAACTTTGCGTCAACCAGCACAGTGCTGGCCAATGGCGTTCCGGTTCCAACGGTCTTTCTGACAACTTCGCTGCTGCGCGCCACCATCCCGGCGGCTCAGTTTGCTACCATGGGATCGGTTCAAATTTTAGTGCAACGGCAGAATGGAGATCTTTCGCTTCCAGTCCCGCTCACGGTAAATCCATCGCGTCCTGCGCTGGTGGCTTCCACGCCCGATAGCTTCGTCGGAAACACCGCGAATGTAGGCGTGACACTTACCGGCGGGTATTTTTCGCCATCCACGGAAGTCTTCTTTAACGCGCAACTGCTGAGCCAGAGCGCCGGAGGTAACACGCGCGTGCTGCAAGTCACCATTCCGGCTGCCGATTGGGGCCCCCCAGGACTTTACCCCATCATCGTGAAAAACACAGATGTGGTGCCACCGAATCCGGGAATCTCCGGCATAAATATCGGCGTGGAACCGACATCGTTTCCCTCGGCGCCGAGTGCGTCAATCACAGTAGGAATGACTCCGTCTGCAATCGCGATCGATCCGGCGTTAGGTCTTGCGGTGGTAGCGAATATGGGATCGAACAATGTCAGCATCATTAATCTGGCAACGAATACACAGGTGGCAGGCTCACCGGTCAGTCTTTGCCAGGCCGCATGCAGTAGTCCAGGTCCCACTCCGACGAGTGTGGCTATAGACGACCAGTTGCCGCAGCACCTGGCAGTAGTGGTGAACAACGGTGCCGAGGCGAATGGCGGGAACAGCGTCACAGCGGTTAACCTGACTACTCTCGCAATCACAACGCTGGCACTGCCGGACACCTCTGTTCCACCGAATACGGTGGCTTTACCTTACTCGATCGGGATTAACCCGCTGACGCACCGCGCGATCGTGACGCAGCAAGCCACAAATACAGCGTGGATATTGGATCTTTCCAGTGGCGCGCCTGTGCTGGTGCAACAAATCGGCGGCAGTTTGACTCCTTATGGAACAGGGCCGACGCCATCGGTGGCAATCGATCCTCGATTGAATTGGGCCCTGGTGACTCCGGGCGGCTCCGGCACAATTAATATCGTGGACCTCGGTCGCGATCCGGGCCCGGGAGATGTGGGCCGGCCACCGGTAGTCGTAGGCGATCTGACCGTCTCGACATCGAGCCAAGGAGTAGGCATCAACAGCCAAACACATCAAGCGCTTCTGACCGACCCAAATAGCAGCGCTTCGAACAATGACACCCTGACGACCTACAGCTTGCTTGACAATACGGTGAGCAACGTTCCATTTTTGCTGAACGACGGGACGGCCATTGATGAGCCGGGTTTCGTCGCATCGGCTATCAATCCGCTATCGAACGTGGGTATCGCGGTTAACCGCCTGGCGAATACGGCGGCGATCGTGGACATGGAAAACAGCAACGTATTGCAGACTGTCAGTGGTCTGAATACGCCGGAAGCGGTAGCAATCGATGCGGCAACGAATCTGGCTTACGTGGTGAACCAAGGGAACAATACTGGTACTGTTTCAGTTATTCCGCTAGGCACTCCTCTGCAATTCCGGACATTGCAGATCGTAGAGTCGAGTCCAGCTGTAGCGTTTGTGACTAATCCCCCGACCGGTTTGACGTTGACAATCAATGGGATTGGATTCACGGGATCCTCACAGGTAGTGCTGGATGGCTCGCCGTTGCCGGCCGTAGACGTAACCGTCGTGAGCAGCCGACAGATCGTCGCTACGGTCCCCGCGTCCATGCTTACGAACGCGCGCAACTATATCGTTTACGTGCAGAACGGCGTTCAGCAGAACGGCGTTCAATGGTCGAACACCACCGAGCTGACGATGATTCAGGCTGTTGCGGTCGGAAATACTCCTATCGGAGTGGCTATCGATCAGGATCTCGATCAAGCCGTAGTGACCAACTTCTCAGACAACACCGTATCGATTTTAAATCTGATCACAGGAATGCCCATTTTGACCGAACCCACGATGCCGGTAGGATCCAACCCTGAGGGAGTTTCAGTGATCTCGCGATTGGGCCTGGCGGTGGTGGCAAACAACGGAAGCGACAACGTTACGATCCTTGACGAGGCTGGGAACAACGGCGCTTTCGCATCACCCACGACGATATCGTGCGGTGCATGCGTTGAACCCGCTGGCGTAGGGACAAATTCCGATACCGGAACGGCAGCTACTGCTAATACGCTATCGAACAGCGTCAGCTTTGTTATCCTTCCGACTACGGGGACGATAGCAACGCTAGGCGCAACCGTTACCGTGGACCAATTCCCCGATGCAGTGTCGATGGCCCCTGTGCTGGTGTCGCCGCCAGTTCCGGGGTTGGTCACAACGAATAACCTTGCGGCGGTGCCTACGGCGTCTTCGGCGAGCAGCGTCGATTTGCTGAACTCCGACACTGCATCGATCCTCAACCGAGTTTCGAATTTTCAGTTGCCGACGGGCGCGGTGTTCGATCCGGTTAATCAGGATTTTCTGGTAACGGACAGCGTAGTCAACAATGTGGACATTATCGATCCGAATACTTTCATTGCGACACCGTTCAGGGTAGGCATTGACCCGACTTCATTGGATTACAACTATCAGACCAGCACGCTGGCAACCGATAATGCGGGAAGCAATACAATTTCGATTGTCAGCTACGTATGTCCTCCGGTTTTAAATGCCCCGCCGAACTGTGCGGGGCCGCAAGTCCGCGACGTGCTGGGCATAGGAGGGTTAGTGCAGTCTTCGGGGGTGATGATTGGACCAAACGCGATAGCCATTGACTTAAAAATGAATCTGGCTGTTCTTGTGGACCAAAGCAATAACCGGGTTTTGTTGGTTCCGCTCCCGCACTGATGCCGGAGTTAGTCCGCGCGGGAAGTCAGAAGGACTCAAGGGCCAACCTACGTTCGCTCCAGGGCATCCGAAATAACGAGCGCGCTCATAGGAAATCCGATTGACCTGTTTCTGCGGGGACGGCTATAATTCCTGGTTTGCGCAAAGCGAAATATTCGAACAAGGAGTGAGAATGAAGATTCGATTTGGAATTCCGGCCGTGGCGGCCCTGCTGCTGGTGCCTGGGGTTTGGGGGCAATCGAGTGGTGCGACGCCCGCGAAAGTGGGCGTGATCAGCGTGCAGGTGGCGATACAGAGCACGGCAGAGGGCAAACAAGCTGCGAACGAGTTGCAATCGCAGTTTGCGCCGCGGCAGACGGAGCTGGACAATCTGCGCAAGCAGATTGAGGACTTGCAAACGCGCTTGCGGACAGCGTCCAATACGCTTAGCGACGAAGAGAAGGCACGGCTGGCGCGCGAAGGCGATCAGTTGACGCGCACGTATCAGCGCAAGCAGCAGGATTCGCAGGATGATTTCAACGAAGCCGAGCGGGAAATTGTGGACCGCATCGGACGCAAGATGATCGACATTCTCGACAAGTATTCGAAAGAGAATGGTTACAGCGTGGTGCTGGATACTTCGGCGCAGAACACGCCAGTGATTTACGCCGCGAACACGGTGGACGTCACGCAGGACATCATCAAGCTTTACGATCAGAGCTACCCGGTGAAGAACGCGGCAGCTGCACGACCCTCAACTCCGAGGTCAACGGCGCCGAAGCCGCAAGCGCCGGCGCAACAGCAACCAGCTCCTCACTAGTTCCAAGCTACTCAATGCAGAGGCCTCGCTGCGCGAATCGCAGCGAGGCCTTTTGTTTTTGCTGATTCCCCGGCAATGAGGCGAAGACTTTGAACTCAGTTCGGCAACCATTCGAAGGGAAACATTTTTCCGGCAGCTGCGGGTTCAAGATTCAGGCCGGCGAGTTCAGCGGCGCGCGCGAGAGCAGGATCGCGACCAGTTGCAAGATCCTGAGCGGTAGGAATCACAATTTCATCAGGAGTGACGCCAACGTGCTCGAGGCTTTTCCCATCTTTCATGATCAGATCAGCTTCGGTGACTGAAAACCCATAGAAGATCTTGGTGTCTGCTCCTTGAGAACCGCTATAACCCCGGGCTTCCATTACCGCACCCATGGTGCGGTCTCCCAGTACGGTGCCGCGCTTTTCGATCTGAATGACTCGCGGAAAGAGTTCGGCGGCGGAAGCGGAGCCGCTGTCCACCAAAACGATTAATCTGCCGGAAAAGGCATTGCCACCGCGCGTTTTGGCGTTTTCCGGTTTTAGCTCTTTCCTGCCGACTCGATCGCCAACCTTAACGTCGTGATCGAACACGTTGCCCAGCATGTGCTCGAGCGTAATGACCGCTCCGCCTGGATTGCCGCGGAGATCCAATATCAGCGTCTTATGTTTTCGCACGATCCCGAACATGTGGTCCACTGCGGAATCATCAAGCTCAAACTCCGGCATCTTCCAGATAATCACGTCGCCTATTTCGACATATCGCTGGCGAACCAAATGGTCCTGATTCTGTTCGTCCCGAATGTACTGCCAGATGTCCCAAGCTCCGCCTTCGCCGGTGAAGTCCAAAACTTTTTTGAGTTCCCGATATTTCGCATCCACGGTAATCTTGCGTTCTTCTCCGTGAGGATCTCGCAGAGCTAGAATCGAAGCTTTTTGAGGCGACAGAGAATTGAAATAATAGCTCATCTTCCAAAGGTCTCCGCGGTTCACCGCAAAGTTGTTATAGCCGAGTACTTGATCACCAGGATGTACCTTGGACTCGGCATCTGTGCCAGGCCGGGCTCTGGTGATAAAGCAGTCCTCACCGAAAATTTGCATGCGATAGCCATAGTCCACACGATAGGGCCGCGAGGGCGGCTCAAAGAAGGTGTGCGAGTCGTTCAAGCCGTCGAGAAAACCGGCTACAAGTCCGAAGGCTTGGCTGAGCGAAGAAGCTTTCTGAATTTTGGTGTCGAACTCGTGGTAACGAGCATCGATGTCGAGGCCGTGAAACTTTGGGTCGTAATAATGTTTCTTAACGTTTTCGTATGCGTCGCGCAAAATCCCTCGTGAGCGATCAAGGTTTATCGCATCCATCGTTTGCTGTGAGCGTAGAACTGTCCCGGATAGAGCGCTAATGAGAACCGCTAGTACGATCGCCGGACGAATAGACGGGCGTGACGACATGCAAGGCCTCCTTACAACGCCAGGTAATCTTTGGGTCGCTTATATACAACACCTTGAGGCATAAGCCAAGTATCTGGTAAGTATTTGATAACGGGAATCTTCGGTAGGCAAAATCTGATAAAAGTGTTGTTCAGTGGTTTCACGAGGACTTCGAACCTGGGAAAAATGCGCGGGAGTCCGTTTTTTGTGCCGAGTTAGGGCGGCCTTGCGTTTTCAGGGCCGGGAAATTATACTGGAGTGCTTCTAGAACGGTCGCATGTCCGAGTGGGCGCGAGCCCACTTTTTTGTTGGCGCAAAGAATGGCGCCTGGCCGGCCTGTCTGTGAGCATGGGCTAGAGGCTATTGGTGTCGGCGCCTGAAGGATCGGGTTCTTAGCCGGCCGGTTGAATTGAATGCAATTGGAAAAGGTTCGAGAGGCAGCGGAGAGGGTGGCGGGTTCGCTGGGCCTCGAGATTTTCGACGTGGAATGGAAGATCGGCAAACAGCGGCTTTTGCGGGTCTATATTGACCGTTTGCCAAGCCCGCAGAACCCGGCGGGGCTCGGTGTCACCCATAAGGATTGCGAACGGGTGAGCGAGCAACTAAGCGTGATTCTGGACGTCGAGGACCTGATACCGGGACCGAGCTACGTTCTGGAGGTTAGCTCGCCGGGGCTGGATCGCAAGCTGATTAAGCCGGCGGATTACGAACGGTTTGTCGGGCGGCTGGCGAAAGTTTGGGTAACCGACCCGATCGAGAACCAGAACTATTTTGAAGGGCGCTTGGCGGGCTATGCGGACGGAATGGTGAAGCTCAACGTGCGGGATCGTGAGCTGGCTGTGCCGTTCAGCGGAATCAAGAAAGCGAATCTGGTCGTTGAGCTATAGGAATTTGCAAAGCGGCTCAGCAGCGAGCGAGATTTTTGACGCGGTGGACGCATCTAAACTTTGTAGGAATGTTGTCCTGGAGAAACGCAAATGGCGAGTCTGCTGTACCAGACAATCGAGCAGATCAGCCGGGAAAAACACATTGAACCGGAGATCATCGTCGCGGCAATTGAGGACGCGATGGTGGTGGCGGCGCGGAAATATTACCGCACCGAGGAGGATCTCCGCTCGAAGTTCAATCCAGAATCCGGCCAGGTAGACGTGTATTCAGTCCACACGGTAGTCGAGGAAGTTACCGACCCATTGCGTGAGATTTCCCTCGGCGATGCCAAAAAGCGCCAGCCTGAAATTGAAGTCGGCGGCGAAGTGATCGAAGCGAAGCCCACGGACGTGCTGGGACGCATCGCGGCACAAACAGCCAAGCAAGTGATTTTGCAGAAAGTGCGTGAGGCTGAACGCGACACGATTTATAACGAGTTCCACACACGCGTCGGCGAGCTGATCAATAGCGTGGTGAAGCGCATGGAAGGTCCGGACATTATTGTGGACCTGGGACGCACGGAAGCGCGTTTGCCGAAGAGGGAGCAATCACGGCTGGAGGCTTACAACGTCGGAGACCGTCTGCGCGTAACCATTCGCGCGGTGGAGCGCGCTGCCAAGGGGCCGCAAGTGGTTGTGTCGCGCGCTGATCCGGCTCTGGTGCAGCGGTTGTTCGAAATGGAAGTGCCGGAGATTTATGACGGTACGGTGCAGATAAGGGCCGTAGCGCGCGAAGCCGGCGAGCGGACGAAGATTGCAGTGGAAAGCCGCGACAAGGATGTGGATCCGGTGGGCGCTTGCGTGGGCATGAAGGGCATGCGCGTGCAGTCCATCATTCGCGAATTGCGCGGCGAGAAGATCGATATTATTCCGTATAACGAAGAGACCATCGCGTTTGCGCAGAAGGCTTTAAGCCCGGCGAAAGTTACGCGCGTGCAGGTTGTGGATCCAGAAGAAAAAAGATTGGAAGTAATCGTCGAGGATACACAGCTTTCTCTCGCTATCGGCAAGAAGGGGCAGAACGTCCGGCTTGCCAGCAAGTTGATTGGCTGGAACATCGACATCAAGAGCGAGGAAGAGAAGCGCCGCGAAATCGAAGCGCAGATGGCCGCGCTGACCGCGCCAGGCACGCCACTCACGGAGTTGAAGGGAGTGGGGCCTAAGACGATTGAGAAGCTCGAAGCTGCGGGAATCACTTCCGTGGAGAAGCTTGCGGATATGACTCCCGAGCAGTTGGTGGAAATTCCGGGCATCGGCGAGAAAATGGTGGAGAAGATTCACCAGTCTGTTGCGGCGTACTTCGAAGCACTTGAGGCCCAGGCTCTGGCCGCACCCGAGCAGGACGCGGATGCTCTGGAAGCTGGTGGGCCAGCAACCGCAGAGAGTCCAGAAAGGTCCGAAGGTCCGGGAGAAATACAAGAAACTCCGGAAACCGGCGAGTCATCTTCTGAGCCAGAAGTTGGCGAAGCGCCGGAAATTTCGGAGGAACCCGAAAGCGGGGAGACTTCGCAGTGGCCTGATTCGCCGGAAAAGGGGGAAGCTTCTGAAAGCTCTGACCTGACGAACGTGCGTGAAGTGGAACCGCTGGATTCACCCAGCGGCACGGACACACGAGAATTGCCGGGCGAAGAGACGCGCCGCCATTCTGTGGAAGGTGGCGAAGGAACGGAAGGCTCGGAAGAAAACGTAGAGAAGTAGCGTATCGAAGTAGATGACGAAAAATTGTGACGAAAGAGGCTGATGGCAGATTCTAATCAAGTCCGAATAAACGAGCTCGCCAGGGAACTCGAGATCAAGGCGAAGGTCCTGATCGAGTATTTACCCGAAATTGGCGTCACCGAAAAAAAGACGCACTCGAGTTCGATCGATAATTCTCACGCTGAGTTGGTGCGGAAACATTTTCTCGGTTTGGCGGCGCAGGAAGCTGCCGCTGAAGCAGAGAAGACCAAGGCTGCTGCGGCGAAATCGAAACCGTCGCGATCGGCTGTAGCGGCACAGCCCGCTGCTGCACGTTCAGCGACCGCGGCACCTGCTGCTGCGCCAGCCGCGCCGGTCGCCGCTCGTCCGGCTGCTGTTGCGCCAGCGGGAACTCCAGCGCGCCCAACTAGCGCTGGCGCTCCTGCAAGTGCGCCGGGTGCCACTCATCCGGCAACGAAAGCAGCGCCTCCCGCGGCGAAACCCGGAGTTGCGCCGCCACCAGCAACTCGTCCAGTGCGACCTGGTGTGGCAGCAACGGCTGGCTCTGCATCTCCTACGGCTGCGCGACCTGCAGCGTCCAGCACTGCTTCTGGACAGGCTGGCGCACCGGCAGCTCATCGACCTGCGGCCGCACCCGGCGCGCACAGGCCGGCTGGCGCACCACCCTCCGCTCAACGATATCCAGCAAGTTCTGGCGCTCCTTCGGGAGCAGGGCAAGGTCGGCCGTCGCAGGGATTTCGACCGGCGGCTCCCGGGCAAGCTCGTCCTGGAAGTGCTCCGGGACCAGGGCGTCCAGGCGCACCACGTCCCGGCGGACCGCCCTCACGTTTTCCACAACGCCCAAGTAGCGGTGGCGGAGGTCGTCCTGGGCAAGGTCCCGTAGGGGCCCAAAGACCCGGCGCAGGTATTCCGAAAGCCGAGCCAGGCAAGCCTCTGTATGCGCGCAAGCCTCCCGCCTCGCGTGGACGTCCGCTAATCGAAAAGCGTTACGCGGAAGGGGAGCGCAAACTTCATCCAGTACGACCGCGCGCAGGCGCAGGTCCGGGACGTTCGACGCAGGTGGAGCCGGTTGCTCCAGTCCAACGCGAACCGCGAGCCGTTACGGTCACCGAAGGGATTACAGTCCGCGAGTTGGCGGAGAAGCTGGATATTCGCGCGAAGGATTTGTTAAAGACACTGCTGGACCGCGGCGTTTTCGCCAGCATCAACCAGGCGCTGGATGTGCCGACGGCAACAAGTTTGGCGGAAGCGTTCAACGGAATCGTCCAGGTAGTTACGTTTGAAGAGCAGGTCGTTCAAGAAGAGAAAATTAAGGAAGAGCGCACGGGCAATGAAGTTTCGCGCGCGCCAGTAGTAACCGTGATGGGCCACGTCGATCATGGAAAGACGAGCTTGCTCGATGCGATTCGCGAAGCTGACGTAGCAGGTGGCGAGGCCGGCGGAATCACGCAGCACATCGGAGCGTACGAAGCGCGCGTACAAGGCAAGCGTATCGTGTTCATCGATACGCCGGGCCACGAAGCATTCACGCGTATGCGCGCACGCGGTGCGAAAGTAACAGACATCGTAGTGCTGGTGGTAGGAGCGGACGACGGAATCATGCCGCAGACAGAAGAAGCCATTTCACATGCGCGCGCAGCGGGAGTTCCGATCGTTGTGGCTATCAACAAGATCGACAAGCCGGATGCACAGCCCGAGCGCGTGAAGCGTCAGCTTTCTGACAAAGGACTAATGCCGGAAGAATGGGGCGGCGATACGGTGATGGTGGAAGTGTCCGCCAAGATGAAGACGAACATACCGAAATTGCTCGAGATGATTCTGTTGGTGGGTGACCTTCGCGAACTGAAAGCTGATCGGGAGGTGCCGGCTAGCGGAACGGTACTGGAATCGCGCGTCGATAAAGGTCGCGGCCCGGTGGCAACCATGCTCGTTCAGAACGGGACTCTACATGTGGGCGATGTCTTCATTGTCGGCGCGGTTTACGGAAAAGTTCGCGCTATGTTTGACGACCACGGAGCCGCCATCAAGCAGGCAGGGCCTTCGACCCCCGTGGAAGTTCTGGGCTTGCAGAGTGTGCCGGAAGCCGGCGATCAATTCCAGGTGGCGGACGAAGCGAAAGCGCGCCACATTGTGGAATACCGCCAGGGCAAGCAGCGCGAAGCTACGCTTGCAAAATCCGCCAGCGGCCGTTTGACCCTCGATCAATTGCACGAACAATTGAAAGTGGGCGAAGTGAAGGAACTGCCTGTGGTGGTTAAGGCAGACGTGCAGGGTTCGGTGGAAGTGTTGAATGAAATGCTTCCGAAACTTTCGAACGACCAAGTGAAACTGAAAGTGATTCATGCGAGCGTAGGAGCGGTGAATGAAAGCGATGTCCTGCTCGCATCAACTTCCGGCGCGCTGATCGTGGCTTTTAACGTGAGGCCGGAGCGCAAGGCGGCGGACTTGGCCCAGCGCGAAGGTGTGGACATTCGTCCTTACACCATCATTTATGAGTTGCAAGACGAATTGAAGAAGGCCATGTCCGGATTGCTTGCGCCCGTGATCAAGGAAACCTACTTGGGCCGCGCGGAAGTACGCAACACGTTCAAGGTGAAGGGCGTAGGAACGATTGCCGGTTGTTCGGTGCAGGACGGCATCATGAAGCGCGACGCGGACGTTCGCGTTCTGCGCGACAGTGTAGTAATTTACACCGGCAGAATCAGCTCGTTGAAGCGCTTCAAGGAAGATGCCAACGAAGTGCGCCAGGGTTTTGAATGCGGTATTGGCGTGTCGAACTTTTCGGACGTGAAAGTCGGCGACATTCTGGAATGCTTCAAGATGGAAAAGACCATCGCGCTCGAGATGCCACCGCCCAGCGAACGTCCGCGCCGCCAGGAACGCGCAGGACGGCAGGAAAGCGCGTAAACACAGATTCATTTTGCCGTAATTTTCAACTCGCCCGTTTTTGTTGAATCTACGGGGGCGAAAATGCAGATCGGCCTCCTCACTCTCGAAATACATATCTCCGAGGCACAGTCACTCAAAGACAAGCGGCAAGTTCTGCGCAGCTTGAAGGACCGTTTGCGCGCGCATTTTAATGTTGCGGTTGCCGAGCTGGAACACCAGGAGCTATGGCAACGCTCGAAAGTGGGAGTAGTAAGCATCTCCGGCGATAGCAAACACCTGGAAGAGTCTTTTGCGGCGATCGCAGCTGAGTCGGAGCGGCTGCTGGGTCGCGATCTGGTTTCCCATGAAATAGATTATTTTGAGGACCGCGAATAATGCTCGGCGGACATCGTTCGGAACGTATCGCAGAAGAAATTCGTAACGAAGTGAGCTTAATGCTTGCCGGTGAGCTGAAAGATCCGCGGCTGGCGGGGCCGGTGATGGTGACGGAAGTCCGCCTGGGAGCGGGCATGCGCACCGTGCGTGTGTTCGTGCAACTTGCGGAAGACGACACGGAACGCGCAGAAACGATGGCAGGACTGAAGGCCGCTTCCGGCTACGTGCGTCATGAGCTGGTGGAACGGCTGCGTCTCCGGAGAGCTCCGGAAGTGATATTTCTGCTGGATGAATCGGAAGAATATGGCCAGCACATCGATCAACTTTTGAAAAAGGCCAAACCTTCAGAAAGTTTGTAGAGTGGGACGCGCCAAAGTGCCTCCCGACCGGGCGCGTCTTGCGACATGCTTCAGAGTTGTAACGAAATCCAAAACATTTTCGTATGTAAGCAAGGGCCACGCTCCCCAGAAATAAAAATAGATACGATGCCTCGAGAAATACAACCACTGCCATTTGACGGAATCTTGGTTGTTGATAAACCGCGCGGGAAGACTTCGCACGACGTGGTGGAGGCGGTCCGCCGTCTGGTAGGTTTTCGAGGCATTGGACATTTCGGGACGTTGGACCCTCTCGCAACGGGGGTGCTGGTGCTGGCGTTGGGGCGGGCAACGCGTCTTGCGCGTTTCTACGGCGGACGGCGAAAACGTTACACCTGCGCGATGCGGTTTGGATTTTCCACCGATACGTACGATGCAGACGGTGAGCCTACGGGCCCGGATTCCGCGCCTGCCCTAAATGCGGAAGAACTTGCAGGTTATGCCGCGCGATTCGTCGGGAAGATCAAACAGACTCCACCAGCCTTCTCCGCAAAAAAAATTCATGGCCGCCCGGCGCACGAACTTGCGCGCAAACACAAGCCAGTAAAGCTGGAGCCGGTCGAAGTGGAAGTGTATGAGTTCAGGCTCACGAGTGTGGAAGGGTCCGTGGCGCGTTTTGTGGTGGAATGCGGTGCCGGAACCTACATTCGGTCTCTGGCGCACGAACTTGGCGAACTACAGGGTTCCGGAGCGCACTTAGCGGAAATCACACGCACCGCGGTGGGAGAATTTACGCTGGATCAAGCCGCTCAGCTCTCAGAACTAGACCAGGACGCTCAGACGGGACGCCTGGCCAAACGCATAATTCGGCTGGAGAGTCTGTTGCCGGAATTACCTCGCGTGACCATACTTCCCATCGTTGAAAAGCGCGTTCGGCACGGAGCGAAATTCAACGTGTCGTTAGCTCAGATCCAGCCCGGCCAGACGATTTCGGCGCAAGGAGCTCCCGCAGAGTTAGATTCGGGTGGATGGAAACCAGCGCGGCTTCGCGTTTTTAATCAGCGGGGAGAATTGATGGCGATTGCCGAACCAGTGGTTCCACGCACGTACCAGCCAGTGGTGGTTCTCGAAGCAATTTCTTAGAACCAATTCTAATTTTTGATTCGCAGGGAGTCTGCTATTGGCCGGGCCGCGACTATTGCGGCTGATCAGGCTGTTGAGATGGTTCCGGCTGCGGCTGCTCGGGTGGAGGCTGCGGTTGTGGCGGTGCCGGAGGCTGGGGTTGTGGCGGTGCCGGAGGCTGAGGTTGTGGCTGAAGTGCCGGAGGAAGCTGGCGCTCCTCTCGTGTTGACCCCTGCGAGCCTGGGCCTTCGGGAGCGCCACGTCCGGCATAAATAACGTGATCTTGCCGTGGGGAGAGCGCAACCATTCGCGGCGTGACGAGTATCAAAACTTGAGTGTCCTGGTTCTGAATATCTTCTGTTGCGCCTAACAATCCTGCACCGGCCACTTCTCCCAAGTAGGGCAGGCCATTTAAGCTCTTCTGATACTGCGGCGAACGAAAGCCCGCCAAGGCCGCCGTTTCATTTGTTTTCACGCGAACGGTTTGGTGCACCTCTTGGTTTGAAACTACAGGTATGTTGTTCAGAATTGTTCCGGTAAGAGCGGTGAGGTCGAATTCGAGCTGCAACGTGACCTCGTCATTCTGATGAATGCGAGGCGTTGCTTTCACCTTAACTCCGACATCGATATATTCGGCATTGGGGAACTGTGTGCCGGGGGTGGTGGTGCCGATGCCGGCGGCGCCAAATGCTGAAGAATTCAGTATCACCGATACGGAGTTGGATCCCTCATTGGCGACTGCCAGATCCGGCTGCCCTGAAGTCGAAAATACGTTGGTGACAGACGAGACCGGATTTGTTTGGACCGGGAACTCGAAGAACGGGGAAAATGTTCCGTCACCAAGACCGAGGAGCAAAGCTACAGAATTGTCGGACTGAGCAGTGACGGCCAAATCTGAAAAACCGTCAACGTTGTAATCCGCAATTGCAATCGAGGTGGGGCCGTTGCCCGCGGGAAAATTGGTTGTGCTGCCGAAGGTGCCGTCGCCGTTGCCCAATAAAATTGAAACAGAGTCTCCCGAATTCGTGGAAGTTGCGGCGCCATTGTTTGCAACGGCGAGGTCCAGGATGTTGTCGCCGTTAAAATCGGCGGACGCGACGTATACCGGGGCTTGGCCGGTGGCAAAGCTAACCGGCTTACCGAAGGTGCCGTCCCCATTTCCCAGGTAAATCCAAACTGTGTTGTCATTCTGATTGGTGACGGCCAAATCCAACTTGCCGTCGTTGTTGAAATCCGCGACGCAAAGACCGGTCGGAGCATTGCCTGTGGGATAATTTACCGCGGGCATGAACGTTCCGTCGCCGTTGCCCAGGAAGACGGAGATCGTATTGTCTTTCTGGTTCGCTACGATCAAATCAGTTTGTCCGCCAGCGATTAGTGTGGCCGGAACCACGGAAGTGGGACGGTTTCCGGTTTTGATGGGCGACCCGGAAGCTGCGGTGAAAGTGCCGTCGCCATTGCCCAGCAGAATTGTGAGCGAATTTCCTAATTGGTTTGCCACTGCTAGATCGATATTCGTGTTGTTCTTCGCGTCCAATGTGCCGGTCGCGATAGAAACTGGCCCTGCTCCAGTGGCAGGCGCCGGCGTAAGCGGATTTTGAAACGTGCCATCGCCATTGCCCAGAAGGATAGACAGAGTGTTGTCCGTTGAGTTGGCTACGACGAGATCCTGAAAATTATCGTCGTTCACGTCCACCGAGGTTACAAAAGAAGGACCGTTCCCCGTGGGATAATTTGTTTCGGGCAAATTGCCGAAGCTCAACCCGGGAATGCTGACGCCGGCCGGGGTGGTGGTACCGCTTCCCAGGCTGTTGGAATATTGCGCGAGCGAAACTGGAAAACGTTCCCCCACGAAAAATGTGGCAGGCTGATTGTCTTCCGCGCGCAGCAAAATCCTGCGGCCGTGACGCACGAGCGACAGCATGTCCGAGAAACTCGCCGCAGCGCCGGGCAGGGTGTATAGGAATGTAGATGCGCCTCCACCGAAGGCGAGCAAAGGAGGAATCAGCGAACCAACATTTACTTGCCCTGATCCTAGTAATCCCGCTAGTTGAGTTGGATTGAGTCCACCGAGCGCGGAGCTTCCGAAGATTTGCGTGAGCACAGAAATCAATCCAGGAAGGCCGGACTCCGCTTCCGCCACGGCATTGGAAGGAATTGTGTAAAGTTTTGCTGAATTTGGGGGAGTAATACCAAGCTGGCGCTCGGCATCGCGGTCCATCTCCAGTATTTCTATTTCGAGGACGAGTTCGCCAACCGGATGATCGAGGTCCTCGATCACTCCACTGGCCAGCGCAATGGCTTGAGGTGAAGCGCGCATGGTGAGCGTTCGGCTTTGAGTGTCAAGCTGGCTGCGAGTGATGCCCGCAACGTCGCGGACCAGATGAGACATCTCGGTCATCTGTTCGTTGGTTTCCGTTCCGGAAAACAGGACCGTGCGCACAATTGAAATATCATAATCTTTGCGCTTTTGCGGGGTGTCGTCGGCCACGAAAAAGAGGTGCTTGGTCAAAGGCCGCCAGAAGGTGTGAGTTTCCTCTCCCAGAAGCCGCATCACGGTAGCGAAGTCTAAGTCGTCTGCGTCCAGACGAACCTCGCGCGAGCGTAAGTCGACGTCGAAGGCTACTTCCACGCCGAACCGCCGCGCGATTTCTTCGTAAGCGGCTTGCGTGTTACCGCGCAGCTTGAAGTTTTGTTTGCCCGGCAAATGTTCCAGGTGCATTTCCTGTTGAACTTCCGGGGCGGAAACGAGTTCTTTTTCGTGCCTCGGATCCAGGGCGGAAAGTTCGATCAGACGTTCACGTATAACTTTATTGGAGGGATCAAGTTCACGCGCTTCGCGCAAAGTTCGCAAAGCGGCGGGAATTTCGCCGGATATGGCGTGGCGCTCGGCCAGATCGGCTTTCATCTGAACCACATGACTCTTGGCTATTTCCCTGTGGGCAAAGTCATCAGTATCGTTAGGGGCCCAGTTCACGGCATCGACGTAGGCTTCGTACGCCGCTTGCCAATCGCCATGCTGTTCTGCGCGGAGACCTAGCTTCTCGGCTTGCTTGGCCTTCTTTAAATCGGCTTTTATGGTCGGCGATTTCGCGGAGCCTGCCGAGGCAGGCGATCCGGGCGCAGCTTGCTTGCTATCTGTGCCCGAAGAGTTGGCAGGCTGAGGCTGTTTCTCTTGAGGCTGCGGAGCTGCCGTGGACTGAGATTGGATCGCCGCTGGCGATTGCGGGTGCGCCGCCAGCCTACCGACCAAAGAAATCGTCAGGACCAAGGCCCACGCTATGGCCAGGTTAATCAGCCTCGGTCGGCGTGCAGGTGGCATAGGCATTCAGATGCGGCGAACCCTGTGTTCGTTAGCAAGAACCGGAATACGAGCTGGGCTAAAGATATATTGTACAGGGAATTAAGCGCCGCCGAGCAGGCCTGGATTTGCTTGCTATTGGGTTTGCGCAGAGATACACTGGGAATGCTAGTTGAAACACGTTTACAACTGGGATTTTGATGCTCTCTGCGCTTCTTGTGGCACTTCGTGAAGGCGTTGAAGCCGCGCTGGTCGTCGGTATCGTCCTCGTTTACCTGCATCGCACCGGACGTCGCGCGTTGGCGTCGTACGTCTGGGGCGGGGTGATTCTCGCTTCGGCTGCCAGCATTGCTGCGGCATTGCTATTGCAGCGCTGGCACGTCAGCGAAGACGGTTTTGAAGGGTTGTTGATGCTGGCCGCCGCAGTTCTGGTGGTCACCATGATTGTATGGATGAATCGTGTTGCGCGCCACCTGAAGAAAGAGATCGAAAAGCGTGTAGAAAGCTATGCGCAAAAATCCACGCGGGCGGCGGGTTGGGGCATTGGATTCTTTGTGTTCCTGATGGTGGTGCGTGAAGGAGCGGAACTGGTTTTAATCCTGCGCGCGGTGGAGCTATCGAGCGCGGGCGTGCAAGTGTGGATTGGGACTGGACTCGGAATTGCGATAGCGATTGCCGTGGGTCTCTTCTTCTTTCAGGGCACATTGCGGATTCCTCTTCATCGATTTTTCGCGGCTACCAGCACAATTTTAATGGTGGTGGCGTTTCAACTTTTGCTTACCGGTGTGCACGAATTGAGCGAAGCTATGTGGATTCCGTCGAGCAAAACAGAAATGGCAACGATTGGGCCGATTGTGCGCAATGAGGTTTTCTTTTTCGTGGTGATACTCGGTGTGGCGGCGCTGGTGGTATTACGCGAGTGGTTCAGCGCGAAAAAGCCTGCACCTTCCGAACCATCGAATCCAGCGGAACGTCGGATGCGGGAATGGGAATTTCGACGGCAGCGACGATGGAGTTTCGCTGCGACAGTATTGTGCGTGGTGGTCGTTTTGTCGTTTGCCGCGGAATATGTGTACGCGCGCTCGGCGGCGGCGCCTTCACCTGCGCAGACGCTGGTGGCACAGAATGGCCAGGTGCGCATTCCGCTTTCTGAACTTACGGATTCGAGCCTGCATTTTTATACTGCTGACGTGAATGGGGACGTCATACGGTTTATGGTGATTCACAAACAGAATGGCGACTATGCCACGGCGCTGGATGCTTGCCAGATTTGCGGCAGGGCCGGATATCGTCAGGAAGGCCAGAACGTGATCTGCCGAAATTGCGCCGCGGCGATTTATATTCCCTCTATTGGTGAGTCGGGCGGTTGCAATCCAATCGCGTTTACATCTCGAGTTCAAGCGGGAGAAGTGGTTGTGGATCTATCGGCGCTGGCCGATTCCGCCTCCAGGATTCATTCCTAACAAATGTTCGGTCGCCTAGTAAGAGAATCCTTCGTTCGTAATCCGCGCCGGAAATTGCTTACCGCTGCCGCGCTGGTGGTGGGCATGGCAGTGGCGACCTCAACGCTGACCATTGCGCTGGAAGTGGGTGACCGGCTGGCGCGAGAGTTTCGCAGTCTGGGTGCGAATTTGCTCGTCACGCCTCAGTCGGACACTCTCCCAGTAGAAATTGGCGGCGTGGATTATCGTCCGGTAAATGAAGGCGCATATCTCAGCGAAGCCGATCTCGGAAAACTGAAAACGATTTTTTGGCGGCACAACGTATTAGGTTTCACTCCATTTCTGGATGTTCCGATCTCGATCCAACCAGCTGAAAACGCCGCACCTGCGCGCACGATGCTGATCGGCACATGGAACGCAAAAGAAGTGCCGGTGCCGGATGGAACAACTTTTAAGACCGGGGTGAGCGTAACGCATCCCTGGTGGAAAATTCGCGGCCGCTGGTTTCGCGATGGCGCAAACGAATGCGTGGTCGGAGCGGCGCTGGCGCAAACGTTGCCGGGAATAGTTCCGGGGAAAGTTATTTACGTCAGCAATGAAACGGCTGGGGATTCCGTCCAGGACGGCTCCGCGCGAACCAAGGGAACTGCTCTTGAAGTGGTTGGCATCGTTTCCACGGATGACGCGGAAGATAAAGCTGTACTCGCACCGCTGGAAATCGCCCAAAAAATATCTGCTCATCCAGGCAGGTTCCGACAGCTATTCGTTAGCGCGCTGACGAAACCCGCGGATGCGTTCTCTGAGCGCGATCCGCTGAAAATGACCCCCACGGAATACGACCGCTGGTTTTGCTCGCCCTATATTTCTTCGATTGCCTTCCAAATCAAAACCGTATTGCCTGGCACCGAGGTAAGGACGATTCGCCGGGTGGCGGACACGGAAGGAAACATTCTCTCGCGTGTGAGCACGCTGCTGTGGATTGTGACGCTCACGGCTCTGCTAGCGGCGGCGCTTGCGGTAGCGGCGACATCAGCGACCACCGTGCTCGAACGGCGCGGGGAAGTCGGCGTAATGAAGGCTCTGGGAGCAACCAATACCCTGGTAGCAGGAATATTTTTGGCGGAACAACTCCTCCTCGCGATTGCAGGGGCTTCCCTGGGGTTTGTTCTAGGCGCGCTGTTGGCCAGGAGTCTGGGCTCCAGCATCTTTGGCACGCCCGCGTCGCCGCGGCTGGTTTTATTTCCGGTAGTTTTAGGCCTCGCAGCCATTGTGGCTTTGACCGGAAGCTTGATTCCGCTACGGCGCGCAGCGCAATTTAATCCCGCACCGATTCTGCGGGGCGAATAATGTTTTGGCGCCTGCTTTGGAAACTCTTGCGCGGAAGCGGCGGAAGATTAGCCGTGGCCATTCTCGCGCTGGTTAGCTGCGCCATGGTGGTTTCCGCTCTGCTGAATCTGGAATTCGACATCGAGCGCAAACTCACACAGGAATTTCGCACGTTGGGCGCGAACTTGTTGATTTCGCCCCGCAACGCGCAGATCACCGGCAGCAGCCCAGCCGAAGTGATGAGCGAGCCCGAAGTATCGGCTGCGATTCGAAGTGTAAAGGATCCAAATCTCGTTGCGGCAGCGCCTTTCCTCTACCTGGTTGGCAGCGCACAAAACACCCCGGTGGTTATCGCCGGGACCAATCTTGAAGAATTGCCCAAGCTTGAGCCGGCTTGGAGAATTGAAGGCGAGTGGAAACCGCCCCTGGCCCAGCAAACGGCCTGCTTGGTTGGACGTAACGTCGCACAGCAGTTTACGCTTGCTGTCGGCAGCTCTTTCGATCTGACCTACTTGAAAAAAAATGCGCAGCTTAAGGTGATCGGAATAATAGAGGCGGGCGGAGCGGAAGATAATCAGGTTTTCTTAGAGTTGGCAGAAGCTCAGGACCTCGCAGGCCTTCCGGGACAAATCAGCTTCGCTCAATTGAGCGTGAGTGGAACGGCCGCGGGTATTTCGCACGATGCCGCGCGTCTCGCGTCGGCGCTACCGGCGTATGAAGTAAAACCAATTCGCCAAATCACCGAAGCGGAGGGGGATCTGCTGAACCGCATCCGCTTACTGATCGTCTCCATGATTGTGCTGATCTCCGTGTTGACGGCTCTTTGCGTTCTAGGAACGATGGCGGCGCTGGCCATGGAACGCCGGCAGGACGTGGGCCTGATGAAGGCGCTCGGCGGATCGATCGGACGCATCGTTACATTGTTTATGGCTGAAGTGGGAGTGTTGGGCGCGACTGGCGGATGGATCGGTGCGATCTTCGGCGTGGAGCTTTCACGTTGGATGGGCCAGCGTGTTTTTGGCCAAGCAATTTCCTCGCGTTGGGAAATCTTTCCATTGACGATCATTTTGATGGTGGCGGTCGCACTTGCGGGAGCGCTTCCGTTGCGGCTACTGGGCAAAGTGAAACCGGCCATAATTTTTCGGGAGCAATAAGTGGCCACGCTCGTACGAGTGGATGATCTGTACAAAGAATTCGGAAAAGTGCGCGCGCTTGCGGGCGTTTCGTTCAACGTGGACGCGGGCGAATGGATCGCCATTATGGGACCTTCGGGTTCAGGAAAGACGACATTGATTAATATTTTAGGCGGGCTGGACACGCCCACTTCAGGGCAAGCGATCGTGGACCAAGTAGATGTCGCGCAGTTGGACGAATCGGGGCTGACTCGCTTTAGAGCGCAGAAGATTGGATTCATTTTCCAACAATTTCATCTGGTGCCGTATCTGACGGCGATTGAAAACGTGATGCTGGCGCAATATTTTCATAGCACCACGGATGAAGACGAAGCGCAGCTAGCGCTTGAGCGTGTGGGCCTGGGCGATCGCATCGAGCATCTTCCCGGTGCGCTTTCCGGGGGCGAACAGCAACGCGTGGCAGTCGCGCGTGCGCTGATCAATCATCCAAAACTGATTCTGGCCGACGAGCCTACCGGAAATCTCGATGAAGCGAATGAAGAAACGGTGATCCAGCTGTTTCGCGAGTTGCACAGCGAGGGCCACACGATCCTGATGGTGACGCACGACCCTGCTATCGGAAATCTTGCGGATCGCCGCATCGAGTTCGCGCACGGCCGGTTGGTGAAAGTCACGCCCTCGAATGATGCGTCGCGGAAAGCTTACAGATAATTGCTCGGTAGCCAGGTCGCAGCAGTCGATTTAGTTCGCTTTCACTCCAAGTTCCAGGAAGAGAAAACTAACCATATTGGTTTCCTCTTCGATCTGCTTCGCAAGAGAACCGCCCTGCGAATGCCCCGACTTCGTATCGTAGAGCAATAAAATTGGACGATCCGAAGCAGTGGCCGCTTGCAGGCGCGCGGCCATCTTCCGCGCGTGTAGCGGCGCGACGCGCGTATCTCCATCGCCCGTCATCAAAAGGACCGCCGGATACTTCACGCCAGCTTTCACGTTGTGATAAGGCGAGTAAGCGTATAAATATTTGAACTGCGCCGCATCATCCGCGGAACCAAACTCGGGCACCCAAAAAGGCCCGTCTTCGAAAATCTGGTATCGCAGCATGTCCAGCACCGGGTAAGCACAAATGACGGCTTGATACAGGTCCGGCTTTTGCGTGAGCGCTGCCCCCACCAAAATCCCACCATTGCTGCCGCCTTCAATCGCCAGTTTTTTCGGATTGGTGTAACCCTCTGCGATCAGCCAGTCCGCCGCGGATTCAAAGTCGTCAAAGACATTTTGTTTTTTCTCCAGCATTCCGTTGCGATGCCATTCTTCTCCGAGCTCTCCGCCGCCGCGGAGATTTGGTTGCGCAAATATTCCGCCAGCCTCCACCCATGCCGCTGCGCCCTCGAAGAAGTAAGGAGTGAGGTTGTAGCCAAATCCGCCATAACCGGTGAGCCAAACAGGGCGCGCACCGTCGCGAACCAGCCCTTTTTTGTAAAAAAGAAACATCGGCACGCGCGTTTTATCCTTGGATTCATACCAAACCTGTTCAACGGTGTAGGCTTTCCCGTCGAAGGGAACACGCGGACTGGCCCAGGATTCCATCTTTTCGTTTTTTAGGTCGTAGGTATAAATCGTCGGAGGAACATTGAACGAGTGAAAATACACAAAAACATTTTGCCGGGCCCAGTCGCCGCTTGAACCGGCGACAGCTCCGATACCGGGTAACGGCACATCGCCGGCGGGCTTGCCGTCTGTGTCAAACACTTTTAGTTGCGAAGAAGCGTTGCGCACGTACTGCACCAGAATTTTTCCGCCGGCCAGACTTACCTTTTCAATGGCGGCGTCAGTTTCAGGGACAATTTCTTTCCAAGCTTCCGGCGCGGGATTTTGCAAATCCACGCGAAAGACGTGCCAATGGGGGGCTTTCCAGTTCGTGGAAACATACAATGCGCCGCCTTGAATCTCTCCATAGAAAAGGGCAGGGATGCCTTTTACGACCGTTCGTATCGGAGCGGCAGTTTGCAAATCTTGAAAGTGAAGCTCCGATTGCGCACCGAACAATACTCGGATGAGGAGATAGCGGCCGTCTTCGGATCGTTGCAGCCCAATATCTCGATCGCGCCCATAACCTTTGCCGAAGATTTCCTTGTCTTCGGCGACGGGAGCGTCTAAAACGTGATGAAAAATGCGCATGCCTTCGGGCTGCATGCGCGAGTAATATACGCCGCTGTTATCACGCTGAAACGTAACTCCACCGAGGTCTCCGTAGAGTCCCTTGGGAAGCTGCTCCGGCAGTTCTTTGTGCCTGGCGGTGTCGAGAAAATGGACGATTACTTCGTCTTCGCCGCCGGCCCGAACGCCGTAAGCCAAAAGTGAGGCGTCAGAGGAAACCTCGAGCAGTTCCACGCTGAGGGAGTGGTCCGCGCTCAGTGGATTAGGGTCTACCATCACTTCGTCAGCGCCCTGAAGACCGTGGCGACGGTAGATAACTGATAAATCCTGATCCGCGCGACGTTTGGAGAAAAAATAGTAGCCGTTACGCGCGATCGGCACGTCGAAGGAGTCAACTTTCATTAATTCGGTGAGGCGCTTTGCTATTTCTGCGCGATTCGGCACGGCATCGAGCAGCGCAATAGCGCAATGATCCTGTGCTTCAATCCACGCGCGCGTTTCCGGGCTATTCTGATCTTCGAGCCACCGATAGGGGTCTGCGATCGAGACGCCGTGAATTCTCTCCACAACATCGTCCTTGCGAGTCGGCGGAGGGCATTTCTTGTCCAAGGGATTTGACTGAGCGTTGGTGAGAGCGGGATGGAGACCCACGACAGCCACAAAAATGAGCCTGGAAATAAATCGAGAAATGCTATTGGGCGTGTTAAGCGCCGGCGAACGAATCGCAAATTGCGGGCAGAGGCATTCTTCTAGCGAGTACATTTGGCCTTCTTTCGCCCCGGCCGGTTGAGTAGGAGCGGCGCCTATTAGCCCGGGCTCGGGGATTATCGCAAAACCGTTTACGGGTTCCAACTGGCAGGAGCGCAAAGGGATTGGCACGAGTCTGCTAGAATTGAAGGAATGCCGATACCACACGATGTGCGAAAGAAACCGATGGAGGTGAAAGTGCGCGTCACGACTGGCGAGGGCGTTGACGTTACATGGTCCGACGGCCACACAAGCCACTTCGATTTTCCTTACTTACGGGAAAATTGTCCGTGCGCTCTGTGCAATGACGAGCGCGAGAAGGAAGCGCGAGTGGCCTCTTCGAGCGGAGGAAGGGCTCCAAGCGCTGTACTGCCGATGTTCAAGCCTCGCGTAACGGCCAAGAGCGCTACGGCAGTGGGGAACTATGCTGTGCAGATAGAATTTTCCGATAGCCATGCGACCGGAATCTATAGTTTCGAACATTTGCGCGAAATCTGCCCCTGTGAAGCGTGTCAGCGCGAGTTTCGACCCGTAGCAAAAGAAAAAGCTTGCTGATGGCAATCGCGACAACGAGCAGTTTCGGCGCTTTTGCCGGCAAGAAATTTCCAGCGAGCAACACTTTGTTTTTGCGCGGAATTCAACGTATAGTTCATCACCTTACTTCATAGCGTATGTCATCCGACTCCACCGGCCACATTTTCACCCCAGGTAGGGTACGCCCCATAGCGAAGGTACTTGTGGCCACTACGGCCATGCTGGCGTTCATTTCTTTCTGGCGGGCCGCGGCGATCGTTCTGAATGACCTCGCGTCCTCGGCCTATTATGCCGGCGGCGAAGCAGAGCAATTCATCGGCAAGACAGCTCCGTGGTTCATCCTCGGCATCATGCTGTTCTCTTATGCGGTGCGCGCGATTTACGTTGAAAGCTGCAGCATGTTTGTCCGCGGCGGCGTGTACCGCGTGGTGAAAGAGGCGCTGGGCGGGACGCTGGCGAAGTTCTCCGTTTCTGCGCTGATGTTTGACTATGTACTCACTGGACCGATCAGCGGTGTTTCCGCGGGCCAATATCTCGTGGGTGTGCTCAACGAACTATTTGTCTTCGCGCATATCCCCATTCATCTGCACGTGAACGGCACGGCGGCGGCAGTTGCCATTGTTATCACGCTTTATTTCTGGTGGGAAAATATCAAAGGCGTCCCGGAGTCGAGCGGAAAGGCGCTGCGTATCATGCAGCTCACCACCCTGATGGTGATTGTCCTGATTGGTTGGTGCTTCTACACCTTGTACGCTCGTGGTGGTTGGCACCTTCCTCCCGCGCCGTTACCCCAGAACATGAAGCTCGACAAGGGATCGCTTGGTTGGCTTGATCGCTATCAGTGGGCGCACGCGATTACCCTGATTGCAATTCTGGTTGGGCTGGGACATTCGGTGCTAGCCATGAGCGGCGAAGAGTCGCTTGCGCAGGTTTACCGGGAAATCGAGCATCCCAAGCTGCGCAATCTGAAAAAGGCCGGACTGATCATCTTCATTTACAGCTTGGTCTTCACCTCCCTGGTTTCCTTCTTTGCAGTAATGATTATTCCTGACAACGTGCGCGGAAAGTTCACCGAAAACTTAATCGGCGGACTATCGATGCATCTGGTCGGAAGCTTTCCCGTGCGGCTGGCTTTTCATGTGTTCGTGGTAGTTGTCGGCGTGCTGATTCTTGCGGGAGCCGTGAATACCGCAATTGTCGGCTCCAACGGCGTGCTGAACCGTGTGTCGGAAGACGGAGTGCTGACCGATTGGTTTCGTCATCCGCATTCGCGATTTGGAACGACTCACCGCATCATCAACATGGTGGTGGCGTTTCAAATCATCACCATTCTGGCCAGCCGCGGCGACGTAACTTTCCTGGGCAACCTCTACGCATTCGGCGTGATTTGGAGTTTTGCGATGAAGGGCATCGCAGTTCTGGTGCTGCGTTACACGCATCCCCAGGACCGCGAATACCGCGTGCCGCTTAATCCGGTGATTTTCGGCGTGGAGGTTCCGATCGGCCTGGGACTCATCACGCTGGTTTTGCTCGCGATTGCGGTGATCAATTTATTTACGAAGCCCGATGCGACCATGGCCGGCATCACGTTTACTCTAATTCTTTTTACCGTGTTCGAAATTTCCGAGCATCGCATGCACAAGCGCCAAGCCGGCGCCGCGCACGTGGAGCTCGATCAATTCAATCTTACGAAGGAAGCCGAGCTCACTCCTACGAGCGTGGGCGTCGCTCCAGGCAATATTCTTGTTCCCGTGAGCACGTATTACGCGTTGTATCACCTGGAAGCTGCTCTGAAACGCGTGAAGGGGCTCGACGCCGAAATCGTCGTGTTGCATGTGCGCATGCTGCGCCGCGCGGCTTCCGGTGAATACGACTTGGATGCCGATCAGCTTTTCAGCACCATCGAGCAACTACTGTTCACCAAAGTTCTAGCCATTGCCGAAAAAGAAGGCAAGCCGGTGCGCCTGGCGGTAGCTGCGGCGAACGATTTGTGGGAAGGCATTTTGCGCACGGCAATGAATCTGCAATCGAGCACGATTGTCAGCGGTAGCTCGTCCAAGATGCCGGTTACCGAACAGGCGCGCGAGATTGGATTAGCCTGGGAACGTATGCCGGAACCTCGGCCTCGTCTGACTTTGGAGATTTTCACGCCCGCGGGACAAGAATATATTTTCTATCTCGGGCCGCACGCGCCGCGCCTTACGCCGAAAGAAATCGATCTGCTTCACAAAATGTGGCTGCAGTTCAGCGAAAAACTGCCGGGCGAGGAACTGCACCACCACGACATTATCCATTTCGCTCTGACCGAACTTAGAGCGCGAAATCGCGGCTGGTCACGGAGACGAAGTCCTCGAAAGACTTCGCGAGCATCTTCGTGAAATTCAGTCGCGCCGGCTGAATCCCCCGGAAAGTCGGCTGAATCCGCTGGAAGACCAGCTGAATCTACCTCCAAAGCCGAACTGATCAGATTTCTAAAGTAAGCTTAACGCGATCCGAACTCTCAGGCTCGAAGTTCCGAAGTGCAGTTCGGGCAGCGCGTCGCTTTGACCGGAATTGCCGAATAGCAGTAGGGACATTCCTTGGTTGCCGGCGCCGCGGCGGGAACGGGCTTTTTCCAACGATTCACCTGGCGGATTACCAGGAAGATCACGAAGGCCACGATCAAAAAATCCACCACGGAATTCAGAAACAAACCGTAATTAATCGTGGGAGCTCCCGCGGCTTTCGCGGCAGCCAGCGAATCGTAATGCGCGCCGGAGAGATTCAGAAAAAGGCTGGAGAAATCCACTCGTCCAAGGACGAGTCCGATTGGCGGCATGATCACGTCGCTTACCAGTGAGGTGATGATCTTCCCGAACGCGGCGCCAATGATGATGCCTACAGCCATGTCCAGCACATTGCCCTTCATCGCGAATTCTTTGAATTCTTTCAGCATGGTCTGATCCTTTTGACGCTAATGTATATGACTGTCAAGGTCAGGCGGTATTTCACTGCCTTAGACGGACTGGGAGTAGATTGACGAGGCTGACGTTATCCGTAAGCGGGCCGACTTGCAAGAGCGAACGTTTCTATTCATCTTCGCAACGAAAGAACTCACGTTTGCGGCCGTAATTCCTTACTTCGGGCGAAGAGCACGACGCCCAGAATCCCGCGAAAGACTAAAACTACTCCCGCGCTGCCTAGCAGCAACGGAATATAGCGCAAAGGAAGGAGCGGAATGCCAAGAACAAACAAGCCGATCAGCACAAGCGAGCCTGCGCGTATTTTGGCGGGGACCCGGTTTGAGGCAGGCTCGCGACGCATCCACGCCCGCGCACCCCAGTAAAGAAAAATAACTCCGAGCGCGATCAAAGCGACTGGGCGCGTCGGCAAACCCACGCGTCCGGAAATAGCGAGCAGTATCAAAAGCGCTCCGAGAAGTAAAACGATGGCTTCATTGAGAAGTTGGAAGAGCTTCGCGGTTGTCGGCATACTTTCCCTGCGCCAGCGCGCTATTACCCAGCGGCCAACTTGTTCGAATATACCGCAGTCACACGGTCGCTCGCGAGCAACCGTGGGCCATGGCGCGGTGGACATGGAATGATACAATTAAACTTTTGGCCTGTCGCACCGTCGGCTGCCAGGCTATCGTTCAGGGAGAATTCAGTGCAAAAAGTAATCATCATCGGAAGCGGATGCGCTGGCCTCACCGCCGCAATCTATGCAGCGCGTGCTGATTTGAAACCGCTGGTTCTGGATGGCTATGAGCCTGGCGGCCAGCTTGCCTTGACCACCATGGTCGAAAATTTCCCCGGATTTCCGGATGGCATCCTGGGGCCTGAGCTCATCGAGAATACCCGCAAACAAGCGCAGCGCTTTGGGACCGAGTTTCGTTCGGGCGCGGTGACCTGGGTGGATCTGAACAAGCGTCCGTTTAAAATTGAGGCAGGAAAAGAGAGCTACGAATGCGAGGCACTGATTGTTGCGGCCGGCGCTTCGGCGCGGATGCTGGGAATCGAATCAGAGGGACACCTGCTCGGACACGGAGTTTCCACTTGCGCGACCTGCGATGGCTACTTCTTCCGCGGACGCGACATTTTGGTAATTGGCGGCGGCGATACGGCAATGGAGGAAGCCACCTTCCTCACAAAATTTGCCAAGACCGTGACTATCGTGCATCGGCGCAACGAATTCCGCGCAACCAAAATCATGCTGGATCGCGCTCGCGCAAACGAAAAAATAAAGATTCTTACTCCCTATGTCATTGATGAAGTTCACGACGTGGACAAAAAGTCGGTTGAGACGGTGACGCTGCGCAATGTAGATACCAACGAGAAGAAAACCATGGCTACCGAGGGAGTCTTCGTGGCGATTGGTCATGACCCCAACACAAAAGTATTCAAAGGCCAGCTACAAATGGATGAGGCCGGTTATCTGCTTACCCATGATGGTTCGAAAACGAACGTGGAGGGCGTTTTTGCCGCTGGTGACGTGCAGGATCATCATTACAGGCAGGCCGTCACCGCAGCAGGTTCAGGATGTATGGCGGCTATGGATGCCGAAAAATTTCTTGCTAGGCACGAAAAATAGTGAGCTTGCCTCTCTTGCAGCATAATTTCCGCGCCACGATGTTTCGACCGCTTTTTATGTGCAGGTCGGTGCAAGCTGCCTTCTGATGCGCTCATTTCTTTTACATCTCTCTGAGAACAAGCGTCTCGCGCCCTGGATCATGAACAATTCAGTGAGCCGCCGTGTGGCACGCCGATTTGTCGCGGGTGAGACTCTGGATGATGCCGTCGAAGCCGCCCGAAACCTAAACCGTGAAATGCGATGGGCCAGCCTGGATCTGCTCGGTGAGAACGTTTCAGATGAAGCCGGCGCGCGTCGAGCGGCGGATAACTACCTTTCGATTTTCGAGCGTATTGAGCGCGAAAAGCTCGATGCCAACGTGTCGCTGAAACTTACCCAACTGGGACTAGATTTAAGCGAAGCGCTCTGCCAGGAACTTCTGGAGAAGATCGTCGCGCATGCCACTACCCACGGCAATTTCGTGCGCATTGACATGGAAGGCTCCGCCTACACCGAACGCACTGTGGAAATGACCAAACGAGTTCGCACCAAATTTTCTGGCGTCGGTACGGTGATGCAAGCCTATTTATACCGCGCGGAAAAAGACATCCTGGATCTACTCGCAGCAGGTTGCCGGCTTCGCCTTTGCAAAGGTGCGTATCAAGAGCCGCCGGACATCGCATTTCCGAAGAAAGCCGATGTGGACGCTAATTATGTGAAATTGATGAAGCTAATTTTGCCGAGCGGAATTTACCACGGGATCGCCACTCACGATCCAGCCATGATTGACGCCACCAAAGCGTTCGCCGGCGAGAAAAATATCGGCCGAGAACAATTCGAGTTTCAAATGCTTTACGGGATTCGCACAGATTTGCAGGAACAGCTGGTTCGAGAAGGATACCGTCTGCGAATTTATATTCCCTACGGCACCGACTGGTTTCCTTACTTCATGCGCCGCCTGGCCGAACGCCCTGCAAACTTAACTTTCTTTTTGCGCAACCTGCTCCCGAGAAGTTTACAACCTTGGTCTTCATAATTCCAGGCCGCAAATGGACTCAATTTACGATTTAGAAAGTTTGCTAAGCGCCGAGGCTTAAGACTTGCGGCAAACCGCGACGCCATCGCGCAGAGGAATCATGATCGGAAAAAGTTCGGGCGATGAATATATAAGCTTATTGAACTGCTGGATTGCTCGTGTGCTCGGATCGTTTGATTTTCGCGTAACTTTGCCGGACCACAGCACGTTGTCAGTGAGCAGCAATCCGCCCGAGCGCAATCGCGGAACAGCCTTGCGCAAAGCCTCTGGATATTGGTGCTTATCTACATCGATAAAAATCAGATCGAACACGCCTGGCACTTGATCGATCAAATTCACCGCGTCGCCGGTCATAATCTGAATACAGTTTTCAACTCCGGCGCGTTTAAAGTAGCCACGAGCGCGCGTCGCGTTCGCGGGATCGCCATCCGTATAATAAACTTCTGCGTCCGCTTCCGCCGCGCGTGCCAGCCAGATCGTGGAGTAGCCGATGGCCGAACCCATCTCAAATATCCGCTTGGCTCCGGAAATTTGCGCTAGTAAGTAAACCATTCGCGCAACAACCGGGCCGATGATCGGCACGTCATGTTGCTTGGCGTAGCGCTCCATTTCCGAAATGACCGCATCACGCTTGGGCAACAGATCCGCGAGGTACTCTTCGACCTTTGCATTCAAAATACCAGGCATTCGTTTCTCTCCCAGGAAAGAAATGAAACGTCTAAGCGAGCGTGTCGCCCGGTTTCATCTCGTGAATCTCAAGCCCAGAAATATCTTTTGTCAGCCGCTTAAGTTCCTCGGGCGTTCCTACTAAGACCGGAAACGTTCCGAAGTGCATTGGAATTACGTGCCGGACGCCCAGCAGTTGGATGGCCATGGCTGTTTGCTTGGGGTCCATCGTGTAGTAATCGCCGATCGGCAAAAGCGCCACGTCCGGCGAGTACAGCTCGCCAATAATTTTCATGTCGCCAAAAACAGCCGTGTCACCGGCATGATAAATCGTTAGGCCGCCCGGAAGACGAACTATGTAACCGCACGCTTCTCCGCCGTAAATGATTTTTTTGCCGTCCTGAATACCGCAGGAATGGATTGCGTGGACCATGGTGGCCTCCATCTCGCCCACCTGTTGCGTTCCGCCTTTATTCATGCCGTGCGTATGGCGCACGCCTTTCGATTCCAGCCACGCGCACGTTTCGAAGATCCCCACAACTTGCGGCTGGTGCTTTTTCGCCAGGGTCACCGCGTCAGCTATGTGATCGAAATGACCGTGGGTAATCAGTAGGGTGTCAATGCGGCTGAATTTCTTCAGTGGCTTGGGGCACATCGGATTGGTTTGCACCCAAGGATCGATCACTATTACTTTTCCGGATGGCGTAGTGATGCGAAATGTCGCATGACCGAGCCACGTCAGTTTGTTCCCTCGCGTTTCGAGCATGAATGATTCCCTCGCTGTATAAATTTAGCTTTGGCCGGCTGTAGTAAGGCTGGCAACCGATTTATTCTGCGCAGCGGATTTTGTAAGAAGGTCACGGAATGCTTGTTCGAAAATTGGGCGCGGACGCGTCCCTAAAAAATAGAGATTGATGCGGCCGTCGCGCGTATAAAAAATCGTTTGCGGCATCGTGCCGTTCCAAGCCGGATTTACGCCGCGGTAGAACCCATCGAGATCGATTCCCGGTTTCTGCCGGTAATTGGGGAAGTGCGGCTGCGTACGCGCGATGAAGCGGCGAACCAGATGCATGTCGGAGTCGTCGTCCATGTTTATGCCAATCACGTTGATGCCCTGCGATTTAAATTCAGCGGCTAGTTCAACGATTAGCGGATATTCATCGCGGCAAGGTTCGCACCAAGTAGCCCAGAAATTTACCACCAGTGGTTTACCTCGATATTTCGCCCGTACTTGCTGATAGCCTGCGAGGTCAATCACCGTAGGATCTGGGGTCTTCGGCGTGGATTGAGCGGTGACCGTCGTGGTGTTCGCCGGCGAACTTGCTGAACGCGGCAAACCGACAGACGTAAACACAAACAGCAAAGCTAAAGCGAAGGTTGGAAATGCGGCCTGCCATGTTCGTTTCAAATGCCACCGTCCTCGATTCATCATTCTAGCGAGTCTGGGGCTTACCGCCAACCTGTACCAGGAACAAGATAAGCAGCAGGGCCTGTGCTTGTACCTGCTATTATTTGCTGGTAGAAGAATCGCCCTCCTTGTGGCAGGTCGCGGGTCACAGTGGGACGCCAGAAACAAACAGGTTAGCCTCGCTCGATGTTGTGGAGCGAGGTGGCTGGAGGCGGTAAAGTAATTTTCAAGTGGCACCAGAAGTGGCACCAGCCGCGCCTGGTCCTAAACGGACGAGGAATAGTGGGTCAGTTTCCCAACATGTCCGGTAATCCGACTGATCACGCAAGTTAAATTCATTGGGGAAAATACGAATTGTGACCTGTTTTGCAGGGCGACGAAACTCTCAACAGATTGGTCACGTCAAATCTGTTAGTACTATTTTCACGCGGCGGAAAGATTAACTACGCTGGGTGGAAGCGGTACAGAGGAAGGATCGCCATGCGAGCGAAAGCAAACCTAATTAGAACCTACTTCTTATTGGCCTCGGTTCTGGCGTTTGCCGGTGCAAGTTTCGCGCAGGGTAAAGCTCCCATCGCGGAATCGCGCCCTCCGGAAACGATTCGGGCCGCAAGCGCTAGGAATTATCATTTTCACGTTCACCTGGGCTCCTACTGCTGCACTTCTAGCGGCGCCTCGAGTGACGCAGGCAACACAAGCGACATTACGGCTCCCTATGGAGTTGTAGCTGCAAATGGCGACGCCGCCTGGCAACCGTCGGCGTACATGCGCTTTTCGAAAGCCGTAGCGGTAGGACAGCAAGCACCGGCGCAGAACGAGGCGGGGTACATGCGCTTTTCGAAAGCCCTGGCACTAGGGCAGCAAGAACAGGCCCCGAACGAGGCGCCGCCTTCGTTGGGTGATGTGGCGCGCGAACAGCGCGACTCGAAGCCCGACGAAAAACCCGCTGTCGTGATCAAACAAGATGCAACGGGTAAGGCCGTAGTGGTGACGAAGCAACCCTAGCTGCGGAATTCAACGCGGTCGGACAGGAAGAAGGGGTGATATCGCCTGCGAATAACCGGGGGAGAAAAGAGCAAGAATAAAAGCCAAGAAGACTTAGCCGAACGCCCAAACCAACGAAACCGACACGGTTTTAATCTCGGAATATTCCGTCATGCGGAGCGCTCACAGTCGGCAACTGACCGTGATTCATCCAGCGCAACACACCGCCCTGCCAGTTCATTTTCAAACCTTTGCAAAGTAACTCCCGATTAACGCTGCCAGGCAAGTTAAATTCATTGGCAAATAATGCAGGAAGTGGTGTCCGGGCAGAAATAAGAAAGGTGGGCCAGAATGCCTGACTCGCCCATACCTAAAACACCGTAAAACCAATGAAAACAAAGGAGAGGTAAATTCTAACCGAAACTAGAATCGGAGTGTAGCGCAGGGCGCGTTTCGCAGAATGCGCACCCCGAGGAATCGCGACGCGCTACCGATTCGTGCTGGCCGCGGTGTCGCACGGAGGCAGCGCGGTGGCGGTGAAGGAGGGAACCAGCCGCATGCCTTCCTCCGAGGGCATGAACATCGACGACTGGGGATTGAATTCGATTTTCAGACCGATGGATGTGTCGGGAAGTATGCGAAAGAAGCCATCAGCAATCTGCTCCGGCAAGATTTGGATTTGCGACGCCTTGCTATCCAGGACGAGTGGCCGCACGCTGCCGTCGGATGTCACCATGCAGTTCAAGCCAGCAGTCCCACACGAGTTCTCCTCCAGGACAGACTCGCCCGGCAACTCCGGCAGATTTGGTGCGAGCCGCAGACGGATCTGGTGGTACGCATCCGCAGGCACGGCGGCGTCCTCAAATGTTTCCGCCTCGCAAGAATCACCCCCCGGCGCGAGCAAGTCCACTTGCGCAAGGTGCGTCGCGAGCTTCGGCGCCAGCTCTTGCCAGTCGGGCGATCCCTCATCAGCGTTCGCACTGGGATTGGCTTCAATCCCTCGAAGCGTCACAAAAATATGCTGAATGCGTGCTGGCGCCGCATCTCCGGAGGTCGACGCGAAGGACGAAGCCAGTCGCAGTCGCACATTCCCGGTCGTAGGACCAACCGGGCAAGAATTAACCCCACCCGCTACTATTCCGCCGCTGCCGCCGGGGTTGGAGACGATCAAAAGACATTCATTGCCGCAGCCGGCCAGCACGAGCGAGAGAAACAGTATTGCGAGGAAGACTTTCTGGGATGCTGTGACGACACTTCGGGAACTAGACGCGCGGTGCATGGGACGCCTCAGCGTCTGGCGATTATCTGTGCGGAATCGCTTGCCGTCAGAAGCCGCCAGCCCGTCGCGTGGAAACGCGCCGCTCGGCAGCGTTCGCTCAAGTTTCACCAGCTTCGCAAGCTTACAAATCATCCCGAGAATTCCGTCGCATGCCGCTCTACCCACACGCCTTGCAAAAATACTTTCGCTTCTATTGACCCGCACTCGCTTACCGAGTAGCTTTTCAACCAACCATTGCACGGCCGAAAGATGGCATCAATCGGAAAAGTAGAGTACTAGCCCAGAACATCTGCCGATTCGGTGGTCTCAATGGGTCGATGCAACACCATCTGATATAAGACTTCTGTTCAAAGGTGGTGTCTATAACGCAGGGGAAATACGTGGAGCTTTCTGTGGCGCAGCGGACTGACGTGTGGCGCCGCTGGAAAGCGGGAGAGTCGTTGCATAGGATTGGACGCGCCTTCGACAGGCCGCATACGTCCATTCACTGTCTGTTATCGCATCACGGTGGGATTGCTCCAGCATTTCGTCGCATGCGCGTGTCTCACGAACAATTTACCGAGCCTATCCATCCAAGCACGCGGAGTGCTGAAGAAGAGCTGATCGGGCACCTGCGATCCAAACGCCGCATCCGCCGCCGCAGCATTCTCGTATTTTAAAGACTCCGCGCGGTCAAATCCGTAGATGCCATCTCCATCCGGAAAGACCCGCAGAAATTGAGGACCGCGCCGTCCCCGGTCATTGGGAAGGCGATCTCATTGGTGGCACAAAAAACAGTTACATCGCGACGTTGGTGGAGCGGCATTCGCGTTTTACTGCCCTGCTCAAGGTGCCAAGCAAAGACACGGCTGCGGTTGTCGCCGCATTGAACCAGCAAATTCGCAGGCTTCCAACATATCCTCAGGCGCTCATTG
>CAVSWI010000008.1:0-15649 GCA_963731535.1 uncultured Acidobacteriota bacterium | reverse complement strand
GCGTTCGAGCCAAAGCGGTAAGGGCCAAATTGTCACGCGGGAAACAGGGCCCGCCGTAGCCGACTGCTCCTTTCAGGTATTTTTGTCCGATGCGGCTGTCCAGACCGAGCGCCGAGGTAACCACATCAACGTTTGCTTCCGGCAACTTCTCACAAATCCGCGCGAGCATGTTGGCAAAACTGATTTTGGTGGTCACATAAGTGTTGACCGAAAGCTTCGCAAGCTCGGCGTTGATGAGGTTCATGCGAGCGACCGCAGGAGAATTTTCGCAAACACTGTGATAGAGCTGCTCAAGGATTTCTCCCGAGCGCGGATCCGATTCACCAATGAGAACAAAGTCGGGATTCAGAAAATCGCGGATAACGCTGCCGAGGGCAATGAATTCCGGGCCGTAGCAAAGACCGAACTCTTCTCCGCATCGCTTGCCGCTAGCGTCTTCAATGGCTGTCCTCACCGGGCCGCCTGTCGTGCCCGGCATGACCGTACTGGTGAGCACGACAACATGAAATCCCTGCTTGGCACGCAGAGCTCGGCCGATGCCGTCGCAGACAGGGAGTACATAACGCAGTGAAAAACCACCACCAGGTTCGCTAGGCGTCGCCACAACAATAAAAGTAATCTCGGAAGCGGCTACGGCTTCTTCGAGACTGGTCGTAACGGAGAGACGCCCCCCTGACGCCCGAATAAATTCTTCAAGTCTCGGCTCGAACACCGACGCACGGCCCTCTCTTATCGCTTTGATCTTGAGGGGGTCGGTGTCCACCGCAATGACCCGCAACCCCTTGGACGCTAAGCACGCCGCGAGTGGGGCTCCCAGCTTTCCCAGGCCAACAACTGAAGCGGTTCGTTTCATATTCACCCTATCTGTTTGCTCTTGCATTAGCGGCCCTTCTTTCCCATTCTTGGCGCGCTCGGCCACCGTATAATTCTGCTGGACGAGAGCGATTTTCATAATGCTCCCGGAATCACTTGGATCCGCTCTCGAAGTTCTTGCAGCTTCTCTTCTGGTACGGCAACAAAATTCCCATCATAGTTTTTCTGCCGTGGTATAGCTTCCAGATTCCCATCGGGGAGAATTCGGTGCCAGAGGAATTCGCGTTCTTCCAAGTATCTAATGATTTCACGCGCATCGTAGCCCCAAGGCCGCGTGCGAATATCTTGGACCTCGGCCATAATGACAGGACGCGAAGCTTGCCGGAGCATGCCCTCGGAGCCTCGTAGGATCTCCAACTCACCACCCTCGGCATCCAATTTCACAAAGTCGACGTGGGCCACAGCTTCCCGCTCCGCGTATTGATCCCACGTTTCAACGGCTACACGATGGGTCGTAACTGGCTCAGCCACGACTGGTGGACGCAGACTATTGCAACCGGTTTGCGTGCCTTCGACGACAAAAAACTCCGCTTCACCTAGCGCGCTACCGAGAGCGGCCGACTCTACAACGACATTTTCGAATCGGTTAAGCCGTAAATGAAGCAGTAAGGCCTTGCGTTCCCTGATCGAGGGCTCGAATGATATAACGCGGCCCGCCGTTCCAACCTTCCTTGCAGCCAACAATGTGTAATAGCCATGGTGTGCGCCAATGTCCAAGACTACCATCCCGGGCCGAAGAACTTTCTCCACAAAGCGGCATTCCCCATTTTCAAACGAGCCTGCCAGGATTGCATGACTGCTTGCATCGTTTCGGAGTAGCCACCACACCCCGAAGCGCAGGCGTAACGGTAGAGGAAAATGAAACAAGCGAAGCCAGAGAAATCTAATGGACCGGATCTTTTCTCTTAGAGGTTTTCTTAGAACGTGCACGGCTCGCGCCAAAAATCTGTGCTTGGCCCAAGGATCGATTGCGTCGCGAGGCTCGGGAATATACGACAACGTGGGGAAGCTCAAAGGCAACTTGGAAGCCACCAACATTGTGCGCATTTGATGGCGATCAAACGAAGACCTGAAGTCTGGATGACCAGGTAGCGGGGTAAGACGGTAAACATAACCAAATCCGGCGCGGTAGCACATCTTAATCAGGCAAGGTTCCGAGGGATAAAACGAAACCGCAGTTAGGCTCTGGTCTTCAAGAGCTGGTTCGTCCCTCAGGTGCAGCAGGGTGGTTCCGCTGGGCACGCAGATGCTTTCAAGGAGTAACGGTCCTTTGGTCAAATCGTGCAGGTGCCTTATAGCCCGAAACGGATTTTCCAAATGATAGAGTAGGCCAAAGCAAAGAACGAGGTCGAAGCATCCGAGCCCGAGGACGGAAGCGTCTTCAATGTCCGCTTTGTAAAAAGTAATGTCGGGATTCCGTTTGCTTGCCTCCTCCACATTCCCTTGCCGACCATCGAAGGCAAAAACTTGCAATCCCTGCCGAAGGAGAAAACTCGCAAAGTAGCCGATTCCGCACCCTGCATCCAATGCTGTTTCCAAGCCTAACTCTCGTTTTAGAAATGGTAACAATTCGCGAAGGGGTTCCAGCCTCGCTTCTGCAGCCTTCATCGCATGGGGCTGATCAAAGACAAATTGTCTTGCCAATTTTGTTTCGCTCCAAAACGTTGAACTTACACGGCACATTTAATATGCCGTTCCATTCGTCGCGGGCATGTTGATGAACTTCAGTTGCTACTATCATATTTGGCAAACAGTTCCAGACATCGATCAAATTTCCTTCGCTATACAAACTAACCTGCCAAGTGTAGGGCCCAGGACGCACTGGCAGCATAGGAAACGTATAGCAAAACTCATGCTCTCCCACCCCGAGCTCAATTTCGTTCGTAGCCCAGGCCCATATGAGTTGGTTGTCGATGTTCCGGAGTGCGATTCCGTGATGGCCAGCGAGAACCGGTTGGTAAACTTGCACTACAAACCTAACTGTGACGGGTCCGAGAGCAGAGAGGATATTAGGTTGGTCCTCGCGAGGCTCTGCGATCTCCCAACAGACGAATCGTCCTTTCAATCCCGACCCGCTGTTTTCATGCTGAGCCGCCTGGTCGCCGGATGCCATGACACTTTCATACGCACCCAGCACGGGAGCTGTCGGGCCGGTTTCTCGAATTCGACCACCATCGATCCAGAAGACCCGTTTGCAGAGCCGGCGAATCTGATTCATCTGATGGCTGACAAATAAAATTGTGCGTCCATTTTTCGCAACGTCTCCCATTTTACCCAGGCATTTCTTCTGGAATTGCAGGTCGCCAACTGCGAGAACTTCGTCCACAAGCAGAATTTCAGGTTCCAGATGTGCGGCGACGGCAAACGCCAAGCGCATTTGCATACCACTGCTGTAGTGCTTAAGGGGAGTGTCAAGAAAGCGCTCGACTTCTGCGAAGGAGACGATCTGGTCGAATTTCCGAGCGATCTCTTTCTTCCTCATTCCGAGAATTGCACCACTCAGGTACACATTCTCGCGTCCCGTAAGCTCAGAATGGAATCCGGTTCCGACTTCGAGCAGGCTGCCTACGCGACCTTCGAGATCGGCCCATCCCTCAGTGGGGTGAGTAATACGAGCCAGAATCTTCAAGAGCGTACTTTTCCCGGCGCCGTTTCGGCCGATTAATCCTACGACTTCACCCTGGGAAATATCTAAGTTGATATTTCGGAGCGCCCACAGAAAATCTACTGGGCGCCGATTACGACGCAGCGGCGATGTGACTAATCGTGTTAGCACGTCCCGTAACGCAAGGTAACGCTCGCGTTCTCCAACGCGATAGCGCTTGCCAAGCCCTTCCACTCGAATGACGGTTTCGCTCATTTACGACGCACCCGATTCACACCACATCGGCGATGGTGGACTCCATCTTCTGGAAATAAGCCGCGCCGCTGAGGAGAAGCACCAGAACCATGGTACACGAAACTATCATCATTCTTCCGGGAGGAGTGCCGTGGCCGGTGAGCGACCATCGAAAACCTTCAATCACACCGGCCATTGGATTCAGGCCATACAGCCAGCGCCATTTTGCAGGTACGAGCGAACTGGGATACGCGACTGGTGACGCAAACATCCAGAATTGCGCGAGAAACGGCACAACGTAGCGCACGTCACGGTAAATCGCATTCAACGCGGAGAGCCACAGCCCGACCCCAAGCGCCGTAAGGACGGAAAGCAAAAGGAAAAATGGAATCAAAAATATGGCCTTAGTAGGAAGGATCCGGTAATAAATCACCAAGACCATAAACATAAGAAACGAGATAGCGAAGTCAACGAGACCTGATAGCACAGAAGAAAAAGGTAAGGACAAGCGAGGAAAATACACCTTGGTCACCAGCCGCTGATTTTCAACAATCGAGCTGGTGGAATTTTGTAACGCGCTGGAGAAATACGTCCAGGGAAGTAGTGCGCTGTAATAAAAAATCGGATAGGGTAAGCCCAGGGATGGGATATGCGCCAGCTTCCCAAAAAAAAGGCTGAAAATTAACATGGTCATGAACGGCTGCAATACAGCCCATGCCGCACCGATGGCGGTCTGCTTATAGCGGACTTTAATATCGCGCCAGACGAAGAAATAAATCAGCTCGCGATACTCCCATAGCTCACGAAATGGAAGCGCCCACCAACGGCTCGGGGGCGTAATTCGAATCTTCGGTGGCTTCAGAGGGCTGGAATCGATATTCGCGATTACTTCGTTCATTTCGTCTTATCCGAAATTCGTAAGTTAAGCTGCTTCACACTTTTCTCCTACGCACCGCCATTGATCGAGGTTATTTGTTTTCGTTCTGGAGACCCTCAACATCTTTTTGTTCAATATGGTTCATGAGCTGTTTCCGGCGCGTCAGATAGTTTTTGAATGTTTGGCTAATCTGCTCGGGAACGACGGCATATTGGTTGTACGCTGCGTCACGCCAGGAAATCGGGCCGCGCGCGGGAATCAGATGTACGCCCCATTGAAAAATCAACCCCAGATTCCAAATGATCAGAAGCGCGGTTAGGGATCTGGCCAGAACCGCTGCAGAGCGCTCCGTCCACGCGAAGGCCAGCCAATCAAAGAACGCGGCCAGACCGAGAATAAACAGTGGCGTGAGAGAAACAAAGAAACGGTTGCCGAACGAGGAAATGCCAGCCCAGTCTGCGTAACAACCAATCGCATAGAGATAGACGGCAAACGCCGCGACGCCACACAGACTCAGCATCTTATCCTGTCTTCGCAGCAGGAAGAGCCCGATGACCGCGAATCCGATGATGGGCGTCCAGCTAAACAAACCATGCTCGGAAGAAAAGCAGACTTTCAGCAGCGCCGGAGAGAGGAAGTTCCAGGGCTCGCCATAGCCAAAATTCCAGTAGCTTCCGTAGATGATGCGTTTCGCGATGAGTGTGGGGAGAAATGCTGCGAATATAACTAGAGTAAACAAAATATTCTGCAAAAATAACGTACTGATGGCCGCGATTTGATGTGATTTAAATTCTTTCCAATAGCGAACAACGGATTCCAGCAGCGGAACCAAAAGGAGCACCGCATTTATATAGTAAACATCCATCATGAGGCCGGATATTCCACCGAGAATTATCCATTGCAGCCAAGTGCGTTTGCCGCGAGTGCTGTCCCAATACCAAAAGAACAATGCGACGGCGAATGCGGAGTGCGCATGGGACCAGGAGGGATTGAAATACATGTAAACGGGAAAGGAGCTTGCGAACCAGATGCCGATCGTAGCCAAAAAGGCCCATTTTTCAGGGACATACTTTCTAGCCAAATGAAACGAAATCCAAAGCGCGAGAAAACCATAGAAGGATGTCGCCAAAGCCATGGCGAGGGTGTAAGGAAAAGAAAATCCATCCGCCGGGACGTGTCCGCCAAACGCGTGATTCACATGAACGCAGGCGTGAGCCGCCAACAAGAACGGAAACCAAAGGATCGCAGGTCCTATCGAAAAATGGTTGTTCAAATGGCCTGTGGATGTATATTCCGTAGGCAATATATTGCCGGCTGCATCCACGCGTCCCATGCGGTAACTCGTATTTGCCGCAAGCCAATCTTTCCGAAAATCCAGGCGGTGTTCGATCAATAGAGCGCGGGCGTAAGCATAATATCCCACGCCATCGCCGCGCACCCAAGGATTGCTGAGGGGCAAGGTCAAGGCAAAAATCAGGATCAGCAACTTTTCAAATTTATCAGGTCTGAACAAGTGTTGCGATTTCCTTGAGAGTTCACTCAAATCGCTGGGCGGTCCGGAGTGCTCGCGCCGCCGGACGAGTGAGTTCCAGAAAACGGCTCGTTCGAGGCTTGGCGGCCACTCTTCCGAAAAATAGCAATAAGGGAAAGCGGCGGAAGCGGAAGCCAGGAATCCATCACGCGAAATAGCGGCGTCAGAAAATTCAGCAGTCGAATCTGCCCGAGACCAAATGTGGTCTTTCGTAAAACGCGGCCATTCAACCACCAGGCCGGAACACCGGGACGATTGAACTTCAGCACTTTTTCAACCGTGAATCCCGCTTCCTGCCCCACTTTGGCGAGTTGATCCTCCGTGTATCTACAGTAGTGGCCTAAAACTTCGTCCAATGTGCCAAAAAGACGCGGACCGTTAGGAACCAGAACGATTGCACGGCCGCCTTCCTCCAAAACTTTGTGGATGTTTCGGAGGGCGCCAACGTCGTCTGAAAGATGCTCGACGACGTTCAAGCAAATTACTGTGTCGAAAGAGACGTCTTGCGGAAAGGAACTTTCCTCCATTGCGTCAACGTAGGCAGTCTGCAGATAGGGACGGGATGGGCGGAGTCGATCGAGCGTCTCCAGATAAAAGGGGTTCACATCGGTGGCCCAATAAACCGAGCGCGGCACAAGATGAGCCGTCATGTTGCCGGTACCCGCTCCAATTTCCAGAACGCGGTCACCGACAAACGGACGGATAACATCAGCCATCCATCGAGTGAAGCGGGGCGCACGAGTAAGGCGCATGAGAATTTCGCCGCCATGTCCGTCTCGTACGTAAATTTGATCTGAAGTCGCGTAATGCAGGATGGCCCATAATGCGTGGACGCCATCCTTCCAATTGATTTTCTTTCCTTCGGCATATGTGCGGCCGGAATAGCTGATGGGAACTTCGAAGATGCGACCGCCGCGTTTGGCTATTTTTATGGCTAGTTCAGGTTCCACATCGAATCTGGAGCCGGTAAGCGGGATGCTTTTCAGGAATTCAGCGCGGACCATTTTGTAGCACGTTTCCATGTCGGTTAAATTCAAGTCACAAACCAGGTCGCACAAAAACGTGAGAAATTTATTGCCAAGCTGGTGGCGAAAAAACAAGGCCCGTTTATAGCCGCCGGGCATAAAACGAGAACCGAACACTGCGTCGGCGTTTTCAGAAAGGAAAAGTTCCACCATCTGAATGAGATCGCGGGGATGGTACTCGAGGTCCGCATCGTGTATCACAACCAGTTCCGTGTCCACGTGCTCCAAGCCCGTACGGATGGCGGTGCCTTTGCCCTGATTTTTGAGGTGGTCCAGCCAAATCCAGCTGAATTTCTTGAAATCCTGGCTTGATTTCAGATGGGATTGGAAGCGCTGAATGGCTTCCGCGGTACGATCAGTGGAACAATCGTTAACAACGATTACCTTAATTTCCCGTAGTCGCGGAGATTCATCCAGGACAGCTAAACCCTTTAGGCTAGCTTCGATCAGATACTGCTCATTGTAGGCTGGGACAATTACGGAAAGTGTGGTGCTAGTGCGGTTTCTCTCCCGCCCTTCTCGGATGGAGAGCAAGCGTTGCGCTGGCGACTGTTGGGCACCGCCTCCCTCCATTCGATTTGTGGCCGAGGTTGCGCTCATGGCTTTTTCAGCAGGAAAATTTGAACAGGTCGCCAAGCATGAGGATTCACAACAATCCTACGTCGCAACCCGCTTGATAGCGAGATTTTCCGAGTTCAGATACGCGCTGCCGTCGGCGTTTTTCGACAAAACGGGCTCTTTCTTTTCCTCGAAGTGGGCGATTACTCGGTCAATAATTTCCATCAGAGGCGTGGTGGGACGGAAACCCGTAAGTCGCTCGAGCTTTCCTAGCGCAGGTACACGGCGCGGCATATCTTCGAATCCCGGCTCATAAGCTTGATCGTATGGAACAAAAGTAATTGGCGAATGGCTGTTTGTACGTTGCTTGACGAGTGCGGCGAGTTTTTCGATGGTAATTTCGCCGGTATTGCCGATGTTCACTACTTCACCGATTGCAGCTTCGGTGGCCACGAGTCTCATGATGGCCTCAACGCAATCTCGAACGTCACAGAAGCAGCGCGATTGCTGGCCGGTACCATAAACCGTTATTGGTTCATTATCCAGCGCCTGGCGCACAAAGTTGGGCAGCACCATCCCGTAACGGCCGGTCTGCCGCGGGCCCACAGTGTTGAACAGCCGTGCAAGGACGACCGGCTGCTTTTTCTCTTTCCAATACGATAGCGCGAGAAATTCATCGAGCGCTTTCGAAGCCGCATAGCTCCAGCGGCCCTTGCTGGTTGGACCCAACACAAGGTCCGCATCTTCGTGGAACGGCACTTTGTCGCTCTTACCGTAAACTTCCGACGTGGAGGCGGCAAAAACCAGTTTTTTCTTTTTGGATGCTGCGTCCAATACGAATTGCGTACCGTGCACGTTCGTTTCAATTGTGCGTACCGGGCTTTCAACGATTAGCCGCACGCCGACGGCAGCGGCCAGATGAAAAATAACGTCGCACTCATCCACCATCTCCGCGAGGAGATGTTTATTCATAATCGAATCGAAAACGTAGTGAAAGCGATCGTGTTTTTTCAGATGGCGGATATTTTCAACACTTCCGGTCGAGAGATCGTCCAGGATGAATACGGAGTCGCCACGCGCGAGCAAAGCTTCGGCAAGATGAGAACCAATGAATCCAGCGCCGCCAGTTATCAGGTATCTCAAGAATGCACCTCTTTATGTTGAAGGTCCGTTTGGTTCATCGGAATCCGATGGGAATTTAGAAGGCTTGGCCGTGTCTTCTCCATATCCATAGCCATACGCGTAGGGATAATACCGGTAAGAGTAATAGTAATCCGGAGCATTCGAATCGACGGCGTTCAACACCACTCCAAGCAAACGACACTTCACTGCGGCGAGCAGATCTCGCGTGCGCGTGAATGCTTCTTTCGGAGTTTCGCCGCTACGCACTACCAGCAAGACTCCATCCGTAAGCGCTGAAAGAATCACAGCGTCAGTGGCGGCCATTACCGGAGGCGAGTCGATCACGATAAATTTGAAACGTCGGCGCAATTCGGCGATGGCTTCGCGCATACGGTGGGAAGAAAGAAGGTCCGCCGGACTGGGTGGCACCGGTCCCGTCGTCAACGCTGATAGATTCGTGATGGTGGGATGCTGAATCGTAGCTTCTTCAAGGCTGGTGACGCCCGCAAGATAAGAACTTAATCCCACATCTTTTCCGATGGCCAGATTCAGTGCGCGGCGGATCCCTGGTTTGCGCAGGTCGGAGTCCACCAGCAGAGTGCGGTCTCCGAGCTGTGCCAGAGTGACCGCGAGATTCACTGCGGCGGTCGTTTTTCCTTCGCGAGGCAGGGCGCTGGTCACCAGGATCACCTGCGGCGGATGATCAGCCTGAGAGAGCAGAAGAGAAGTTCGCAAAGCGCGGAACGCTTCCGAGATTTGCGACTTGGGTTGCACGTACGACAGCAATTCCACGCGCGAGCCCAAACCAGTCGCCGCGCTCGCTTCACGAGCGAGGCGCGAAAGCCGCCCGGCGGGAGCATTCAATCCTGGCAAGGAAGGTACCACGGCGAGAGAGGGCAGGCCTGTGAGCGCTTCGATGTCGTCAGGCGACTTCACCGTGTTGTCAAGATATTCGCGGAAGAGAGCCAGGCCCACTCCGCCGACTAAACCCATTAGAACTGCCAGCAGAATGTTGCGCGACTTTTGCGGCCGGGAAGGGCTTGCTGGCGCCAACGCCGGATCTACGACACGAATATTGCTCGATCGCAAGCCCGCACGTGATACCGGCCTCTTTCAATTTTTGCAGCAACCCATCGTAAAGTTGCTTGTTCGATTCCGCGTCATGCTGAAGGATATGGTATTGAACTAATTTCTCTGCCTGATCGTTCGCCTCCGCCTTTTGTTTATCGAGCGCCTCCTGAAGCAGCTCCACATGACTGCGCGCCAGGTCGAATTCTTGTTGGACGCTCTCGATTAGAGTTTTGCGGGCTTTCTCTAGATCGTCGTCTACTTGCTTTTGCTGCGCCGCAATTCGAAGAACCTTGGGGAAATTTGGCCCATATTGGTCCAGTGCTTCCGCATACGATTCGTCGATATCTGATTTGCGTTTGAGCAAATTATTGATGACTTCGCTGCCATGCGCCGTCGGCAGCGCGTCCACATTGCCGGAGGCGGCCATGCGATACATCGCTTCCTTCTGCGCGACATCAGTTTGCGCTGCAGTAACGGCCTGGCTCAATTCTGCGAGTTTTTGAGTCGCGATGTCTTGTTTCTCATCAATTTGCCATATTTGATTCGCACGCTCGTACGCAATACGCGCGTTTTCCGACTTCTCCACCTTAATCCGAAGTTCTTCAAGCTCCGAAGACAGCCAATTGGATGCCTGAATGGTCGCATCGTATTTGCTGCGAAAATTCTGTTCCACATAAGTTCTGCAAGTGCGTGTTGACAATCTGCGCTGCGAGCTGAGGATCTTCCGCTTCGAAGGTCACTTCAATCAAGCGGCTGTTAGGCACCCGCTTCACGCTGAGGCGCCCAAGAAATGCCCCGAGGATTGCGGGGCGCCGCGCCGCGTCGCCACTGTGAGCAAAGGCTGGTGCGTTCGGATTTGCCGCCGAACTCGGGATAGCGTGCCAGATCCAGAGACTTGATGGTTTGCAAGGCTAAAGTTTCGCTCTGTAGAATTTTCGACTGTGTTTCCAGATAATTCTCCAAATCCATGAACTCGTCGTAAGAGTTCGAATCCGGGAAAGGCAACATGTTCTGCGACTCTTTATCCACTTCTACTCGCGCCGACGCCACGTAGACTGGCTTCATCTTGAAGGACGCGATCGTAACAATGGTCACAACAGTCAAGAAAAATGTTAGGATCATCCACTGATGCTTGCGCAAGATGATGACGTAATCGAGCAGGTGCGGTTCCCTGGGAACCTGCTCCCAGGAAAGAACCGAAGGCGCGGGAATAACGCTTAGTGCTTCCGTCGCTTTCCGATCACGCAGATTTGGTACAATTCGAGAAGGCTCTTCCATTTATCCTTTACCCGTACAGCCCTGAAATTTGCCCGAGCTTGATCAGAACCTGTAAATCGCCAAACCCGTTCCGACAGTCAATGCCGCCTCGGACCCTCTTGCCAAAATTTTCAGACCTTTGCTGTCTGGAATATAAAGAATGTCATTCGATTTCATGGTGACGTCATCGGATTTCTGGTTTTGGATTTGCTTAATGTGTACGGGTATCATGTCCTTCTGGCCTGTATCCGTGTTGTTGCGCATGATCACGGCCTGGTCGGCCTTTGCAAAGCCCGTTAGACCATGTGCCAGAGCCACCGCTTTCAGAACTGTAACTTGTTCCCCGTGGCTCTGGAGAATATAGCCGCCCGGTTGCGAGATTCCCCCGCCCATCACATATACGATGCCCGCGCGAGGAACACTCACTGCATCCCCGCCGTAAATCTGAATGTTGTAAACAGGGTTGCCCGATTCGAGTAAATCCTGCAAACGAATTGTGATCGTCTGAGTGTCTAGCCCAGTCGAGTCGATCGATCCCTGCTGCGTCATTTTTCTCGGGTATTAAATGTCCGTTACGCGTGACGATTACCACACTGCCAGCTTCATCTGTGACGCCACCAGCCTGGGCCAGCAATTCCAGTAGCGTGGTGGGCCGGATAATCTTGGTAAACCATAGGCCTTTGCACTGCTCCCACCAATGAAACCGGCTGACTGGTTTGTTCCTTTACGAAAACGGACACCTGCGGATGTGAAACCAGACCGTTTTCTATCAAAAGTTGCGCCAATTTCTGTTCCAGTTGGGACGGTGGTCAGCCCGACTCACAGAAATCTTTCCGGGGATCAGCGGATAAGTAATATCGCCCGTTTCGCTAACCCGCAGATCGCGAGAAAGTTCTGGAACGTCAAAGACATCGACGTGCAAAAGGTCACCGCTGCCAACGGGAGTATCGACCGCCCGGGCACCGGCTAATCCGGCCAGTTCCTGAATTTTCTCGTTCGTTTGTTGAGACGTTGCGAGCTTTCTGCTGGCCGTAAACCTGCACACCCAAGAACAACAAAATAGGGAGCAACAAGGCAGGCTTCGCTGTTAGCCAGTCCGAAACGCACTGGACCGATGGAACCATGATAGATAGATAACCCCGCAAACACTATTACCTAGCCCCGCGCTGGTGTCAACCAAGACGTGCGTGGGCTAAACGACAACTATCAATAGTTCCAAAGACCTGCGAGGCATTTGGGCGATGCAGGAGATGCTTAGATGTCTAGCGAGGACGTCGGTGCCAGTGCTTATTCGCTTGCGAGCATAGTTCTTTCGCGTGATGCGCGCGCGCCGCCGCGTCACAACAGCTTCAGTGGCCAACGGAGGTGAAGTCGCAAGATGCGCCAATAGTAAGAACAGCAGGGCGTTGGATGGAATATGCAAATTGAAATCCACGAAACTGTGAAGCAGCATTCCGCACAAGCCAGTGACTGCGCCGGCATGGAGAGCGCGCGAGAAATGCCCTTGCTCGGCCGCGTAACAAGCCTTGGCTTGGCGAAATAAAATCCACAAGAACGCGAGACCGCAAATTCCCCCGAGTAATCCAGTCTCCGCCAGCATTTCGATGTAATCGTTGTGAACGTGATCCACGAGCTTGCCGTCATAAAGGGTCTCATACCGCGGATAGGCGGCGACTAGCGCTCCAAGTCCCGACGCCCGTGATTGGATGATCCTCAAAAAGGTGCGCTGCTCCGCGAAACATCGAAACGCGACGGTTCACCGTCACTTCTCCACGTGGATCGTCGAAAATCGCTCAATCGCCCGGCCTGCGCCTAACCATGCGATCAGCGCCAAGGCTGCCAGCGCTACAATTCCGATACCCACAAACTGCGGACGTTCGGATGTTTGCTGGCTCCTGGCTAGCAGCCACAGCACAGCTATTTCAAATGCGAAGCTAACAATTCCGCCGCGCGAACCGGAGAGAATCAGCGCCCCGGCCGGAACAATGGCTAACAAGCCAACAAGTGGATACACGTCGCGCTGTACGCCGCGAAAAACCAGCATGGCCAGGCCTATCGGCAGCGTCAACTCAACAAAGCCGGCGAAATGGTTGCGATTCACGTACGGTCCGAAGGGATCACCGACCCGCTCGCAATGGGCGCAGCCAATAAATTGCCCCTCCGACGTGAAATGCTGGATGATGCCGAACAACGAAACTCCGAAACACAAGAAAATCAGAAACCACGCCAGCTTCTTAAGGTCGGAGCCGTTCGCGGAAAGCCTGCACCGACAGAAAGAAGATAATTAAATACGCGCCGAATCTCAGAAGCTCGAGCCGCGTGAGATAGCGATACGGTGTCACGCCAAAAAAGAGCTGCAAAATGCCGATGGCCAGGATGCCGAGAATGGGCCAAATTAACGGATTCCAATAAATCGTCGCCTTCGAATCCCTGAAGACGACGATGGCCCACAACAAGAACAACATTCCGGCGCACGATTTCGAGAAGCGACTGCGACCAAACTTCCACAGTGCCGAATGCCAGCACGCTAAATGCGAACAGAATGCAAAGGCCGATGCGGACGATCTTCAACGCTGCGCTCCCGTCTCATTCGCGCCGGCGGGAACCATCGACACATCCGCGATCCAAACCGTTCCGCTCAATTTATTGTCAAACAAACGGCTCGGATCGCGACGCAGAGCAACCACCAGGAAGTGAGTTTCCGGGCCCGTTACCACCTGGAGTTCCACAGCGTTCCAAAGATGAGTGCCGGTGAGATTCTCAGTTTGCAGATCGACGGCATTGGGATGGTGAGGATCGTAGATCGAAAAACGCATTCCGCTTTCGGTGGAAATCGATTCCGTCCGAAGATATCCGCGAAATTGATAAGTGTGGCCCGGCTCTACCGGCACATACTCAAACGGTTCAGAGATTCCAGGATTGTGTCCGCCGCCGAAATCCAGGCGGACGGAGCGGCCCGTTGCCTCCGGCATTGCGGCATCAAAGTCGATGGATATGCCGACGGGATTGTCCCAGCGCCAACCCAGGCCGCCGTTTGTAAAATCGCCGGCAAAATTCCCATTCCAGATCACAGATCCGTTTTGCGGCTCCTGATTGGGGACACCGGCTGCGACGAGCGCTTCGCGCCAAACGCGGATTGCGTCGGCGGCGCGATCCTCTCGAATGAGTTCATCGAGAAATGGAAACGAACGTGACAAAGCGAGAGGTTTTCCCAAGGAAATCAATCGCTGCCAAACCGTAAGTCCGGCCTCGGCTTGCTGGGCGGATGCAAAAAAATCGAGAGCTTGAAAATAAGCGTTCTGATCGGCCGGAAGCACCTGATTCAGCAATGTATTTACGTCGTGATTGGAGCGCCATGTGCGGGATATCGCCAGAGTTAGAAGCGAGGGATCCGAACGAACGGCCAACTGAATCTCAGCATAACCTTCGGTCAGTTGTTGTTGCCTAAGCAGAAAGTTGCCGTAGTTCCAAGCGACCTGCGCCGAGAGAGGGTAAACGTCTCGCGCATGGCTGAATGCATCGTGGGCATGCGCTACATCTCCGACAGATTCATACGCGCTGCCAGGTTCATCCAGTAATAGGCGGAAAGCGGATCGTCCTGGATCGCTTTTTGAAAGGCTTTAATGGCCTCGTTGGGATCGCCGGCGACGAAATCCAATTGCTGGAAGCGTCCTAGAGTATCCCAGGCTGCCGCATTTCCGGGCTCCAACGCAGCGCCTTTCTCAATGGCATTCAGATTGTCGGAATTAATGCGATGATCCGCAATCCAAAGTCGGACGGCCTGGTAGGAAAAAAAGAACGCTACGACCAGCGCGGCAATTAGCAGCGCCGAGCGCGATCCCTTACCTTCCAGTGAGATCTCCACGAACTTGTAATCTGCACCGAGCGTCGGCTCTTCTGCAAGTCCAAATTGGCAGACGTTCAATAAAAGAAAAAATCGGAACGCGGCGAGAGAAGTTACTTTATTCCGAATCGGTAGACCAAGCCCGACCGATACTCGATAGTTACCTTGACTCGGAGAGCCGGAATGAAGCGCGTCTGTTCATAATCAGCCTGGATAATCCGGATGGCCCAACGCTTCCTTACGCGCCAGTCCAATCCGCCGCCTCCCATCCACGACGAGTCCTGCGTAGGAGGTCGTGACGGAATTAAACCCGTTCTGGCTCGGAAGATGATAAAGAAGAGCTCCGCCGCCGAATAAAACTTGACCAAAAACGGTGATTTTGTGCTGGTGGCCGAAAGGATATAGCTGTGGGCCCACCAAGAAGTCGTAAATGCTCGTATTTCCAAAATGTGCTGTTCCGATTGTAAGTGCCGGAGAAATCCGCGGCAAGATTAATGAACTTCCAGATATGGCGATCACCATAAGCGGTCCATCCGACCATACTGAGCCGCGAACCGTTGGTGTTATCAAACGACCGGTAAGCGAGACCTCCTCCAACTTCATACTTCGACGCGTCCTGCGCCAGAGCGGGCAGGCAAAAAAGAGCGATCAT
>CAVSWI010000007.1:0-10193 GCA_963731535.1 uncultured Acidobacteriota bacterium | reverse complement strand
TGCGCAGCGCAGTCGCCGCCAAGGATCAACTGTTGCTTCGCCGCTCCGCCCTTCGTATTTGGCGATACTTCGCCGAGTACAGCACCGAAGAACACAATTGGCTGATACCGGACAATGTACAGGAAGAACCTGCTTCGATTGCACCTCGCATCTCGCCTACAAATCTTGGTTTTCTTCTCAACGCCCGGCAAGTGGCTTGCGAGTTCGGATATCTCACAATTCCCGAGTTAGCCCAACAGACCGTCCGAACTCTGGCTACGCTCTCGAAGCTGAAACGGTATCGCGGGCACCTGCTCAACTGGTACGACACGCGATCGCTGCAGCCATTGGAGCCGGAACTCGTCTCGGCTGTCGATAGCGGCAACTTGGTAGCTTCGCTCTGGACGCTTCAGCAAGGATGTTTGGATCTCCTCGTTCGTCCCCTGTTGCAGACCAGCGCATCCGAGGGCTTCCTGGATCACCTTCGTATGCTGGTGGATGTGCGCGCGTTGTCGCGCAGGCACTTTTCTGCCTTCCAAAAGGAGATTAAGAGAAAGAAGTGGTTGCCATTCTTGCTGAATGACGCAGATCGAGTTCTCGATCAGGTTCATCAGGAGTCCGTCAAGCCTAAGCACTCGAAAGATGCGCAATGGTTTTCAGAACAAGCGCGCTCGCGGCTTGAGAACGTCAGGCAAATTGTAAGCTCTCACGCCCCATGGCTGCTGCCGGAGTTTGCCGCCCTGTGGGACGATCCTGCCATCAACTCGAATTCGACGCGGGACCTTCCGGCGCTCGAGCGAATGCCGGATTTCATCGACGCTCTCGCCCTTCGGCTTCGGTTCTCCATCCATTCGACCGATGAGGAAAAAAAGAAGTCGCTGTATCCCCGTCTTGAGGCTTTGCTTCCCGAGGCTCGTTCCAACGCCGCGCGGCTGATACAGGATCTTCAGAGGATTGCCGCAAACGCGGGTAAGCTGGCGGATGAAATGGATTTTCGCTTCCTTCTGAACCAGCGCAAGTTATTGTCGGTCGGGTTCGACGTCAAGTCTCAACAGGTCCATTCTGCCTGTTACGATTTGTTGGCCACCGAATCGCGCATCGCCGCTTTTGTAGCCATTGCGAAGGATGACATACGTCAAGAAACCTGGTTCCAGCTTGGCCGCCCGCACGCTTTGGAGCATGGGCATCCCGTCCTCCTTTCTTGGACGGGAACCATGTTCGAGTACCTGATGCCACTAATTTGGATGCGCACCTACCCCAACACCCTTCTGGAGCGCGCGTCACGCGCGGCGGTGCGGACGCAGCAGGCTTACGTAGAGCGCAGAGGCATCCCCTGGGGTATTTCCGAGTCAGCTCATTTCAGAATGGATGAAGCGGGCAACTACCAATACTATGCTTTCGGCGTTCCGCAGCTCGCGCTTAGCAAAGGGGAGTTGAATGCACTCGTCATTTCCCCCTATTCGTCGTTCCTGTCGCTGCACGTGTGTGCGTCAGAAGCTTTGAAAAACTTGCATCGAATGAGTCGCGATGGATGGTTGGGCGCGTACGGTTTCTACGAAGCCGCGGACTTCACGCCGGCCAGACGGCGCTCACGCCTCCATCGCTACGAACTGGTACGCTGCTGGATGGCGCATCATCAGGGCATGAGTTTGCTTTCCATCGCGAACTTTTTGCAGGATGGCGTCATCCAACGCTGGTTCCACAGTGATCCACGCGTGCAGGCCACCGAACTGCTGCTGCACGAGAAACCCGTGGCCCATGGCCGCGCAACCCGCATGAACTATGGCGCCAGTGCCGCGTGAAATCGGCTCCAGCGGTGGGATCGAACGTTCAGTCAAATCGTTTCTTGCCGACCTGCTGACAAAGTGTCGAGTGCGAAACTTTTCTACACGCCGGCTGTTCGTACTCTTCCTCATTTTCCTGCCATTGTGTGCACCAGCAGCGCACGCCCAGGCTAACTCGAAGCCCGATGAGATCGTCGTGGATGCGAACGCACAATTCCATCCCTTTCCCCACTTCTGGGAGCAGATGTTCGGCTCCGGACGGGCTGTGCTTAGCCTGCGCGACAGCTACCGGCGCGATTTACGCGATGTCAAGCAAATCACAAATTTCGAGTACGTTCGCTTCCACGCCATTTTTCACGATGAAGTTGGTTTGTACGATGAGGATAGCCAAGGCCGTTCTACATACAATTTCTCCTACGTCGATCAGATCTATGACGGTCTGCTCGCTACCGGTGTGAAGCCTTTTGTTGAACTCAGCTTTATGCCGCAGAGGCTGGCTGCTCACAACATGCTGCACGTTTTTTGGTACAAGCCAAACGTCTCCCCGCCAAAAGATTGGGATAAGTGGGACGGCCTCATCACCGCGTTCACGAAACATCTGATCGATCGCTACGGCATCGATGAAGTCGCGCAATGGTCCTTCGAAGTTTGGAACGAACCCAACCTGGATTTCTGGGGAGGAGAGCCGAAGCAGTCTACCTACTGGGAGCTTTACGATCACACTGCGCGCGCAATCAAGAGTGTGAATCCACGGCTTCGAATCGGGGGCCCGGCCACCGCACAAGCCGCATGGGTGGACGCTTTCATCAAACACTGCGTCGAAAACAATATTCCGATGGACTTCGCCTCGACGCATGTGTACGGCAATGACAACTCCGAAGACGTGTTCGGGACCAAAGAGAATATTCCACGCGACAAAATGGTCTGCCGCGCGGTAAGCAAAGTTCACAATCAAATCGCAGCTTCAAGCAAGCCGAATCTGCCTTTGATCTGGAGCGAGTTCAACGCCAGCTACAAAAATGAAACCGCAGTGACGGACTCGACCTACATGGGCCCATGGCTCGCCGATACCATTCGCCAGTGCGATGGCCTGGTCAACGTCATGTCCTATTGGACCTTCTCCGACGTGTTTGAAGAGCAAGGCGTGGTGAAAACGCCTTTTTACGGCGGCTTCGGACTCATCGCCGCCGGCGGCATTCCCAAGCCCGCGTACAACGCCTTCAACCTGTTGCACAAACTCGGAAGTCAACGTATCGCGCTCGACTCCGATTCCGCTCTACTTACTCGCAGGGACGACGGCACCGTAGTTCTCGCCATATGGAACTATGCTCCGCCTGAGCAGGCAGGTTCGCCGCGAACTGTTACTTTGCGTTTCAAGAATGCGAGATTGCACCGTGCTACCCTCTCTCGCGTCGATCACGAGCACGGAGATTTTCATGCAGCCTACGAAAAGATGGGTTCGCCCCGTTATCCAACCCAAAAGCAAATCCAGGAACTGCGCCACGCCGCAGAACTTCCCAATCCCGAGAGCCGCAAGCTGAAAAATAACGAACTGACCGTCACCCTCCCCGCGCAAGGTCTAGCCCTCATCGAACTGAAATAGCCCGGACTTGTGATTCCTCCATCATGCCTCCATCATCCCGTCGCGGGCGTTGCAGAAGGTTCCTCCTTCTTGAATCCGGCCCGCTCCATGCCACGCTGCGCCTCCTGGTTCTTCATGAACGTTTGCCAGACGAACCCGGTGCGGGCATTTTCCGCCATCACCATCGTGATTCCCGTGTCAATTCCAATCACGTCGGTGTCATACCAACTCTTCGATGGATTGAACGCATTGACAAATCCATACCGGCACCAGGTTGCTCCGTAATGATTTTTGATATTTTGCAAGACCCGCATCACCGGCTGGGGCAGGAAAGGAAGCGAACCCGCGGACGCACTGGGAACAACGGTCCCATCAATCGGCCCCATGGCGGGTGGCCCACCCCAAATTACATAACCTTTTTGCGAATCGGAAGCCGTAATTCCCCACAGATCGTCGCTGTAATCCGGGAATTGTTTTGCCAGCTCCAAACAGAAGCGGCGATGGACATCGGTGGCAATCGCCGAGTTTTGAAAGTAATCGGCGTACTTATCGCGTTTGCCGCGGAAATCAAACCACGCCTGCGAGTACTGGTGCACAAACAAAGGCGCAAACGAACCAATGTAGCGAAGGCCATCATATTCAAAAATGGTTCGTTTCCACGCATTCCAGGTTTCGGTCTTCAAAGGGTAAGCGGCAGACCCCAATCCCAGGAGATACATCATCATCAGTTCGCTGTAGTAATCCCAGCGGTACGGCAAGAAACCCACCTCCGGAGTCCATCCGTGGGGCAACAAAGATGTGTCCTCGGAAAGCCAGCTCCAATCCACCCGATTGAAAATCTCGTACGCCAAAAGACTGATTTCTGAATGCTGGAAGTGCTGGCGGCAGGTAAGAATTCCGCACAGCAAAATCGCGGTATCGACGGAAGACACCTCCGAGTCCCACATTCTTTCACCGGTGCCAAGGTTTGCGAAGTGGTAGAAAAATCCCCGGTGGGTCGGCAATTTTTTCCACAAAAAGCGCAAGCTAATCACCACCCGCTCGCGAGCCTCTGACATCGAAATATAGCCGCGCTTTTGTCCGATGCACAGGGCCGTCAGTCCGAAGCCAGTAGCAGCAATGCTTCCCACCACTCCGGTGTCATTGATGCGCACATTACACCGGTCCTTCACCATTCCAGTTTGTGGATGGGCCTGTTCCAGAAAGTAGAGAAAGTTTGCCTTTTCCAATTCCTCCAGCAACGCATCATCGGACTCGGATAGATAAGTTTGAACCGGAGGGCGCGCCGCCTCAAGGTGTTGTTGGGGCGGAGTTGCGAAAAGCCGACTAAGGCCTCCCGTAAAAGGCAGGGATGCACCCAAGCCGGCAATCTGCTTCAGCAGATTCCGCCGCGATAGACTGTTACGTCTGGCATTGTTCTCGTCTTTCCGGCGCACCCGAGAATTTTAGACGATTTGCCGCCAGCGTGTACTGTGAAACGGAGGCGAGGATTGAATACATCCGCGCCGATTGAGTCTCCGAGTAATCCATACTAGTGTCATAAAATATTCACATGGGGACCGCATGAATTGGAAACGAAAGACTGCGATTTGGACGTTTGCAATCGCAGCTGTAGCAGGCACCGTAGCTGCAGTATTGGTTGCTGTTCGCAAGGCGCAACCAATCACCATCAAGGGCGCAGTCCTTAGTGCAGATGCCGATCCGCAAAAGCAACTGCCCATAGCAGACGTTCAAATAACGGGCACGAGCGGCTTGGCGGTCAGTACTTCCAAATCCGATTCTTCAGGCTTCTTCACTCTTACTTTGCGTCGCGGACTGAGGCGGCGGCAGCCTCTCACGCTGCGATTCCGCCATCCCGATTACGAGCCGCTCGATTTGAATGAATTTGTTTCGGACAACATCTACATCGCCCGCATGGTGCCGGTTCCTCACAAGACGCACGTTGACTCTGGCCGCCCTGAGTTAGGAATCGCGAACGTCAGGGTACGATATTCCGTAAAAACTACTACCGAAGCGGACGTGGGCAGCGCGGTGAAAACATTCACAGTGGTGAATGTCGGAAATATACCTTGCAAGGGTCGCCATCCTTGCTCGCCTGACAACAAATGGAAAGCGGCGCTGGCCTCGGCGTCGCTCGACGCGGGGGAGGGCAATCAGTTCCGCAATGCCAGAGTTTCCTGCATCGCGGGACCATGCCCTTTTACCAAAGTTGAGTTCGAGGACCTCTCGCGCGGCGGTCGAATTGTCAACGTCTCGGTTCGGAACTGGTCCGACACAACCACTTTCCTGATGGAGGCGGAGGTGGTCCACCCTATGATCAGCGATCTTGTGCGCGAGTCTTATCCCGTCATTTTCGGCCGGGCGCTGAATTTCAGTTTGCCGACATCGGCGGAAGGTCCAAGTATCGAAGCTGAAGTAAATGGAGAGTCCATTGTTTTCCCGCTCGGGCCAGATCTGTTCTTAAGCTGGGCCGACTGCCACGTTCGAGTGGATACAGATCAAGCCAGGGCCTATCGCTGCGAACTCAAGCCCGGATATCGTTTTCGATAATTGATTCCCACGCTAAACAACGATCTGGCAGCGCTCCGAAACGCAATCACGTGCCGCCAGGGCTCCCGTTTGGCTGGGAGGTAGAATCGCCCAGCTTCATCCGTCCCGTGTAGATTGCCATCCCCACAACCGCGTCGATTCCGAGCGCATCCAGTTGATCGACTTGCTCGGAACTCGCAATCCCTCCAGCCACGATCAATTGCTTGCTGGTTGAAGTTCGCAGCTGGCGCACGGCATCGAGGGGAATACCTTGCATCAGGCCTTCAGTATCGATGTGCGTATACAGGAACGCACCGCACCACGGCTCCAGAGCCGCAATCATTTCGAGAGGGGTAATCGCAGTGAGTTCGCGCCATCCCTTGACGGCGACGCGTCCCTGCTTGGAATCGATTGCGAACACCAATTTTTCCGATCCGACCGCGCTAGCAACTTCTTTGGCAAATACAACGTCGGGTTGACCATCGCGGATAAGCGACGAGCCGAAGATTACACGCCGGGCGCCGATTGAGAGCATTTCCTGCGCCGTTTCGATGGACCGCACTCCTCCGCCAACCTGGCACGGAAGACGCCGGGCAAACGCGTGCATAAGTTCGCGATTGTGTCCCGTGCCGAGGGCTGCATCCAGATCGATCAGTTGAATCAGAGGGAATGAAGAGAAGCGCGCGACCCACTCGTCGAAGTCCTCGAATTCGAGCGCCTTGCGTTCTCCCTGTACGAGCTGGACGATCTTGCCACCCATGAGGTCGATGGAGGGTATCAACATGGCCATCGCACCGGGATGCCCGCGCTTTGCAGCTCTCGCTTGAGATCGCCAACGCTGTGCAGGCCAAAGTGAAAAATGGAGGCGGCGAGCGCAGCGTCTGCTTTGCCGCGCTGAAAGACCTCAACGAAACTCGCCGTGTCACCACCACCACCCGAAGCGATCACCGGGATATGCAGCGCTTCGGAACACGCACAGGTCAACTCGCAATCGAAGCCGGCGCCGGTGCCGTCACGATCCATGGAAGTGAGTAGGATTTCACCCGCACCGCGCTCCTCGGCTTCCCGCGCCCAAGCCACGGCGTCACGCCCAGTGGGATTTCTGCCCCCGCTGACGTAGGCCTCGAATCGCGCTTCTCCTTTAATCCGCTTCGCGTCAATGGCAACGATCACGGCCTGTGAACCATAGCGCTCGGCGATGCGTGTGATTAAAGATGGATCGGCAAGCGCCGCGGAGTTGATGCTGATCTTGTCGGCGCCCGCCTCGAAGACGGCGATAGCGTCGTCCAGGGAACGAATACCGCCGCCGACCGTAAATGGAATAAACAACTGTCGCGCAGTTCTACGGACAGTCTCAGTGAGGGTCGCTCGTTTCTCGTGGGTGGCAGAAATGTCAAGCAGCACAACTTCGTCGGCGCCAGCCTGGCCGTGAGCAGCAGCCAGTTCGGCAGGATCGCCGGCGTCGCGCAGTTGCTCGAACTGCACCCCTTTTACGACGCGTCCGGCAGTCACATCCAAACACGCGATGATTCGCTTTGTCAGCATCAGAGGCCGCAAAAATTTTCCAGAAGCTTCAGCCCCAAAGCCCCCGATTTTTCCGGATGAAATTGCACTCCAAACAAATTATCTTGCTCGACCGCAGCCGAAAACTCTCCGCCGTATTCGCATCGTGCCACCGTTGGTTTCACCACCGGCGCCGAGTACGAATGGGTAAAGTAGAAGAAAGAACCCGAAGGAATTCCTCGAAGCAGCCGCGAAGAATCATGACAGGTCAGAGAATTCCAACCGACATGCGGAGATTTGACGCTTTCCGGAAACCGTCCGCATGATCCCGAAAACAATCCCAGACCCTGCGTTCCAGGCGCCTCCGCGCTGGACTCAAACATCCACTGCATTCCGACGCAGACGCCGAGGAACGGCACTCCTCTTTCAATTTGCCGCAGAATGGCAGTCCGCAGCCCAGCTTGTTCGAGAACCACAGTCGCCGAAAAGTGGCCGACACCGGGCAGGATGATCTTGTCGTGCCTGCGCTACAACGCTCGGGTCGCGAGTGACGATTGCGTCTGCGCCGAGATGATCCAGCGCCTTTTTGACCGAGGTCAGATTTCCAGCCCGATAGTCGACAACGGCGATCATTAGAGCAGTCCTTTTGTGCTGGGAAGCAAGCGTGCCATGCGGCGGTCGCGCCAGCAGGCCGCGCGCAAGGCACGCCCAAATGCCTTGAATAAAGATTCGATCTTGTGATGGCTGGAACGGCCATATAGCACGCGGGCATGCACGCTGGCGCGAGCGCCCCGGGAAAATCCGTCGAAGAAATCGTGCACCAGCTCCGCTTGCAGATCGCCCACCATCCGTGTGCGAACCTTAGTATCGACCGTGGTCGATGTACGTCCAGAAAAGTCCACTGCCGCCAGCCCAAGGGTTTCATCCATCGGCATCACAAAATAACCTGCGCGCAAAATCCCACGTTTGGCGCCTAGCGCCTTGTCGAACAATTGCCCCAACACGATGCCGACGTCTTCGACGGTATGGTGCTGATCAACATCCAGATCGCCCTTGACTGTGAGTTGAAGATCGAAGCCGCCATGATGGGCGAAAAGTTCCAGCATGTGATCGAAAAAACGAATCCCAGTAGAAACCTTGTACCGGCCGCGGCCTTCAATAGACAACGCCGCGCGGATGTCAGTCTCTTTCGTAGTGCGTCGGATCGCGGCTCGTCTCATTTCGCGCTTACCTCGCGAGCCCCAATCTCCGCCAACGCCTCCCGAAGCGCTCGCAGCAATCGAGCAGTCTGCTCCGCGGTTCCAAGCGTGATGCGCACGCAACCCTCGCAACCGTAATCGCGCGAACGGTCGCGTACCAAAATCCCGCGCGCCCGCATCGACTCAATCAACGCCGTCTTCAGTGAACCGAAACTCGCCAGCACAAAATTGGCCTGACTCGGCCAGTACCGAATCCCCCGTTCGCCTAACTCCTGCTGCAGTTCGTCCCGCCCCTTGCGAACTTGGTCGACGTAACCGCCAACGTAGTCCTGGTCCGCTAATGCTGTCGGCAAGCACGCTAGCGCCACACCATTCACGTTGTAAGCGGAACTCACTTTGTTCACCATGGCAATGTGCTCCGCGTTTCCAGCGAGCACGCCCACCCGAAGCCCAGCCAACCCGTACGCCTTAGAAAACGTTCTGGCCACAAAAAGATTCGGGAAATCCTTCCATCCAGGCAATAGCGTTTTCCCGTAAAACTCGAAGTACGCTTCATCCACCAGAATCGCGGCTCGCGGTGCGCTACCAGCGATTTCAAGCAAACTTGCCGGATCGGCGACCGTACCTGTGGGATTGTTAGGATTAGCAACCGCGATCAGCCGAGTGCGCGGCGTGATTTGCGAAAGCAACTCTGAATTTGGAAAATGGAAATCAGTGCCTGCCGGTACCGTGATAACTCGTGCCCCGGTGGCTGCAGCCGAAATCTCGTACATGGCAAACGTTGGCACCACAATAAGGGCCTCGTCGCCTGGCTGCAAAAATGTCTCGCAAAGCAGGTGGATGGCTTCATCCACGCCATTGGTGAGCAACAACTCCGTGGATTCGATACCAAGGTGATCAGCCACGACCGCCTCGATGGGCTCGCGCTCCGGATAGCACGCGATTTCTTCCGCCGTGATTTCGCGCAACCGCGCCAACACCCGCGGCGAACAGCCCACGGTATTCTCATTGAAATCCAGCCGCAGCCCCATGCGTCCGCCGAGCGGAGGATGATAAGTGGGCAAATTGCGTACCGCCTCACGCGCTTCAAGCATGGCCCACCCTCGTGCGGATCGACTCCGCGTGCGCCCGCAATCCTTCCGCATTTGCCAAAGACTCGACGACCGGCCCAATCCTTCTCAAACCGGGCCGCGAAAGCCGCTGCACGCTGATCAGCTTCACGAAATCGAGAACGCTAAGCCCACCTCGAAAGCGAGCAGCGCCACCGGTCGGCAACACGTGATTAGGACCAGAAGCGTAGTCGCCAGCCGCTTGTGGCGAATAGTTGCCGACAAACACGGAACCGGCATTGCGGACAAGTTTCAAGTCAGCCGCGTCAACCGTAAGATGTTCCGCTGCCAGTTCATTCGCCCACTCGAAACTTTGAGCAGGCGAACCGGATACAAGAGTGACGCCATTCCGGCGCAGCGACTGCCGCGCTATCACATTTCCCTGGCTCAGCTTCTCCGCAGCGCGTGCTACTCGGCGAGCCAGATCGTCACGCGTGGTGACAAAAACTGCAAGCGCCTCCGGATCATGCTCCGCCTGCGCAACCAGGTCGGCCGCGATAAATTCCGC
>CAVSWI010000006.1:0-45186 GCA_963731535.1 uncultured Acidobacteriota bacterium | reverse complement strand
CCGCCGCGGCTACATCGGCGTGCTGGGATCCTTGCCCGATAGTCCCGCCGCCAAAGCCGGCCTGCGCATCGGCGACATTATCGAAACGATTTCCGGCTTCACCACCGGGAAATGGCCATCCATCAGGCCAATGTCCTCCTGCGCGGCGAACCCGGAACGGTCGTAAAACTTTCCGTGATTCGCCGCGGAAAAACCGAACCCCAGGACGTGGACCTCACGCTCGCAAAACTTCCCGCGCCCAAAATTGTCGAAGCAAACTGGAGGCGACATCGCCTACCTGCGCCTGCCGGAACTCAACGCCGGCATCAAGCCACCTTCGCGAAAAGCTGGTCCAGCTCGATCATCAGGGCGCGAAGAACCTGATCCTCGATCTGCGCGATTGTGCCGCTGGTGACGACCAGGAAGGAATCGCTGCCGCGCAGCTTTTCCTCCCGTCCGGCACCATCACCACGCTCAAAGGCCACACCGTCACTCCCGTCGTCCTCGCGGATCCTTCGAAAGTTGTCTGGAACAATTCCGTGTCCGTGCTGATTGGAATCGGAACTGTAGGCCCCGCTGAAATTCTCGCGAACGCAATTGCGGATAACAAGCGCGGCGAAACCGTCGGCGACCGCACCTACGGCACCGCGTCAATGCAAAAATTGATTGAAATGGACGATCGCGAAGCTCTGATCCTGACCGTCGCCAATTACTACACTCCGGACAACAAGGAAATTCCCGCGAATGGAGTAGCCGCCACCGCGGAAGTTCGTCCCACGCTCGACGACGCCTCGCCACCACCGGCGAGCAGACCACCGGTTCCGTCGGGCCGCCTGTTTCTCAGGAGATCCGGTCGTCAAAAAAGCGATCGACATTCTTCAGAACCCCGGCGCGGCGCGAAAGGCGGCGTAGTCCGGCGTGAATTCGCAGCGCGGGCGGAAGTTTTTTCCGTTCCCCTCGCCTCCCGCCTTCGGCGGTTTTTTCTCTCGCCGCGATTTTTTTTTCCGGCTGCGCCAAAAAAATTTCAAAACCGAGCTCCGCGCGATTACGGCGAGGTCGTCTCCGCCGCCCAAAAAATCACCGGCCGCAAATCCGAAATCACCATTCGCCCCGAGCTTCAGCCCTCCAAATCCGGCGCCGGAAAATTAGCAGCGGACGAGATTTACATCTCGCTGCCTGACGATTCTGAGACGAGTGCGCTCAGGCGCTCGGGACATCGCCCGCCGCCACAATCTTTCCATGGCGCAAACGAGTTCCGCCGGAGTTGTGCGCTTTGACTACTCGTTCCACGGCGTGCGCACGCACACGATTCACGTGGTCACTCCGCTTGCCGCTCGCGCACACGCGAATCCGCAGCAGGGCCGCGGAGATCCGCGGCTCGCCATCATCATCGACGATCTCGGATACGACCGCGCCGCCGCGGATTCCCTGCTCGCGCTTCCCTTCCCGCTCACCGTTTCCGTGCTGCCGCATCTCCCGCTCTCCGGTGAAGTGGCGGAAGAAGCTTTCCGCCGCGGCGATCAAGTGCTGCTGCATCTTCCCATGGAATCCGAAGGAGAAACGGCGCGGACGGAAGAAATTGAATTGCGCGTGGGGATGAATCCGCAAGAGGTGGAATCAACGCTCGCGGGAATGCTGGAAACCGTCCCGCACGCATCCGGCGTGAACAATCATCAGGGTTCTCGCGCGACGGCGGACCCGACCCTGATGGAAGCGTTGATGCCGGCGTTGCGCGAACGCGGCCTTTTCTTCATCGACAGCCGCACGCTGGCCTCGACGGTCGCTTACGACACGGCGGAGCGCATGGGGGTGCGCGCCGCTTCGCGCAAGGTATTTCTCGACGACACTCCGGAGCGCGGCGCGATTGTTTCGCAGATCGAGCTTGCTGCGCGCGATGCCACGCGCGACGGCTACGCCATCGCCATCGGCCATCCGCATCCTGCAACGATTACAGCGCTCGCCGAAGAGATTCCGCGCCTGGAAGCGCGCGGGATTCATTTCGTCTTCGCGTCCGACCTGGTCCGGTAAATCTCGCCGCTAATAATCGCCGCCGCTTTTATCGAAGAGCGGAGTGCAGGGCACGAGATGCGCGTTCGCGCCATCGTGAACCGCAAATTGCACGCGATGGCCGCTTCTGCGCTGGCCCCAGAGGCTGGCCGCGCCGTACTGGCCGTCCTTATTGAGCGCGTAGAATTCAATGTGAAATTCTTTCAGGCGTTCGGGGTAGGCTTTGTAACTGCGCGCGACGCGATGCAGCGCTTCCAGGCACGCGTCGGTGGGCGACATTCCCTTGCGCATCATTTCGACGATGGTGTGGCCGCCGGAGATTTTGATGTTTTCTTCTCCACGGCCGGTTGAGCCCCCGGCGCCGATATCGTTGTCCACGTAGAGTCCCGCGCCGATGATGGGCGAATCGCCCACGCGTCCCGGAATTTTCCAGGCGAGGCCGGAAGTTGTGGTGGTGCCGGAAATGTCTCCCTTGGCATCCACGGCGAGGCAATTGATCGTTCCGGTGGGCGGATGCATCACAACATCCTCGATGTGCTCGCGCCAAGCCAGCTTTTCCGGAGTGTCGAGCAATTGCGCAAGCTTTTCTTTCCATTCCGGGCTGTCGAGGCCGGGGCGCCAGTTTACCGATGAGGATGCTTTCCAGGCGAGCCAGGCAGTGCGCGATCTGTCGGTGAGCAGATCCATGGTTTTGAAACCTTGGTCCACGGCAAATTTTTCCGCGCCATTGCCGACGATAAAAACGTGATTCGTTTTCTCCATCACATTTTTCGCGACGAGCGACGGATTCTTAATTTTCTGAATCGATCCGACCGCACCCGCACGCCGCGTGGGCCCATGCATTACGGAGGCATCCAGTTCCACGATGCCTTCCTCGTTGGGCAAGCCGCCGTAGCCGACGGAATCGTCGTTGGGATCGTCTTCGACTTTGGTCACAACGGCGAGGACAGCATCGAGCGTGTCGCCGCCGGATTTCAGGATGTCCATGCCGTCGTTCAGGTGTTGCAAGCCATTCGCCGCGGAAATAATCAGCGGGCGAACGCCTTTGGCGGCGGGCGCCGCTTGAGGAAGAGTACCGAAGCCGAATTCACCGGCGCCCGGGGCTGCAGCGCCGAAAAGACGGCGGGAGCTTGCGGCAATGCCGCCGGCCAAAGTGGAGAGAAAGAATTTTCTGCGCGTCCATTTTTCCATTGTTCGCCCCAGGAATGCGTTTTGTGCGAAGGCAGCATAATTCCCCGGAGGCGCAGCGACAAGGGAAGAATTCGGGGCGGTAGAGAGGTGATATTGAAACCCCTTATGGTTGGAAGCCGACGCTGCGCCAGAGCTCGGCGCAGTTGTACATGGCGCCATTGGTGATGACGAACTCGACTTTGCGGATGTTGCGAATGGATTCGAGCGGATTGCCATCCACGATGATGACGTCGGCACGCTTCCCGGCTTCTACCGTGCCCAGTTCTTTATCGAGGCCCATCACGCGCGCCGGGACGATGGTGGCGGACTCGATGGCCTCCATGGGCGTGAATCCCGCCTGGACGTACAACTCGATTTCGCGATGAAGGCTGTGGCCCGGGACGGTTTGATCCGTGCCCGCGACGATGGGAACACCCGCGTGGTGAAGCGCGCCAACAATGGCGAGATCCTTGCCGAAAATTTTCTCCTGAATCGGCGTGGCGGGCGAGGGCGGGCCAACGTCGGCAAGAATCGCTTGCAGCTCCGGGGCAACTTTTGCCACGCCGGGCTCGATGCTGACAGCGGGCTTCGAAGTATTTGCGGTTATGAATTCGAAGAGCGCCAGCGTGGGGTCCACGACGGTGCCGTGCCCAACCAGAAAGCGATGGCTTTCAGCGCTTCAGGCGAGCTCACATCAATATCAGCGGCGGCTTTGAAGCGATCGAATCGACTGGCATTCGGCGGAAGTGACGGCCGCATAATGTCCGCGATGTACTCAATGTGATTGATCTGATCCTGCCCGGCTTCGATGGCTTGATAGGCGTCGAGACCCTCGGGGACGTGGCCGGTGACGGTCATGCCGAGGTGATGGGCCTCCTCGGCTATGATTTTCAGCTCGTCCAATTTCACGGAGCTGTAAATTTTCATCTGCTGAAAGCCTGCGTCATGGTACTTGTCGGTCCACATTTTGGCTTTTTCGGGCGTGTCCACGCGTGCCACGCCGAGGGCAAGCGGGCCGCTGCCGTCCACGATTCCCGCGAGCAACAGACGCGGGCCTAGCCCGCGGCCGTTTGCGATGGCGTCGCGCACGGCGGTGATGAACTCGAATTCATTGCCGCAATCGCGCACGGTGGTGGCGCCGGCCGCAAGATAAATAGGCCCCCATTCAACCTGTTCGAAGTGCGCGTGCATATCCCAAAGGCCGGGAAGGATGGTTTTTCCGTGCGCGTCCACTTTTTCCGCGCCCCTGGGAATTTTCACTTTGGAGCGCGGTCCGACGGCAACGATGCGTCCCTTTTGAATCAGGACGACTGCATCGGGCACGGGATCGGCGCCGGTGCCGTCAATCAACGTGCCGCCGACGAGAGCGAGATTATCCGCGCGGCTGCCGGAGATTCCCTTGGAGATATCGGCGAGAGCGGCCATGCCGTCGGAGCCGGCTTTGCCGACGAAGGTTCCGAGCCCACTTTCGTACCCGTCGCGAATGGCCTCGAAGTGATCGAATTCGGCGTCGGTGGTTACGGCGGCGACGAGATTTTTGTTGGAGTCAAACCAGAGCGTCTCGCGGCCCCAAATCAGGCCTTCGACAGTGAAGCGGTCGAACGATTCGTCTTTGCCGCTTATGCTGACCGTGTCTTGGCCGCGGGGCTCGACCTTCACGCGGCCGCTGGGCAGCGTGGGCAGTTCAGCGGGCGAGCCGTGCGTGGCCCAATAACGCACCATCAGCATCTGCATGGTCGCGGGAGCGTAACCGGCGATGGTGAAGAATTGCGCGGGACGGGAGGATTCAGTCCATTTATCGCGACTGCGGACGCGCACTTTATCGGGCTGGACTTCGACGGCTTCATCAATGTCAGTCAGGCGCGAATTCTTGCCCTTGATTTCAAATGCTTCGGGCGTAAGGTCGGCGGTGGCGCGAAAGGAAGCAGTGAGAGGCACGGCGGAGCCACGATCGGTAAACTTGAAGTTCACTTTCACGGCGAGCGAATCGCCGTCGCGGATGACTTGATAGGTTTCCTCGCCGATGGGCTGCTCGAATTTGTGGAGAATGAACTTTCCCTGCTCGGTGACAACAGCAGCGGATGGCGATGTTTGCGTTTGGGCCGGCGATGGCGACGCTAAAATCGATACAAATACAAGCGCACTAAAACTGCGAGTTATCGTCTTCGACTTCCAAAATTTCATAGAGTTGTCTCCGATTCGCAAGCGAGAATATCCGCACCTTAGGCCATCCGCAAGGCAAGAAACCCAGGGAAAGCTTCTGTTCGATTTGACGCGGCGAACGTTCATGATCGCAAGAGAAGGTTGTTGTTTTTCGGATTGCCTTTTTTTTGCCTGTCTATGAGGACAGTACAGGTTCTAGCCCTAAAACTGTTCGGACGTTCTATTTCCATCGATCACGGTGGAATGTAATCTCCAACCATTGCCTCGCGAGTGTCCAACGAGGCGAAGAAGGAGCCTATGTCCCACTGGATCGGAACTACCTCCCCTGCAGATGCTGGAATGAACGACTTTAAAGAATGCTTGAAAAACCTTCGCGACGGCCATGCTGACGAAGCGCTTCAGCACGCGCGGCGCGCCCTTGGCATCGCCCCCAAGAATCCGTTTTACCTTTCCTACACAGGTTTGCTGGCCGCGCTTTCCGAGAAGCGTTTTGGTGACGGAGAAAGCCTATGCCGGGAAGCACTAGGCATGAAGCATAACCACGCTCAATTGTATTTGAACCTAGCGGAAGTTTATTACCAGGCGGGAAGAACTCCGGAAGCGATTCAGACACTGGAAAAAGGGCTGGTATCGGCAGGACGCGATTTTCGAATTCGCAGAGCGCTGGAGAAAATTGGAATGCGCCGCCCGCCAGTGCTTACTTTTCTGCATCGCAGCCATCCCATCAATGCGAGGCTGGGTAAATTGCGCCATCGCTTGACTGGACCGCATAAAGCCGCCTAGCGCGAAGAACTGACTCCAGGCGCTAAAGCTCTCCTCCTTGCCGTACCCGGGATGAGGTCACTGGCGGGTGATCTTGTCCCGGCCCCCTTTTTTCAGAGAAATTTTCGACAACCAAGCAAAAATTAGTCTAATTTTGGCCAAGTGGCAGGAAATATTGCGTTCCCTTCACGGGCTGGCGGAGGCGACGAAGAAGTTCCTGTAAATCCTGATTTCGCTCCACGAAATCGATTTCTGAAGTGTCCACGACGAGCAGATTTGAGGCGGAGTAGCGGAAGAAAAAATGCTCGTAGGCATTCGCAACGGCCTCCAAGTATTCGGAAGAAATTTGCGTCTCTGCAGGATCTCCTTTTTTAGAAACCCGCTTAGAGAGAACATCCGGCTTGGCCTGCAGATAAATGACGAGGTCGGGCGGAGGAATTGACGACGCAAGCATGTCGAAATAACGCTCGTAGAGCTTGAGCTCTTCATTGTCGAGATTGAGATAGGCAAAAATTTTGTCGCGTTCGAAGAGAAAGTCGCTGACGACGGGCCCGGCGGTATCCTGGGACTGAATTTGAGAAAGGCGGCGATAGCGTTCGTGGAGAAAGTACATTTGAGCGCGAAAGGCTGCGCCGCTTTTCTCGTCGTAAAAATCGGCGAGGAATGGATTGTCTTCGCAATCGAAGATTCGGCGGGCGTGAAGCTGTTCGGCCAACACCTTCGCGAGAGTAGATTTGCCGACGCGTATGGGGCCTTCGACGACTATGTGGCGCGGCGATTTGAAGCTGGGGCGGGGCGTGCTCACGCGCGAAATTATAGCAGAGGGTACAAATTGTCCCGTGGTTAGGACGTTGATCAGGACTGGGGGACGTCGTTGCTGTCGCTACCAGGATTTTGCGATTACCGTGATGATGCGAGCAAGCGAATCCACGTCGCGCGTGTCGATCACTTCCGCGGGCGAATGTGAATAGCGCAGTGGCCAGCCGAGCGCGATGTCCAACGAGCCGTAACGGACGAAGGCCGAGCCGTCGTTGCCGCCGCCGGTTACGCCGTACTGCACCGGAATCTGATTTGCCCGCGCAAGCTTGATGACCCTCTCCACCAGGTCGCTAGGAACGATGTTGGAGTTGTCGACGGCACGTATGACGAAACCCTTTCCGATTTCGGCATCGGCGAAACGCTTGGATTCGATCGGCGAGTCGGAGCTTACAAAAGTATCTATGGCAAAAACATAATCTGGAACGTGGCCTTCGGCCGCCAAGCGTTTTGCGAGGGCTGCTGCGCCGACGAGGCCTTCTTCTTCACCGGTGGACCAGACGAATGTTACATCGCGGTCTTTCAGCGGGCCGCCCAGAGCCCAGACGGCGGAGATCAGGGCTGTGTCGCCGACACGATCATCAAAGCTCCGTCCATTTGCGCGTGTACCGAGAAGTTTTCGATATGCTTTTGGAATAGTGACTGAATCACCGACCTTGATACCCAGTCTTTGCACTTCGTCAGTCGTGCGCGCGCCTATGTCAACGCGGATCGCTTTCTCGGGTTCTCGCGGCCATTCAAATTTTGGGTCGTCCCAGCCATTTGGCAGTTCGACGATGGCGCCATAGTCACCGTTGGTGTTGTGCACCAGCGCCGTATGGCCGGCAAAGAAGCTTAAGTCCCCGCTTCCGCGCCATTCGACTTCAAGGCGGCCATCTTTCGAAATGGATTTAACTTCGAAACCAATCTCATCCATGTGCGCAACAACTAGAACGCTCGGTGTTTTGGCGCCGGCAGCGGCCGTGCCAAGCCGCAAGATTAAGTTTCCTGCTTCGTCGGTTTGAGGTTGAGCCCATTTCGGCAGAAGCTTTTTCACTTCCTCTCGGATGGGTCCTTCGTGATAGCTCACACCGTAGCTCTCTGTCAGCCGACGCAAAATCTCTTCTGTTGATGGCGAATTGGAAGCAGGTTCCCCATCATGCTTTGACGGGCCATGTCCGCTGTCCGAAGACACGTGCGACGCGCTACTTCCCTGCACGTAGAGCTGTAACAAATTTTGCAAGCTCGCAAGATCCGCGGTGTCGATCAATTCGGCTGGCGTATTCGACCAATCCGTGGCAATTCCCAGATGCGCCCATTTCGCTGGCATTGCCGGGAGCGGAAGATAACTTCGCGGAATCGGAGACGCTGAGAAATCGGTGTTGATTGGCACCTTGTTATTATCGGCGAGTTGCTTTAGTTCGGCGGCAAGACCAGCGGGCGCCCCGTTGGTTTCTTCAAGTCCGATAAGGATTCCGCTACCGGGTTCCCGGCGTGGCGCTCTGTGCATGCTCTCCGACCCCGCCACAGCGCCTCCGGGAGTGAGTCGGCCGAGATAAATCATTTCGTCCGGCTTTATGGTGCTCAAAATTCGTTGCAGCCCTCGAGCGCCAGTCCATTGCTGGACCACGAAAGCAATCGTCAGCGTTCCCTTCACCTTCGACGGATCAATCTGACGAAGTAAATCAACAAGCGCGGCTGCACCAAATCGATCACCGATGGACGCGCCAGCCATCTTGTTATAACCAAGTTGAATCGGTTGGCGGTTTATCGCAATGGGATCGAGAACGGCAACGCCTGCTTTGCGAACCTCGGCGCTGGAGGTGGCGCCGATGTCTATATACATGTTTTCCAGCTCGGAAGATTTTGGAGTGTCGGTGCGGGCACCTTGGAGATGCACGGAAAGACCCGCTACGACTCCGTCGATCCATTTTCCGTTCGCGTTTCTGACTCTCACCGGCTGGGCGGAATACATTTCGTTGAAGATGGGAGGCAGGCCGGATTGCGGAAGGCGTTGCACACGCAAGTAACCGTCATCGGTGATTCCGCTGACAACAAACCCGGGCTCGTCGATGGGAGTAACTAGCAGGCGATTCGGGGCGCCTGAGCCGATGGTAACGATCACGTCCCCGAGATTATCGGTCTTCGGATGGAACGGCGAAATTTCTTCCCGCATTTTTTCGGCGAGTTCGTTTTCATATCCGGAAATCGCAGGTGTAGCGACGAAGCTTTTCAGGGCGTGCTCCGTTTCGTTCCGGAGTCTCGAGGGATTCGGGGGTTGGCTCGTTTGCGGCGAGGCGGGCTTCGGACTTGCGAGAACTAAGAATAGAAATGAAAAAAACGCTGTAAAGCGTAGGCGTCTCATACGTTCCTTTAACTCAGCCATGAACTATCATGCGCGGCAAAGCTCGGCGAGTATCTCGTCACGACGATCGAGAGCAATCTGGTCAACGCGATTTAGCACCACGGAGTAAGCGATTGCGACCAGACCAACGAGAACGATAAAAATAACGGCGGCAAGCCAGATTCTTCCAAACGCCCTGGCGATTAGAAGAGTTACTGCAGCCAACCCGAAGACCGCGAATTGAATGCCCAAGCTGGCAAAAACAGTGGTAGTTGATGCGCGCTGTTTGCCGAAGGCTCCGTAGTCGATTTTCTTCGGCGTGTAAATTGAAAGTAGGTTTCCTGCCGTCAAATTCAGAAGAAGCGCGAAGGCAACGCCAGTCACGGTGGCGACGGTTACGTCTACGGCCGGTGGACGAAACATGAAACATACCGCAACCCAGACCATGATTACTTCACATCCCAGCAAGAGAGCGTGGGTGAGATTTTTGCCCATCAGGATTTCGCGGAATCTGACCGGACACACATAGTAGAACTGCATGCCGACAGCATCTGCTCCGAAACAGTTGTAAACGAGGTTGGTAAGGATCAGTAAGGCATAGGCTGCGCCGATCGGAAAAGCCAAGTCTGGCGCGTGCGATAGAAAATTGCCTGGCGTGCCGACGTCCCAGCCGGCCCCAGGCGAAAAATCAAAAGAATAACCACAGGCATGACGAAGGTGAACAACATCGGTCCGCTGCGTGAAAGGTAATGAACATCTTTTTCGAGCATCGCCGCAACCGGGCTGGGAATGCCCGATATGTTCCAACTGAGACGGAGGGCGCTTTTTTCTTTCGGTGAAGCTTTTCGAGCGGTCGCTTCACTGAGATTTTCGCCCCTATATTGCGCTCGAAGCCGAACGTTTAGAAGCCAGAGAATTGCCAGCACGTAAACGGATTCGAGAGCGAATGCGCCAAGCGCTGGCGCAAATCCGCCTTTCACCGCTTTGGCGATCGCGGTGGCGGCTAAGCCTGGCGGAAGCGCGCGCTCGAAAGGTAAGGCCTGCGCGGTGACTCTGGAGGCGTCGGGATGCCGGTGTTCGCCATATCGGGACATGAGCGGGCCGATGAACTGGAAACAGATAATGAAGATGAAAAAAACCGCGCCCAGAATCTCACGGGTGCGGCGTTGAGCAAGCCACCGTTCGATCCAGACGAAAATCATACGGGCCAGAAGTACGTTGAATATCGCGAATACAAACAGAACGAGAGCAGCCCACAAGAAGAGATGGGGCTGGGCCATGCCGATGCCGATAGACAGACCTGCCAGCCAGAGACAACCTATGATGCTGGAGGGGTCCAAAGATCCGTAAACCAAACGGATTAGAAAGTAGGACGGAAAAGAGAGAGGAAATCGCAGCAAATTCGAGGAATCCACATTTTCGCTGAATGCGGAAGCCATCACCGGGAAGAGCTGCCAGAACAAAAACACGGGCCAGAGAAGAATCGCGATCCACTCCACATTCCCCCGGGAGACAAAGTACCAAGCGGCCAGGCCCAGACCGAATGAACCTCCCAGACCGGCGGCGGCAAACATCAAAAACATGATTCCGCGAGCAACTACTTCGAGCCGCCCGCGAATCGTGCGCAAGCCATTGACGAAAAGTTGAAAGCGAACGCGAGCGATGGCAGCGAGCTGCCCGCGCATTTCGGGAGAAGAACTCAGCCGAGCCATGACAATTCCTGATCGGCATCCGCGTGTGCCGCCCACGATACGAAGGAAAATTTCCTCGAGAGTAAGCTTTTCTCCCGGTGCCGAGACCGCGGATTCACTCGCTGATGAACCCGCTAAAGCTGCAGCAGCTTGCGCCTCCACTCCAGCGCGGAGTTCTTCGAGCGAGCCTTGAGCCACCAATCGACCGCGATGAATGATGGCTAGATGGCTGCAAAGACGCTCGACAATTTCGAGCACGTGCGAAGTGAGAAAAATCGTGGCACCGCGAGCAATCATGCGTTGAAGCATGGCCTTGAGTGTGCCGGATGCAATGGCGTCCACACCTTCGAATGGCTCATCGAGAAAAAGAACTGTCGGTCCATGAATGACGGCGCCAGCCATCGCTAGTTTCTTTTGCATACCGTGGGAATAATCAGTGACTAGAGTTTTCGGCTGATCGGCGAGCTGCATGAAATCGAGAAGTTCTGCGGTGCGCTTGCCGGCGGTTTCCCGGTCAAGACCATACATACGGCCCACAAAATTCAGATATTCAGCGCCGGTTAGCCGGCCGAACAAAGGCATGCCTTCAGGTACCACGCCGATCTGGCGTTTAACGTCGACCGGATTTTGCGCGAGATCGAGGCCAAGTATTCTAATTCGGCCGGAACTTGCCGAAAGCAAGCCCGTAAGCATTTTGATGGTGGTGGATTTTCCGGCGCCGTTGGGTCCGAGAAAACCAAAGAACTGGCCTGGAGCGACGGACAAGTTCACGTCTTGCACGGCAACTAGCCCGCCAAAACGGCGCGTCAAACCTTGCGTTTCAATGGCGGGAGCATCCATAGGTTTTCGACTCTAACATATTCGCCGAAATACGCTGGCGGGGTGTACGGCCCGCAGAATCATTCAGATATTGAAGTTCTTGAACTGGGGTTTTAGCGAGTATTGATAGGAGCGACGGGCAATGCGGATGCTTGCGGAAACACTGCCAGTACAGCGGGCAACTCCAACCGAAAGGTGCAGCCACCTTCCGGTCGATTAAATCCTAGAATCGTTCCGCCATGCTCCTGCATGACGCCATAACAAATACTGAGGCCCAGACCAGTGCCTTTGCCTACCGGTTTTGTGGTGTAGAACGGATCAAACACCTTTTCGGGATCTTGCATTCCCGGGACCAGTGTCGGAAAATTCGACGATGACATTGCTTCGCTCGCGCAACGTTCGGATCATGAGAACGCCACCGCCGCCTGTCTCCATAGCGTCGACAGCGTTGCTTATCAAATGATAGAAAACCTGCAACAACTGGTTCGGGTCGCCGCGAACCGCGGGCAGGACACTGCGGCTTTCCAGTTCGATGCGTATGTTTTTCCCGCGCAGATCCAGATTGCGCAGCTGTACGGCGCCAGTAAGAACGGTGTTCAGGTCAAGCAACTGTTTTTCTGCCGGAACTTGGCGCGCAAAGCTGAGAAGATTGTTAACAAGATCTTTTGTGCGACGGGCCTGATCGCGGATTTTTTCTCCCAAGGAATGCGCGCGCGTATTTTGAGGATTTTCGACCGTCAGTACATCCGCGTAACCCAAAATAGCAGTAAGTGGATTATTTATTTCGTGCGCAGCTCCGGCGGCGAGCTGTCCAAGTGAGGCTAGCTTTTCAGACTGCACAAAGTGCGTTTGCAAACGCTTCACATTTTCGAGCGATTCCCACAGTTCGTGCACCAAGCCAGTCCGCTCCTGGTAAACCAAATGTTGCCGGTAGAAAACCAGCGATGTGCCAACGAAGAGGGTGATCAAGGTTACCAGCAGTCGAAAACGCTGAACGGACAAAGGAGCGTCGCTTAGGAAGACATCCCATCCTGCCAGCACCAGGGCCGCGAGCACGCCAAGCATGGCTAAGCGAACCGGCCATTGCGTGTTCCTGCGAGTGGATGCAGGAGAGGCTTGGGGTTCGAAGGCCAGGTCATGGGCGACAATTCCGGTGGTTCCCAACCATACAAACGCGGCAAGGGCGGGCAACCTGACAAGTGGGCTACTGTAAATGGTCCGGTCAAACACGGCAACCGCTGTCAAAATAAAACCGACGATGTATAGGGAAGTCGCCCCGAAAAGGTGGCCGTAAATCTTTCGCCAGGTGCCAGTGGAGCGAAAAAACAAGAATCCAAAGCCGATTACAACGACCAAATTTTCAATCATGTAACTGCCGATGTCGCGGGATCTGAACAGTGTGTTATTGGGTGAAATTGTTTTCCATGGCATGGCGGCGAAAATATAAACGTAAAGCCAAAGTATCGAGAGAAGCAGTAAATCGAGCAAACCGAAACGAAGCGTCTCGCGCATTTTTCTGGCATGAGGCGCCAAAGCCAAGGCCGCCATGAACGGCACGGTATGGAGGAAGAAGAGAAGATCGATATAAAACGGAATATACCCGGTCATGCCGACTACTAATTGTCCGTAACTGAGCACCAGGATGCCAGCCAACCATAGGGTGCAACCCAGGGCTAGAAGCATCCAAAAGGCATTACGACGCCGGTAAGGCGTGGCGGCATTCCAGAGTAATGTCGTATTGGCAAAAAGCGGAGTCAAACAGGCAAGCAGATAGCTCAGAGCCGTTTGCGTTGAACCGCGCGGCACCAACACACCGACAACCGCGTAGCCACCAACAAAAAATAACCAGGCTCCCCAGATAAGGACGGATAACCGAGAGGATTTCACTTAGATAAGGCCCGAATTCAATTCTACCGTACGGTCACAGACACTCGGCAGCGAAGTTCAGCAAAGCATTCTAATAAATAACGGGGTAGCGCATTCTCCGCCTGGAAAGCCTCCGCGCGATGGATTTTAGCTTTCTGCTGGTGGTATGCTGCAACCTTCCTAAAATTCTCTGCGTGAGGTCACGTGATAGCAGAATTCCTAACCAGCCTATCGTGGAGCGAACTCTAATTTGATACAGAGAATTTTTCCGGGCTCCGCAAGTAAACCTCATCTCCCAAATGAGCCGAAATCCTAAGAGACGAATCAAATGGGAAGCTGGAGAGCAGTTGCTAACGCTCTCTTCATTTCCTGACTGGAACGCACGGATCAATATCGTGATTCGATAAAACAAGCAATTCGGTAAAAGCCCAGCAATCGGAGACAAATAATGAGTAGGGGACGCAAGATCGCAATTGGAGTGGTAGTGCTGGTAGTCGCCATTGCGGCTACAGTCATGGTGATTCGCTTGAAGCATGGTGCGGGGGGCCCGCCCGGAGGAACCCCTACGGTTGAAGTGGTGCAGGTGGAGCAGAAGGATGTCCCGATTTATGGCGAGTGGATTGGCACGCTCGACGGCTTCGTAAATGCCGACGTCAGGGCTCAGGTCACGGGCTACTTAATGCGAGCAGGGCTACCAGGAGGGTGCATTTGTCAAGAAGGGCCAACTGCTTTTTCAAATTGATCCGCGTCCCTTTCAGGCGGCGCTCGACCAAGCCGAAGGGCAGTTGGCGCAGGCCAAGGCCACGCTCGAGCCAACGCCCAGGCGGTGCAAGGCAGAACGCAGCTTGACGTCGAACGCTACACTCCTCTGGCGAAAGAAGAGGCCGCGAGCCAGCAGGATCTCGACAACGCCGTTCAGAATAACTTGGCTGCCGAGGCTACCGTGGCGACATCTGAGGCGGCAATCAAGACCGACGAAGCGGCCGTCGAAACAGCCAGGATCAATCTCGATTTCACTCGCCTCATTGCGCCGATCGACGGCATCGCCGGGCAGGCCCAGCTTCAGGTAGGTGCCTTGGTAAGCCCAAGCAGCGGAGTTGTGACTTCCGTTTCCACCGTGGACCCTATCAAGGTTTTTTTCACCGTCAGTGAGAGCGAGTATCTCGATTGGAACAAACGGTTCCCAACCGAGACTAGTCGGGTAGCGGCTGGCAAAAGTCTTCGACTCCAACTGATTTTGGCGGACGGCTCAACCTATCCGCGCGACGGCACGTTCTACTTCGCGGACCGCCAAGTGAATGTGGGCACCGGGGCAATTCGGATCGCCGGGCTGTTTCCCGAATCCGGGGAATATTCTGCGTCCCGGCGGCTACGGCAGAATTCGAACGGCCGTCCGAGTACAAAAGGATGCATTGCTAGTGCCGCAGCGTGCCGTGTCGGAGCTGCAAGGCAGCTACGAGGTGGCGGTTGTGGATAGCGAGAACAAGGTGAGCATACGGACAGTCAAGGTCGGCGACCGTGTCGGCTCCTTCTGGATTATCGCTGACGGACTGAAGCCGGGAGAACGCGTGGTGGCCGAGGGAGTGCAGAAAGTGCGTCCCGGTGCGCAAGTAAACCCGAAGCCGTATGTGCCGGATAGCGCGACGGCGCAGGCAAGGTAAAGGCCATGTCCAAATTCTTCATCAACCGCCCAATCGTCGCGATCGTGATTTCAATTGTTATGGTAATTCTCGGCACGATCACGATCGTCAGCTTGCCTGTCGCCCAATTTCCGAACATTGCTCCGCCAGAGGTTCAAATTCAAGCAACCTACGTCGGAGCGGATGCGCTGACGCTGGAGCAATCCGTAGCCACGCCGATCGAACAGCAAATGAGCGGCGTGGACAACATGAACTACATGTATTCGTTGAACGCCACGGCCAATGGCGGCATGACCATGATCGTGGATTTCGATGTGAAGACAGATCCGAACACGGATCAAATTCTGGCGCAGGCGAGAGAGACGCAGGCGGCTTCGCAACTTCCGCATCGATGTCACGAACTACGGAATCACGGTTCAGAAATCGGTGACATCACCGCTGATGCTAATCACGTTGTACTCGCCTAACGGAACGTACAACGCGGACTTCCTCGCCAACTACGCCTACATCAATATTCACGATCCGTTGACGCGTTCCAACGGGTATCGGAAACGTGCAGATCTTCGGCGCCGGGCAATATGCGATGAGATTGTGGGTGAAGCCGGACCAATTGGGCAAGCTGGGCATCACCGTTACCGACATCATCAATGCGATCCAATCGCAGAACACCGTGAACCCTGCGGGACAGGTGGGTGGCGAGCCGATGCCCAAAGGGCAGGAGTACACCTACGCGGTTCGCGCGCAAGGACGATTGATTTCCGCCGATGATTTCGGACAGATCGTTGTTCGTGAGACGCCGGATGGCGGAGTAGTCCGCGTCAAGGACGTAGCGCGAGTAGAACTTGGATCGCAGGACTACTCGGTAATGGGCCGGCTGAACGGCAAGCCGGGAGCGATCATCGCTGTTTACCAATTGCCGGGCTCGAACGCCGTGGACGCCGCTAACGGCGTAAAGAAATTGATTGCCGGAATGAAGCAGACATTCCCGCAGGACATGGATTACGTGATTTCTCTAGATACCACGAAGGCAGTGACGTCCGGCATCAAGGAGATTGTCGAAACGCTGCTGATCGCGATCGTACTGGTGATCCTGGTGGTGTACATCTTCCTGCAAAGCTGGCGCGCCACACTGATTCCGATGTTGGCAGTCCCGGTGGCCTTGGTCGGAACATTCATCTTTTTTCCGCTGTTCGGTTTTTCGATCAACACACTTTCTCTGTTGGGGCTTGTGTTGGCCATTGGATTGGTGGTGGACGACGCAATCGTGGTGGTGGAGGGCGTCGGGCGTCATATCGAGGAAGGGCTCTCCCCCAAAGAAGCGGCCCTTAAGGCGATGGACGAGTTGACTCGCGCCAGTAGTCGGAATCGCGTTGGTGCTCTCTGCCGTGTTCGTTCCAACGGCCTTTATTCCCGGAATCACCGGCCGCCTTTATCAGCAATTTGCGGTCACCATCGCCATTTCCGTGCTCCTTTCCGCTTTCAACGCGCTTACTCTGAGTCCGGCTCTGTCGGCTCTTTTGCTTCGGCCCAAGAAAGAGAGCCAAGGGACTGCTGGGAAGGTTTTTTGCCTGGTTCAACAGATCGTTCGAGAGCGCGACAGACGGTTATGTACGGTTGTCCGGCGCGCTGATTCGCAAGAGTGTAATCGCACTCGTGCTACTGGCAGTGTTTTCAGGGGCTGCAGCGTTTTTTGGTTCACGTGTGCCATCCAGCTTCCTGCCCGACGAAGATCAAGGGTATCTTTTTGTCAACCTGCAACTCCCCAACGCATCCTCAATGCAACGTACAGACGAAGCTGCGCGACAGGTAGAGAAAATCCTGGCAGATACTCCCGGGGTGAAATACACGTCGAGCGTCATCGGCTTCAGCCTGTTGAGCTTTGTGCGAACCAGCTACAACGCGTTTTTCTTCGTCACGCTGGATGACTGGGACGCGCGGAAATCGAGGGCGGAACAATTTCAGGAGATCAAGACGCGGCTGAACCAGAAATTGAGCCAGATGCCGGAAGCAATCGCGTTTGATTTTTCACCACCGGCAATTCCGGGAGTGGGAACTTCCGGAGGATTCACGTTTGTTCTCGAGGACCGGGCCGGGAAGGAGGTGGAGTTTCTCACGCAGAATCTGAACACGTTCATGGCGGCGGTGCGTAAACGTCCCGAGATCGGTTTGCTGGGCACCACCTATCTGTCCAGCGTGCCGCAGCAGTTCGTGACGGTGGATCGCGACAAGGTGATCAAGCAGGGGGTGAACATCAGCGACGTTTATAAGACCCTTCAGGCGTTCATGGGCGGATATTTTATCAATTATTTCAACCGGTTCGGCCGGCAATGGCAGGTGTACATCGAGGCAGAAGGCGAGTACCGAACGCGGGCGGAAAACGTGGGTCAGTTTTACGTCCGAAACAATAAGGGAGAAGATGTACCACTTTCCGCGCTGACAAAATTCGAGCCCCAAATCGGACCAGAATTCACCATGCGATTCAACGAATATCGCGGTGCTCAGATCTTCGGGAGCGCGGCACCGGGCTACAGTTCCGCACAGGCGATGAAAGCGCTCGAAGAAGTATTCGCTCAGACCATGCCGCGGGAAATGGGCTACGACTACAAGGACATGTCGTTTCAGGAAAAACTGGCGCAGCAAGGAGTCTCACCAACTGTTGTTTTTGCGTTTTCCCTGTTGTTCGTGTTTCTGATTCTGGCGGCGCTCTATGAAAGCTGGTCACTGCCATTCAGCGTACTGCTTAGCACGCCGGTGGCAGTGTTCGGCGCGTTTGCAACACTTTGGTTACGGCGCACCGTCGCCGGATGGTTTTATCCGCCCTACATGGTGCAAATCGAAAGCGATGTGTATTCACAGATCGGGCTCGGTAATGCTGATCGGGCTGGCAGCGAAAAACGCGATCCTCATTGTGGAGTTCGCCAAGGACGAGTACGAGCAAGGAAAACCGCTGGTGGACGCTGCGTTGGCAGGCGCCAGGATCCGGCTCCGACCGATCTTAATGACGTCATTTGCGTTCATCCTCGGGAGCGTGCCTTTGTGGGTGGCTACAGGGGCCGGGTCCGTGGCGCGCCAGATCATCGGAACGACAGTAATTGGAGGGATGCTAGCGGCCAGCGCCATTGCCATATTTCTGGTTCCCGCGATTTTCTATCTTGTCGAGAAATGGTCAGGCGCCGGTAAGGAGCCAGCCCCTGGGGGAATTCAACCAACGCCTGCGCCAGCGGAGGGAGACTGACATGACCTCCCGATCAAATCGCAGGACAGCCGCTTCAGCGCGAATCATGACAAAGCTGCAACCAGTAATTTCGCTGTGCTTGATGTCAGTTCTTGTTTCGAGTCTGGTTGGCGGATGCGCGGTCGGGCCCGAACTACCACAAGCCTACGGTGCAAATTCCTAGCACGTATCACGATACGAACGACAACACGCCGGTTCAGCCTCAAGCCGCCTCCTTCGCAGATTTGCCCTGGTGGCAAGTCTTCCAGGATCCGCAACTCCAGGAACTGATCCGTATAGCGCTGAACCAAAATTACGACTTGCTGCTCGCGACCGAGCGCATCAACGCCGCGCGCGCTCAGGTCGCAATTACGCGCTCAAGTCTGTTTCCCTCAAGTACAAGGAACCGGCAATTTCGCAGGTGGCAAGGAAGAGTTTTTTCCGCTGAAAGCAAACATATTGGAGCTGGCGGCTGACGCAACGTTCCAAGTCGATTTATGGGGCCAGTTGAGACGCGCCACGCAAGCGGCCCGCGCCAGACTGCTTGCGACAGAAGAAGCCCAACGCACTGTTACGCTGACACTCGTGAGTGACGTGGCAAGCGCATACTTTCTGCTCCTTGCAACTCGATCTTGAACTCCAAATCACGAAAGACACTGTGGAGACGCAGGAAGGATCGGTTAAGCTCACTTCGCTGCGACTGGACCATGGAGTAGCTACCAAGCTCGACGTACTTCAGGCACAGCAAGTGCTGGATACTGCCAACGCGCAGATTCCGGACCTGCAAAGACAAATTGGACAGGCGGAAGATGCGATACACATTTTGCTCGGCGATTACCCGGGACCGCGTAAAGCGCGGACTCAAATTGCCGGAACAATTTATTCCTCCGGATGTGCCAGCAGGCCTGCCTTCCTCGCTGCTCGCCCGGCGCCCCGATATTCGCCAGGCTGAGCAAAACCTGATCGCTGCGAATGCTGAAATTGGCGTCGCCAAGGCAGCATTCTTTCCGCAAATTTCACTCACCGGAGGGGGCGGCGGCGCATTTGGACGCAGCAGCGCTTTTTCGAGTTTGATGGGATCGCAGACCGCAATCTGGTCTTACGGCGCGAGTGTGACTCAACCACTTTTTACCGGCGGCGCCCTTCGCGGAAATCTTCACCTGACCGAATCGCAACATCAACAGGCTTTGCTCTCCTACAAACAGGCTATTCAGCAGGCGTTCGGAGATGTGTCGGATGCGTTGATCGGATACCAGAAACTCCGTGAAGTTCGCGTGCAACAGCAGCAACTGGTAGCGGATCTGGCGGAGTCGGTCCGGCTTTCTTTGATGCGCTATCGCGGAGGTACCACCAATTATCTGGAAGTCTTGGACGGCCAGCGGTCACTTTACAGTGCAGAGCTTACGCTAGCGCAGGCGCGAGGGAGCGAGTACCAAAGTCTGGTACTGCTTTATCGAACGCTTGGCGGAGGTTGGCAGCAGTAGCTGACGCAATACTCCAAACCCGAAGTTCTGCTATCCATAGAAAGGCAGCCCCCTCCGTCAACCGATGCGGCGGCGTTCTAAAGACTCTCTGATGTTAATTGGGAAAATCTTTCAATCTGACGCTGCGGAAGCATTGGCGGGTTGAGACGCCGGCATTTCACGGGCGAGCGGTCGGCGAGAAATCAGAAAATCGAGGAATTGTTGGGTACCAACTCCAGATTTTGTCGATAACGTAACCACCGTCATACCAGGACGCGCCGCTTGGATGTTACGGTTCGCGGTAACGGCGTCGAATTGACTGCTTCGGCCAAGTCAGCTTTCGTAATTACGGCAACGTCTGCACTATTGATAATCGTAGGGTATTTAAGGGGCTTATCCTCACCCTCTGTGACTGACAACAGAACGAGCCGTAGATCCTCGCCAAGATCGTAAGAAGAAGGCCAGCGAATTTCTCCGGCGCCAAATTGATTGTTGATGGAAACAGGCTAGGGGATTTTTGTGTCTTACTCCCTTACGCGTCGGCTACTTTTAGAATGAGTTTTCCAGTATTCTCGCCCTTGAAAAGTTTCAGCAACGTGTCAGGAAATGTTTCCAGGCCTTCTACGATGTGCTCGCGCGATTTGAGTTTGCCCTCCGCCATCCACCCGGCCATCTCCCGTGCAGCCTGGGGATAACGATCCGCATAGTCAAACACGACCATACCTTTCATGCTCGCGCGATTGACGAGAAGCGAAAGATAGTTTGAGGGTCCTTTGATTGGTGTCGTATTACAGTATTGCGAAATCGCGCCGCAGACGACCACGCGTGCTCCGCGTGCGAGTTGCGTGAGCGCAGCGTCGAGGATGTCGCCGCCCACATTGTCGAAATAAACGTCGATGCCCTTAGGGCAATGTTTCTGAAGAGCTTTACGGACATCCTCCGACTTGTAATCAATGGCGGCGTCGAAGCCGAGCTCTTTCACAATGTAGTCGCACTTCTCAACCCCGCCCGCGATGCCCACCACCGTGCATCCTTTTATTTTGGCGATTTGTCCTACAACCGTACCTACCGCTCCAGCCGCACCTGAAACGACTACTGTCTGGCCCGGTTCTGGACGGCCGATATCGAGTAAGCCAAAATAGGCAGTCATTCCTGGCATTCCGAGCGTCCCAAGAAAGACAGGGAGAGGGATCGCGCCGGCATTTACTTTGGTCATGCCGTTGCCGTTCGAAATCGCGAATTCCTGAACCCCGAAGGCGCCATAAACGTGATCGCCAACGGCGAACTTGGAGTTCTTCGATGCGATGACGCGGCCCAGGGATCCAGCACGCATCACTTCGCCGATCCCCACCGGAGCAATGTAGGATTTCCCTTCGTTCATCCAGCCACGCATCGCCGGATCGAGCGAGATATAGAGAATTTTTACCAGCAACTCGCCTTCACCGGGCTCGCGGACCGGCTCCTCCTTGTATGCCCAATCGGTTCGTTTGGGCATACCTATGGGCCGGGCAGCGAGTTCGAATTTGTGATTCAATTTGCTCATAGGTTATCCCTCACATCCTAACGTTCGGGGCAGAGCCATACTCTAACCGACTGTCGAGAGTCGCTTACAGATGACGGTGACTAACGCGGCGGGCATTGTATATAATCGCGGGCATCGTGCCAAGTCAGCACATTCTGTAGAGACCGGAGGTCTAAATGGCCGGAGCACCCGCCAATGTATCGAACTTACTGCGACCGCCTGTCTTCGCCACTGCCGCTGAGGACCGCTTGCATCGCAAGCGGATGCTGGCCGCTGCATTTCGGCTCTTTTCGAGGTTTGGATTCGATGAAGGAGTGGCAGGACACATCACTGCGCGCGATCCGGAACGACTCGACCACTTCTGGGTGAATCCCTTCGGAATGCACTTCAGCCAAATTCGCGCGTCCGACTTAATTCTGGTAAATCACCGCGGCGAAGTCTTGGAAGGAAATTATCCGGTTAATGGAGCGGCATTTGCCATTCATTCGCAGGTACACGCAGCGCGTCCCGACGTAATCGCGGCGGCGCATGCGCATTCAATGTACGGGAAATCCTGGGCCTCGCTCGGCCGACTGCTCGATCCCATCACCCAGGATTCCTGCGCGTTTTATCAGGACCACGGACTGTTCGCGGAGTTCACCGGCGTGGTCTATGAAACGTCGGAGGGCGAACGGATCGCGCAGGCTCTCGGACAGCACAAAGCTGCGATTCTGCGCAATCACGGATTGATCACCGTTGGCCACTGCGTTGAGGAAGCGGCGTGGTGGTTTATCACCATGGACCGTAGTTGCCAGGCGCAGTTGCTCGCAGAGGGAGCAGGCGTACCGGTAAAGATCGATCATGCCACCGCGGTTGCAACCAGGGAGCAAGTGGGAAATCATCTCGCGGGATGGTTCCAGTTTCAGCCATTACTCGCGCGTATCGTCCGAGACGAACCTGATCTGCTCGAGTAGTTTCATCGCCGTCGGGCGCGTAAGAAGTAGCTCAGCGCTGCTGTTAGTCGCACATCGCAACGGCGCCCCGGACATGGCAACCACAGACATACCGATGGAAACAAAAGAGCATCTCGACATCTTGATCATTGGCGCCGGAATATCCGGCATCGACGCTGCCTACCGGCTGCAGACGGCCTTTCCCAGAAAGACCTACGCAATTCTCGAGGCGCGCGACGCAATCGGCGGAACATGGGATCTCTTCCGCTATCCAGGTGTCCGGTCCGACTCTGATATGTACACCCTCGGATTTCCTTTCCGGCCATGGCACGCTGACGAGGCCATCGCAGGTGGACCTGCCATCTGGAATTATATCCAGGACACCGCGACACACTATGGCATCGACCGCCACATCAGACTGGGACATCGGATGATTCGAGCTTGCTGGTCTTCGACCGAGGCGCGCTGGACCGTCGAGGCACAGACAAAAGATGGACGGATCGTGCGACTGGTCTGCAACTTCCTCTATATGTGCAGCGGTTATTACAGTTATGACAAGGGATTCAGCCCGGAATTTCCCGGTATCAAACGGTTTCAGGGGCAATTCTTCCATCCACAGGAGTGGCCCGAGATCCTCGATTATGCGGGTAAACGAATCGTTGTCATCGGAAGCGGCGCTACGGCGGTGACCCTGGTTCCGGCGCTTGCCAAAGATGCCGCCCACGTGACGATGTTGCAGCGCTCTCCCAGCTACGTGGTTACGCGTCCGAGCAAGGACGCAAAGGCCATCTGGATGTATCGGCATTTGCCAAAAAGTCTTGCCGCGAAACTCACAAAATGGAAGAACGTGTTGTACAGCATCACCATGTTCCATCTCGCGCGCACCAAACCAGAGAAGATGAAGGGCATGATCATTAAGGGGATTAAGCTACAGCTTCATCCCGATTTCGACGTAAAGCGACACTTTACGCCGCGCTATAACCCATGGGATCAGCGTATATGCCTGGTGCCCGACGGCGACCTGTTTGCAGTGATTCGCTCCGGGCGAGTCGAGATCGTCACGGACACGATCGAAACATTTGTCGAATCCGGCATCCGATTAAGCTCCGGTACAACTTTGCCGGCAGATATTGTCGTTTCCGCGACAGGTCTTGTGGTGAAGCTGATGGGCGGTGCCGATATTTTTGTCAACGGTGTACCGGCCAAATTTAACAACAAACTGGTTTACAAGGGCGCCATGTTCGGCGGTATCCCAAATTTAGCATTCGCCTTTGGGTATACCAATAATTCATGGACGCTGCGGTGCGATCTCACCGCGCGCTTTGTCTGCCGGTTGCTCAAATATATGGATCGGAAGGGCTGGTCCGTGTGTGTGCCAAGTATTCCCGATGCTTCTGTTGTTCCCCAGCCTATGCTCGATTTTAGTTCGGGCTATGTCCGGCGTGCCGATGGCGTGCTGCCCAAGCAAGGACAGAAAACGCCGTGGAGGGTGCATCAGAATTACGTGAAGGACCTGGCCGCCTTTACGTTTGGCTCGGTAAGCGACGGAACTATCGAGTTTCTATCAGGGTGGGAGGCTTCCGATCGCGCGCAGAGGCAAAGAGGCGAGGTTTATGGGTAAGCAGGCGCCGGTGACCCGGGCGCGAGCATATCTGACTGAACTGAGATAGGCGTCGGCCAAGTAAAAGTGGTTTCATTTCTTGTTGTTCACACAGTCTCGTTCACTCCCCTGACGTAAATCGCGGGAGAAATGTTAGTAGAAGAAACAGGAAGACTTCGCGTTTCTAATTCGTGCTACTGAAATGCTCGTCTCACGGCCGAATTGAAGTGTTACCCATGCGAGAACGAATCTGCTTCTTAAGAGCCGGGCTTGCAACTTAACGTTAGTCGCTATAATCTCAGGGTCACTATTGAATGTGAGTCGTGCATGACACTCAATGCCATCGAGTAGGAGGACCCGTATCATGGGCCGCGCAAAAACTGCCGCGACACAGATATTATCATCAACACCTGTGAGTCTTGACAACAGTGGGGCCGAAAATCAGCGGCGCGGCAACGCGCCCTCCGGAAAGAAGCCCACGGGTCTTCGCGAGCGAAAAAAGGCGCGGCTTCGCCAGCAGATAATCGAGACAGCTCTGCATCTTTTTCGACAGCGCGGCTACGAAAACACTCGCATCGACGACATCGTACAAACGCTGGAAATCAGCCAGCCCACATTTTTCCGTTATTTTCCCAGCAAAGAGGCGGTATTGCGTGAAGTTGGGCGCCGTGCATTTGCACGCCAAGCGGAAAGTCTCAAGGCCGAACTTTCCACCAAAGCCTCCACAGAACAACGCTTACGACGATTTTACGAATCTCTTGGAAATGTAACGGAAGTGGGGCGCCCGCTTTGGCAGGCCGTCATTCTCGCTGGAGCGATGGATCCGGTGCGCTCGCCGGAACTGCGCGGGGCGGAGGCAGCGACTGTCAGCCTTCTCCGCGAAATCATAGCGGAAGGACAAAAAAATGGCGAGATCACTCGCGATTTTCCCGTGGTACACCTAGCCGAGTTTATGGAAGGCCTTTTCAACACAGTCGTGCGCCAGTGGGCCGTCGATCTTACCGGGCCTCACAAACTTACCGAGCGAGTGAGAAATGCAGTCGAGTTTTTCTTGCGCGGCGCGCACCCTTAACCCAGTTTATTTCCGGTGCGTCCAGGTGAACTAAATTCGCGCCTTTTCTAGAAACACCTAAGGTTCACGCATCCGAAATTCGTCGAGGTCTATTCTGTGAAAGCCGCGATCCTGCACGAATTCAAACAGCCTCTGGCTATCGAAGATGTCGATCGACCAAGACCTGGCACGCAAGAAGTACTGATCGAAGTGGAAGCGTGCGGGGTATGCCATTCGGATTTGCATTTGGCCGAGGGCGATTGGCCGCAGCTAATTCCCATCATCAAGAAACGCTTGATTCTCGGGCACGAAATCGCCGGTCGCGTTGTAGAAAAAGGCAGCGCTGTTGACGATCTGAAAGTCGGCGACCGTGTGGGTGTTCCTTGGGTGCATTGGACCTGTGGTGAATGCGATTTCTGCCGCGAAGGCAACGAAAATCTCTGCCCGAAGCAACAGATTACAGGTGTAACCGTGGATGGTGGGTATGCGGAATTCGTAAAGGCTCCCGCGAGTCACGCACTGAAAATTCCCGACGGCCTCTCCTGCATCGACGCGGCGCCTCTTTTCTGCGCGGGAGTTACGGTTTACCGCGCCTTGAACCACACAGCAATCCAGCCCGGGCAGCGTTTGGCGATCTTCGGTATCGGAGGCCTAGGCCAACTGGCCGTTCAAATTGGAAAAGAAATGGGAGCGATCGTTACTGCCATTGACGTCTCCACCGAAAAGCTTTCACACGCGACAGCTCTTGGCGCATCCACAACGCTGAACGCCGCTACCGAAAAAGTTGTCAAGGAGCTACGGCGCATGGGCGGCGCACATGTCGTGCTGGTAAGTTCTGCAGCAAAGGCGGCGTATGACACGGCCTTTCTCTGCGTCAGACCCACCGGGATGCTTCTCGTCGTTGGCCTGCCTTCCGAGTCTATTTGCTTCCCGCCTATTTCGATGGCGGCGTCCGAAGTTCGAATCCAGGCATCCTCCGTGGGTACCCGAAAAGATTTACGCGAAGTGCTGGCCCTGGCGGTCGCAGGCAAGATTCATTCTGAAGTCACAACCCGGCCTCTCGCCCAAGTCAACGAGGTAATGGCTGAATTGCGAAACGGAACCGTCCCCGGGCGCATCGTCCTTACTCCCTGCTAAGTCGTGTTTCGTCGAGGGGTTATTTGACCGAGAACCTACCGGCAAGTCCACCCCGTACCTTCTTCAGCAACGCTATCCAATATCCTGATGCTACGTAGCAGCTTCATATTGACGTTAGTAACTACAATGTGATACGAACGCTCACAATCTTGGGGAATTAGGTCGGGGTGGCCGTGATTCTTCGAAACTGGGAAAGACTGTTTGCGACCGTGCATTGGCACCGCCCGTGCCAACCTCCAATCGGTTTAACCTCGCAGATTTTGAAACACTTAAAAGGAGAAGCCATGAGGGGACTGACAACATTTGCATGTGCCTTGATCCTATCAACGTGTTTGCTGCTGGCGATTCCAGCGACGTACGCCCAAGGAGTGGGCGCATCGGGCAGTCTCAACGGTACCGTAACTGACCCGACGGGCGCCGTCGTTTCCAAAGCCACGGTGACTGCGGACGATCCCACACGCGGGATACATATCCCGGTCGTCACCGATGATAGCGGCCAATATCGCTTCATCAGTCTAGCCCCCGGCACTTACGACTTAACCGTGCAGGCATCAGGATTTCAGTCGCAAGTTGAAAAGGGTGTCGCGGTCACGGTCGGACAGATGGCAGCCCTAGATTTCCACCTGAAAGTAGCAACCTCGGCACAGTCCGTGGAGGTCACCGCGGTGCCTCCCGTGATCGAGACCGAAAGAGGCAGCCAGGCGAATACGCTCACACAGCAGTACATCGAAGATTTGCCGATCGATCGCCGCGACTATCTGTCCTTTACATTGCTTACGCCGGGCGTGAGCAATTCCACTACGATCGCCGATAATGCAGATTTCCGCGTAAAGCAGACTCCGCAAAGCGGGCTTTCGTTTTACGGAAGCAATGGCAGAGGCAACAGTGTCACAGTTGACGGCGGCGAGGCCAACGACGATGCCGGCGGCGTGCGTCTGACCTTGGGCCAGGACGCAGTGCAGGAATTCCAAATCAACCGGAGCAATTACGCGGCCGACTTGGGCGGGGCCAGTGGCGCGTCGATCAACATCGTATCCAAGTCTGGTTCAAACGATCTGCATGGAACTCTCTTTGGCTTTTTCCGAAATGATGCGATGGATGCTCGCGACCCCTTCGCTTTCAGTCCGGCATTGCAACCGGGCGAACCGTTTTCACTGGATGCCGTGGGTGAGCCAATCAAGAATTCCTTGAACCGCCAGCAATTCGGCGGCAGCGTGGGTTTCCCGATCAAGAAAGACAAGACATTTCTGTTCATCTCTTTCGAAGGTCTGCACTCCGATGCACAGGATTCGGTCCCTTTATTTACCAACAGCTCGATTTTCGCTGGACCCTCTCCCACCGCAGCCGCCAACCCATTTCCGACTTTTGATCCAAGATCCGCACAACAGACCGTCGTTAGCGGATTGGCGACCCAATCCCCTGGAACCATGGTACCGTGCTTGTCAGATCCGGCCGACCCGACAAATATCACACTAGCCACCCCGTTGTCTGCACCGCTTTGCGCCGCCGTGCTTTCGGAATGCTTGACTATTACACCGAGCGCTTCTCCCTGCCAGACAAACCCGGCCTCGATGGCGCTAAACCCGTTCATCATCAATCAGTTTGAGACAAACGGTGGGGTCTTTCCGTTCCCTACTCGGTCATATCTAGGCTCCATCCGCTTGGATCACCGAATCGATGAGAACAACCAGGTTTCACTTCGGTACAACGCTGGTCACCTCACCGAGAAAGATCCCGACGTCCAGGCTTTGACGGCAATTTCCCGCGGGACTTCCGAGCTCGCGTGGGATAGCACGCTCGAAGGCTCCTGGATTCATCAGTTCAGTCCTACCGCGCAGAATGAAGTTCGGCTGCAATGGAACATGTATCAATTTAATGTGGACACCAATGATCCTGGCGGACCTGGACTCGACGTTGAGGGCTTCGGTTTCTTCGGGCGCGGGATCTTTTTGCCCAGCCACACGAGAGCGGGGCGTTATGAGTTTGCCGACAATATCACTATCGTGCGCGGTCACCACACTCTGAAGATGGGCTTCTATGAACTAGTTCGTGGCAACAACACAACATCGCAAACTTTCTTCCCGGGACGATTTGAGTTTCTGGAACTGCCGGGAATAGTACTAAGCCCGTGTTTGCAGGTCCCCGCCCTTTGTAACGTGACCGCGAACACTGCTGCCATATCCACTCTTCAGTCATGGAGCCTGGGGGCACCGGCATTCTATGAACAGGGTTTCGGCAACCCGAGTTATAAGCAGACCAGGCCGTTCACCGCCGCTTACATACAGGATAGCTGGCAAATCAGGGGAAACTTCACGCTGAATTACGGGCTGCGGTACGAACTAGACTCGCAATACGGACCTCTCCATACTCCCAAGACGAATTTCGCTCCTCGTATTTCGTTCGCGTGGGACCCATTTGGAGACCATAAAACAGTGGTCCGCGGCGGATACGGAATCTTCTATTCCCCGATCTACGCGCAGATTCCTGGGGTCGTGGATGTTCTCGGCAATGTCAACGGTACGCGAAGGATTGCCAACACGCTTGTGAAGCTCACGGGCGTCCCGGGTGACCCCGCTATTGCAAACTCTGCAGTGATCTTCCAAACCCTATTTGGGGAAGGAAAGATCGACTGCGGCACGCCGCCGCCTGGACAGTTTGCTTGTATCACTGCGGCTGATCTCGCACAGTTTAACCTCTCCGTTCCTAACACCGGGCCCCTTCCGCCAGGGACTGTGCTTTTTGCCGGCCAGCCCGGCTACAAAAGCCCTATGTCGCAGCAGGTGTCGCTTGGAATCGAGCGGGAGATTGGAAATGGCCTCTCGATTTCGGCCAACTATATCTATGTTCGCACGACCCACCTTCCTGTTGCGATTGATACTAACTTGCTTCCAGGGGCTCCATTCGACACGGGATCGACTGGCCTTCCTTCTAACGGAATCCCGTTCCAAGACTGGGGGGCACCGGTGTGTGTGGTGCCCAGTCCGACGAATCCTTGCTTTAGGGATGGGTCGCTGACGATTCTTCAGAACAACGTCTATAGTTCCATAGCGACAGCGTCTTACAACGGCGGCATTTTCGAACTGAAGAAGCGCTTCTCAGATCACTTCACGATCCTGGCGAATTACACCTATAGCCACGCTATAGATGAGTCGACGGATTTCAACAGCGATTACGCGCCTTTCAATCAGACAGACCTGGCCGCCGAACGCGCCAACTCTGATTTTGATCAAAGACACAAAGTGGTGGTCGCAGGTGTATTTGACAGCCCCTTCAAATCGCGTGTCCTTTCCGGCTTCGAGCTTTCCCCGATCTTCAATTACAATAGCGGTCATCCGTTCAACCTGCTCGCCGGCACAGACATCAATAGCGACAACCATTTTACAAATGACCGCCCGGCGGGAGCTCCGCGCAACAGCGGGCTTGGCCCCAATTATATTGACTTCGATATGCGATTGAGTCGTACGTTCCGATTCACTGAGCGCTACAGTCTCCAGCTCTTGGCGGAAGGCTTCAATCTCGCAAATCGGACGAATTATTCCAGCGTCAACAATATCGTCGGCCCTGCTTTTGCACCGCCGTTTAATGTGCATGGGACCGCAGCGCTTTCGCCAAGCCAGCCGCTGGGGTTCACTGCGGATTTCCCGAAACGGGAGATTCAACTCGGGATTCGGTTCAATTTCTGACCGGCTGCTGATTTCGGCGGAAACCTGTATTGCGAGTTGTAACTCGCGCGCCCGATGGTAACCAGAACTGCGCGTCAAGGCGTAAGCCGGACAAACCAATCGAGTAGCAGAAGGATCCGTCAGTAAGCGTTGCGCAACCAATCGCACTATGTTCCTCTCGCGCCGGTTTCGGAATGCTTGCGAGTACAGTGTTAGTATCTAACATATGATATAAACTAACGCTCCCTTGAGTGAGCCAGAAATGCTTGTGCCAAACAAACAGCGTGAAGACTGAGAAAATCTTCGACCTCACCGGCCGCGTGGCCATCGTTACCGGTGGCTCCGTCGGGCTCGGCCGTCAAATGGCCGAAGGGCTTGCTGAAATGGGCGCCAATCTGGTTCTTTGTGCGCGCAAGAAAGAACGCTGCGTGCAGGCTTCTGAGGAATTGCAACGATCGGGCGTGCAAGTTCTCGCCCTCAGCTGCGATGTGAAAGAGCCGTCGAGCATTCAAGCGGTTGTCGACGCGACCGTCAAACAATTTGGGCGTATCGACATCTTGATCAACAATGCCGGCACTTCCTGGGGTGCGCCGGTTGAATCGATGACACTCGAGCAGTGGAATAAAGTGATCGAAACCAACCTCACCGGAACCTTTTTGTTTTCTCAAACCGTGGGCAAGGTCATGATTTCACAACGCCGCGGCAAGATTATCAACATTGCGTCAGTTGCCGGGCTGCGCGGTTCATCCCCGAAATTGTCAGCCATCGGCTACAGTGCCAGCAAAGGCGGCGTGATCATTTTCACCAAAGATCTGGCCTGTAAGTGGGGCCTGCACAACATTCAGATAAACGCGATTGCGCCCGGCTGGTTCCCAACCGACATGTCGGAGAAGGTCATCGAGAGAAATAAGGAAGCGCTGTTGGAGGGCATCCCCTTGGGGCGGTTTGGCGGTCCGCATGATCTAAAAGGCGCTGCTGTTTTTCTTGCTTCGGCCGCCTCCGATTTTGTGACCGGACATATCCTGGTGGTCGATGGAGGTCAGTCCGCCTGATCCGAGGCGAGGTCGCTATGAATATTCCACTCACGCCTCTGCGCTTCCTTCGCTATGCAGAACAGCAATATCCAGGCAGGACCGCGGTTGTCTGCAATCAAGAGCGCTTTACGTATGCGCAATTTTCGGAGCGCGTCGGCCGTTTGGCGGGCACCCTGCGTAAGTTCGGCGTCCAGGCTGGAGATCGCGTCGCTTTCCTCAGCGCGAACTGTCACCGCTTGCTAGAGGCCTACTACGGCGTTCCTGAAGCAGGTGCTGTTCTGCTACCGCTGAACATCCGGCTCGCGTCAGAAGAGCTGGCTTACATTCTGAATGATTCCGGCTCGACGGTAGTCTTCGTTGAGAAGCAGTTTCTCGGATTGGTGGAATCCTTTCGCAAGAATCTTCGCACAGTAAAAACCTTCGTCCAGCTCGATGGTTCTCCGGAAGCTTCTTGGCTCGCTCCACACAACTATGATTCTTATCTCAACGCGGCCACGCCCCATCGCGCGGACATCAGCTCCGTTGACGAGAACGCTCTCGCTGAACTCTTCTATACCAGCGGTACCAGCGCAAATCCAAAAGGTGTGATGCTGACGCACAGAAACATCTACCTTCACGCGCTAAACGTCTGCCTGGGATTTCAGATCGAAAACGGAGCCGTCGAACTTCACACTATCCCCCTCTTCCACGCGAATGGATGGGGTGTCGCGCATTTCCTCACTTTACTCGGGGGAAAGCACGTCATGATCCAGCGTTTCGAGACCAAAGAGGTGTTCCGACTGATTGAAAAGGAAAAGGTTCACTCCTGCAGCCTAGTTCCCATCATGGCCACCGCCCTGGTGAACTGTCCGGAGCGCCATAATTACGATTTAAGTACGCTTCGACGGATTGTCATCGGCGGCGCTGCATCGTCGCCCACACTTATTCGCGAGGTTGAAAAAGCACTCGGCTGCGATTGCTTTTCGGGTTACGGCCTGACGGAAACGTCGCCCTCGCTTACGATTTCTCCCATGAAGTCAGGTCTCGGCTGGGAAGGCGAGCAACGTTATGTTGGCCAAGCGATGACCGGTTACGCGTTTCCCGGCACGGAGATTCGAGTAGTGGACGCCGACGATCGCGACGTGCCGCGCGACGGGAAAGCCATTGGCGAAATCATCGCGCGTAGTGATGGCGTGATGGAGGGTTACTGGCGCCAACCAGAAGCTTCCGTCGAAGCTTTACGCGGCGGATGGTTCCACACCGGGGACATGGCCACATTCAACGAAGAGGGTTACGTTCTTATCGTCGACCGCAAAAAAGACATTATCGTGAGCGGTGGAGAAAATATCTCCTCCCTGGAACTTGAAAAAGCCATCCTCGCGCATTCGGCCGTTCTGGAAGCCGCGGTCATTCCAGTTCCCGACGAAAAGTGGGGCGAAGTGCCCAAAGCGCTGGTGGTTCTAAAGCCGAACGCCGTCGCGACGGAGTCTGAGCTCATCGAGTTCTGCCGTTCGCGCCTGGCACACTACAAGTGTCCTCGTTCTTTCGAATTTTTGGATAGTTTACCCAAGACCGGCACTGGAAAAATTCTCAAAAAAGACATCCGGAAAAAGTATTGGCGAGGTCAGGAGACCATGCGCTCGAGTTCCGCGTCGCCAACACGAAAATCCGGCGCTTGAGCCAGATTGATTAGCGAGATGCAGTTTTATCGGTGCCCGGCAATCTGAAGGAGTCTTAGTCATGGATTTAAACTTAACCCAAGAGGAGTTGACGTTTCGCGACGAACTTCGCTCGTGGCTGGCCAACAACCTCCCGAAAGACTGGAACGAGTGGCGCGAAAAACCCATCGAGGAATCGTTCCCCTATCTTCGCGCCTGGCAGCGAAAACTCCAAGAAGGCCGCTGGGCGGCCGTTTCATGGCCCAAAGAATACGGGGGTCGCGGCGCTACGTTGATGGAACAAGCTATATTTTGGGAAGAGATGGCTCGTGTCGAGGCGCCGCCGATGGCAAACTCCCTTGGCTTAGGCCTCATCGGACCCACGATCATCGCGTACGGAACCGAGGCACAAAAGAAACGTTACATCCCGAAAATCTTGAGCGCAGAAGAAATCTGGTGCCAGGGGTTTTCCGAACCTAACGCTGGCTCTGATCTCGCCGGTTTGCAAATGGAAGCCCGGTTGGACGGCGATCTCTACGTCGTTAACGGCCAAAAGGTCTGGACCAGCTACGGTTGGATTGGCGACTGGTGCGAACTCGTGGTCCGCACGAATGCGAGCGTCGCGAAACACAAGGGACTTTCGGTACTCCTGGTCGATATGAAGTCGCCCGGGGTCGAGGTTCGACCTTTGCGTCAGATGACCGGTGAATCAGAATTCAACGAGATTTTCTTTCGGGACGTTCGCGTTCCAACTGAAAACGTTCTCGGCAAAGTGAATGACGGATGGAATGTGGCAGTGAGCACGCTGATGTACGAGCGAGGTTCCTACGGCGCTCGTCTGCATCTCATATTTAAGCGCGCCATCACTCGTCTGATTGAACTGTCTCACAAGGTCCAACGCAACGGTCGGCCCGCTGCCCAGGACCCGCTCATCCGCCAGAAACTCGCGCAGTGTAGCGCGGAAATTGAAATCATGCGCTTCAACCAGATGCGAGCATTCAGCCGCATCACCGCGACAGGCGTGCCTGGCCCAGAGGGTTCGATTCAGAAGATTTTCTGGAGCGAGCTCAACCAGCGCCTCCAACAAATCGCGCAGGAACTGCTCGGTCCCTACGGTCAACTGCTAGGCGGTGACCCGCGCGCCGTCGATAAAGGGATTTGGTCTTACGGCTACCTGCGTACCCGCGGAAATACCATCGAGGCAGGGACCTCCGAAGTGCAGCGGAACATCATTGGACATTTCGTTCTCGGACTGCCCAGAAGCTACTAAGGGGATACGCTATGCAATTCGGTTTGACGGAAAGCCAGGAATTTTTGAAGGACAGCGCGCGCAAGTTTTTCGCCGGGGAATGTCCTAGCACCGAAATGCGGCGCCTGATGGAAACGGATACGGCATATGACGCCGCTCTTTGGTCCAAGCTCACCGACCAGGGTTACACCGGCATTATTTTTCCGGAAAGCCTCGGGGGCGTCGGCCTCGGCAAGGTCGAACTTATGCTCCTGATGGAAGAGGCCGGGCGCGCACTGTTGCCCGGGCCGTTCTTCTCGACGGTAGTGCTGGCGGGAACTGTCTTGGATGCCGTAGCATCGCCGGCTCACAAGAACAAATATCTCGCACCAATCTGCCGGGGAGAAGTTCGCGCCACGGTGGCCATTGTGGAATCGAGCGCAAGCTGGAATCCGCGTGACATCCATCTGAGCGCGGCCAATGGGAAGCTCACTGGTGAAAAACTCTTTGTCTCGGATGCCGCCGTCGCCGATTTCATCATCGTCATTGCGCGCAACGGCGTTTTTGTGGTGGATTCCAAGGCTCGTGGCCTGAAAATTTCTCCCATGCGAGCCATGGATCTTACGCGCAAGCTCTACGCCCTAGAATTCAATGACACTCCGGCCGAAGAAATTGGCACTACAGCGAACCTCGCGCAGGCTTTCGACATCGCCACTGCAGCGTTGGCTGCCGAACTAGTCGGTGGCATGCAGCGAACACTCGATATCTCGGTCGAATACGCCAAAACTCGCAAACAATTTGGCAAACCTATTGGGATGTTCCAGGCCGTGCAGCACCAATGCGCGGACATGTATTTGGAAACCGAGAGCGCGCGTTCGGCGGTGTACTATGCGGGGTGGGCGCTGGAAGAAAACTCGCCCGATGCGGCGGCTGCCGTTTCCATCGCGAAGATGTATGCCAGTGATGCCGGCCGCACTGTCGGCAACCGCGGCATACAGATTCACGGCGGCATGGGCTTCACCTGGGAAAACGATGTTCACCTGTATTACCGTCGAGCGAAAGGATCGGAGACGGCATTCGGCGACGCAACTTTTCATCGCGAGCGCATTGCCTCCCTGGTGATCGATTCCGGCGGCGTCACAGCGAAAAGCGCGTAAATCCGCAAGCCAGAGGAATTTTTCCATGAATGATTTAGTGCAAGTCACCAAGGAGAATGACGTCGCCATCATCACCATCAACAATCCGCCGGTCAACGCGTTGAGCCCCGGCGTTCCCCAAGGCATTTCAGAAGCCTTAGACCGCATCGCGAAAGATGCCAGCGTCAAAGCTGTCGTCCTGATCGGCGGCGGACGTACTTTTGTGGCCGGCGCGGACATTAAGGAATTCGGCAAAATGACGTCGGGCAAACCGCGCGGCGCTGGCTTGCTTCCGTTGCTCTTGAAAATCGAAGACAGCAGCAAGCCCGTTATCGTGGCCATTCACGGTACCGCCTTTGGCGGCGGCTTGGAGCTGGCGATGGCCGGACATTATCGCGTGGCCGTTTCTTCCGCGCAGGTCGGCCAACCAGAGGTGAAACTTGGCATTATTCCGGGCGCGGCCGGAACCCAACGTCTTCCCAGGCTCGCAGGGGTGGCAAAAGCTCTGGAAATGTGTACTACCGGCAACCCTATCAAAGCCGAAGAAGCGCTGAAGTTCGGAATCATCGACCGCATCATCGAAGGCGATCTGCTCGCGGCAGCGGTTGCATTTGCGCGCGAAGTTGCGAGTAAGCCGGCCCCCAAAACTCGGGAGCGAAACGAAAAACTCGGCAACGCCTCGGCCAATGCGCCGATCTTTTCCGCCGCGCGGGAAACTGTCGCCAAAAAACAGCGCGGTTTGCTGGCTCCTGTTGCTGCCATCGACGCTATCGAAGCCGCTACAAAAATGCCATTCGAAGAAGGCTGTCAGGCCGAGCAAAAGCATTTCATCGAGTGCCTGTTCTCCGAGCAATCGAAATCGCTCATCCACGTCTTCTTCAGCGAGCGGGAAGTCAGCAAGATTCCCGACATTCCTAAGGAAACCACGACTATTCCCATAAAATCTGCCGCCGTTGTTGGCGCTGGCACCATGGGCGGTGGCATTGCCATGGTCCTTGCTAACGCCGGTATTTCCGTACTTCTTAGAGAAGCGGACCAAGCCGCGCTCGATCGCGGACTGGCAACGATCCAATCGAACTATGCGAATTCCGTCAAACGCGGCCGTTTCTCTCAGGAAACTGCCGAGGAACGCTTTAACCGCATCATGCCCACACTTAGCTACGACGGTTTTTCGAACGTTGATTTAGTTATCGAAGCCGTGTTCGAAGGCATGGCTCTTAAGAAGGAAGTCTTCAAGGAGCTAGATCGCGTGTGCCAGCCAGGCGCGATCCTTGCCAGCAACACTTCAACGTTGAGCATCGACGAGATTGCTGCCTCTACTTCTCGGCCCGAATTTGTCATCGGCACGCATTTCTTCAGCCCGGCGAACGTCATGCGGCTGCTGGAAATCGTCCGTGGTAAAGCTACTGCAAAGGAAGTTGTCGCCACTTGCATGCAGCTCTCAAAGACGCTCGGCAAAGTGGGAGTGCTCGTCGGCAACTGTCGAGGTTTCGTCGGCAATCGCATGTTTGGTCCCTACCGTCGCGAAGCACAGTTCCTCGTCGAAGAAGGTGCGGGCATTGAAGCCGTGGACAACGCTCTCGTCGATTTCGGCAACGCTATGGGGCCTCTAGCCGTCGGCGACCTCGCAGGTCTCGATGTTGGCTGGCGCATTCGCAAGGAGTATCGGCACTTGGAAGTGCCCGGCATTCGTCAGCCATTCGCCGAAGACCGTCTGTGTGAGCTCGGCCGATTCGGGCAGAAAACCGGCGCGGGTTGGTACAAATACGACGACCAACGGCGGGCAAGCCCGGACCCCGCCGTTGATGAACTCGTTCGCAAATGGGTTGCCGTGGCCGGAATCGTGCAACGTAGAATCTCCGCCGAGGAAATCACAGATCGCTGCATCTATGCGCTTGTCAACGAGGGTGCGCGCATTCTGGAAGAAGGTTACGCGCTGCGTGCTTCCGACATCGACATCATTTATCTGAATGGCTATGGGTTTCCTGCACATCGCGGCGGTCCGATGTGGTATGCCGACACTGTTGGCCTCAAAAAAGTCTTCGAGCGTGTCTCGGAACTCCATCGCCAACACGGTGAAACCTGGCGGCCTGCCCCGCTGCTGAAGCGGCTGGCAGAGCAAGGCAAAACCTTCGCGCAGTTTGGCAAGGAAGAAGAGGCGGCAGTCTAACCTTCCTCAAAAAAGATTCATGGGAATCCTCTTTCTTGTCCGTCACGCGCAAGCTTCATTCCTCGAGCAGAACTATGACAAGCTGTCAGCGCTCGGAGAAGCGCAAGCGCGCCGCCTCGGCAAATATTGGGCGCGGCGAAATTTGGTTTTCGACCGCGCGTGCGTCGGCCCCTGCGTCCGCCAGCAAGAGACCTTAAAAATCGTGAGCGACGCCTACGCCAAGGCCGGTCTCGAGTTTCCAGAGCCTTTGGTATTGTCCGAATTCGATAAATATCAAGGGGAAGCTGTTCTCAAACGCAGTCTGCCCCACTTGCTCGAAAGCGAACCGAAAATTCGGGATCTCTATGCGACTTTTCAATCCTCCACTGGCAACGCGGAGCAGCGTGTGACTTTCCAGAAGCTGTTCGAGGCCGTTATTAGTGACTGGGTTCGCGGCGCGATTTGCCCGCAAGGTGTGGAAACCTGGTTGGAGTTTTGCTCACGAGTGAATTCCGGTCTCGTGAAGTTTCTCTCTGCCGGCGGGCGCGGCGAACGCGTAGCGATTTTTACTTCCGGCGGTCCCATCGCGGTCGTCCTGCAGCGTGCTTTGCGACTGTCGCCAGAAAGCACCTTGCAAGTGAGCTGGATGTCGCGCAATTCTTCTTGGAGTGAATTCCTTTACTCCGCTGACCGGTTTACGCTCAGTTCTTTCAATGTCCACGCGCATCTTGACGATCCCGCAATGCTCACTCACCGCTAGGGGATGTTTTCAATGGGCGATTTGCTGGACCATCCAGGGACCATTCGATCCGGTGAAGAGCTGGACGCGGACAAGCTCGAGCTCTTCTTGCGCCATCACTTCGCTAACGAAACAGGTGCGCTCACGATTCGCCAATTTCCCAGCGGCCATTCCAATTTGACTTACTCATTGCATCTCGACGCCAAAGAATTGGTTCTTCGGAGGCCGCCGTTCGGAAGCAAGGTGAGATCCGCCCACGATATGAGCCGCGAATTTCGTGTGCTCTCAAAGCTTCACTCCGTCTACGCTCCGGCTCCCGAAGTACTTCTTTATTGCGACGACGCTTCGGTGATCGGTGCTCCGTTCTACGTCATGCAGCCGATTCACGGCATCATCCTTCGCAGACATCTCCCGTCCGGTTTGGATTTTCCCGCCGAAACCGCACGCCGGCTCAGCGCATCGTTTATCGAAAATCTCATACACCTGCACCGTGTGGATTACGCAGCCGCGGGCCTTTCCGATCTTGGTAAGCCGGAAGGGTACTTGCAACGACAGGTCAACGGATGGACCGAGCGCTACTATGGTTCCAAAACACACGATTACCCCGAAGTAGAGAAAATTGTTCAGTGGATGCAGCAACATACGCCAACCATGAGCGCCGTTTCTCTGATCCACAATGACTACAAATATGACAATGTCGTCCTCGATTCGAGCGAGATCACGAGAATTGTGGGCGTGCTGGATTGGGAGATGTGCACCATCGGAGACTCTCTTTCGGATCTGGGCACTGCATTAGGCTATTGGTCGGATGCAACGGATCCAGAGGAACTGCAAGAAAATCGTTGGGGCCCCACAAATGAACCCGGGAGCCTTACCCGCGCGGAAATCGTGCACTACTACTCTCAAAAAACCGGATGTGATGCTTCCCAGATTGCCTTCTACCTTGCATTCGCGCGCTTCAAACTGGCCGTCATCGTGCAGCAAATTTATTTTCGCTATCACCAAGGCCTGACAAAAGATCAACGCTTTGCATCCATGCCTGACACAATCCGAATGCTCTTGCGCGCTTGTTTACACACGGCGCAGACCGGGCAAATCTAGCCACTTAACTCACCTTGCGATTGGCTCCTTCAAAACCCTAGCGAAAATCCGCATTCATCGGTAGTAGCGCACAATCCATTCCGCAACGCATCCGGGCTTATCGGATTTGTCGATCTCCACCGTCACCGCAAAAATAGCTTCCGCACAGTCAGGAAGCTCCTTCAAAGCAAGCAGCGTGACCCGAGCCCGAACTCTAGAATCTGTCCGTACGGCGGCGGGAAAACGCACGCGATTCAACCCGTAATTCACCGTCAGCCGCACGCCGCTACGTATTTCCATCAGGCCTTTCATTAAATGGCTGATCAGAGATAGCGTGAGAAATCCGTGAGCGATTGTGCCGCCATAGGGTGATTCCTTGCTTGCGCGCTCGCGGTCTAGATGAATCCATTGCCGGTCTCCGGTGGCCTCGGCGAAGCGTTCGACGCGCTCTGACGTAACACAAAACCATTCCGAGACACCAATCTCTTGGCCAACCAGTTCTTTCAGCGATTGCAGATCGTTGATAACGAGGGGCGCCATCGATTTCTTCCAATCAACATTCCTCGCCACATCGCACGTTGATTATCAAAATCAATTAGTGTGACCCTAATGTTCCTTCCGTATTTTTATTTTTGGCCAACTCCCACTTCGCGATCGATTCGACATGTACTTCATCCGGTCCGTCGGCTAACCGCAACGTGCGAACCATGGCCCAGGAGCTAGCCAGAAAAGTATCTTGCGAAACTCCCGCTCCGCCGTGTGCTTGAATCGCTTGATCCAGTACGCGCAACGCGACGTTAGGCGCCACAACTTTGATCATGGCAATTTCGGCCCGCGCCGCTTTGTTCCCGACCGTGTCCATCATGTGCGCCGCCTTCAAGGTAAGGAGGCGCGCCTGTTCAATTTCCATCCGACACTCGGCAATGCCTGCTCGAATGGTTCCTTGCTCAGCCAGCGGTTTCCCGAAGGCCACCCTTGTTTGCACCCGTTTACACATTGTTTCCAGCGCGCGTTCCGCGATGCCGATACACCGCATACAGTGATGAATCCGCCCGGGACCCAGGCGTCCCTGCGCAATCTCAAATCCGCGGCCTTCGCCCAGCAACATGTTCGCGGCCGGAACACGCACATTCTCAAACCTAATCTCCGCGTGGCCGTGCGGCGCGTGGTCATAGCCGAAAACGGTTAAAAGCCGGACAATCGTGACTCCCGGCGTCTCGAGCGGAACCAGGATCATCGATTGCTGTTTGTGCGCCGGCGCCGTGGGATCGCTCTTGCCCATAAAGATCGCGATTTTGCACCGCGGATCGCCTGCCCCAGAGGACCACCATTTCCGTCCGTTGATTAGGTAATCCTCGCCGTCTCGCACGATGCTCGCCGAGATGTTGGTGGCATCTGAGGAAGCCACGTCCGGCTCAGTCATGGCAAAACAGGATCGAATTTCGGCTGCCAGGAGTGGCTTCAGCCATTTCTCCTTCTGCTCGGGCGTTCCATAGCGCGCCAGCACTTCCATATTTCCAGTGTCAGGAGCAGAACAATTGAATACTTCTGGTGCCATATGACTGCGGCCCATAATTTCGCAAAGCGGCGCGTACTCTAGGTTCGTTAAGCCCGCGCCGTTTGGATCTCGCGGCAAGAACAAATTCCACAATCCCTCGTCCCGCGCCTTTGACTTGAGTTCTTCGACGATCTTCGTTGGTTTCCATCGCTCGCGCGCTACTTCCTCATGGAATCGATGCTCGTTCGGATACACGTAGGCAGCCATGAATCGCTGCAAACGCTGTTGTAGTTCCTTGGCCTTGGCGCTGAGTTCAAAGCTCATAGATCTCTGCTATTTCCCGGTGAAGACCGGAGGGCGCTTTTCGACAAAGTGTGCCACCCCTTCCTTGAAATCTTCGCTTTGCAGGCTCTCCAGCATTTCCCGCTCGGAGATTTCAAACGATTCGGCGAGCGTTTGGAACATCGCGTCGTGCACTTGCCGCTTGATCACCCGCAACGACCGCGGGCTAACGTGGGAAGCCAAATCTAGCGCGTACTCGCGCACCTTCCGACCAAATGTTTCCTGCGGGTAAACCTGATTCACCAGCCCCATCCTCAATGCTTCTGCGGCGTCGATCATTCTCGCGGAAAAAAGCAGGTCAAGCGCGTTGGCATGGCCCACCAGACGCGGCAACATCCATGCCATTCCATACTCTGCGACCAATCCCCGCCGCGCAAACGCCGTGCTGAAGCGCGCCGTATCAGAAGCAAAACGTAAATCGCAATATAAAGTAATCACCAAACCCAGTCCCACCACCGGCCCGTTGATGGCGGCAATCACCGGCTTGCTGAGCGCCGGGAAATACGAATATTTCCTCTTGAAATCGGCTCGGGTACCTTCGCTGATCCCGCCGTCACGCTGCGTGGCCCGCGCCCGTTGCGCAGCGTCGATTCCTTTTTCCGAGATGGTGCTCAAGAGAGAGAGGTCCGCGCCCGCACAGAATCCGCGTCCCGCGCCGGTCAAAATGATCACACGGACATTTTCATCGTCCTCCGCCGCTGCCATTGCGGCGCGCACTTCGTGCTCCATTGTCGCTGTCCAGGCATTCAGTTTATCGGGCCGGTTCAGCATAATCGTCGCGATCCGATCGGCTACCTCGTACTGCGTTTCTTGGTTTGGCATGGTGAGGCGGATTATATACAATGGCACCCGCGTTAGTAACATTCATCTGTTGGTCACTATCTGATTTTCAATGGTTTTTCCCACGCCCGCGGTCTACTATTTTGAACCATGGGAGGATCGATGCCGTTTGTTGAGAATCAGGGCACCAAAATTTATTGGGATGAACGAGGCTCTGGCGAACCTCTGCTGCTCATCGAGGGTCTGAGCTATCCGTCGTACATGTGGCATCGCATCCGTCCACTTCTTGCTCAAACCTATCGCACTATTGCTCTGGACAACCGCGGCGTGGGACAAAGCGAGGTACCCCCTGGCGTTTATTCCATCGAATTGATGGCCTCTGACGCAGCAGCCGTCCTCGATGCTGCGGGCGCCTGGAGCGCGCACGTATTCGGCGTTTCGATGGGAGGCATGATTGCGCAGGAATTCGCCCTGCAATATCCGAAACGCGTGCGTTCGCTGATTTTGGGCTGTACTGCTGCAGGCGGCCCCCATGCGGTGCAGGCCGAACCCGAAGTGCTTGAAATTTTAATGCGCCAAGGTATGACCCCGGAAGAAGCAAAGGAGGCCATCATCCCGTTCATCTACGACCCAGGTACGCCGCGCGAGCGAATCGACGAAGACATGGCCATCCGCATGAAGTGGTATCCGACTGCACAAGGATACATAAGTCAACTACAAGGCATCATCGCTTGGGAGGCCTACAGCCGCATTGCGCAAATAACCGCTCCAACGATGGTCATTCACGGCGAGACCGACACGCTCATTCCACCCGCAAATGGCCGGCTAATCGCTGAACGTATTCCTGGCGCCAAGCTGGTGATGATTCCTCGAGCCAGCCACATTTTCGAGACCGACCAGCCTGGCGTGGCAAGCCATGCAATTTTAGAATATCTAGCCACCCAGCGTGGCCATGTGCAAGCCTCCGCGACTTAGACGCAACCTGGAGCAGAGTCATCGCGCCGCGAGAGATTGTGACAATGAGCCCGCGCTTGCGCCTGCGAGATTATGACCAATGCCATGAGACTTGAGAACCGCACGGCGGTGATCACTGGCGCCGCGAGCGGCATCGGTCGCGCCATCGCCGTTTCGCTCGCTCGCCGTGGCTGCAACCTCGCACTAGCTGACGTGAATGACGCGGGGCTTTCAGAAACGGCTCGTATGGCGCAATCCGCTCAAACGCATCCGGCAAACGCGACCCCGCCGACAACTGCCCTGCGCATTACCCAACATCACCTTGATGTTGCAGACCGTCGTGCCGTGGCAGCGTTTCCGCAAGCTGTAGTCGCTGCGCATCCCGGGGTGGACATTCTCGTTAACAATGCCGGCGTCGCCATCGGCGGCACCTTCGAAGCAGTCTCCGAAGAAGACTTCGAGTGGCTGTTCGAAATTAATTTCTGGGGAGTGGTGCGCATGACGCGAGCGTTTCTCCCTCTGATGCAAAAAAGCGATGACGCACGTCTGGTGAATCTTTCGAGCATTTACGGGATGATCTCGCCGCCCGGGCAAACCGCCTACTCGGCAAGCAAATTCGCCGTGCGTGGGTTTTCGAATACTCTGCGGCACGAACTCGCAGGTTCGAAAGTCGGGGTTACCGTCGTTCACCCGGGCGGCATCGCAACTTCCATTGCAGATAACGCTCGAGTGCCCCAGGGCATGCCTCCGGAAGAAGTCGCGAAGCGCAAAGCCATCGCGAAAAAGGCGCTGCGGATGCCGCCCGAAGCCGCCGGCGAAATTATTGTGAAGGCCATCGAACGCCGCTCGCCTCGTGTCCTGGTCGGCAACGACGCAAAATTCCTGGCATTCCTCGAACGCGTGGCGCCCATTTCGTATTGGAAAATCTTCAGCCGGCTTCTTCCGAGGTCCTAATTGCTGGTGCTACACGGGTAAGGGCATGTTCTCTGTATATCGCTTGGAATAAGTGCAACTTTCCGACTTACTCGATCCAGTCGAAGGAACGCGTTACCGCCTTCTTCCAGGTTTTGTAGAGTCTCTCACGCACTTCTTCATCCATATTAGGTGTCCATGTGCGTTCGACGGCCCAATTCGCGCGGAGATCGTCGGTGTCCCGATAGTAGCCGACGGCGAGGCCCGCAGCGTAAGCCGCTCCCAACGCTGTAGTTTCTTTGATGACCGGACAGACCACGGGAAGATTCAGAATGTCCGATTGAAATTGCATCAGAAGATCGTTCCCGACCATTCCGCCATCTGTTCGCAGAACTTTCAGGCGAATCCGTGAATCCTTCTCCATGGCCTCCACCACTTCACGTGTTTGAAATGCCGTGGCCTCCAAGACTGCGCGTGCCAGATGACTCTTGTTTGCGAAGCGAGTCAAGCCGGCAATCACCCCTCTTGCATTGCTTTTCCAATATGGCGCATAGAGCCCGGAAAACGCTGGGACAAAGTAGACCCCTCCATTGTCTCGAACTGTTCGTGCCAGCGATTCGATGTCCGAGCTTTTTTGAATCAGTCCGAGGTTATCCCGAAGCCAGTGAACGAGTGCACCGGTATAGGCGATGCTGCCCTCTAGAGCATAATGCGCAGGCCGGTGGCCAAGTTTGTAGGCCACGGTGGTGAGCAATCCAGACTTGGAATGAACGGCCTCCGTTCCGGTATTTTCGAGCATGAAGCAGCCGGTGCCATAAGTGTTCTTTGCTTCACCTGCGTTGAAACACGTCTGGCCAACGAGCGCCGCCTGCTGATCGCCAAGAAGTCCGGCGATGGAAACATTTCGGATCGAATCGAGCCTCGCCGCTCCGTATATTTCGCTGCTCGATCTGATTTCAGGAAGCATTTTTTCCGGAATGCCATAGACCTCCAACATCTCCGCGTCCCAATCAAGAGTCTTCAGGTTCATGAGCTGGGTGCGGCTTGCGTTGGTTACATCGGTGACGTGGATTCCATCATCTGCGCCGCCTGTCAACTTCCACACCAGAAAACTATCGACGGTTCCAAACAACAATTCTCCGGCTTCGGCCGCTTCTTGTGCGCCATGGATATTTTTGAGAATCCAGCGAATTTTCAATCCACTAAAGTAGGTGGCTAGCGGCAGTCCAGTCTTTTGCCGAAAACGATCCTGGCCTTCCTCCTGCGAAAATTCTGCCACAGCATCGTCCACGCGCGTGTCCTGCCAGACCAAGGCATTGCACGCTGGCCGTCCCGTGTTGCGATTCCAAACGATCGTAGTCTCGCGTTGGTTGGTAATTCCGATGGCGGCAAGGTCTTCGGGGCGCAACTCTTTAGCCCGCATGCCTTCTTCAATAACTTCCTGAGTACGGCGCCAGATTTCATCCGGATCGTGCTCGATCCACCCTGGCTTCGGGAAAATCTGTTCGTGTTCTTTCTGAGCCACAGAAACGATCCGCCCGGAGCGGTCGAACACTATAAAGCGCGTGCTAGTCGTACCCTGATCGATCGCTCCTAAGTATGCCGTCACTTTGATTTCATCCTCTCAGAGATACACATGTTCCAGCTATAGTTGATCAGTTAGCTGCTTCACAGAGATCTCGGGGACTAATCCTCGCCTTTCTTATCATGTTTTAGGAGCAGTTCGATGCGCTGGACCGTTTGCGTCAGGAAGTGCGGCGCGCTCTGCTGGGAAGCATCCGGCGCTGAAATTGTTGCGCCAGATTCCATCGATTGGCCCGATTCGAACCGCTCTCTTGATTGCGCTGATTCAGACACGCACCGATTTCGCACCCAACGGC
>CAVSWI010000005.1:0-96856 GCA_963731535.1 uncultured Acidobacteriota bacterium | reverse complement strand
TCCGCTTTGTCTTTTCCGCTGACTCCCCGAATTCCAACCGTGACGAACAATCCTTCTCAGACGATGGCGGTAAAACTTGGGAAGTGAACTGGATCAACACTGCCACTCGTATGCCAGACGAATCCGTCAAAACCCGTTGAGTGTGTTCGGATAACGGCGTGCCGCTTTTCTGAATGAATTTGTGCGCTGAGCGACGCCCTACTCCCACTCACTATCGGCATCGTCCCCCGGAGGCGGGCAAAAACCAGTTCCTATCCTTGTGGCCGGTGTCCTGTACCTGTACTCCTATAGGCCCTTCGTACCATTTCCCTAGACAATCGTCCTAGTACACTGTCTGTAGAACTGCCGATGTCTACCGTGCCCCATGTGCCGTCCGTGTCCACCGAGCCCCGCATACCGAACGCTCGCGCTTTCATTCGCAGCCTGAATATCCTGCTTAAGTACGCCCGGCTCTATGGTTTGGAGCATTCCCGTTGTTCCCGCCAATACGACTCCGCCTGGGCTGAACTCCAGGACGCCGTGGAAGCCGCCGGACAGGGTGGCCTTCTACTAGGCGCCTCCGGCACTCAACTTTTGCTCGACGGCGTGCCTTTGGATTCCTCGCCAGCCGAGCGCAGCTTCGCGAATCTACTCACCAGTTCCGGAGTGGCCAGTATCGGTTTCACCTCTAGTGTCACTCAGAACGAGTTTGTGAATCTGGTGAGAGCATTCATGGAGGCGGGCCCCAACGCTGGCACACTTGCCGAACGCCTCGAGGTGCATTTCGGAAAGAAAACTCCCTCTGGAATTCGCGTGAACGAGATTCGCTTCGTCGCTGAAGACGCCGGTTTCTCCGAAGCGCGTGTGGCCGCCACCCTCACTGCAAAAACCCTCGGTGCCGACGCCGACATGATCCAGGAATGGTTCCGCACTCCGGAAAAAATGATTCAGCTCATCGCCGCAGCCGAAGGCGCCTCGCGTGGAGGGGGCGCTGCCGCTCCGGGAACGGAAGCAAGCGGCGGATCTCCTTACCAGAGGTCCTACGTTGGAAGCGCCGAATCCCTGGTAATCCCCGGTACCGGCACAGTCGCTGGATTGAACGAAGACGCCGCAGCCGCTTCAGTTTTAGCCAGCTCCACTGTAATTCCCGGAGCCGCCAGCGCATTTTCGCGCCTCGAAGAAGCCCAGCTTCAAAGCTTGCTCAAACTTCTCGTCCAGTTCGGCGAAGCGCAAAATTCAAAAAATCCTCAGCTCGACAAAAATTCCTTGCAGCAGAAACTCGCTGGCCTTCCGCAAGATGCGCAAATAACTTTGCGACAGGCTCTGGCGCAGGTTGCCGCGAAATCGCCTTCCGCAAAAGTGGACGAAGCTATGCTGCTTCGTCTCGCCGAAGATCTCGCCATTAAATTCGCCATCGACCGCTACCAGCGTGGCGAAGTCCAGGTCAACGCCGTGCGCCAGATGCTCGAGCGCATGGGCAGCGAGCTCAACACTCTCCGCAAACTTTTGCGCTCGCGCGAAGACAAAATGGTCAATGCAGGAATCGCCATCGAGTCTCATGCCGACGTTCTCGACCGCCAGTTCTGGGCCGCGGTCCCCGAGTCCGGCAAAAAGCACGTGTTGATGTCCACCGAAGCCTGGTGCATTCCGCCGCGCAACGTGCAGCAATATGTGGAAGAGCTTCTACGTCGCGGCGAAGCCAACGCTGCAGGGGACATTCTTCTTCAGTACGCCACTTGCGTTCGCAATAAAGATTCCGAAGCTCGCAAGAAAGCCGCCATCGGACTTGGCCAGCTCGCCGAACTTTTCAGCAAAGCCGCCAGCCAGCGCTTGCAAGACGCTCTGGTGCAAATTGGCCAGCAGATGGCTGCCGAAAAAGATACCGAACTCCAAACGTTACTGAGCGCCGCTTTCGTGCGCCTCAGTCAGGAATCCGCCACGCGGCGTTACTATCGCGCCATGCAGCAGTCGCTCGATTCACTCGCCGACCTCGAAGAATCGCGTCCCAGTTGGGTACAAAGTCTGCGCCCGCGCGTCGGCATCGATAATCGCGTCCCGGAATTCGTCGAAGAGGCGCTTAGCGGCGATCAAATGCCCGAAGGCCTCGTCGGCGTCCTGATGCGCGTCCCGCAGTCCGCTTCTGAATATCTGGCCGTCCGTCTAGCGCGCTCTGGCCGCCGCACCGAACGCGAAGCCATCGTCGCGCTTGCAAAAGCGGTCGGCTCCCCCTGCGTCCGCCATTTGAAAGAAATTCTGAAGAATGAAGTGCCCGCGAAAGCTGCCACTGTGGTCGGACTCCTGGGCCGCATGGATCCGCTCGCGCTCGAAGGCATGCTTCCCGCGCGCCTAAAAGAAAATGTTCGTAGCTTTCACGACGCTGTCGTTCGCCAGCTCTCCATCGCCGGAGCGCCCGAGCGCGGCAAACTCCTCGCCGAATCGCTGGAATTGTTTGACCCCTTAATCGTTCCCCTCGCCCTCGACGAAATCGGAATGTGTGGCGACACGGAAACCGCGCCGAAACTCCTCCGTATCGCTGAAGGCGAACTCCTGGCCCAAGGCTCTGAGTATCTCCGCGTGAAAGCCATCGAAGCGCTCGGCCGCATGCGCGCTCCCGCAGCCGCCGGCCACCTGCGCCGCTTTGTCGAATCGAGCAAGACTTTTGGCTGGGCTTATCCCGACGAGATCCGCATGGCCGCCGCCCAAGCTTTAATGAAACTTGACGCCGAATGGATGCAGGCCTTTCTCCCGAATTCAGGCCTGGACACGAAAGTAATCGCTCTTGCCCCGCTCGATCCCATCCCGGAAAGAGATTTCGTGCGCCATCGCCGCTATCGCCGAGTGCGCCTGCCGCGCGCTGTTCCCGCTACCATCACCTCCGCGCGCGGAAAATTCACTTCCGCAATTAGCGTGCTCAGTCTCGACGGCGGCTTGCTCAGCGGCGACATTCAAATTCCAGTCGGCACCGAGGCCACCCTAAAAATTCCCGCCGGCCTCCGCTCCATCAGCATGCAAGCAATTGTGCGCTTCGTCCGCTCCCAACAAGCCGGCTTCGAAATGATGGGTATTAACCTCGAAGACCGCGCAAAACTACGCCGCCTCTTGATCTCGCTAGGCGGCCCCGAACCTGCCGTCCGCCCCACCATAATCACCCACGAGGAGTAAAGCCTTAAGGTGAAAATGTAGCGCCGGGCCTTCGGCCCGCATCTTTACTTCTGCTCTCTAATGTCGCCCCCTTGTAAGTGCCGGGTGATGGCCAAAATTTCGTCTAAACGGTTATCAAGGCAACCACGCTGGACCCCGAGGTATTCTTTGTCGCGTCGCGTGTGATATTCCGTTAAAGCAGCGAGGTCCTCGCGCGAGCGCAAACGCAAGAGTTGCGCTCCTTCTTGAATTTGGCGATTAGACTTTCGCTTCGCCCATCGCCGTAAACGTCCGCCGTGTCTATGAAATTCACACCGCATTCCACCGCTTTATGCAGCGTGGCCAAAGACTCTTCGTCCGATACTTTTCCCCAGGAGCCACCGATCGCCCATGCTCCAAAGCTAATATCCGAAACCTGCCAGCCGCCCAAGTGCTCGATACCGCATCGCTCTCTTACCGCCGTTTATTGATCGTCGCCAACATTCGATATTACAAGACTCCGGCGATTAAGAATCTGTCGCAACATCGTTACAAGCTTGTTGGCAGACCGTGCGCAAATTCCGTCAAACAAACACAATGCGTCTCAGTAAAAATAAAAAAGAGCCGCACTACCGAATTTTCTAATCTAACAAGTTGCCTTGCGAGGTTCGTGTACTGTGTGACGTGGTGTACGATGGTCACTCCTAATTTCGCAAACTGCTTTGGGAGCGCCGCGTCCCGCCCATGATTGTGCAAGGCTACTTTCGGATCCTTAGCTTCTATGACGTTGCCGAAGCGATTGACATGGAAAGTTTGCGCGGTATTCTCGGTCCGGAAGCCGCTCCGCGCCCGCAGAGCTTCAGTCACCGCAGCCCGGAATATGCCCAGGCGCAGAGTGCCCCGATTGTTGAATCGGCGGGTCCCGTTGCACTTCCTACCGGCGAGAAACTGGACGCTCGAATCAAGTATTACTGGTTCGGCGTCGTAAGCGTTGAACTGACCACTGGCTTCGATTGTGACTTCGAGGCTCTGTCCCCGCAATCCTACCGCTGGATGAACGCGCCGGAAGTGGAGGAAGCCGAGGAACAATTGTTGCGGAGCCGCTTGGATCGTTGTCGCCCTTGCCTGATTAAGCCGTCACCAAAATGGCTGGATGAAGATTACCTGGTCATCGACATTGAATCGGCGCAGAACACGGACGGCCGCTCGGCCACCGCCGCCGAAATGCTCCAATGTCACGCCGATCTGATCACGCAACTCGTCCGCGGCGAACTCGTTCCGCTATCGGCTTCCGAGCGCGAAGAGATTGTGCGCTCCGCGTTGTCTTACTATCCCAACGACCTGGTTGTAGTAGGCTGGGCGGCCGCCCTTGTGTATGACAAACCCGAAGCTACGCCCGCCGTGATCGATCTTCTGGAATACGCCAACACCCAATTGCTGGAGTTTCGTTACTACGACGAGCTGCTCAGCAACTTGCTCTCTAACGTCTATAGCTCGCTCGAAGGGCACGAAAGCTTTTGGTCTCGCTGGCGATTAGCTCGACGCGCCGGCCGTTTGAATCGAATCCGCCTGGACATCATGGATCTCGCGGAACGAACTGAATACGCGGTGAAATTCATCAGCGACACGTACTACGCGCGGGTCTACGGCGTCAGCTCGGCAAAAATCGGAGTTAACGATTATAAGACTCTGGTCGCCGAAAAATTAAAAACGGCAGGCGAGCTCTACGAATTCATGGTCGCTCAATTCAACGAGCGCCGCATGTTCGCCCTGGAAGTCGTCGTGGCCGTCCTGGTCCTACTCGACGTAATCCTGTTGCTACGCGGCAAGTGACCGCCGTCCCGAGCAGTCTCGAATACTCATCGCTCGATCCCAAAACGAAGTTGACCGCATCGTAGTACTAACCGGTGCACAGCGCACACATCCTTGAATTTCCTCCAAGCGCATGCTAGCGTTCCCCGTGGCTAATTTGAAATATTTTCGCGCCCGCCGCCAAAAGGGAAAGAAGCCCCTCGGTCGGCAGACTCCGCTGCTCTCGAATGATCGGTTTTCGGTCCTTTGCGCGCGGAAGCTCTCCCACCTACCGTCAAAGGAACTCGCGCAACTCATCCTTGCCTCTCCAATTTCAGCACCTGTTTTGGGCGGTTTTCACAAAGTGGTCAGAGCACTTCTAAGCGGTTCTCACCTACAAACAGAATTCGTTGTAACTTCAAGAAAACAAAGGAAAGCGTACCAGTCTAACCGGGGTCCGAAGACATATTACGATTTTAGGACTCGCGCGCATTTTTTGATTTTTTCCTCCTCGCATCCCCGGCTGATGGAGCCCAACCGATTTTCCAGTTTTGTCCGCTCCGCCCAAGGATCCCGCTAAATTGGCTCTCCAATTTCTCAGGCACCGCACCAGACAGATAGTCTCTAGACTCGCTCTCGGGATAGCAGTCACGTCGCTAGCCACGCTGATTTGCGGTTGCGCCGTCAGCCATAAGACCGTGGTCAAGCCAGCCAATGCACCCGTCAAGCTCCTCACCGCAAGCCAGGATGACCTCCTTGGGCGCTATAATCAGCAGGCTCAATCCATCACCTCTCTGAATGCCGGGGTCAGCATGAAGCTGACCGCGGGTTCCGCTTACTCAGGAGTGATCGAGCAATATCACGAGGTCAACGGATTCATCTTGGCTGCCAAGCCTGCCAACATGCGCGTGATAGGACAGGCTCCGGTAGTAGCCAAGAATATTTTTGACATGGTCAGCAATGGCGAAAAATTTGATATATACATTCCGTCGAAGAACGAATTTATCGAAGGCCCGGACAATTTGACGCGGCAAGCATCCAAGCCCATCGAAAATCTTCGTCCGCAACATCTGGTTGACGCCCTGCTGTGGGAGCCGATTCCAGCCGGAGCGCCCGTCTTGTTCGAGGAAGCTAGCGACGGCGCCGGTCACTTTTACATTTTGACCGCGATCCGCGCCGCATCCGGAGAGGACGCAACAAAAGAAAGCGCGACGGGTTCATCGGACTGGGAGATATCGCGCAAAATCTGGTTCGACCGCACCAACCTGCAGATAGTTAGAGTGGAGAATTTCGTTTCCGGCGGAAAAGTGGCTTCCGACGTTCACTACTCGAACTGGCTCGCGGCTACTGCGCCATCAAACTCCGGGCAAGCGGCCTCCACGACAACATCCGCGGACTCGGCGACGGCCACTATGGCTTATCCGCACCAAATCGTGATCAGCCGCCCCAGTGATGATTATCAACTCGAGATGGAAATTAAAAAGCTCACTGTAAACGAGCCCATACCCGCCGATCGCTTTGTGCTCCCGCAACCCCCGGGAACTCAATTGATACATCCGGACGAATCTCCTACGGAGGCGCCAAAGCCATGATCCGCTACATGATCGTGCAAAACGTGCTGCACCGGCCTCTCCGTACTTTGCTTACAGCCATCGCCGTAGCGGTCGAAGTAACCATGGTAATCATGGTCGTCGGTCTAACCACTGGATTGCTACAGGATTATGCCAAGCGTACCGAAGGCATTGGAGCAGACGTCATGGTCCAGCCACCTTCCTCCTCTTTGTTCATGAACTTTGGCGGCGCGCCTATGCCGATCAGCATTGCGGACAAGTTGCAGCGGCTCCCCTATGTCCAAGCCGTTTCTCCCGTGCTAATTTCGCTTAATTCGGTCGCCGCGTTGGAAAACATTTTCGGGATTGACCCGGAAAGTTTCCGCGCGGTATCCGGCGGATTTGCCTTTTACGCAGGCCGAGATCTTAAAGATCCCAATGACATTTTGGTGGACGACATTTACTCCAAGGGTAAGAACATAAAGGTAGGCCAGACGTTGCACATCCTCGCCCACGATTTCCATGTCGTTGGAATCGTCGAGCACGGCAAGTCCGCCAGGCTATTTGTTCTCCTACCCACACTGCAGGAAATGGCTGGAGCGCATGACAAGGCGTCAATATTCTTGATTAAAGCCGATCGCTCCAACCATGCAGCCGCGGTGGCAGAGGAAGTCAAACAACTTCTGCCGGGGTACGAAGTCCGCCAGCCTAAAGACCTTATGGCATTGATGACTTCATCGAACGTGCCTTATCTAGGCACCTTCATAAACGTCATGATTAGTATTGCCGTCGTTGTCGGCTTCTTGGTCACTTTCTTGTCGATGTATACCACCGTCATCGAGCGCACGCGCGAAATCGGCGTGTTGAAGTCACTGGGAGCCTCCAAGAGTTACATCGTAAGAGTCATTCTCAGTGAGACAACCCTTCTCTGTCTGGTGGGGTCGGCTGTCGGGATCGGTTTGAGCTTTGCCCTGCGCGCGTCTATCCACAATCTCCACCCGTCGTTGCCGATCCAGATGACATACGGTTGGATTGTTCGCGCTGCGTTGATTGCTGTCGCAGGCGGACTTCTAGGGGCCTCCTACCCTGCCTGGATCGCCAGCCGCAAAGACCCTGTAGAAGCTCTCGCTTACGAATAAGCCCTCCCCCACAGATGAAATTCGCCAAACCGACATACTTACTAGGAAGAAATGGCGAACGCGACTAGAATATTTGCGTCCCCAGAAGTATGGCCACTCGCACGGGAGCGAGCGTTGGAACCAATCCTCAAAACGGAAGATTTGTGGAAAGTTTATCGTTCGGGCAAGGTAGAAGTTCCTGCTCTCCGCGGCGTCAACATGGAAGTTTATCCCGGGGAATTTGTCTCCATTATGGGTCCTTCCGGCTGCGGCAAGTCCACCATGCTGCACGTAATCGGCGGTTTGGCGCAGGCCACTCGTGGGCGGGTCCTTCTAGATGGCAACGACCTGACGACAATGACCGATGCCGCACGCACCCTCTTGCGGCGCCACAAAGTTGGATTCGTCTTCCAAAAATTTAATCTTCTGCCTACGCTCGACGCTTACCACAATATCGCCCTCGCCCAACACATTCACGGGAACGGCTTCGATCCACATCGCTTTGAAGTGGTCGCCAAACTTCTGGGCCTCACCGAGCGGCTAACGCACAGGCCGTCCGAACTTTCCGGTGGAGAGCAGCAGCGCGTGGCGCTCGCTCGCGCAATCGTCAGCGAGCCGAAGATTGTTCTAGCGGATGAACCCACCGGCAATCTCGACACCAAAAGTTCAGACGCCGTGCTGAGTCTGCTGCGCGAACTGAACAAGGACTTGGGACAGACCATCGTGATGATTACCCATAACCCCGATGCCGCCGCCTATGGAAATCGCGTGCTGCACATGCGCGACGGTCAGGTTGTGGACGGCGCCACCGTTCACTAACATGCGCAGAGTGTGGCGAGGAATGGTCCGGACGATTTTTTGGTCCTTCGAGCGCGGAAGTTGGCCTTACGACTTGATGGTCATCGCCATCGTTCTTTTTGTTCTGCTCACACCGCGCAACCTGTTTCACGACCAGCCGCAAACGACTGCCCAGGCCAGTTCTGACGTTCAGCTACTTTCAGAAGACAGCGACACTCAAACACGCACCTACCGCCTGGACGCCACAATGCTGCAACCGCAGAAGCGCGCCAAAGAGCCCACTCCCGAGCTGGAGCGCGAAACTCACGATATCCTGAGCCGCACAGTCGGTGATCTGAAAGAGCGCACCTTCCAAGTGAAGCGCATTGACCCGGTTCGCGCCGGCGACGGCTCGATCGCCTATTACGACATCACCGTTCAGCCAGATTTCAGGTAACCGACCCGCCGCATCATCTTTGAACAGCGGAACTTCTCCAATTGCGGGCGCATCTAAATCAATGTGTTATTATGACGCGGTTTTGCGGGGAAAACGGGGAGCCGTGGGGGACCTTTGAAGGCTAATCGAATCAGGATTATCGCGCTCGCTTTACTAGCCATTGGCATGGTGTGCACAGAGGCTTGGGCTCAGAACCATGGGCCATGGACGCTGGAATCGGTGTTACATCAGCTCGACATGCAAGCCAAGACCTTCCGCAGCTTGTCGGCGGATGTGGAACGCACGAAGGTCACCGTGGTAGTGAATGACCATTCCACCGAAACCGGCAGTTTGCTTGTACGCGGCGACAAAATGCTGCTGCAAATGAAGGCCCCTGACGCGCGCACCGTGCTGCGAACCGGTGACAATCTTTATGTATATACCCCGGGCCTAAATCGCGTGGAGGAATACAACCTGGGCAAGAATCGCACAATGGTTGATCAGTTTCTGCTGCTCGGCTTCGGCACGTCCGGAAAAGAACTTCAGAAAAGCTATCTCATCACACTTCTGGGCGAACCGACGTTGGATGACAAAAAAACCGTTGAACTGGAATTAACGCCGAAGTCCAGCGAAGTCCGCAATCAGATTTCGAAAATCCAAATTTGGTTCGATGAATCGTCGTGGCTCCCGGTTCAGCAACAATTCTACGAAACAGGTTCAGGCGATTATTTCACCGTGCGCTACTCGAAGATGGTTCGCAATCCTTCGATCAGCGAATCCGAGTTCAAGCCTCATTGGCCAAAGAATACTGAAAAATCTCACCCTCAGGGTTAATTCTCGACGCAACAAAGAACCCTTACAGCGTCAAAGCCTTCGCGCTTTTGGCCGTCTTCGTCCCCAGGCCTATTGATTCGTGTTCGAGCAATGAACGCTTGCGCTCAAGCCCCCAGCGATATCCGGCAAGGTTTCCGTCCTTTCGCACCACGCGATGGCAGGGAACGACGACTGAAACAGGATTCGTAGCACAAGCACTCGCCACCGCACGGATCGCGTTGGGACGGCCAATGGCTCGCGCAATCTCCGAGTACGTGCGAGTGGCCCCATAAGGAATTCGCTTCAGCTCTTCCCAGACACGCCGGCGGAATGCGGTGGCTTGCACGTCGGTGGGCAAATCCAGGTGCGGTTCTTTGCCTCGAAGATGCGCCAGAATTTTGCTCACCCAACCCCCAAGATTCTTCGATCCAGCGCTATCACTGTCAATTTCCGCACGGGGATATTCCTTTCGCAGCGCGGATTCCAGCCCGGCATCCTTTTCTCCAAGATAGAGCGCGCTGATTCCGCGGTCCGTGGCGCCCACCAGCAGACGTCCCATCGGCGAATCAACAATGGTGTAGTGAATTTGCATCCCGACGCCTCCCTGTCGATAAGTGGCAGGCGTCATGCCAAGTTGCGAGGGTGAGCGCTCGTATAAACGGCTGCTGGAGCTATATCCTGCGTCGTAAAGTGCGGTAGTCACGTCATCTCCTTTTTTCAAGCTGGATTTCAATCGTCGCATTCGCTGCGCATCAGCGTATTGCCGCGGTGTGATACCCATTACGCGACGGAAAGCGCGTTCGAGTTGATGTGGACCCAACCCCACACTCGCCCCCAGAGCGCGGAGAGTCATTTTTTTTTCGCTATCGTCGTCAGATTCAGTTCGGATCTGAGAATCAATCCGGCGACAGACGTGCGCTACAGCCTCGGCGCGAGGATCGTGAAGCTGCGCAGCACGCGGCCGGCAGCGCTGACACGCTCGAAATCCTTTTTGTTCAGCAGCTTCGGGTAAGGGAAAGAAGACCACTTGCTCGCGTCGTGGTTTGCGTGAAGGGCACGAGGGGCGGCAATAAATTCCCGTGGAACGCACGGCGTAAACGAAAGCGCCATCCGCGCCACGATCGCGTGATTGTACAGCTTGCCAATACGCTTCAGCTCTCGGGCGTTCGATATGTTGGTGCATGCGTTTCTTCTTCATTTGTAGTAGGCGTAATTTCTAAACCCAAATTCCGAATTCAAAATTATCGAATCCCATTTCGAATCGCTATCCGTTTCTTGCGTCCAAATTGAAATGAGCTTTCGCCTGTTTTGGTAAAATCAGTTTCAGACGACCCAAGCTCCTTGCCCAGAGAGGGTTACATCATAAGACACTTTCGCCTGTACCCCCGTTGACGGCATAATAGAGGACGCGCATATTCGGATTCCACATGGGGTGGGTTCAGTAACGCTCGGGGGGAGACTGCTATGGGGGCTGCTCCGCAAAGGAACAGACAGCAGTTAGCAGCAACGCCGCTACGCATTGTTGAAGCTCAGCCTTTAACGACGTCGGTACCCGCGTTAGGTAAACCTGGGCCGCGCCGCTTCGCTCGTATTCCAACGCACGCCATCGGGGTAGCCACGGAACGCCGTCGAGCGCCACGTGCTTCTCTTTCGCTGCCGCTTCGCTTGATTCGAGTGGCAGGAATGGAGGAACCCGTTCCAGTCACGCTCGTAACCCGAAATATCAGTTCCAGCGGGATTTATTTTCTGGCTCCACGGAAATTTGAGCCAGGAACAGCCATTGAGCTGGAAGTCGCGCTAGTTGAACGTCCCCAAGGCCAAGGAAGCGTACAGATGTGCACGGCAGCCCACATTATCCGCGCAGAAGAAGTGGACGAACCCGGATGGCACGGATACGCAGCGACCTTCGATGACTTTGCGCTGCGGCGTGACGACGTGCTGCCGCCTCGCTACCAAGCCAGCTAACTGATTTTCGACTCGGTAAGCTTCTCATTCCGCCCACTGAGAGTTCCGGTTCTGTCCTAGAGTTCACATTGGAGCTGAAGCAGCCGCGTAGGGACTCCCCGCTCGGTAGCGCTTTTCGAATTCTTCGCGCGTGCAGATGGTCTTGGTGTCGGTAACGCGGTCGACGGCGAGAATGCCGTCGAGGTGATCGATTTCGTGCTGCAGCAGTTCGGAAAGGTTGCGATCATCGTCAGCGCGGAACTCATGGTTCTTGCCTGCCAGGTCCTGATAACGGATGGTGATCACTCGATGCCGTTCGACCTGCATGAAGATAGACAGGAAGCTGAGACACGCGTCCCAAACAACAATCTTTTCCTCACTGCCGGCGACGATTTCAGGATTTACTAGCGGCCACGGTTTTTCTCCGGGCAATTGGAGGAAGATCACGCGTTGGCGCACGCCGAGTTGAGGAGCGGCGATGCCGCGTCCATAACCAGTGGTCGAACGCCAGTGGGCCAGTGTGTCAGCAAGGTCGCTTACCAGATCTATAAGCCCGGGACCGGAGGGCTCAGCAACTGGTAACGCGACTTCCCGAAGTCTCGGATCGCCAAGCTGCAATACGGTTCGGATAGGCATAGGTTGGAAAGCTCCTCGAACCCGAGAACAGTCTAACCGACCTCGCGTGAGATGCCGGGATTCGCCAGCAAGTAGGAAGGATGGTTCAGACCGGTGAGCGGATAAAATTCTTCGTGGGTAAAAAGAAATCCGAGTTTTTCGATTAATCGACGCGACGCTGTATTCGCCGGGTGGTGTCCGGCAAAGAGAGATTTAACTCCTAGGGTTTCAAAAGCGACGATGATAACGGCGCGTCCAGCTTCTTGCACTAAACCCTGGCCCCAATATTCGGGACGCAGATGCACACCCATCTCGAGAATTGTGTCTTCATTCTTGTATGGTCGCCACCCTGCGCAACCAGCAAGCTGGCCATCGGAAAGCAAGAAGATGGGCCAGTATTGTATCTTGTAGGCGAACACGCATCCGATTTCTCTCTTGAGCCGCGCGATCACGCCCTCTGGTGTGAAAAGGCCCCCGATTAAAGAGGACACTTTCGGATCGCCCCAGAGTTTTGTTGCCAAAGGCAAGTCGTGCGGTTGCCAATGACTAAACGCGAGACGATCCGTCGTTAGGAAATAATTACGCGATGCAGTCACGTCGTGGTATCCAATCTGACTCGAGTCGGCTGTTGGGGACTGAAAGCAATAGAATACGATAGGGTCTGCAAGGAGTCTACGAGGTCTACGTGGTGGTTCGCTTGCCTGTTTTCGGGGCTGCTGCTACACTGTCGCGGCAAGAGCTACTGCTGCTCCTGCCATACTTCCTGTAAAAGGTTCATCCATGTCTGGACATTCAAAGTGGGCCACAATCAAACATAAGAAGGCTGCTACGGATGCCCGCCGTGGCAAGGTTTTTACCAAGATAATCCGGGAATTGACGATCGCCGCGCGTACCGGCGGAGCTGATCCGGATACCAATCCGCGCTTGCGCACAGCTATTCTGACGGCCAAGGGCGAAAACATGCCCAACGACAATATCGAGCGCGCGATTCAGCGCGGCGCCGGCAATCTGGAAGGCGAGACTCTGGATGAAGTGACGTTCGAGGGTTACGGCCCGGGCGGCGTGGGCCTGCTGGTTCAAGTGGTGACCAGCAACCGAAATCGCATTGTTAGCGAAATTCGCCATATGCTTTCGAAAAACGGCGGGAACATGGCAGAAACCGGCGCGGTTGGCTGGATGTTCGAGCGCAAGGGCGACATCGTGGTGCCGAAAGAAGCGGCGGACGAAGACAAAATGATGGGCATCGTGTTGGACGCTGGCGCTGAAGACTTGCGCGACGATGGCGCAGCTTGGGAAGTGACTACTCCGCCGGAAGCGATGGAAAAAGTCCGCGAAGCTCTGACTGCTGCAGGAATCAAGCCTTCCTCGGCAGAGGTTGGTTTTGTGCCGAAAAATTACGTGAAGCTAACCGGCGCGCAAGCGCAGCAGATGGTTCGCATGATGGAAGCGTTGGAAGACCACGACGACGTGCAGCACGTTTACGCGAACTTCGACATCGACGAGAACGAAATCCAGGCTGCTGTAGCCAGCTAGTTCCCTTCGCGTCGCGCAGCACGAAAAAACACTAGCCTTCATTTTAGGCCCGCACGTACACTTGTGCGGGCCACCATGCGTTCAACTCCTATTCCTAAATGGAAAGCGATCACGCACGGGTTGCGTGTTCTCGGTGTGGATCCGGCGCTCGCTGGTGCAACCGGCTACGGCATCATCGAGTCCGTGGGCTCGACGGCAAGTCTGATACATTTCGGTTCCTTCAAACTTCCCGCACGCGCAACCCTGGCCGCGCGCTTGTACGAAATCCACTTGCTGATAACGCAACTGATTGCTGAGTTCACACCAGACGCAGTAGCGGTGGAATCTGTCTTCACTGCGCTAAATATCAAGACTGCGCTGAAGCTGGCTGAAGTTCGCGGCGTGGTGCTTCTGGCTGCGGCACAAGCTTCCGTTCCCGCACATAGCTATTCGCCTCGGGAAGTGAAATGCAGCGTAGCGGGATATGGCGCTGCGTCCAAACAGCACATCCAACAGATGGTGACTTCGGCGCTGGGCCTGAAGGAAATTCCGGAACCCGCGGATGCCGCCGATGCGCTGGCCGTGGCGCTGTGCCATGCGCATCTTGCCAGAGCACACCAGCGCATGGAAGTTGCCATGGCCGTGACGCCTGGCGCAGTCGCGTCGCCGGCAAAGATTCGTGCCGCACAAGTCCGTTCGCGTAACCAGGTCCGCGCCGCCCACGTCTTTCAACCGTGATAGCATCGTTGGCGATGATTCGAGTTCCCCACGATCGGATTGTAGTGTGTGCTTGTGGACTCTTCTTTGCGCTTCTTGTTGGTGCGTTCGGATTGACGGCTCCTCTTTTCGCGCGCAATCCGACAGTTGAAGTCAACGCAACGGCAATCATCGCTTCTTCCGACAGTGCTACGATTACTTACCGAAAGATTTTTAAATCGAGTTATCCCGAGTTCGCCGAAATCAAGCTGAACCAGAGCGGGCACGGCACCTTCGACATTCGTCAGCTCGATGAAGAACCCAATCCTCAACCTTTTGGAGTGAACCCTTCGCTCGCTGAAAGGATTTTTGCGCTAGCTGCAAAATTACATAATTTTCAGGGCGTCGATTTGGACATCCACCGGCGCATTGCGAATCTGGGCGAAAAAACTTTCCGCTACGATAAGGGCAGTGAGACGCACGAAGTGAAGTTCAACTATACGCTCGACGATTTCGCCGGCCAATTGATGGCCATCTTTGAGGGGTTGGCGCGGCAGGCCACCGACCTCTCTGATCTGGAACGCACCATGCGCTACGACAGGTTGGGCGTGAACGATGTCCTGCAGCAAATCGAGCAGGATTACAACAACAAGCTCTTTCCGGAGCCCGAGCGGCTATTGGCAGCGCTCGACCAGGTGGCAGGCGACGATAAATTCATCGACATAGCACGCCAGCGCGCGCGGAACCTGGCCGCAAAGATTCGGGCTTCGCACTAGCACGGGCGGCGACTCCGTTTGTAAAAAGATTGTCTTTTCTTGAAGCGGGATAAGTCTTTGGTTATGTATGCGCTGAGTTAACGCCTGTTCAGTTGGATAGGTTGACACTTTTCACAATTTGTCGCTATGCTGAATCGATTTCTTGTTCACAAACGTCCGGCATCCCAAATGGACGTATCTTGCATCTGAACTAACCGAGCCAATGACAACAAAAAAACTATTTGCTATCCAGTGCACTGCGCTCCTTACTCTCCTTTCGATCCCGGCGCTGCAAGGCTTCGCGCAAACCAGCGAGGCGCAACCGCGCATCACGCAAGCGGTGGACGAAAGCAAGCTAACGATTTTGAAAGGCAACACCTATCCGCTCGCGCGGCCGGAATTTGACCGCGGGCCAGCGCCGGCGAACCAGATGCTGGAAACGATCATGCTCGGGCTCAAACGCAGCCCGGAGCAAGAAGCTGCTCTCCAAAAGTTAATGGCTGAACAATTGGATAAATCTTCGCCTAACTTTCACGAGTGGCTCACGCCAGTTGAGTTCGGGAAGCAATTCGGTCCGTCGGACCAGGACGTTCAGATCGTTACATCTTGGCTCGAATCGCATGGATTCCAGTCAGTCGAAGTATCCAACGGTCGCACGGTAATAGAGTTTGCCGGTAACGTGGGCCAAGTGCAGGCAGCATTTCATACCGTGATCCACAATTATTTTGTGAATGGAAAAGAACACTATGCGAACGCGAGTGATCCTTCCATCCCCACAGCTCTTACATCAGTCGTGACGGGCGTGGCCTCATTGCATAACTTTCACAAGAGACCGATGTACGTCGCGGCGCATTCCAGAAACCCCGGAGGGAATGGATCTGCGAGTCCGCAATACACCTTCGCCGGCGGTTGCGACCCGGATAAAAACTGCTATGGATTGGGTCCGACTGACTTCGCGACTATCTATGACGTTATTCCCCTGTGGAACGCCGGTATCGATGGAACTGGGCAAAACATCGCGGTGATAGGCCAAAGCGACGTGAATATGCAGGACATTAGTACTTTCAGAAGCGTATTCGGCCTGCCGGCAAATGCTCCGGTCAAGGTCGTGGCTGGCACTGATCCGGGAGTTCAATTTGAATCCGGAGATGAAACAGAATCCGATCTGGACCTCGAGTGGGCTGGGGCAGTAGCCAAAGGGGCGACGCTTCAGTTCGTGGTCTCCCAATCAGTGGACACATCGGCCCAGTACGCGGTTGATCATACTCCGCTTGTCGCAACGGTATTGAGCGAAAGCTATAGCTTATGCGAGCTTCAAATTGGCACAACCGAGAACGGGATAATTAACTCCAGATGGCAACAGGCTGCGGCAGAGGGAATTACAGCTGTTATCGCCACCGGCGATGCTGGATCAGCCGCTTGCGATATTACACCCGGTAACGCTTCGCCTCCGGTCCCGGCTCAGAATGGCTTGCAGGTTAGCGGACTTAGCTTCGACACCTTTCAACGTAGCTGTAGGTGGTACAGATTTCGACGACTTCAACAATCCGTCTAACTTATTGGAATTCCACGAACTCTTCAGGTACGTTGGCTTCTGCCAAGTCTTACATTCCCGAAATCACGTGGAATAGTACATGCAGTAGCACCCAACTGTTGCAAGGAGATTCAACCGAGGAGTCTGACTGTAACGATACCGCCGATTTTGGTTCAATACAATGGACGGTAGCTGGCAGCGGCGGGTTCAGCAACTGTACGACTCCGAGCTCTACGACTCCGGCAAGTTGCGCTGGGGGCTATGCCAAACCTTCCTGGCAAGTGGCTACCGGGGTCCCGAATGACGGCAAACGCGATATACCGGACGTGTCGCTATTCGCGGGCAACGGATTCAACGGTAATTTCTATTTGGTATGCGCCGCAGATCAGACGGGCGGGCAATTCTGCAACGCGAATAATTTCAACGATTTTTTCCTGGTAGGAGGAACCTCCGGTTCGACTCCGGCTTTCGCGGCGATCATCGCTTTGGTAAATCAGAAAACTAGGTCTTCTGGCCAAGGCAATGCGAATACCGTTCTTTATCCGATGGCAAGTTCGCAACCTGGAGCATTCCACGACATTGTTACAGGAACCATCGCGGTTCTCTGCACGGGGGGCTCGCTAAACTGCGATAAAACAGTAGCATCGGACACTTACGGAATTTTGACGGGATACAACGCGGCGGCGGGCTACGATTTGGCGACGGGTCTGGGGTCAGTGGACGCCGCCAATCTGGTGAATAACTGGAACGCGGATAGTACATCGCCGAATTTTAATCTCTCATTTAGCGCCGCTTCTATCACGATCTCCAGTCCGGGTGGCAGCGGATCAACGTCCCTATCAGTGAATGCGACCAACGGTTTCACCGGGACTGTCACTTTCTCGTGTTCGGGTCTTCCAACCGAGAGTTCTTGTAGCTTTAGGCCGACTTCAGTGACCGGGAGCGGGAGTACGACGGTTACTATTACGACCATGGGTCCTAGCATGTTGACACCATTGCGACGCCCGACGGGTCTCAATGCAGGACCGAAGGCGTTCGAGTTGTGCTTGGTTTCTATCGGGCTGTTGTGGATGGCCATCCAGGTGAAGCGGCGCCGATGGAGCTCGGTCGCCACCGCATTGGCGGTTTTTTTCCTGCTGGGAGCTGCGGCTTGCGGAGGCGGTGGCAGCAGTAGCTCGAGCGGCGGAACAACTCCGGTTCAGAATCAACCTGTCGTGGTCACGGCAACGGCTGGAACCGCCACGCACACCGCTACTCTGAGCGTAACTGTCGATTAAATTGCAGAGCACAGGTTGCGCCGGTCTATCGCACGATTAGGCCGGCGTAGCCTACTACTTCTTCGTGGTCACCTGTAATATCTCCTGAAGTGGCGTAACGCACCAATTCAGCTTGCTTTGCGCCCAGATCGCCCATGGCGACGAGCATCCCTACTGTAGCGGCGTAGCCGCACATCGTAATGTCCTCCGCCCTCACTGTATCGTAGAGGCCGCGAGGATCGAGCTCTAGAATGCGATCGATCGCTTTTTGATCCTTTGTGCGCGTGACCGTATCGCTTTCGTAGTGATTCATATCCGTGCTCGCGATTAAAAGAACCGCGTCGTTCTGCGCTTTTATCACCTTCGCCACCGCATGCCCTAACGCTTCCAGTTCCTGATATCGGTGTGTGGCAAGCACTACAGGAACGAATCTTAGATTTGCGTTGAGCTGTTCAAGGAATGGAATTTGCACTTCGATCGAATGTTCGCGTTGGTGCGCTACGCGGTCTTCGCGCAGAAAAGGGCACGTTTGCTTCAACTGTGTTGCGAGTTCCGAATCTATTTGTGCGTCACCGAATGGAGTTTGCCAGCTCCCTTCTGAAATTATGGCCATAGACTCGCCGCCGGGGAAATGGCGCGGTCCTAGGAGGATGCAACGAGCAGGGATTTCGATCGTTGAATAGACCGCTCCGGCCACATGGCCGGAATACATATATCCTGCATGCGGCACCACGCATCCACGCACGACGGATTTTTTGTTTTTGCTCGCGGTGTATTGCTGGATTTCCAGCGCGAGCTTCTTTTTATCGGACGGATAGAAGCGGCCGGAAGCTGCGGGCGGACGAATTATAGAGTTGATCGACACAACGGAATAGTATGCAGTAAAAGCTAGGTCAGAAGCAGGTTTGGGCCAACCGTCAAATGGCTTTTGACGGTTTGCCTTTAATGTCGAGCGCTTCAGAGCCACCGGCCATCCAGAGAACCTTGATGGAATCGCCGGTTTGATAGCCGCCTTCGTCCAGAATCTTGCTCATCTTCTTCTGCGCTTTGTCGGCATAGGTAAACGTGTGAACGTTCATTTGATTCGCTTGCTCGCGCACCATTAGGGTGTGGTTATCGGCGTGGATAAATTGCGCTTTGAGCCACACAGGTTTCTGAGCCTTTTTCTTCACAACTATGGGAGCGCTGCTGCTCATCTGCGCGCGAGCCACAGGAGTTGCGGCCGATAAACATCCAGCAAGAAGCGCCAGAGCAAACGCGGGGAAAATCTTAGAGTTCTTCATCGAACGAAATCTTCAGAGATTTCAGAAATTTAATATCCTGCGGAGTGATTTCCACGCGCGGAGCTACAGTTTCTTCTTCCAGCGTTTCATCATCCACGCGGATGTGCAGCGATTCCAGAAAACGGCGGTCGAGCGAAGTCATTTTGGCGTCTTGCTCCGAGCGGCGCGCCAAGCCGATGGTAGCGTCCAACTTGAGTACAATGTCGAAGCCGGCAGAACGCACACTGGAGATAGCTTCAGCGATGCGATCGGAATCCGACACGCTATCGTTGATGGCGTGTCCCAGATCGCGCAGTAACTGCTTCATGCGGTCGTCGAGTTGCAAGGGCGCCTCCTGTAAAAGGCCCTTCCTACACCAATTCTAGGTCTGCTGCAACCACGAAACAAGACCCACGTGCGGTGATGGAATCGCGAATGTTACCTGTACCCCGGCGCCGGCGAGGCGGCGCAAATGCACGCTCGCTGCTGGTCTAGTCAAGATTGGCAGCGGACACGCAGCGCGTCGCGGCAATCTATACTAGAATTGCATTATGGCCACGGGCTTCTACTCCACACTGTGGAATTCCTCTAAGGTCACTTGGCGCGTCTGGTGGCGCGCTGCACGGCAATTTTTTCATGAAGCCGTCGGCGCTCTTTTCGCCACTTTTGCTCTCTATGGCGCGGTAGCTGTTTGGCGTCAGTGGCATACTCGCGTAGCAGCGTGGCTTCTGGGATTTGCCGTCGTATATGCCGTCACTATGGCCATTTTCGCTTTCACGTCCTTCCGCCGAGCGAGGCGAGTTCGCTGAGTTTTCCAATGCCTGAAGACATTAAAAAGCGCGCGGACATTTCGGAACGGAAGCTCGCTTCTCCTTCCGGGCTTCCGATGGAAACTGTAATCACGCGAGAAAGTTTGGACGGCTGGAATCCCGAGCGCGATCTCGGTTATCCGGGTGAATTCCCCTTCACCCGCGGCGTTTATCCCACCATGTACCGCGGCCGGCTGTGGACCACACGCCAATACGCCGGCTTCGGCAGCGCGGTGGAATCGAACCATCGCTATCGCTATTTGCTCTCGCAAGGGCAGAACGGTTTGTCCGTCGCGTTTGATCTGCCCACACAGATTGGAATGGATTCCGACCATCCGCTGGCACAGGGAGAAGTTGGAAAAGTGGGCGTAGCGATCGATTCGCTCGAGGACATGCAAACGCTTTTCGACGCCATCCCGCTCGAACGTGTTTCTACTTCCATGACCATCAATTCCACAGCTGCGATTCTGCTGGCGCTTTATGTAGCCGTTGCCAAGCAGCAGGGCGCGAACCTGAAGCGCCTAGCCGGCACGGTGCAGAACGATATTTTGAAAGAATACATTGCGCGCGGGACTTACATCTATCCGCTGCGCCCGGCCATGCGAATCGTCACAGATATTTTCGCGTGGTGCCGGCGGGAAATACCGAATTGGAATCCTATTTCGATTTCCGGGTATCACATTCGCGAAGCTGGCTCGACCGACGTGCAAGAGGTGGCCTTCACACTCGGCAATGGAATCGCGTATGTGGTGGCGGCTATGGAGGCCGGTCTGGCCGTGGACGAATTTGCGCCGCAACTTTCGTTTTTTTTCAACTCGCACAACGAATTCCTGATGCAAATCGCGAAGTTTCGCGCCGCGCGCCGCGTCTGGGCGCGAACGATGCGCGAGCGCTTCGGCGCGCGTGACCCGCGCTCCCTGATGCTTCGCTTTCACGCGCAGACGGCTGGCTCCTCGTTGACTGCGCAGCAGCCCGAGAACAATATCGTTCGCGTGGCACTTCAAAGTCTTGCGGCTGTACTGGGCGGCTGCCAATCACTACACGCCAATGCTCTGGACGAAGCGCTGGCGCTGCCGACAGAAGAGGCGGCGCTGCTCGCCCTGCGCACGCAACAGATCGTTGCCCAGGAATCCGGCGTGCCTAATACGATCGATCCGGTGGCGGGATCCTTCGCCGTCGAGAAATTAACCAACGAAATCGAAGCTGGCGCGCAAGATTACATTTCGAAAATCGATGCGATGGACGGAATGCTGCGCGCCATTGAAACTGGTTACGTGCAACAGGAGATTCAGAAATCGGCGTACGAGTATCAGCGGGCGGTCGATTCCGGCGAGCAAGTAGTCGTGGGCGTAAATCGGTTTCAGGCTGAAGAAGAACGCCCTATTCCCACAATGCGAATCGATCCGGAAATTGAACGTTCGCAAGTTACGCGACTTAACAATTTGCGCGCCCGCCGCGATGCCGCAAAAGCACAGAGCGCGCTTGCAGAAGTGGAACGCCGAGCTCGCGGCACCGAGAATTTGATGCCGGCCATTTTATCGGCGGTTGAATCGTATGCCACGGTCGGTGAAATTTCAGACGCCCTACGTCGAGCTTTCGGCGAATATCGTGAGTCAATTGTAATTTAAAGATTGTCTGCGCAACTATTGCTTGTCGAAAGTAAGATGTGTTTCTCTTGAAACTGATTCTTGCATCTGCTTCGCCTCGCCGCGCGGAAATCCTGCGAAACGCGGGAATTCGATTCGAGATATGCAGTACGGGTGTGGATGAATCGCGCCTGGATAATGAATCGCCCGGTGATTACGTTCGCAGGCTGGCATTGGCAAAGGCCGTTTCAGCCGCCGAAAAAAATCCCAGTCTGGACGCGGAGGTTCTGATTATTGGCGCCGACACGGTCGTAGTGGTTGATTCGACTATCCTCGGCAAGCCCAAGTCGGGTGATGAGGTGAAGCGTATGTTGCGCTGCGTCAGCGGGCGCGTCCATGAAGTCCACACCGGTCTTGTGCTAGTGCGAACCTCCGGGATGCAGCAGCGGGCGGTCGAGGAGATTACCAGAGTGCATTTCGCGCGCCTCACCGATCAGGAAATTGAAGAGTACCTCGCAACTCGCGAGCCTTTTGATAAAGCGGGCGCATACGCAATTCAGGGCATGGGAGGTCGTTACGTCACGCGTATTGAGGGCTGCTATTTCAACGTGATGGGCCTGCCGCTGGCCCGCTTGTATATATTGCTTCGCGAGTTCGGATGGGATGATTCGGTCGCGGTGCGAGAAGGCGCAAAATAAAAACGGCGGCCTGAAGCCGCCGTGATTACCTTTCACTAGACTAAAAATTACTTTTTATCTTCGCCTAGAGGTGGCGGCGCCGTCGTTACTGTCGGCGGATTTGCCGGCGGAGCGGGTGGCGGCGGAGTTTGCGTATTCGCGTGCATGCCTTCCTTAAAGTTGCGGATGCCTTCGCCAAGTCCTCGCATCACTTCAGGAATTTTCTTTCCTCCGAACAGGAGGACGATGATCGCCAAAACGATCAACCAATGGATTGGGCTAAATTCTCCCATGTTTACCTGCCTTCCCGAGGGCGCCAGTTTAACGAAAGGCGTTTTGAGAGCCCGGGTGTCAAGCTAAAGTATAACACGCTCGTCGCCGACCCGGCGCGTCAAGTGTTCTCGGTCAAGATACTCGAGCAACGGAATGGCGTATTTCCGGGACACCCCTGTAAGTTCTTTGAATGCGCCAATGGGGAGCCTGGCACCGCGTTCTTTGCGGTACTTGGCGAGCGTTTCGCGCAAGTTTTTAACGGCCAGTTGGTGGAAAACCAAGTCATCCGCTACCTTCAACAGCACTTTTTCGCGTAGCAGAATCTGCAGAATTTTATGAGCACGGCTTGACTCGACCGGCAACTTGGCCAGAACGACGGCAAAACTCGGGACGGTAAGTCCGGCTGTCGCAAACTCTTGTTCGATCAGCTCTTTGGCGCGAGCTTCTTCGGGCGACAAGGCAATTTCTCGTCCGGCTCGTTGAACCAGGTCGCCTGAAATAACAATCGCTCGTGATTTCAACAAATCATCGAGCGCCGCTTCGAAAAGTTCGCCGCGAGGTTTTCCTGCGCGGCCGTGCAGTTCCTGCTTCGGAATTCCCGGTAAGAGAGGATTCACGGCGTGAAAGTCGTCAACAGCCTTTCGAATTGTTGTCAGTGATTCTGCGAAGGCTGGCAATGACACTATTGTGAAATCCGGCGATGCCGCGTGGCCAATAATTCGCAGTCGCTTTGATTGTGCAAGGTTCTTTGCCGTAGCGCGTATATCGTCTCTCATCCAGCCGGTGCGAGCGACGATTTCAGGGAAGGTCAGTCCGCGAGGCAATGCCTCAGCAAGCGCAACCAAAGTTTCCTGTTGATTCCCACTCTCGAGAATTTCAAGAAAACTTTTAACGCCATCGTCATTGCGGCGATGCCTGGCAGGGTGGGTGTCCAGCACACGGCCTCCCCCAATGGTAGCCACTGGAGAAAGCTGCCGCAGAATAAAGCGATCTCCCGGCAGGACTAAAACTGGCTTGTCCAGTTTCAGTTGCACAAAAGTAGTTTGGCCCGCGGTAAGTTCCGCATTGCCATCCAGGAAAACCAGTTCAGCCACCGCCTCGGCCGTCCCCTGATGCATACGAACGCGCGCACGGTTTTTTAGGGGGTGAGCAGACGGCAGCAGAGTTACAGCTGCGTCCACGCGCGAACTTGGCTCAAAGATTCCTGCAGTTGCCAGGACCATCCCTCGTCTTATTTCGCTGGAGTCGATTCCGGCTAAGTTCGCCGCCGTGCGCTGCCCGGCCACCGCTCGCTCGATTTGTTTTCCACCGGAATGGAGCCCGCGCACGCGGACTCGCTTGCGCGTGGGATAAAGTTGTACCTCCGCGCCGACGTTCAATGCACCCGCTACAAGCGTGCCGGTTACTACCGTCCCAAATCCTTTCACCGCAAAAGCGCGATCGAGGGGAAGCCGCCAATGTTGTTTTTCGTCTCGCAACGGGACCGCATTCGCCGATCGGAGTAGCTTCTGTTTCAGATCATCCATTCCTGCGCCACTGCGCACGCTAACCGGAACGATGGGCATATTTTCCAGAAACGAATTGCGCACAAATTCCTCAATTTCAAGATGCACCGTATCTAGTACGTCGGAGGCGACTTTATCGGATTTCGTAATTGCTATAATTCCGCGCGAGACTCCCAGCAAACGGCAAATATCGAAGTGTTCGCGAGTCTGCGGCTTAATAGATTCATCGGCAGCGACGACGAAAAGGACTAAATCAATACCTCCTACGCCAGCGAGCATGTTGCGAACGAATTTCTCGTGACCGGGGACGTCAACGAACCCTAATCGAATGCCCTCGAGGTTCAGAAACGCAAACCCGAGGTCAATCGTAATGCCGCGGCGCTTTTCTTCTTCCAGCCGGTCAGGATTGGTTCCGGTAAGGGCCTCGACCAGGGCGGATTTGCCATGGTCGATATGCCCGGCGGTGCCGACGATTACATGTTTAACGTCTTCCATGAGGAGAATGCAATTTCCACAATGATGCTAGCGAAGGCGGTGGCAGCCGGTCAAATGACTGAGCACAAAAGTCCGCCTGGACAGCCTAGCGCGAAAAATGTGAGGAACTACTCAGCCTTTTCCTGAAGCGGCGGCGCCGTGGTGGAACCTTTGAACCGCGGCTTGCCCAGTTTTGCGATCCAGATTCCGGTGTTGATATCGTTGTAGTAGATCAAACCATTCGCGGGCTGCGCTCCCCAGGAAAACGGCAAATTCGCGCGGTAGCCCGCGGGGTCGCCGGTCCATATGCGAGCGATCTCGCGTCCTTGCTGATAAAGATTTCCGCGCAGCTCGCCGGAAATATCAAGCACGCGTCCGCCGCCGGCGTAGTCACCGATGAACAACATGTCGTTGTCAGCCCAGAAATTATGGATGCCGCCTTCAGGTACTTCATAAATTGCCACTTCGCGCGGATGTTCGATATCGGTGATGTCCATCACGTGACAAATTCCGCGAACAGGGATACGTTCTTTGCTATCGATATCGAACTGCGCGGGGAAAACTTCGTCGCCTACAAAAACATAATTGTTATAGCGAAACGTGGTGTGTGTTCCGGCCAACCAGCCATTGCCATAAAGTTCGTAATGATTGAATTTGTATTGCGATACAAGCTGCGGGTGTTCCGGACTACCGCCTTTCATACCGTTACCAACGTCGAGGATAATTAGTCCGTCGCGCCAGTATGCCAGGTAGGCGAGGCCATCTTTCACGTACAAATCGTGAAGATAGCGCCCGCTGGACATCGGGCCCATGGGACCGGCGATGGTCGCGGCCGTTGCATTTTGCACCTCCCACCGCGCTACTTCTTTGGGATGTTGGGCATCCTGAAAATCGATCACGCGCAACGAGCCGGTCGCGTCATCCGTTATGTACACGTAGTGCGTGTTGATGAAGGCACTGTGCACGCCTCCGGTTACCGTCTCCGTGTACTCGGACAGAACTTTCAAATGCGCGGGATCGGAGGGATCGAAAATCACGATTCCATTTTTACGGGTGGAGGCTCCCTCTCGCGTGAAAACCCCCACTTTTTCGTCCGGCGTAGTGCTGACGTCGTTAATTAACCGTGCATCAGCCTTCAGAGAATCCAGTGCCTTCGGTTTCGAGGGATCGCTGATGTCATAGTCGTAAATTTTATCCCCGAGCGACGCAATGTACAGATGATTGCCCATGATCCATTCTTCGGTGGTTTGAATCGCGGATCCGTCGGCAGCCTTTAGCGGAATGTGGGCTATTACGTCGATCTCGCGCTCCGCATTTCGCGGCGCCACAGTAATAGACGCCACCGCAGTATGCGAGCCTACAGACGCCATTAGTTTGTATGTACCCGGCAGGGTAGCCACAAATGCGCCGTCTGGGTAAATCGTGCCATTGGGTCCGCCAACGGTCCAACTCGTAAAAACATCTTTTACCGGTGCACCCTTGGCACCCCGCGCTGTGGCTGTGAAGTGAACTACATCGCCTGTTTTCGCGTTCGTAGCTTCTGGTTCGATTCCAATCTTTTGAACAGTGTCCGCAACAACTCGTACGCTTACTTCGGCACTCGCGGGGCCCGCTGTGGCAACTATCGTCGCATTGCCCCCAGACTTCGCTGTCACCATGCCCGATTCATCCACCTGAGCAACAGCAGGCGATTTCGAGGTCCAATGAATCGGCGTATCAGCGCGTGGGTCGCCATTCGAAGAACGCGCAGTCGAGGAAAGCACGGTGGAACTGCCCACCACCAACGCCTGCGTTACAGGGGCAATATCAATTTTCGCAACGGGCGGCGCAACAACTGTTACGTGCGCAAAGCCGGGCTTGCCTGCCACGACCGCACCCACCGTGACTTCCCCCGGTTGATGAAATACCACTACGCCTTCTTTGTCGGCGCCCGCGACGTCAAACGGCGCAGCGAACCAGATCATGGGCTTCGCAGAGAGCGTGTTTCCAGCAGCGTCTTTCGCGACGGCGCTGAATTTCACTTTGTCCCCAACATTTGCCTGAATATTCGTGGGAGTGACTTCGACCGTTTGTGCTTTCGGAGGAATAGGAGGAGCGCCAACTTCCTGCGCTTTAATCGTGGGTACAAACGCCAGCGCAATCGCCGCCGTTAGTGCAGCCGCCTTCAACACAATCCGCATTTGAGAAGCTCCCTTCGCTAAGTGAATGTCCGAAGAGAAGTTGTACCGATGGGCGAATTTTGTCAATAGCGGGAAAACAGGAAGAGAAACTTTAGCGGGACTGCGACAAAGCGGACTGCATCTCGTCGACGATGTCCAAAACGGCAGTTTTCGGATTCAGAGCGGCCGTGATCGGTCGTCCGACTACCAAATAATTCGCTCCCGCTCGAACCGCTTCTACCGGAGTCGCGATGCGCGACTGGTCATTCGCGACACCACTGCGCGGACGGACGCCCGGGATAAGTATGATGAACTTCGGCCCGCACGCGCGCCGAATCGCACGAGCTTCGTGCGCGGAACAAACCGCGCCATCCATTCCCGCTTTCTGGGCCAATATGGCGAGCGCGACCGCGCGGCTTTCGATTGGGCCGGACATACCAATTTCTCGCAAGGTCGCTTCATCGAAGCTCGTCAAAACAGTAACGGCGAGCAGCTGCGGCCGGTCCTTTCGGTTTCCGGCTGCTTCGCGCGCAGCTTGCATTACGGCCGTTCCGCTGGACGCATGGAGCGTGAGCAGACCTACATGCGGAAGCCTGACCGCGCTCGAAACGGCCTTGGCCACAGTATTAGGGATGTCGTGGAATTTCAGGTCGAGGAAAATCCGGGCGTCTGCGTCCGCGAGCTTCTCTACCGCTCGCGGACCTTCGGCTGTGAACAGTTGACTACCGACTTTGAAGAGCCCAACTGCTCCGTGGAGCTTCCGCACTAAAGCGGAAGCAGCCTGGAGAGTATCTACATCCAGGGCGACGATTAGTCTTCGTGATGGGTCGGTTCCTGCCGTGTAGGCACCTTGAGCAGCTCGAGACGTACTTTTGCAATCCCGCGCTGGTCAAATCCTAACCTACGTGCCACCTCATAGGAAACGTCCAATTCGCGTCCTTCAACATACGGTCCGCGATCATTGATACGGACAATTTGGCTACGGTGGTTACGCGGGTTTACGACTCGCACGATGGAACCTAAGGGGAGGGTGGGGTGAGCGGCGGTCTCGCCGTACATGTCATATTTCTCGCCAGTAGCGGTGGGCTGACCATCGAAATCCTCACCGTACCAACTGGTCGTGCATTCCCAGACCGCCAAGGGCTTGGGAGTATCAGATTTGCTGGAAGACGCTTTCTTAGCGTACGTGGGTACTTGGGACGGGTTGCTTGGCTTTCCGGCAGTTGTAGGGTTCACCGACGGCGTAAACGCAAGCAGACCCAATCCTAAAAACACCGATTCGAGCACTACAAAAATTTTTGCTTTCATGTTCTCCTAACCTTTTTAAAATCAGTCAATTGTACTATCCAGAGACTGTTCCAGCAACCTCTATACCGCCTTGTAACTTGCTGATTTCAGGTACTCTATTGTCTTCGCACCACCTTTCTAATCCCGACAAGAGCTTTTCTGTGGCCCTCGGGTCCACAAAATTCGCAGTGCCAATCTCAACCGCTGAAGCACCTGCCAGCATATATTCGATTATGTCTGTCGGGCCCTCAATACCGCCAAGCCCTATAATAGGTATCTTTATTACCTTACTGGCTTCGTAAACCAGTCTCATAGTTATAGGTTTTACGGCCGGGCCCGACAACCCACCCGTCGTACTACCCAAGCGTGACCTCCGATTGTGTGCATCTATACACAATGCGGGGTAGGTGTTTGCAATTACCAAGGCGTCGGCTCCGCTGGACTCTGCCGCGCTAGCCGTAAGTCCAATCCTATTAACATTGGGGGAGAGTTTTACCCAAAGCGGCCGCTGGGTCGCCTTCCGAGCAGCTTGAACGACCTCCGCTGTCAGTACCGGATCAACTCCGAATTCAGCCCCACCGTGTTCCACATTGGGGCATGAGATGTTTAGCTCGTATGCTGCCACCCCCTCTGCGCCTTCCAGGATCCGGAGTACCTCTACGTAGTCAGAGATGGTGCACCCGAACACGTTCGCGAGTACAGTAGCGTTAAGGCGCCGCAGCTCGGGAAGCTTTTCGGCCACGAAGGCGCGCACCCCGATATTTTGCAATCCGATCGCGTTTACCATGCCGCTTGATGTTTCGCAGATTCGAGGCGGGGGCGCGCCAGCCATAGGCTCAAGCGAAAGTCCCTTCACGACCATGGCGCCCAGCCGGCTCAGGGCAACGATAGGCGCGAATTCGATTCCATAACCAAAAGTGCCGCTGGCGGCAATGATGGGGTTTCTAAGCTGGAGGGCACCGACGCTGACTCGAAGGTCAACTCCCGCGGGCCGTTGGGACATGCGAGCCGGCTGCGGCGCATTCACGGCCGCTAGTTTAGCATCTGGGGCCCGTCTATTCCAGCGAACGCCAGATTTCTGAGCCTCTACCGCTTTATTCCGCGGCTGCGAACATTCGGCGGTCTATGCTAGGATGACGTGCCAGAATGCGCGTCGTAGAAAAAAGACAATTGCTTTCTGCGGAAGAAATGAGCCGCACCCTCCAGCGATTGGCCCATGAAATTGTCGAAAAGAGTGGCGGAACAGACGATTTGGCTTTGATCGGCGTGCGCCGCCGGGGCGTCCCCCTATCCCAGCGATTGGCGAAAACCATCTTCGATTCCACCGGCGTCAAAGTTCCAGTCGGCACTCTTGATATAACGCTCTACCGTGACGACCTCTCGACAGTGGGTCCCCAACCGGTCTTTCATTCGAACGAGATCGACTTCCCAGTCGATGACCGGGATTTAGTGATCGTCGACGACGTGCTGTATACCGGCCGCACGATACGGGCGGCAATGAACGGCCTTTTCGACCTCGGACGCCCCAAACGCATCCGGCTTTGCGTCTTAATTGATCGCGGGCACCGCGAACTGCCTATCGAGGCTTCCTTTGTTGGCCGCACCGTGGAGACGAGCGATACGGAGATAGTTGAAGTCCGCTTGATGGAAATTGATGACCAAGAGCGCGTCATGCTCGTGGATCGCGTTTCTTGAAAAACCCGGCAATCCTTTGGGAGGCCCGGAGAAAACGGCATTAAAGGGAAAACGTGCTGCAGCGTCTGCAACACCTGCTTGGAATCGAAGACCTCACCCGCGAGCAAATTTCTTTTATTCTGGATCAAGCCAAGCCTTTCCAGGAATTCCATCGTCATCCATTAAAAAAACTGGCCACGTTACGCGGCAAAACGGTCGCCCTGGCCTTTTTCGAAAATTCCACGCGCACGCGAATTAGTTTTGCCACCGCGGCGGCCCGGCTCGGCGCCGACACCATGAATCTGCAGGCCGAATCTTCCAGTTTGAAAAAAGGGGAATCGCTGCTCGACACGGTCTGGACGCTAGAAGCCATGCGTCCCGACGGTATCGTGATCCGCCACAGCTCGTCGGGCGCGCCCGAATTCATAGCCCAGCGCCTGGGCATTCCGGTTGTGAACGCTGGAGACGGAACGCACGAGCACCCTACCCAAGCGTTGCTCGACGCTCTGACCATCCGCGATCGCAAAAATTCGCTCGACGCATTGCATGTCACCATTCTCGGAGACATTCTGCATAGCCGCGTAGCCCGTTCGAATATTCATCTGCTAAGCAAATTCGGCGCGCACATCACACTATGCGGCCCAGCCATGTGGGTTCCGCGCGAATTGGAATCGCTTGCACCAAACATTCGCCGCGTATCGCACATCGATGAAGCGCTTGACGGCGCCGAAGTAATTATCGTGCTACGCGTACAGACCGAGCGCATCCACGAGCCTGCGCTCGCGCCCGAAGAATATATTTTGCAATTTCAACTCACTCCGGAGCGCCTGCGACTGGCCGGAAAAGACACACTCGTTTTGCATCCCGGGCCTATGATTCGCGGGTTGGAAATCGATCCGGGCGTTGCCGACGGGCCGCAGTCTTGCGTTCTTGAGCAAGTGACCAACGGCCTCGCGATTCGCATGGCCCTTCTTTACCATCTAGTGGGTGGCGCCGCGTCGGAACCCGCTAGCGGGCCCGGGACGGCAGGCAAGGACAAGTAATGCTGCTGATTAAAAATGGCCGCGTGTTGGACCCGTCGAGCAATACCGACGCAACGCTCGATATCCTTGTCGATGGCCCTCGAATTTTGAGACTTGGCCCGGATCTCACAGCTTCCCACGTAGATATTTTTGATGCGGTCGGAATGATTGTCGCGCCCGGCTTCATCGATTTGCATTGCCACTTGCGCGAACCCGGCCAGGAACTTTCCGAGACAATCGAAACCGGCACACGTGCGGCTGCTCGCGGAGGCTTTACCGCCGTGTGCACCATGCCGAACACGCAGCCTGTGAATGACAATGCCTCGGTTACGCGCGGAATTGTGGAACGCGCCGCCGCAGCCGGTGCGGTGCGAGTGTGGCCCATCGGTGCCGCTTCCGTGGGCAGCAAAGGCGAAGCCCTTTCCGAAATCGCAGCGATGAAAGAAGCAGGTATCGTCGCCGTTAGCGACGACGGAAAACCTGTGGCGACGGCGCGCCTGATGCGCCAGGTAATGGACTATTGCCGCGCTCTCGATCTGCCGGTGATTGACCACTGCGAAGATCCTTCGTTATTCGCCGGTGGCGTGATGCGCGAAGGCGCGCGCTCCGTTCGCTTGGGTCTAAAAGGCATCCCCGCCCAATCGGAATCAATTTGTGTGGGACGAGATGTGGAAGTTGCCACTCTTACGGGCGCGCGTCTGCACATCGCGCACATGTCCGCTCGCGCTTCGCTCGAATATGTTCGCGTCGCGAAGCAGCTGGGCTTGCAAGTCACCTGCGAAGTCACCCCGCACCACTTCACGCTCATTGACGAAGACGTGCGCTACGACTCGCACTACAAAATGAACCCGCCGCTGGCCTCTCGCGAAGATCGCGCCGCGCTAATCGAAGGCCTCGCTGACGGGTCCGTGGACGCCATTGCCACCGACCATGCGCCGCATCATCCTTCTAGCAAGGACGTTGAATTCGACCGCGCACCTTTTGGAATTATCGGTTTCGAAACCGCTCTTGCCCTTGCATTGGGCGAACTCGTGCGTCCAGGGAAAATTTCGCTGATGCGTTTGGTTGAACTTTTTACGACCGGACCCGCGCGTGTGCTCGGCATCGAGCGAAAAATCGCAGCGGATGAGCCTGCCGACTTAACGATTTTTTCGACCGACCAAGCTTGGACCTACCGCACATCCGGGTCACCGAGCAAATCGCGTAACACCCCGTTCGACGGTCGTGAGTTTCGCGGCGCACCGATGGTTACAATCGTTGCCGGCAAGATCGTTTATCGCCGCTGAGAACGGGTCACTGCGCGAGCAGGCGTTTCCACCGCTTCCACGATTCATCCCGGGCCTTTTTGTTGGCGTCGGTTGCATCGGGAGCTTCTCCGGCGCGCATAAAGCCGTGGCCAGCGCCCTCATAGGTCACCGGGTCGTACGTTTTTCCCGCAGCCTTCATAGCAGCGATGGTCTCCGGAATCGTGGCGTCGATGCGCACATCGTTACCTGCATAGAATCCATAAACGGACGCCTTAATACGCGGCATGTCATCTGCAGGTGGAGGTGAGCCGTAAAAAACGAACGCTGCAGAAAGGTCTCCTCGGCTAGTTGCAAAACGGAAACTCTGTGCCCCTCCCCAGCAGAAACCGGCCACATAAATTTTTCCGTTGGAAGCGGGCAACTTTAAACCGTAGTCCGCAGCGGCGTTCAGGTCCGCAGTCACCTGATCGGGATTCAACTTGCTGACCGCTTCCGTAACTCCTGTAGCAAAATCCTTTGTGCGACCGCCGTTTGGCGCCATGCCACTCAAAAGGTCCGGCGCGACAGCGATGTAGCCCGCCGCAGCGACTTCGTCTGCCAGTTCTTGCGCCCAGTCGCTCAGCCCGAATATTTCGTGAATCACCAGCACTACCGGCCGTTTGTCTTTCGATTCCGGGAAAACGACGAGTGTGTCCACGGTTCGGCCATCATGTTTCACCGAAACCCACTCACTATGACGCGGCGATTTTTCAATTCGCGCGCGAGCCCAGGGCTGTGACCATTCCTGTGCAACGACTGTTTGCGTGCTAATCAAAATCCCAACAAGCACAATTACGATTTCCACGTATTTCTTCACGACGCACCTCGTCCATGATTCGTTCGGGATGATAATTGCGCAAGAGGCCTTCCGCAAGATTTTTTAACTCTGAAGAGACAGACCAGTACGTGATGATTTTCCCGAGGCGAGGCAAGCCTGACAACTTAGAGGTCTTAACTTGAAGTTCTAGTGTGCGGCTGGTTCTGCTGCTGGATGCATGCCGTGTTGTGGAACTTCGTGAACGCCGCGCAAAGGCTGTTCCTGATGAAACCGGAAGAGCTGATTCAGAGGGCCAGCGCCTTTTCCGATCTGATAGGACTTCTCGATCGCTTTGGTAACGTAAGCCTTCGCCAAAATCACAGCCTCGCGCAATTGCTGCCCGGAAGCCAGTTGTCCCAAGATCGCGGACGAAAAAGTGCATCCCGACCCGTGGGTGTTCGGGCTCTTCACATGGTCCCCGGCAAAGGTTTCTACTTCCGTTCCAACGCAAAATACGTCGATCGGTTTGTCCAGATGCCCGCCTGTAACCACGACTGCACGCGCACCCATCTCAATCAACTTTTGACCGGCCGTTTTCATCGCTACCAAATCTTTCACTTCCATGCCGGTAAGAAATTCCGCCTCTGGCAAATTGGGGGTGATCAGGCTCACCCGTTTCAGTAACTCGTCACGCACGAATTTCAATCCGGACGTATCCAACAGTTCGGCATTGCCCGCAGTCGGGCGGAAAACCGGATCTAAAACGACGTGTTGAAATTTATGTTTGTCGAGAAACTCGGTTACGGCCGATGCATTGCCGCGATTCGTGAGCATGCCAATTTTTACGCCTGCAATGGCCACATCATCCACTAGCGCGTCCAGTTGCGCGCGCAGAGTGGCCGATGGCGTCGGATGCACCGATACCACGCCTTGTGTGGATTGTACGGTAAGAGCGGTGACCGCGGCTACACCGTAGCAGTTATGCGCAGCAAAAGTTTTCAGGTCCGCGGCCACGCCCGCGCCGCAAGACGGATCAAAGCCGGCAATAGTTAGAAGAATCGGTGGAGTCTGATTGACGTGGTTGTTCAATTCTCAACTTCCTCGCGCAAGTCACGCAGACAAATATGCCGGCGCTGCCCTTTTTCGCGTGAGCGCACCGGCTAAGCAAAAATGTACGCGTGTTCTTACTCGCTGCGCAAGAGAAAATTTTTCAACGAGGTTGAAGTTGATGGCTGATTGGAACAGCGGCTCGGCTTGTAAATTTTTACGGAAAGAGTCCGCGAACCAGCGTGGCGTCCGACACGCGGCCGACGGCAAGAACGTAAGCGCCGGTTCGCATATGTGTGCGATGCTTACGCGCCATCTCGTGCACTTCGTGAAATGCGCGGCGCATCACGATCTCCAGCTTCGCGTTCACTTCGCTTTCGGACCAGAAGAAACTCTGCAGGTCTTGCACCCATTCAAAGTAACTCACGGTCACGCCGCCGGCATTCGCCAGAATGTCCGGAATCATGGTGATTCCCTTGCGCGCCAGAACTTCGTCCGCGTGAGGGGTGGTAGGGCCGTTGGCTGCTTCGGCAACGATTTTTGCTTTGATCTGATCGGCGTTGTTCAGCGTGATCACGTTTTCAAGAGCGGCGGGAATTAAAATATCGCATTTCATGGTCAACAAATCGTCGTTCGAAATGCGCGATGTCCCCGGCATGCCCACAACAGTTCCTGAACGTTCTTTGTAACGCGCCGCTTTCAACGGATCGATTCCGCGCGAGTTAAAAACGCCGCCGCGAGAGTCACTGATCGCGATCACGCGCGCTTTCTTTTCCGCGAATAAACGCGCCGCGATCGAGCCCGCGTTTCCGAAACCCTGAATCGCCACACTCGCGCCACGAAGAGGCATCTTCTTTACCTTGCAAGCCTCTTCCACGGCTACCAGGCACCCACGCGCGGTCGCCTCATTGCGTCCTTCAGACCCGCCGATCGAAATTGGCTTACCGGTAACCACGCCGAGTGAGGTGCGACCTTTCGTCATGGAGTAGGTGTCCATGATCCACGCCATCGTCTGAGAATCGGTGTAAACATCTGGCGCGGGAATATCCTGATCGGGCCCGATTATCGGAAAAATTTCAGACGCGAATCGGCGCGTCATGCGTTCGAGCTCGGATTTGCTCATTCGCTTCGGATCGCAAATCACGCCGCCCTTGCCACCGCCGTAGGGAATATTCACAGTGGCCGTTTTCCACGTCATCCAGGTAGCCAGCGCCTTCACTTCGTCCAGCGTCACCGCAGGGTGATAACGTATTCCACCCTTTGCCGGGCCGCGCGCGATATTGTGCTGCACGCGAAATCCGGTGAAAACTTTGATCTGGCCATTGTCCATCTTGGTAGGTACGGACACTTCCAGCACGCGCTTGGGCGTCCGCAATATCTGGCGAAGGCCTGGATCGAGTTTCAAATATTCGGCGGCGATATCGAACTGAATCTGCGCGATGCGGTATGGATTCAAATCCTCGCGCGGTGCAATGCGCGGAATCGGCTGCGGTGCGGCTTTGGCGAGTGTTGCCATCGAGCGTCCCTTCCTGTCTTACTTTCTTGCGCAGCGAACCGCGTTGCATTCGCCGGGCGAACTTAATCAATTTATCGGGGTGCCGTAAGTCTTACGCGAGTCGAAGTTTAGCCAAGCCGCCAAGGATGTCAATGGAAACGATGATAAATTAAAAGTTCCAGGACGCTTAATTCTGCGTGATCTCGAAAACCATCTAAGCTATACACCCATATCTAATTCTATTTAATAGACTTAGCTCGAAGCTCAAGCTCGTACGAAAGAAGGGTTGGCGTAGGAACCTAGGCCACGGAAAGTACCGGATTGACGGCCGACTCCTTGCAAGCTACTCTGCGCGCGGCGCTTGGGAAATCAGCCTTCCGCAGGTGCACCCGAGGTCACCGGCGGTTTCCGCGTGGTCTACATCCGGAGAGCCTGTCTCGCGCGTACTTTAGATAATGGAGTCGCCAGAACCTGGTGAGCGGTCAAACAGGAACAGAGTTGAGGGCCTCGGACGCGGCGCTCATTCAGAAAATCGTCCAGCGGGACGAGTCGGCGCTTGCCGTGTTGTACGACCGCTATGCCTCTTTGCTGTCCTCACTCCTAAACCGCATTCTCCGCGATACGCAGGCGGTCGAAGAAATTTTGCAGGATGTTTTTTTCCAGCTGTGGCTCCATGCCGCGCAATTTGATCCTGCCCGCGGCTCGCTTTCAGGATGGCTCGCGGTGATTGCGCGAAACCGCGCTATATCGCGGCTTCGTAGGCACAATCCGAGCGCAGGCGAAGAGCTGCTCGAGACCACGGTCATCGTGCCGGTAAATTTGGAAAATGCGATAACGCAACAGCAATTGCTCGGGCGCGTGAAGAGCGCTTTGGAAAACCTTTCCACGGAACAGCGTGCCGCGGTCGAGTTGGCATATTTTGAAGGATTGACTCATAGCGAGATCGCGAACAGGACGGGCGACCCGCTCGGCACAGTGAAGACGCGGATTCGCACGGCTGTAGAAAGTTTGAAGCGGAATTTATTGTCATGAACGGACATCCAACTCGGCCGGAAGACTTCGACCTTTACGCCCTCGGCGTACTGGAAGGCGAAGAGAAGGCTGCGATCCAATCGCACGTGCCCACGTGCGCCGATTGCGCGAAGAAGCTGGCGGAAGCGCGGGGCCGTATCGCTCTGCTGGCTTTCTCGGCGCCGCGCGTGGAGCCGTCTGCGGCAGTGCGAGAGCGGCTGATGCGCCAGGTTTACGCGTCCGCCGAAGGCGCCAGAGAGCAGCGTGCGCAACGCGAGCCGGAACGCACTGGCGGATTCTTCGGGCGATGGTGGGCTGCTGTGCTTGTACCGGCGTGCATTTTGCTTCTTTTCGTCGCGGCTCGTCTCCGCAACGAAAATGAGCGGCTCAGCCTCGAGTTGGCGCAGGAGCAAGCCACGCTGCAGCAGCGACAAAAGCAGCTCGATGAAGCTCTGCACGCTCAAGCGCTCTTGGAATCGAAGGACACGGTCTCTGTTGCGCTCGCTCAACAACCGGGCATGCCCAAGGGAGACATCCGCGTGATGTACAACCCGAAAATGGGCATGGCCATGTACGACGGGTGGGTGGAACCGGCGCCGGCGAACAAGAGCTACCAATTATGGCTCGTTCCCAAGGATGGGAAGCCCATCAGCGCTGGTGTGATTGATCACGGCGGCCCGATTAATCCCTGGATGGTGAAGCTCCCGCAGGGGGTGGCCGCGAAAGCGTTCGCGGTGACGCTGGAGCCAGCGGGCGGCATGCCACAGCCTACCGGGCCGATGGTCCTGGTTGGGCCAGTCACGTAACGAGCTCATCGAGTCTTCGCAATCAGAAGGTGAGCGGTGCTTGTGATCGCAATGAGAACGGCCAGAACTATCGAGAGCGCGGCGTAGATTGGCGTACGACTCTCGGGGAAAAGCCTTTCGTGCTCTGCCCAGAACCAGTGCATTCTCCAGCCAGGCCCCGGTTCCGATAGACGCCATTCCAGCCGTTTATCTTCGGGGAGAGTCTTGTTCACTTGGCGAGCAACTTGGCGAAGCCAATACAAGCAAGCAAACCCGCTTAAAAGAATCCCAGCTCCTGCCAGGAATTCAATCAAATCGTCGTCAGAAGTCATTTTTTTCTTCTTAGGTCTTCGGTGTTGCGAGGATGCGTTCCACTCCCATGTAGGGGCACAAAACTTCGGGGATGAGGATTGAGCCGTCGGCTTGCTGGAAATTTTCTACCAGGGCAATCCATGTGCGTCCTACGGCGAGGCCAGAGCCGTTCAGCGTGTGCACGAATTCGCTTCTGCCGGTTTTTCCTTTGAAGCGTATGCCGGAGCGGCGCGCCTGGAATGCTTCCGTGTTGGAGCAGGAGGAAATTTCCATGAACTCGCCGGTGGAGGGGAGCCAGACTTCAATGTCGTAGGTTTTGGCGGCAGCAAATCCCATGTCCGCGGTGCAGAGCAACATCACGCGATAGTGCAGGCCGAGGCGTCGCAGCATTGATTCCGCGTCCTGCACCAGAGCTTCGTGTTCGTCGTAGCTTTGATCCGGGCGCGTGAATTTAAACATTTCGACTTTTTGAAATTGGTGCTGGCGTTTGAGTCCGCGTGTGTCTTTTCCCGCGGCGCCGGCTTCGGAGCGGAAGCAGGCGGTCCAGGCGCAGACTTTGAAGGGCAGTTTGTCGGCGTCGAGTGTTTCGTCGCGGTGCAAGCTGGTGAGTTCCACTTCGGAAGTGGGCGTGAGCCACAAATCCGTGTTTTCCACGTGAAACATGTCGGCGGCAAATTTCGGCAGTTGGCCTACGCCGGTCAGAGAGGCTGTGTTCACCAGGAACGGCGGAAGAATTTCAGTGTAGCCATGTTCGCGGGTGTGCACGTCGAGGAAAAAGTTCGCCAAGGCTCGTTCCAGGCGCGCGCCCAAACCTTTGTAAACCGCGAATCGAGAGCCGGCAATTTTCACGGCGGACTGAAAATCCAAAATTCCGGCACCCTCGCCAATTTCCCAGTGCGGGCGCGGCTTGAAATCAAATTTCGGCGGCAGGCCCCAGCGTCTTATTTCCACATTATCAGCGGCGCTTTTTCCAACCGGCACACTGGAGTGCGGAATGTTCGGGATGGTGAGCAGGAATTGTTTCAGGCGCTCGTCCAGCTCGTTGATGCGCTCGTCGTCGCGTTTCAGGCGCTCGGACACTTCCTTCATCAGCGCCAAAAGCTGCGAGGCATCTTCGCCGGCTCGTTTCTTTCGCGCAATTTCTTCGCTGGCACGATTGCGTTCGGCCTTCAGGCGCTCGGCGGCGGTGATGAGCTGACGGCGCTCGGTGTCAATTTCGCGAAAGGGCGCGAGGTCCAGAGTGATGCCGCGGTCGCGCGCCATCTTTTCAATCACGTCGAGGTGCTCCCGTACGTATCCCAGATCGAGCATAGGTTCAGCAGAATACAGGAAGGGAGTAGCTGCTGTGAAGCGACGCTTGCGGATTCGAGGTCGGCGGAGCGATCTGAGATTCGCGAACTTTGGCGCAGTTTGCGTGACGGAATTATGCGAAAAACTGAAAATCCTAAAGTGTGTTCTGGCCCCGGTTAGAAATTTGTCCGTCTTTTGTTTTCTATAGCTTGCAGTGAATTCTGTTTGTGGGTGTGTGCCGGTTAGAAGTAGTATGACCACTTGGTCAAAAGCTCTGCGTTGCCCGATCAAGTGATCGAAGGAGGTAAGGTGGCGTTTGCGAGCGTCCAGTCGGCGCGTCTTATACCCAAGGTACGCTCACAGAGCTTGGTTAGGTGGAAAGGCGAGATTTTGGCGGGGCGAACCTGTTCGGATGGACAGGTCTTGCCCGATTGAGCGCATGGCGTGGGATGCGCGTGGATGCGGGCGCTGGAAAGGGTTAGGCTCGTAGGCAAAGAGCAAATCGGAGCCACAGGCATGCAGATCAATAAAATGGCGCGCGAAGCGGAGATGCTGGGGACCTTAGCGCTGGCGGCGCCGAAGACGGCGGACTTTCAATTCGTGAAGTTTCGGATTGAAGGCGAAGTCGCTCGGCTTACGCTGGACCGTCCTGAACATAATTTGCTGAACGAGCGCGTATTGATGGAGCTGGTGGCGGGAATCAACTCGGTGAGCGAAACGCGCGAGATAAAACTCATCGTTCTGGATTCAGCGGCGAAGGCTTTCTGCGGCGGGATCGAGTTGGGCGAATATACGGCGCGGCGCGTGTTTCAATTGCTGGACGCGTTTCACAGCGCGTTTTCCGCGATGGTGGAGACGGCCAAGCCGATTCTGGTGGTGATCAACGGGCCGGCGTTTGGCGGAGGCGCGGAACTGGCGGCGTTGGGCGACCTGGTAATTGCGACGCCGAATGCGCGGTTCGCGCAACCGGAAATCAAGCTGGGAGCGTTTCCTCCGTTGGCTGCGGCGGTGCTGCCTTATATTTTGGGGCCGAAGATGGCGCTGGAGTTGGTGCTGACGGCGGAAACGATGTCGGCCGAGCGCGCGCGGGAGCTTGGGTTGGTGAACTGGCTGGTCCCGGAAAAAGATTTGCAGAAAAAAGTGGATGAAGTTTGCGCGAAAGTTACGGCGCAGTCCGGGCCGGTGTTGACGATGGCGAAGAAGGCGATTCTGGGCAGTCTGGGTTTGCCGTTGCGCGAAGGTGTGCGCAATTCGATGAAAGTTTTCCTCAATGAGCTTGCCGACCTGGAAGATTCGCAGGAAGGTTTACGCGCAACGGTGGAGAAGCGCGCTCCGAAGTGGAAGAACCGCTAGCCGCTAGGATCAGTTCCGGAGAGTTGCGATGCCCCTTATAAGGCCTTCGGTCAGATGTGGGCTCGGAATCCCAAAAATATTCAAGCAGTGGAAAAGCGCAAGGCACAAGGCGTTTACATTCTCTACGACGGCTCGATGCCAGTTTACGTCGGAATGGGCCGTCTCTCCTCCCGTCTACGACAAGGATGTCGCAGCAAACGGCGCGGCCAGATGTGGGATCACTTCAGTTGGTACGTACCATGCGATACAAAACTTATTCGCGACATCGAAGCGCTACTTCTCGGGATGCTCCCATTTCCTCTTCGGGTGCTTAACAAACAGAAAGGGAAACTCAAAAAAGCCGATAAGATCAAACAAGCAAAGACAAATCGGGCGGCTGATTTTTATAACCCGAAAAATGCCAGTCAAACGGAAAACCTAATACCGCTAACCGGTGAAAATTATTTAGTTAGCTCGTGGCCGGTTCTTCCGCTACCGGGAAAATTTCTGAGGCGCCGGCTTTGAGCGCGCAAAGACCGCGTCGGGATCTGGGACGATTAAGATCATTCGGACTGTGCCGCCACCGACCATTTCCGATGTCGAGTCTACTTTTTCCGGAGATTCGCCGCTTACCCAAAAGACGGCGCCATTTACTGTGAGTTTTGCGACTACGGCGCCGGTGGGATGTTCCAGGCGATGGCTCTCTACCGCTCCGAACGCTGCTTTGTAAAATTCGACTGCTCGCGCACCATTTCGAACTGACAGCACGGCGCGATCGAGTATGGGGCGAAAGCGCGGGACGTTCGATGCGAGGCTGCAGGGGAATCTGAAGCCATAGGAGTCCTCCCGATGAGATGTGTTGAGGATACTGCTAAATTTCTCGCCCGTGCGCTATTTGTTGTCGAGCAAATGGATGCGAGAATTGATTGGGACAGCGGATTTTCCAATTGATTGACAGTGAAAGGCGAGGCGCATAAACTCGCCGAAGACAACTTAGCTGGCTTGGGATACAAAGTTTTCGAACGTCATCGATGATTCGGAAATGAGGGGAAGGCCGTGAAAATCGGCCACGGTCCCGCCACTGTAATCGGCTGAAATTTTGCGGCAGCCGAAAGTCAGGAAACCTACCCGAGCAAGTGGAAGCTGACACTCTTCGCGAGAGAGGGTGTGGCGAGACGCCTCGCTCTATTCGCGAGGCTTTTTTGTTGGGAGGAAATTTACGCGCGCGGGGCGACAACTTTTCTGCATGATTTATTTTTTGGCGTGCTGCGGCGCGATGCAGACTGCTGCTGCGGCGCCGCGTCAAACGCCTGGTTTCAAGCGCGCCATGAAATTTGTGACGGATGAAACGGGGCGACGCGTGGCGATTCCGTTCTCCGTGCAGCGCATTGTGACTCTAGCGCCCGATTTGACGGAAACAGTGTACGCGTTGGGACTGGGAGACAAACTCGCGGCTGATACAACTTTTTGCGACACGCCGCCGGCTGCGAAGTTGAAACCGCATATCGGCTCGCCGCAGACTCCGAGTTTGGAGGCGATTGTGGCGATGCATCCGGATTTGGTGCTGGCAACAACTTCGATCAACCGTCCGGAAACGGTGGACGCGCTGCTGCGGCTGGGGATTTCTGTTTACACTAGCGATCCGCATACGGTGCGCGGCATCCTGAGTTCAATTGCGCGCACGGCAGATTTAATGGGAGCGAACGAACAAGGAACGACGCTCGTGGCGCAACTGCAAGCGCGGCTGGATGCGGTACATGCGCAGATTGCGGAGCTGCCGCTCGTTCATGTGCTGTTTGTGGTGTGGGAAGATCCGCTGATTACGATTGGGCAGAACACGTTTATTGCGGACGCGCTGCGGTGGGCGGGTGCGGAATCGGTGATTGTGGCGGACCAGAATTGGCCGCAAGTGAGCATGGAAGAAATTGTGCGGCTGCAGCCAGAGTACGTTCTGTTCACCGCGAATCATTCCGAATCCAATGACGACCATGAGCTGAGCCGTTTGCGCACGCGGCCGGCGTGGAAAGCATTAAAGGCCATTCAATTGGGGCACATTGTGAAAGTGGATGACGAAATCACGAAGCCGTCACCGGGATTGGTGGGGGCTATCGAAGAAATTGCCCGGGAGTTGCATCCCGATGTGTTTTGGTCGGACGCTCGCGGGAGCTTCGAATTTTCAGGCGGAACGATGACGGAAGTGTTTGCGAATATTTGGCGGGACAGGGAGCGTGATTTTTGCGTCCTTTAACGCCGCAGAGAATTCTGGGGATTTGCGCCTTGCTTTGCGGTGTGTTGTTTGTAGTGTGCGTGGTTTCATTGCGCATGGGCGCGTATCCGATATCGGTGCGCGATATTGTGAGCACGCTTTTTAATGCGGCGACGGGGCGGCGCGAAGAGATTCCCGTGGAGTTCTGGCAAGTTGTGTTTGGTTTGCGGCTGCCGCGAATTGCACTGGGAATTTTGGTGGGAGCGTCGCTGTCAACGGCGGGTGCGGGGTTTCAGGCGCTGCTGCGGAATCCGTTGGCCGATCCATACGTGCTGGGAGTTTCCAGCGGTGCGGCGTTGGGCGCGATCGTTAGTTTGATCGTGGCGCCTCATACCGTGGGTGCGATTCAGATGGCGGCGTTTGTGGGCGCGGCGTCCACGATCGCGGCGGTGTATTTTCTGGGACGGCGCGGCGGGCAGCTTGATAGTCCGACACTTTTGCTAGCGGGGATTGTGGCGGCGTCATTTCTTTCGGCCATCATCATGTTTCTTTTGACCATGGTTACGGGTTCGGAGCTGCGAAGCATTGCGTTTTGGCTGATGGGCGATCTTACGGCGCCCCCTCCTACGACGAATGTTTTGGGATGGCTTGGATTCCTTTTTTTTGTGTTCATTGTGGCGGCGGGAGCGATGTACACGACTTCATCCGACCTGAATTTGGTTCTTACGGGAGAGCAGGAAGCGAAACATCTGGGCGTGAATGTTAATCGCGTGAAGTTTGTTGTTTATATCGCGGCGTCGGTGCTGACGGGGCTGGCGGTTTCAGTGAGCGGGGCGATTGGATATGTGGGGCTTCTGGTGCCGCATGTAATGCGCATGCTATTCGGAACGGATTATCGAATGCTGATTCCTACGGCGGCGATAGGCGGAGCAATTGCGATTGTGCTGGCCGATACGCTGGCGCGGACGGTGGTGGCTCCTACGGAATTGCCGGTGGGCGCGATGACGGCGCTGGCTGGGGCGCCTGTTTTTATTTACCTGATGCGCCGGAGGATGCGATGAGCGCGGGAGGAGGAGCGGTGGCCTTGCCGCAACCAATGCGTTCGAGCGCGAACGCCAACCTGCGGTTGAAAGTTGAACAGGCCAGCTACGCGTACGCAGCAACGGATCGGTCAGCGCCGAAATTTACTTTGGGGCCGGCGAGTTTTGAGGCGCAGCAACGCGAGCTGCTGGCCATACTGGGGCCGAACGCGAGTGGGAAATCCACGATGCTGAAGTTGCTCGCGGGATTGTTGAAACCGCTATCGGGACGAATCGAAGTGGATGGCACGGAAGTGAGCGAGCTTGATCTGAAAGTGCGGGCGCAGAAAATTGCGCTGGTGGCGCAGGAGAGCGAACTTTTATTTCCCCTGCGCGTGTGGGAATACGTTTTGCAGGGGCGCTATCCGTATGGCAGAAGGCTGCGGTTCGAGTCGGATGAAGATTGCTTGCTGGCGGGGAATGCGCTGGCACAGGTGGGCGCGGACGCGTTGCGCGATCGCTGGATGGACCAGCTTTCCGGCGGAGAGAAACAACGTGTGATATTGGCGCGCGCACTGGCGCAACAGCCGTCACTGCTTTTGCTTGATGAGCCCACGCAACATCTGGATATCGGCGGGAAAGTGGAATTGCTGCGCCGGCTGCGTCGGTTGGCGGACGAAAACCGCTACACCGTGATCGTGGTGACGCACGAATTGAATCTTGCCGCAGAGTTCTCGGATCGGATCGTGCTGGTACACAAAGGGAAGTTTCCGAGGATTGGGACGCCGGCGGAAGTTTACGAACGCGAATTGCTCGAAGAAGTTTTTGAGGCGCCGCTGGAAGTGGAAACCGGGTACAGCGGGCGTCCGCGCGTGATTTTGAGGGCGACGCGCTGAGAGTCCACGAGTTTTTTGTTTAGTTAGGTCGCGGAGGTCGCAATTTACCTTCGCAACCGGCGAGCTGCAGATGATGCGGCGTGCCGTTCACAATTACCCGAGACTCCGCGGACGGGAAGACGGTGGAAAACCGTCGCCGCCGCGCGACTGTAAGGCGAAAATTCTCAGCGCGTGCCACTGTCGTTGGTTCTGAGTTGCAAGTGATTGCAATTAGGACTTGCGATGGGAAGGCCGCGCTGATGTTCTGGCGTTACCGAGGAAAAATCGATGCGCTGGACAAGCCGCCAAGCCAGGAAACCGAGCGGAGTCTCAATCTTGGTAACTATGCGATGCGACGAGCTTGCGAACCGTTTGATTCGGTGACGGTTTCGCAAGGAAACGGCGCAACGGGTAGATGCCAGGACAACCTTCAACTCCCGCGCGAGAGGGAGAGGAGGAAAAATGAGATTGCTCCGCTTCTTAGTTCTTGCTTCAGCAAGTTGTTTTGGAATTTTGTTTTTTCTCCCAAGCGTAACGCCCGCACAACAAACCGCCGCAATCACCGGAACATTAACAGACCAAACCGACGCAGCTATTCCGGGAGCTGTTGTAACAGCGCAGCCTCTCGGTACAACGCGGGCGAGTGTTCACACGGAAAGCGGGCCAGATGGAAGGTTTTCGCTGACAGTCAATCCTGGGCGATATCGCGTGACTGTGGAGCACCACGCGTTCAAGAAGGAAGAGCAAGAATTCACGCTGGCCGCCGGAGAAGTTCGGCCCTGGGGCATTCGACTGCAACTTGAGCCGATGTCAGCAGACGTAGTGGTGAGCGCTTCCGCTGAACCCGCCACGATCGAGAATACGGCTGCGCTAGTGAACATGGTGACCCGGGATGAAATTGATCAACGTGGAGAGATTTGGCTGACGCCGCTGACACAGGGAATACCGGGAGTGAGTTTTTCCCAACTCGGCCCCCTGGGCGGCTCGACCACATTTTTTCTGGATGGCGGAAATTCGGATTACACCAAGGTGCTGATTGACGGAGTGCCGGTGAATCAGCCAGGCGGGCTGGTAGATTTTTCTAATTTCTCGCTGGACGGAATTGACAAGATTGAGGTGGTGCACGGCGCGACGAGCGTGCTTTACGGATCGGACGCAATGACTGGCGTGGTGCAGATTTTGACGCACCGCGGCAATACCAGCCAGCCGGTGCTGGAATTGAATGCCGACGGGGGAACGTTTAATACCCAACACACTTCGGGCCAGTTGAGCGGGATGCTGGGGGCTTTCGATTATTCGGCGGGCGGGGCTTATTTTGATAGCGACGGGCAGGGCCCGGATGATTATTTCCGCGATACCACGCTGTGGGGAAACTTCGGCTGGAAGTTTTCCGACACCGACACGCTGCGCCTGACGTTGCGAAACAGCTCGAGCGACGCAGGGCAGCCAGGACAGACGGCGCTCGATCCGCCGCTTTTCGTGCCGGGACAACACACCGTCCTCCACAATTTTTCCTCGGGGTTGACCTGGGATTTTCAAACCGGCGACTGGCAACACCAGATTATCGGATTCGAATCTCGCGACTATTCGCTTGACGTGGGCCCGTTTGGTTCTTTCCCGTCGGATTTCAATCGCGCGGGGCTGAACGAGCAATCGAGCTATCTTTTTCCCAAGGGCGGGGTGTCTATTGGATATTTCTTCGAAGTGGAAAATGGCGGAGCGACTGCGCGTCACAATCAAGCAGGCTACGTGGAAGCGCACTACCAACTCGTACACCGGCTGACGATGATTGCGGGCGTGCGTGTGGATGGCAATGGATTTTATGGCGTACGCGCGGTTCCGCGAGTGGGCGCGGCATATGCGTTGCGTTACGGTTCCGGTTTCTGGGGGTCGACGCGGTTGCGCGCTTCATATGGGTTGGGAATCAAAGAGCCGGAATTGCTTCCTCCGGACTGCAGCCCGCAGCTCGATCCGGAGCGGAGCCGGACGGTGGATGTGGGATTCGATCAAGTGCTTGCTTCGGACCGGATTCGTTTTTCGGCTACGGCGTTTTTCAACCGGTTTCAGGACATTGTTAGCTTTGCAAGTGTCACGACCAATCCGAACTGTCCCGCGTTCGATGGAAGCTTTTTCAACACGGACCTGGCTCGCGCCAACGGCATCAATTCAACGATTGAGGCGAAGCCGCTGCATTGGTTGAACATCGTGGGGAATTACACCTACGATGATTCGAAGGTGCTGAAGACCACCAATCCGCTGATGGATCCAGCGCTGGCGCAGGGGAATCGTCTCTTCAAACGACCCCTCAACTCGGCGAGTTTGATCGCCAACGCGCATTTCCGCTGGGCCAATATTAACCTGGCAGGGTATTACGTGGGGCGGCGCACAGACAGTGATTTCGATAGTGTGACTGTCGACGGCGTGTGCACAGGTTACTGCATTACCAGCGACCCGAGCTATGTACGTTGGGATGCAGCGACGACCGTTCCCGTGGCTAAAGGGCTCTCGGCAATTGCGCAAGTGCAGAACCTGTTCGACCGGAAGTATCAGGATGCGGTGGGATATCCTGCGCTGGGGCGAAATTACCGCGTGGGAATACATTACGTTTGGGGCCGAGACTAGCGAAGAAGGCACTGGGGTAGCGCGGATGTTATAATTCTGCGCTACCAATGAGCCGGACAACAGACGAACGGGCGCGTGTCGCGCCGGAAATCAAAGAACGTTACGAAGCGGTGATTGGGCTGGAAGTGCATGCGCAGCTCAAAACGCTGACGAAGGTGTTTTGCGGCTGTTCGACGCGCTTTGGCGACGCTCCGAATTCCAATACTTGTCCGGTGTGTCTTGGTTTGCCCGGCGCGCTGCCGGTTCTGAACCGCAAAGCGCGCGATTTGGCGATTCGAGTTTCGCTTGCACTGCATTGCGAAATCCACGAACGCTCGGTATTTGCGCGCAAGAATTATTTTTATCCGGACTTGCCAAAGGGCTATCAAATCTCGATGTACGAATTGCCGTTAGCTACAAAAGGCTCATTGGAATTTGAGCTCGATGGCTCGATGAAGCGAGTGGGAATTACGCGCGTCCACATGGAAGAAGACGCGGCGAAGAATCTGCATGAGGGATTCGCGGATTCGGACCGCTGGAGCTACATCGATTACAACCGCTGCGGCGTGCCGCTGATAGAAATTGTGTCGGAGCCGGATATAAGGACGCCGGCCGAAGCGTATTCATACTTGACGACGCTGAAACAGGTGCTGGAGTACACGGAAGTGAGCGACTGCAACATGGAAGAAGGTTCGCTGCGCTGCGACGCGAACGTGAGCGTGCGCCTTCGCGGCGCGCCGAAATTCGGGACTAAAGTGGAGGCCAAGAACCTGAATTCATTTCGCTATCTGCAGCACGCTTTGGAATATGAAATCGAGCGGCAAATAGGCGTGCTGGAATCGGGTGGGCAAATCGTGCAAGAGACGCGTTTGTGGAATGTGGCGGCCGGGCGCACGGAGCAGATGCGCTCGAAGGAATTCGCGCACGACTATCGCTATTTTCCGGATCCGGACCTGTTGCCCCTTTTGGCCCCTGAAAGATTAGTGGAAGAGATTCGCGCGCAAATGCCTGAGCTTCCTGATGTAAAGCGCGTGCGGTTTTTGCGCGAGTATGGGATTACGCTGTACGATGCGGAGGTTTTGACTGCGACGCGGGCGCTTGCGGATTATCTCGAAGCGGCAGTGCGTGCGGGAGCGCCGGCTAAATCGGCAGCGAATTGGATTTCAACGGAGTTGCTGCGGCGGCTGAACGAAGCCGGAAAAGAGATTGAAGATTGTCCGGTGTCGCCGGTCGCCCTGGCGGAATTGCTTGCCAAGATTGAGAGCGCCGAGATTACCGCCGCCACCGGGAAGAAAGTGTTTGCAACGATGTTCGATAGCGGGAAGCGCGCTGCTGATATTATTTCCGCCGAAGGAATGTCGCAGATCAGTGACGCGGGCGCGATTGAGGAAATCGCGCGAGCGGTGGTGGCGAAGAATGCGGACAACGCGGCGAAGTATCGCGCGGGAAATGAAGGCGTGTTCAAGTTTTTCGTGGGCCAGGTGATGAAGGAAACCCGCGGGCAGGCAAATCCACAAGTGGTGAATGGCGTTTTGAGGCGCGTGCTAGCAGAATCGTAGCCCAGACGAATCGAGGGATCGAACGAAATGCTGAAAGAAGGCGATAAGGCTCCGGACTTTTCGGTGACGGCCGATAACGGCAAGAGGGTGTCGCTCAAGGATTTTCGCGGGCGGAATTTGGTACTCTACTTTTATCCGAAGGCCAATACACCGGGTTGAATTAACGAAGCGTCCGAGTTTCGTGACGCAATGAAGGAATTTGAGAAGCTGGATACGTCTATTCTGGGATGCAGCGCCGACGACGTGGAAGCGCAGACGAAATTCAAGCTCAAGCATAAGCTGAATTTTCTTTTGCTGGCGGACACGGAGTTCCAAGTGATCGAGCCGTACGGTGCGCGGCGGATGAAGAGTTTTCTGGGGAAGTCATTCCTGGGAATCGTGCGCATGACTTTCTTGATCGGTCCGGACGGAATCATCCGTAAAATTTGGGATAAGGTGACGCCGAAAGGCCACGCCGCCGAAGTGATCACAGCGATCAAGGCCGGATAAGCTGCGAAGAACCGGACTATAAAGTCACACGGAAGCTTCCGTTGTTTTCCTCGATCAGGGCGTTATCGATTAGCCGCGTTTTTCCCACCTTTGCGGCGAGCAATAAGAGGCACTCGCCTCGCAGGTTCACCACCGGCTCCAGAGTTTCCGCGTCCACGATTTCCGCGTAATCGGGAACAACACCGGGCTCCGAATCAATCACGCGGCGCAATGCAGCGAGCAAGGGAGCGGCACTTCGTTCACCTGCCATGATTTTCTGGCGTGTGGCTTCGAGCGAGCGATACAGCGCAGTGGCGGCGCGACGCGCGTCGGCGTTCAGATAAACATTGCGAGAGGATAGCGCCAGCCCGTCGGGTTCGCGAAGAATCGGGCGCACGATGATTTGCGTGGCGAGATTAAGGTCCAAGGCCATTTGGCGAATGATGCGGGCTTGCTGCGCGTCTTTGCGACCGAGGTACGCGCGATTGGGCTGAACAATCTCCAGAAGTTTGAGCACTACAGTTGTGACGCCCTGAAAATGTCCGGGGCGCGAGCGGCCTTCCAGCTTTTCGCTTAGGCCTTCCACAGCCACGGTGGTGCGAAAACCGCGCGGATACATTTCCTCCGGAGTGGGAGCGAACAAATAATCCACGCCGAGATTCTCGAGGGCGGCACGGTCCGCTTCGAAAGCGCGCGGATACTTTTGAAAATCCTCGGAGGGACCGAACTGTTTCGGGTTTACGAAAATCGAAACGACCACCGGAGAGCATTCCGATTGTGCGGCGCGGATGAGCGAGACGTGGCCTTCGTGCAAGGCGCCCATGGTTGGAACCAGGCCGACGATGCGCTCTTTCGCGTGCGCCTCGCGGGTTACTTGGCTCATCCACGATATGGTGCGAATTATTTCCATGGCGTTGGGCGAGGGATGGGTTCTCAGTGAATCGCTTTGCGCACAATGTGCGTACGGGGAGATTGCGTCATCCTGCTTTGGCCTGGGCGGCGCGCTCGCGATAAAAAAAGATCAAATCGGTAGCGATTGGCTTGGCATCGAGCTGGCGTAACATGGTGGCAACTTGTCCGCGGTGATAGGTGCCGTGATTGACGAGGTGCTGCAACATTTGCGAGAGTGGAGCGGCCTGCGGAACACCTGAGGTTGTTTTATGTTCAATTACGCGATCTAAATCTTCGGGCTTCAGCGCAGCGATGTAGCCGAGAAGATTGCTTTCGACTTCAGCCCAACGGTGGCGCACTGCTTCCAACCTGGGGAAATCGGTCGCAGGCGGATATTTGTCAGGCGAACGTCCCAACCACCGCTCGCGCCACAACCATTCCACTAGAAGAATGTGAACGAGGGTATCGCGCACGGAGCGAAAGCTGGAGTGTAAGTCGCGCGTGAATTGCTCGTCAGTGAGCGGGGCGCAGGCTTCCAGAGTGCGACGGTTGGCCCAGGAGTTGTAGTCATATAGGCGGCGGAAATCTTCGAGGTTCATGCGAATTTGTCTCCTTCAGAATGCGAAGCGCGCGTTTCAGACGAGCAGAATCGTTCAGGTGCGCTGGCGCGCGAGAAGTTGTTCACGCAATTCGGCCGGCGAATGGAAAGACTCCGCGTCGGACGGGAAGCTGCCGGCGCGCACATCGTTGCAATATGCTTCCGCGGCGCGTGAAATCTCGGCGGCGAGATTGGCATACTGCCGCGCGAATTTCGGCTTGTGACCGATGGTGAGACCGACCAGATCGTGGAAGACGAGAACTTGCCCGTCGCAATCGGGTCCGGCGCCTATGCCGATGGTTGGAATGCGAAGTTTGTCGGTAATGCGAGCGGCAACTTCGCGCGGGACGGATTCCAGCACGACGGAAAATGCGCCGGCGGATTCGACGGCGCGGGCGTCGCGTTCGAGCTGGCGCGCAGCGTCAGTGGATTTGCCTTGAACGTGGAATCCGCCCAGAGCATTGATCGATTGCGGCGTGAGACCGACGTGGCCCATCACCGGGATTTCGGCCTCGACCAGGCGCGCGATTAATTCCAGACGGCGTTCGCCGCCTTCGATCTTTATGGCTTCGGCTCCGCCTTCTTTCACCAAGCGCATGGCGTTGCGTATGGATTCGTCAATCGAAACGTGGAAGCTGCCGTAAGGCATATCGGCGACTAACAATGCGCGCTTCGTTCCACGGCGGACGGCGCGGACGTGGTGCAACATTTCTTCCAGCGTGACCGGCAGCGTGCTGTCGTAGCCGAGCACTACCATGCCGAGAGAATCGCCGACCAGCAATATGTCCGCGCCGGCTTCGTCGAGCAGACGCGCGGTGGGATAGTCGTAGGCCGTCAAACAAGTGATTTTCTTATTTGTTGCGGAAGAGCCAGAGCTGGAATTGAATTTGCGGGATTGAATGTCAGGCACGGTAATTTTACCGTTGCCCGCACGCGGTGCAACACTCATGTGAAACCTCCGGTGCCGCTCCCCGGTTCGGGATGCAGCCCAACCAACAATCTGATTCTAGCAAAAGGCGGCTGGTGGCACTAAGAATTTAGTTGGCCCGGTGCGACGGCGCCGCCAATCGCCGACTGGACTGACGTTTATTGTGCGTCTGTAACTTTGCCGTTCACGAATGTGACTTTGAGATCTTTATATACGTAGATCTGCTTGGTGCCCAGGTTGATGATCTTTTCCGGCTGGCCGAGAATGGCGATGACCTGGTCGGGAGTTTGACCTTTGTCAACCGTAGCGGGTGGGGCGGGAGGAGGTGCTTCCGCTGCAGGCGCTGCATCCGCTGCGGGAGCCGCGTCTGCTGCCGGTGCCTGGGCCGCTGCGGGCTGTTGGTTGCCCTTGTCGTCGGACTTTGCGGAATCGTCCTGTTGGACTTTGAAGACTTCCGCGACAGTTTTCAATACGTCTTCGGTGGAGGGCGTGGAGCCTTTGGGGTAAACGAATTTGAGCGTGCCCTGGTAACGCACATCGTTATAAGGGTCACTGAACAGGGTGAAAACGACGCCGTCGGACTGCACGGCGATACCGGTGACCCAGAATTTCTCGCCGGTAACGAAATGCCGAGACTGCGTCTGCGCCTGTTGTGGGGGCGGATGACCGATGAAGCTGCCAAATTTCTGCACGTTATCATGCACACCGAAGGCGCCCTCAGAGAGCTTTCCGGCTTTGTAAGTGTTCTGAGGCAATACCTGGTTAGCGGTGCTGTACATGATGATTCTGTCTTTTTGGAGAATCAAAACGGCACCGGCCGTGACGATGTCGCTCTTGTCGTCCGTGGGTTTTGTTAGCGCGTAGGTTGATTCCAACTGCTGCTGGAGTCCCTGGGCTGAGCTGCGAGGAGTGATGCCGAGCGATGCAAATACCAGGGCCGCCACGACGCTTAACTTGATAATTGCTGGGCGCGAGAACATAGGTTTCCTCACAGAAAAGAATTTTTTCGGGAAGCGGGGGAGCATCCCTTTGAATGAAACGCCGTAACTATAGGTAAGCGGACAAGTCCTGTCAACAAATCCGCGACACTAAACTTGTAAACTTGTTTCGAACTGTGTTCGCTTCCACCTGATGGCTTAATGCAGACCGGGAAAGCCGGCTTTTAGCGCTGACTTTCCCAGTCCCGTAAATACTTTGCTCTCGTAAATCGGATTAAGCAGCGTTAATTGCTGATCCCATCGTTTTGGGCTACCTGGACGTCTTTATCAGCCTGGTCAGCCTCTTCTTGTTGTTTCTGCAAATCGGCTGCGGCATTAGAGTCGGGCGTTGCCTGACCTTCGGGGTTGGGTTTGGAAACAGCCGAACCAGCCGGAGCGGCAGGCATGCCGTTCTTGCCCTGATTCTTCGCCAGTTGTTCGAGACCGTCATCGATCTGCTCGCGGAAATGATTGTGCATTTCCTGGAGGTCATTGAGGGAGACGGCAACCTGCGTACCCGAACTGCAGTCGCCCTTTTGGCTGCCACTGACGAGCACCTTCACGTTCTGGTTGGCATCAGGAGTGTCATCGATGCGCGTGAGCACATCACCCTGGGTCAACGAACACTCGGTGCCGTCGGGCAACTGTGGGTTGAGGGCATCGGCCACTATGAACGTGCGATTGTTAGGATTCAGCGCGTCCGGCACTACTTCAGACGGAGTGGCTGAGGCTGACTGTGACGCGTCTGCTGCTGGCGACGCCGTCGCCGGAGCACTGGCTCCGTTCGCCTGTGCAGCAGCTGCATCGCGCTCGGCCGCGATTTGTGCTTTCACCTCGTCCGCGATGGCCTGCTTCACTTCCGGTGTAAGAACGACGGCACTCTGAGCACCGCCACCTCCGCCACCGTCCGCTGGGGCGGCTGCGCCTGCATCACCGCCTGCTGCGGCATTAGCGTTTGCCACTGCAGTGGCATTGGCTTCCGCCGCGGCTGCGTAGGCAGCCTGCAGATTTGCTGCGATCAAATAATCAGTGATCCAGAATGCCGGGGCTGCATAGACGGGATACGGGTTGAAGTAATAGCCATAGAAACCGTACCACGGCGCTCCACCCCATCCCCAACCCCAGCCAATCCCTGGGCCCCATCCGCCGTAGGCCCATCCATAATAGCCACCGCCCCAGTAGCGTCCGGGATAGTAGTGGTTGTAGTAGCCGCCGTGATAGTAGCCCCTGCCATAAGCACGCGCATAGGCGTGGCCACCTCGGTAGTAGGTGCGGCTTGTGTAGCTGCGGCCGCCGCGTGAGAAGTTATGTTCTGTGTAACCTCGGCCTCTTCCGGTGCTTACTACTCGGCTGCCGTCCGCTCGCCGTGAAGTGACGGTTCGGCTGCCGTTGGCACCGTGGTTGATGGTTGCGCCGCTTTTGGTATGGACCGAGCCGACCTTACCGTTGGAGCTGAAGTTCGCTTTATTCCCGCTCTTGGTCGTGACGCTCGTTGTCTTGCCCGAGCCGTTTATAGTTTTCGTGTTTCCATGGGCGGTTGTGACAGTTTTGCTGGTACCCTTGGCACCGCCAGCGGTATTTGTCTTGCCCGCAGCGGCGTTGGTCTTAGCGCCGGCTGCAGTGTTTGTCTTGGCGCCACCGGCAGTAGTCGTCTTGGCGCCACCGGCAGTAGTCGTCTTGGCGCCGCCGGCAGTAGTTGTCTTGGCGCCGCCGGCAGTAGTCGTCTTTGCGCCGCCCGCTGTAGTTGTCTTGGCGCCGCCGGCAGTAGTCGTCTTAGCGCCGCCGGCGGTGGTTGTATGACCGGCATTGGCAGTGGTTGTGTGGCCACCGTTAGCCGTAGTGGTCTTAGCGCCGCCAGCGGTGGTTGTATGACCGGCATTGGCAGTGGTTGTGTGGCCACCGTTAGCCGTAGTCTTGGCGCCACCACCAGCCGTGGTTGTATGCGAGCCGCCGCTCGTATTGGTATGTGAAGGAGCCGATGATTTGGCAGGCGCCGACGCGTGCGATGAACCACCACCTGAAGAGCCCTTATTTTTCTGGCCCCAAGCAAGACTTGGGAGCATGAGTAAAACTAGAAACACAACCCACTTTGCAGCGAGCTTGTAACTTGAATGGCCCGATTTCATAGTTATCTCCTCTTTTCGGAACTTTATTTGCGATTCCACTTCTGAGAGCGATCGATAGCGAAAGTTTTTACAGTATTAACTTACGTCCCTAAACTTCTTGCATTTCGACAGTTCGTGCCCAGAGCGCGCTTTCAAATTGATTGTGCAGGAACAAGTTTCAGTGAGCGCCATCCTCTGAGTCGGCTGTGAACGAGCAACCATTTAGCCCCGGAATGGGCTTACTACAGGCCTCTGCAAGAGCCAGGTTACAAGGGCAGTAATAAGTGAGGAAACTATAATCCGAGCTTTGGCGGAGTGTCAATTCGAAACGAGAACCGCTAGTACTCTTTGCACTACGCCTAGCTTGGATTGCTCTCATGTTCGTCGGTTCAAACCCATCCTTCATGAAAAAGTTGCAGATTCAGACTACTAGTCGGCATATTGTCCCGGACTTACTTGGACGTCAGCCCGAGAGCGGACGATGCCGCTGGCAGGTGCTCGGTCCGACACCTGTTCCCAATGGCTTCTGTCGCTGCTGCATAATGAAGCGTGACCTCAATAGCATCTCCGCCTTCTGGGCGCATCGACGGCGTAGACTTGCTCCGCGGTCTTGCAATTTTCTTTGTGTTGATGAACCACGTCAACATTCGCCTGCTCATTGCGAAGGTTCCTTACGCCGACGGTCTCGCTGATCAGCTCGTTTCTTCGTTGGTGTGGAATGGCCAGTTAGGTGTTCAGATTTTCTTCGCCATCTCAGGTTTTCTGATCACCTCAACGACAATTCGGAGATGGGGATCGCTCCCCCGCGTCAGCGTGCGCGGATTTTACCTGATGCGGTTCGCTCGCATCGCTCCATTGCTCATGCTGCTGTTAGCCGTACTAAGCGTCCTCCATATTGCCGATTTCAAGGACTTCGTCGTGTCGGCGAAAACTGGCGGCCTGGGTCGAGCGCTTTTTGCAGCACTTACGTTTCACGTCAACGTCCTGGAGGCCAAGCGGGGCTATCTGCCCGGTAATTGGGATATCTTGTGGTCTCTTTCCGTGGAAGAGGTATTTTATTTCTTTTTCCCTGTGGTGGTCCGATTGTTCGCCCGCGGAAAGACGCTCATTATTCTTCTGCTAGGTTTTGTCGCGTTGGGACCGTTTGCACGCACCGTACTCGCTCACGGTAATGAGATATGGAGGGAGTACTCCTACCTGGGAGGAACCGACGCCATCGCTCTGGGATGCCTAACCGCCCTTCTGGTCTCACGATTCCGCTTCCCGAGTCTCATGCTTCGCATACTCGGTTCACTCGGTACGGCGCTCTTAATTTTTTCCCTGTGCTTCTCGCTCCGCGCTGAGGCTTGGGGATTAGATCGTACAGGGCTGGATATGACGATCCTCGCTGTCGGTACCTGCATGATCGTTTCGACAGTTGCGCAGACAAAATGGAAAAGCCCGCGTGTAGCGTATCCTCTTCTGACCTTGGGCCAGCGCAGCTACGAGGTTTACCTCACGCATATGTTTGTCGTCTTTGCAGTTTTTCAGCTCTTTGTTTTAGCTGGTGAGCCCATGGGCGCTGTACTTCCGCTGTTCATCGTCGTTATTGCCATCGCGGGTTTACTGGGAGAGGTGGTCGCCAGATTTTACTCAGAACCGCTGAATCGCTTCATCCGAGATCGTTGGGGAAATCGACCAAACAGCATTGGTTCGTTAGTCGAACTCGATTCGGATATTCCCCATGAAGTTAGCGCGGAACGCTGATGCCTGGTAAACGCGGGAATCGGAAACTAACCCACAACCGAAGTTGCCATAGATGAATTAGCGGCCAGGCGGCAAATGCGGTCTGAGGCCAATCTCGGGTAAGGGACGTCAGGATTGCACAACGGGAGTGGGTATTTGGGGTTCCACGCCACGCCATCCGACCGGGCGGCCCTGGACCGCTTCTTTTAGTGCCCTGAACAACACGACGTACATCATTTGACGGTAGTAGAAACGCTGCAGGATTAGCGGCGCTAATAAAGTCCAATCCTCGTTTTTTTCCAGCGCGAAGGCGACCACGCAAGTTAACAGGTCGATGACCATGAAGATGGCAAAGAAAATCAAGGAGCGTTCGACGTCCTGGAGCGTCCAGAGTTGGGGCAGGCGGGCAATTCGGAGTTGCGCGAGTCCCCACAGTGCGATGGACAAAATAAACAGAAGATCGATGACGGGCGACACCAGAGGAAGAATAATCTGGAAAAGAAAAATGTTGGGAATCGCAATCCAGCCAAGCGTGCCGTAGCGGGGCTTGCCGACCGCGTCGCGATGCTTCCATACCGCTTGCAACGTTCCAAAGGTCCAACGGAACCGTTGGCGGATCAAAGCTTCGACGGTATCGGGAACTTCCGTGCGCCCGATGGCTTCTTCATCATACAAAATCTTCCAGCCATTTCGCCGGATGGTGAGTGTGAGGTCAGTATCTTCCGCTACTGTGTCGCCTGAAAATCCATTGTTCGCGCGAAGCAAATCCGTGCGCCACGCTCCAGCCGCCCCAGGCACTACCGGAATACAATTCAGCAGATCGAATGCACGCTTTTCCAGGTTTTGACTGGTGATGTATTCAAGAGCTTGCCAGCGTGTGAGCCACTTGTTGCGGTTCATTACTTTTACGTTTCCCGCAACCGCGCCTACTTTCGGATTCGCGAAATGCCGAACCAGGCGCGGAACCGCTTCCGGGTCCACAATGGTATCGGCATCGATGGAGACAACAATTTCACCTGTCGCTTCCGCGAGCGCATGATTGAGCGCCGCGGGTTTTCCACGATTTGGCTGGAGTAACAGCCGCACGCGCGGGTCACGTCCGAAATCAGCGCGCACCAACTCCGCTGTGCGATCGGTGGAACCATCGTCTATTACAAGAATTTCCAGGTTGGGATAAACAGAAGCGAGCGCCGAGCGCACGGTGTCAACGATCACAGTCTCTTCGTTGTAGGCCGGGATCATTACGGTGACTTCCGGTTTGTACTCAGGATGGTCCACCGGTGACGGCCGCAGTTTTTCGGCCAGCGCGAGCAAGCCCACAATCAGGGCGCGGCCGCTTACGAGCAAGATTCCGGTCATAAAAATGAAAGCGATGCCAAAACGGAACCAACGGAAAGCTTCGAAGGCAAACGCGTCCGCACGCGCGAGTAGCCATTCCTGGTGTGTGAGTGGCGGCATTACCTGCGCGCGAGTTTGACCCAGCAAGCTTCCCACCGAAACGAATTCGTAACCCTTGGCACGAAGACCGTCAATAATTTGCGGCAGCGCCGCGACGGTATGGCTGCGATCTCCGCCACCATCGTGCATCAAAATGATGTTTCGCTTGCCGGTTTGGGCATCCGCCATGACGCGCTGGACAATCGTGTGCACCGGCGGGGGCGCGCCGCCATCTGCTTCTCCCCAATCGTGCGGGTCGATCTGCGCGCCGACGATGATGTAACCCATGGACTGCGGAACGGGTAGCATGGCGATTTCGCTGGCTGTTTCAGGCTGATGATCGATTCCGTACGGCGGGCGGAACAGAAGAGTTTTCACACCCAGATTGCTTTCCAAAAGCAGCTCGGTGAGATTCAGTTCGAATTGAAGCTGGGATTTCGAGATGGTCTCAAAATCGGGGTGCGTGAATGTGTGATTGCCAACTTCATTTCCAAGGTCGAATTCACGTTTGACGATTCCAGGATACTGATTCGCGGACTCGCCGATAACAAAGAAAGCCGCGGGAACTTGCTTCTGATGCAGGATGTCCACAATTTTTGACGTCCAAGTGTTGTCTGGACCGTCGTCGAAAGTGAGGGCTACTTTGTGCGGGGCGTAACCCATCTGATCGATGCGCCAGGAAAGCGGATAAGTCTTGAAGGTTTCGTCGGTGAAAAGATCGGTGGAGGAATCGTATTCGAATTCACGGCGGCCATTTTGCGGAGTGGCGGTAATGCGCCAGATATCGCCTTGGCCTTCCAGAATTAAGTCGTAACCCGGAGGAACGTCCTGAACTTTGCTGCGAATCGCATCGTCGGGATGAGTGGCATCCCATATGAACCATATCGATGGATCTTCCATGCCCAAGCGCCATAGCGCAGTGCCACGTACTCCGGCACGCTCGGCGGCACGCAGCTCGTTGTAAGCGGTGAGGGCGTCCAGCATCCAGACCTGGTGCACGTTGTTTTTTTCGTCTTCGTAGGAGTAATGCGGATTCAGGGAGTCGGAATCGAACTCCACGTCCGTTTCCGATTCCACCGCGGTGACAACGGCCTGCTGGAAAGTAACCGGCTGCGCGATTGGATGCGGTGCGGCTTTCGATTTGGCCTGCCAGTCGTATCCATAATTCGCGATGCCCATCACAATTTTTTCGGCCGGCACCAGTTTGGTTATGTTCTGTATGTTGGTGACGAACCAGTCTTGAGCTGTGATCGGGCCAGGATCGGAAGTCGAGTAATGGAAATCGTAGTTCATGAAGATTATTGCGTCGCTTTGTGCCGCTAGATATTTGTAATCGTAGGTCCAGTCGGCTGCGGGAAGCGCGACCATCAATTTCAGATTCGCAGCGCGCAGTGACTCGCCTAGATCGTGAATGAAGCGATTGAAGTCCGGCATGCTGGATTGGGGGACCTGCTCGAAATCCACGACCAGGCCGGGCTGGCGCTGCGACTTCACGAAATCGCCGAGTTCTTTGACGAGGCGGTCGCGGGCCGCGGGATGCGCCAACATGTCCGCCATGTCTTTGATGGCCCAGTCTTTTCCGTTGTAATTATTGACCATGGACATGATCGGGAGCTCCAGACCGGTGGGCTGCATGGACTTCATCCAGGCATCAAGTTTCGTGTGGGTGTCAATCTCCAGATGACCGTCGGGCCAGGCGGCATGGAGCGCGTCAGGAATCAGCAAGTCGATGTCGTGATAGTGCAACTGCAGAGAGGCCAGGCTGGAGGCGTCGTCTTCTTCGTAAAACGCGGCGCGCAACGGATCATAGTTTTGGGGAATTTTACCCAGTGCGGCAATTTTGCGTTTGCGGCCACGAGTAGGCTTGGGCTTCAAAAGAGGGAGGTGCGCGCGGACGGCATGGAGGCCCGCATGGGTGTCGGCCTGCAAAATATCCGGAAGCTCAGGATTGCGGCCGACGTTAATCAGGAAAATTATGAGAACGATAGCGAGAAATCCGCCGGTGATTTCCAACACGCGGCGAGTGCGGCGCCAGCGGCGACGCTCCTGGTCGTAGAAAATGGGCTTGCGTTCAGGCATCGGGACAATCCAAGCTAGCCGTCCATTGAGATGGTGTCAATTACCCAACGCACTAAGATGCGCGTAAATGCTGGCCTGGCTGTATTAGCTGGGTTGACCCTGCGAGTGTTCTTCGTACTGAAGTTCCCGGTCACCGAATCGGGTGATGCCCCATTCTACATTGAGTTGGCTTGGAATTGGTTGAAGAACGGAGTGTACGGATTCCCGGTGATCGGGCGGCTTACGCCTGTGGACATGCGCGTGCCGGGCTATCCAGCGTTTCTTGCAGCGGTGTTTGCGTTTGCCGGGAACTCTCCGCGCGCAGTGATGCTGGCGCAAGCTGTTTTGGATTTGGCTACATGTTTCCTGATCGCGCTGATTGCGTCGCGGCTGGCGCCGGAAAGAGCCCGCAGGCGTGTGGCGCTAGCGGGACTTTGGCTCGCGGCGCTTTGCCCGTTCACGGCAAATTATACGGCGGTAGTGCTGACTGAAACGTTGACGATATTCCTGACCACCTTGGCGATTTTAATCTTGCTGGAAACAGAGTTGGGCAGAAAAATCAGCTACTTTCGTGATGGTAGCTTTTCGCGTGGACTGTTGAATCCGTGGTTTCTGGCTGGGATTGTGGTTGGGTTTGGCACGCTTGTGCGTCCGGAAACGCCTCTGCTGCTTTTTGCCGCCGGTCTGCTGCTGGCGATTAAATGGTGGCGGCCCCTGGATTGGTTAAAGCTTTTGCGAGCAGGCTTACTGCTCACGTTTGGAGTCGTATTGCCGCTAATTCCTTGGGCTGCGCGGAACTGGCGAACATTGCATGACGTGCAATTCCTGGCGCCGCGTTATAGCGAGTTGCCTGGGGAGTACACGCCGCTCGGTTTCAACGAGTGGACAAACACTTGGATGTGGCATTTTCGCGATGTTTATCTGACGCAATGGAAATTGAATGTAGAAGAGATTTCGCTGGACGATATTCCGGCTACAGCGTTTGACTCACCTGCTGAACGCGAGCGCGTTTCCGATTTGTTGGACCAATACAACGAAGAGTTGACGGTGGGGCCCGCGCTGGACCAGCAATTTCGCGAAGTTGCGTGGGAACGGACTTCGCGGCATCCTTTGCGCACGTATCTGAAGATTCCATTCTTGCGCGCGCTTACTTTGTGGTTCACGCCCCGGATTGAGCTGCTGCCGTATTCCGGGCATCTGCGTCCGGTGCCTGTGGAATGGGAGGACGATCGTCGGGATTTTCTAGTGACGCTCGGTCTGGTTGCGGTGAATTTTATCTATTTGACGCTTGCAGTAGCGGGGGCGTGGATGGCGCGGCGCCAACCGGGTGTGGCGTTTCTGGTGGCGTTCATTATTATTCGCACGGCGTTTTTCACTACGTTTGTGGAAACGCCGGAGCCACGCTACGTTCTGGAATGTTTCCCGGCGGTGATTGCGCTCGCGGCGCAGGTTTTTGCTGGGCGGGCGTTCGCTGCGCGGCGGTCGAGCTAAGCGTCTTCCACCGGCTCGGGGTGTATCGTTAACCTGAAAATTTGCGGAAATTTTTCTTTTACGCGGTCTTCCAGCGCGGCGGTAATGTCGTGAACGTCGGTGATAGGAAGGCTTCCGTCCATGGCGCAATGGCAAGAAACCAGAATTTTGTGATCGGCGCTGCGCACGCGCACTTCGTGGCAGTCGGTTAACTCGTGATACTCCGATTGAAGGGAATTCAAGAAGTCCTGAACCGCGCGCGAAAGGTCCTTCATTTCTTCCGCGCCGCCGATCTTTACGCCCAGCGGCTCGATGTGGATATTGACGCGGGCGCCTGGCTCCGTAGCTTTTAGAATTTCGTTTTCGAGTTCGGTGGCGCGGCGGTGGGCTTCACGGAGACTGGATCCCTCTTCCACTTCCAGATGTAGTTCGATGAAGAGGTGGCCGTCATATTGGTTGGCAGAAATTTCGTGGATGGCGAGGCCGCGACGTTGGGCGATGGCGCGAATGGTCTCAAATAAATGTTCGTTTTTGCGGGCGCGTGGTTCGACGTGGACCACCACGTCGGCCGGAACAATCTGGCTGATACGCTTTTCCACCGACTCGCTGGCGGCGTGGGCCTGCTCGAGGCTCGCCGTGCGCGGGACGCTGATGGTCGCGTCCACAAAATAGCGCTGACCTGCGCGGCGCACGCGAACACGCTCGGTGCGCAAGACGCCTTCCGTTTTGTCTAAAGCGGCGGTGATGCGCTCGCGCAAGCCGCTAGGAGCAACATCGAGAAGCGCGTCGGCGGTGCGTTTGCCCAAACGCGAGCCGATCCAGATAATCAGTCCGGCGACTCCGAGCGCTGCGATAGCGTCCAGTTTGCCCAGCCACGGAATGCCATATTTTTTTCCTAGCAGTGCGCCGGTGATGCCGAGGATGACTACGAACGTGCTCCAGATGTCGGTGGAAAAATGCAGCGCGTCCGCCTCCAGCGCTTCGCTGGGATATTTTTTAGCCACGCGATTCAGTGCGCGCGAACGGACGAAATCTATGCCCATGGCTACGGCGAGAACTAGAATTGCGGTGAAGCTGGGGCGAACTTCGACGGAGTGGAAGACGAGGCGTTGAATGGCTTCCCATATGATGTAAACCGCGGTGAAAAGTAGGAGCGCGGTTTCCACAAAGGCCGAAAAGCTCTCCACTTTACCGTGGCCGTAAAGATGGTCGGAGTCGGCGGGTTTATCCGCCACGCGTACCGAAAGGTAGGTAATCACCGCGGCTACCAGGTCGAGGATGGAGTGCAACGCTTCAGACAAAATTCCCAAGCTGCCGGTCAGCGCGGCGAGAAAAACCTTCAGCGTGACCAGCACAACCGCGGAGCCAATGGAGGCAAGCGCCGCCAGCCGCTTTTCACGCGAGGCGTGTTCGATCGAAACTGGCGCCAATGGCATCGCCGGATTATACGCTGAGTCGAATGGCGCTTCGAACGATCAGACAAATCAGTCCGCCTGATGACGGAAATGCGTTCGGTCATGTATGTTAGAGCAATGCACTCGAGGCAGGGGATGCACAAAGGCGTTTTCATCATTGCGGGCCTGGGGTTGCTGTGCGTTGCGGGGTGCGATAGTCGATCGGCTGGAGTAAAGCGTGCCCCGGCGGCTGCCGACTCGGCAGTGGCGCAAGCTACGATTGCGGCCCTCGCGCCTCCGGCATCTTCTACTGGCGGTTTTGACGGCGCTAAAGCTTTTGAACACGTGCGCAAATTAGTGGAAATCGGGCCTCGGCCGCCGGGATCGGAGGGCATTCATCGCGCGCAGGATTACATCGTCGGGCAGCTGAAGAGTTTTGGATGCCAGGTGGAGGAGCACAATTTCAATGGCTCGACTCCGCTTGGTGATATTGCGATGAAAAACATTATGGTTAAGATTCCGGGCACCGGTCGCGACATCGTCTTGTACAGCACGCATTACGACACATTGCGCATGGCAAACTTCGTGGGCGCGGACGATGGAGGCTCCGGTACCGGCACGATGCTTGAGCTGGCGCGCGTTTTTTGCGGCCGGGAGGCAAACAGCGCGCTCAACGTGTGCATTGTATTTTTCGACGGGGAAGAAGCGCAGGGTAACTGGACCGACAAAAGCAGCGTGCAATGGATGGATACGAATAGCACCTTTGGTAGCCGCGAGATGGCAGCAAGTATGGCGCTGTCCGGAGACCTTAAACGCGTGAAAGCGATGATTTTGGCGGACATGATCGGGCCATCAGATTTGAAGATCAAGCAAGACAGCAATTCAACACAATGGCTCACGGACCTGATCTGGACGACCGCTTCGCGACTGGGCTATGGAAGTACCTTCGTTAACGAAAGGACCGACGCGGTAGGCGGGGACGATCACTTCTCGTTCATCCGCCGTGGTATTCCGGGATGCGACATAATCGATTTCGACGTCTCGACAACGTATTGGCATACACCCGAGGACACCTTGGACAAAGTGGATCCACACAGTCTCGCGATTGTTGGCCATGTATTCGTCGAGACATTGCCTGCGTTGGAGGAGAAATTCCACTGATACGGACTGGGAAGGAGATTCGTCGATGTGCAGGAACATCAAAACGCTCTTTAATTTTGAGCCGCCGGTCACCCGGGACGAGGTTCGGGACGCTTCCTTGCAATTCATTAGAAAAATTAGCGGGTTCAACAAGCCGTCGAAGGCGAACGAAGCTGCGTTCCGTGGCGCGGTGGAGGAAATCGCCGAGGTGTCCATGCGCCTCCTGAAGTCGCTTGAAACGAACGCGCCGCCTAAGAATCGAGAAGAAGAAGCTGCCCGAGCAAAAGCACGTGCCGCTGTAAGATTTGGCGCCCAAGGATGAACAAGCTGTCGACGCAAGTGAAAGAGTGGCGGCGGGTTTTACTGCCGCTGCCGTCTAGCGGGCGGCGAATGCGTCGCAGAGAACCTATGAAATGACCTGGCCATCTCCGGTGTGAAAACGGGAGCGTGCGGTGGGAACTAGGTTGACCGTGAAGTGCAGCAACCATTCCCCACAGCCACCTATAAACTCCAGGCAACTTGCGCAGGGGAAAAAAAATCAACGGGCAGAAGCGGTTTGGCGCAGGAGCACGACATCGCTATCGTTGTGAGTGCGAAGCAAGCCGAGCGTTTTGTTGTCTGCGGTCCAGTGGAAATCGGAAATGTGATCGGTTTCAAATTCCGTGACAAGGTGACCGAGTGAGCCGTCCACTGGTGACACCCACAGCGCGTACAAACCATTTTCACGAATCGGATAGCCGATCGTCTTTCCGTCGGAGCTGTAGCGAATCTCGCCGCCTGCGCGCGGGTCGCGTTCAATCGTTTTCACCGGCTGCAAAGTTTCGAAATCCAAAATCTTGATAACCACAGCGCCGCCGGTTGTCGGCTGCGTCTGAAAGGCCAAATACTTTCCATCGGGCGATACGTTGACACAGCCGCAAGTGAGCAGCGCCTCGGAGAGTTGCGTAGGAGCGCCACCGTCGATCGGAACCTTTTTCGCTACAAATTTTCCTTTGTCGAAGCTGGCGTAAACGAGCCACTTGCCGTCCGGTGAGCACATAGCTGGTTCGTCATCTGTCCCGGTGGTGAGCTGTTTCAGGTTCCCGCCGGTGGCATCGATGCGCCAAATGTTGATCGAATTGCCTCCACCGCGCAGCGCGGATCCGAAGATGACGTAGCGTCCGTGATCGCAAGAGATCGGACCGAAGGAGGGGAAATCATCATGAAGCAGAGGAGCGCGGTTGCTACCGTCTGCGTTCATTTGAAAAATTCCATTTTCCTGCTCCACGAGCAGTTTGCCGTCGGGCGTCCAGGCAAACCAATTCGTAGGCGGGCGGGTGCTAATGGTGACCGGCTTTCCCGCGCCTTTGGTCTCGTAGGCTGCGGTCTGCAACGTTCCAACGTACTGGGATTGCACGGTTGTAATAGTTTTGCCGTCCGCCGAAAGGCTGATGATTGGATAGGAATTGGTGTCGTTGGTGATCGGGCGATAAACGCCTTGAGGGTAAGAAACGATGCCAATCTGATTGCGATTGAAGTTCGAGTCGCGTCCGCTGGCCACCACCAGGATGCCGCTTTGATCGGGCAACCAAACGGGAAAATCGAGGAACAAATCGGCTTTCATGAATGTTTGTTTCTGGCCGGTCGAAGAGTCAAAAATATCCAGCGCCGACAACCCGGATTGGTCTGCAAGTATTTCCGCCGCCACGATGGATTTACCGTCGGGAGACCAGGCAGGTTGGCGCAAGCGGGTGGATTGCTGGGACAGGACTTTCTCGCCTGAACCATCCGCGTTGGCAATGACCAGGTCGCCTTCCCCTTCATTTCGTTTGTAGCGGACGAAGACGAAGCGTGCGCGGTCGGGTGAGAAGCTTATGTTCGAGTTAAGATCATGGACTATGCGTTCTGGGTTTCCGCCTAGCACTGGGGCGCGGAATAAGCTGGTCACACCCTTCTCGCCTTTTTGTTCCTTGGCAAAGTAAATCGAGTTGCCGTCCGGTGAAAAGTTCAGGCTGTAGTAGCGATCATCGGAAGGCGGAACGATTTGCGTGTTGCTGTTCGTTGGAACGTTACGCAACCACAAGCTTTGCTGGCCGCCATCGCGTTGCACATTCAGGATGTAATTCCCATCCGGTGATATTGCGGCGAGCGAGGCCTTGCCCGTTTCGGTTATCCGCGAAACGGTAAAATTCTGAAAGCTCGGTGTTTTCTTGCGTGAAAACAAGGAATAAACGCCGAATGCCGCCGCAGCTACCAACACCAGCAAAATTATTGACGTGAGCGCCAACCCTAATTTGTGCTGGCCCGCTACTTGCCGCACAGAAGAGCTTGACGGAGTTGGCACAGAGGCCGAAGAGGCGGGCAGAGCCACTGCCGGCGTAGAGCCTGAAAGCGGGACCGCTCCGCTGACGGCCGCTTGTGAAGAGCTTGTTGACGAAACTCGTCCCGACGAGTCCGTCTCACGACGCAGGCGTTTCAGATCTGCTCGAATTTCGGCAGCGACCTGGTAGCGCAACTCGCGATCTTTTTCGAGAAGTTTTTCCAAAATTTCTTCGAGTTTCACCGGCACATCTGGATTCAGACGCAGCGCTGGAGCTGGCACGCGGTTCAAAATGGCTTCAAAGGTTACTCCGGTGGTATCGCCGCGGAAGGGCATCACGCCGGTGGTCATTTCGTACAGGACCGTTCCGAAGGAAAAAAGATCGCTGCGGGGATCGAGTTCCTTGCCGCGTACCTGTTCCGGCGACATGTAAGCGACGGTGCCTACGGCAGTCCCGGGACTGGTGAACATGTCCGCAGATTCATCCGCGCCGTATGTGGCCGTGCCGACGGTCTCGCCAACGCGAGCGCCTGCGGCGTGTGCCGGCAGTAATTTCGCCAAACCGAAATCGAGAATTTTGGCGTGGCCGCGGCGAGTGACGAAGAGGTTAGCGGGCTTGATGTCGCGATGAATGATTCCCTGAGAATGCGCGGCGTCCAGCGCGTCCGCGATTTCGACGGCGATGTCGAGAAGCCTGTCCATTTCCAGCGGGCGCCCGTTGATCAGATGCTTCAGGGTCGAGCCGTCTAGGAACTCCATGGCGATGAAAGCTTTGCCATTGTCTTCGCCAATATCGTATATGGTGCAAATGCATGGATGATTGAGCGCTGAGGCAGCCTGTGCTTCGCGCTGGAAACGTCCTAGAGCCTGCGGGTCGCGGGCTACTTCGTCGGGCAGAAATTTCAGGGCCACGAAACGGTGCAGGCGCGTGTCTTCGGCCTTGTAAACGATACCCATGCCGCCGCCACCGAGGCGTTCCACGATGCGGTAATGTGAGATGGTTTGACCGTTGAGGGAGGGAATCTCAGTCATGTGCGGGCGATTTTAGTTTGCGGCTGATTGCAAGTCAACGACGCCGTCGGTCTAAGGGTCGCAATTCACTGTAATTGTGACAATGACCTCGTGACCAAATTGCAGAACTAACGGACGTTACTGGTTGGCGCTGTACTATTGCGACCGGTGTTTTCGGAGCGGAAAATGGAGAGTGGTGACTGACGCCAAGGATAGTTCAAGGGGCAGGGCGGAAAAGGCAGCAAATCCCGTAGGGTGTATGAAAACGAATGGCTGATCCTGTACAAACTGCGCAAGCCACCGCGCTCGAAATCCCGGTCACGATTCAAGGATCGAAGACCGTGGAGGGAGCGGAGCGCCGCGAGCTATTCACGGAGACGACCAAGACGGTGCTCGTCTCTGACAACGGCGCGGTACTGAAATTGGACGCAAAAGTTTTGCCGGGACAATGCGTTTTTCTGCGCAATGAGAAGTCCGGAAGAGAAATCCTGTGCAAGGTGCTGGGTTCGCGCGAAGCCGGCTATACAGACCTGGAATTTACCGTTTACGATCCAAAATTTTGGGAAGTACCCGCGGAACAGGCTCCGAGCAACGCGCCGAAGCCCCAGGCGAAAAAAGAAATTGAAGAGGTGATGTCGAATTCGGCTCCGGTACCGAGTGTGGAATCCTGGGCGCCAGCCAGCACAGAAATTCCTGCGGCAAATCCGGAAAGTGCCACTTCGGCTCTTACCGCTCCTTTACCTGGAACGAGGGAGAGTTCAGCTGCGCCGTCAAATGGAACCGATGGGGCTGATACAAAAGACGCGGTACCTGATTGGGATGAGGCAAGGGATGCTCAGCTAGTTGCCTTGCTGGCTTCCATGGATGGTAAGTCGAAGGCTCGGCGAGAGAGCCCGAAACCGGCAAAAGATCCCGGAGACGCCGCGAGCGCGGCGCCAAGCGCGGATGCGGCGAACCAGGCGGCTCATACAGATTCGAAGGTGGCAGGGGGCGGAGCAGCGGCGCTCTCGCCGATATTTACCACGGTTGGCAAGATTCGCGAATTCGTCGCAAAGCAGAATCCGATCTATGTCGGAGCTGTTGCTGTTGTTTTGATCGCGGTGATGGCGGTCGGCGTTTGGCACGCGAGGAGTTCTCCGGCGCCAGTCAACAATCGATTATCCGCATTCTCTGTGCCAGCAACGCAACAGGTGCCAACGGCTGCCGCGCAGGCGCCGGGAACACCTTCGGCGGGCGCTGCGAGCGTGAACAATGGCGGACCGCCGTCTGGTGGAACATCACCGAACGCTAGGCCGTTGACTGAGGCTCAAAAGAACGGTGTTGCAGTGGCAAAAAGTGTAACTCCGGCAACTGCGAGCTCTGACGCCCCGCGATCCGGTAACGATGCGGATTCAGCAGAATCGTCGCAACCTCGGTTTGTCGAGCCTGCGGCTAACTCCGACGAAAACGGAGCAGGACACGAAATACATCGAAACTCAAACCAAACGAAAAACGCGGAGAACGTGCCCGCGAAAATTGTGTCGCAAACTCAGCCGGACATTCCTACGTGGGCAGAAGGGTTGGACATTGACCCGCTGGTGAAACTGGATGCGCTGATCGACGAAAAAGGCAACCTCGTTGAAGCAAAACCAATATCTGGCCCGCGGGTGTTACAGGCCTCGGCGCAAAGAGCCGTGGCTCTATGGGTATTTGAACCTGGGCTCTCCGATGGAAAACCTGCGGCGACGCACATGACGTTGACTGTGAAGTTCCAGAAAACAGGTGACCAAACCAAATAGCCGCCACTCCCCAGAAGTTATTGAAGTCCCACAATAAGTGGAATTTCCACAGTGGAATAGCGTAGAAATGGAGTTATGTGGGACAGAAAACTGTATTCCGGAATCCGCTCAATCATTCGGACGCGAATTTCGCCAAGCTTCTTAGGCTTATGGTGGTCGCCGCTTCCCGCCATCGTTCTGCTTCTGATTTTCTCTTTCTTGCCATGCGCTGCCGCGCAAATCTGTGGCTCGCAGGGCATCGTGGTTCAAGTGCTCGGCTCCGGAGGGCCGGAGCTGCAGGACAAGCGAGCTTCGAGCAGTTATCTGCTGTGGGAAGACGGGCAAGCGAAAGCGTTAATCGATGCGGGTGGAGGAAGCGCGCTACGCTTTGGCGAGAGTGGCGCGCAGATGTCGCAACTCGAGGTGATTTTTTTCTCGCACTTTCACGTCGATCATAGCGGGGACTTTCCCGCGCTGATCAAATCATCCTGGTTTGAAGATCGCAACACTCCGCTACCTATATACGGTCCGTCCGGGAAATGATTTCATGCCCTCGACTACCGAGTTTGTGAGCGATTTGTTCGGAGACAAGCACGGGGCTTATCGCTACCTCAGCGAGCTCCTGGAGCCCGACGAAGATGGTAGTTACAAAATGCAGCCTCACAACGTGGAGGCGAGTTCAACACCGATCGCTGTATTTCATAACGCCGACCTTGCGGCGTCCGCCGTGCGCGTGATTCATGGCGGCGTTCCGGCGCTGGCTTGGCGAATTGAAACGCGGGGCAAAGTCATCGTGTTCAGCGGAGATACCAATGGCGAGGGTGCCGGCCTTGTGAAATTGGCGACGAATGCTGATTTGTTCATCGCGCATAACGCGGTGCCGGAAGGCGTTACTGGAGTGGAACGGAACCTGCATATGCCTCCTTCGGTGATCGGCGCAAATTGCGCAGGAAGCCCAGGTTAAGAAATTGGTTTTATCTCATCGCATGCTGCGCACATTGGGAAAAGAGGCTCAGACGGAATCTGAAATCAGGAAACGGTACGCGGGACCTCTGCAATTTGCTAACGATCTAGACTGCTTCCCTCTCAAATGACGGATTCAGCGTGCTGCGAAATAAGTGTGAGCGGCAAAGCGAGGTTGAGATGACCGAAGGAATGTGGAATGAACTGCAAGAGTCGGAGAATGGCGCCACGCATATGCAGCGGCTTCGCGCGAAGAATGGCGCTGTCGGCGCGCTGGCAGTCGGCGCGTTAGCGTTGGGCGCAGTAGCGGTGGGAGCGTTGGCGATCGGCCGTCTTGTGATTGGAATGCTGAGAGTCGGCAATGCGCAGATTCGCGGCCTGGAGATAGAAGAACTAAAGGTAAAGCGTCTGCATGTCGATGAGCTTGTGATTACCGAGACGCTGATTACACCGGCCGAAGACGACCAGAGAAAATAACTATCATAACGGGACCCGCGTTAAACGAGAGCCCTAGTCCACCGCTTCGCGTGGCAGAAGAACACAATGGCCAACATGAATCTGCGTCAACGGCGCAGGGCGGCATTGACTCGTCTTTTGGACGCGGAATAAAATACGCGTCCACATGAATCACTCTAAGTCTATTTTCGCCCAAATTTTCTGGACCCTTCGTGCTCTTCCGCTGATATGCGTTTGTACAGTGGCGGTATTTTCCGGAGCGTTTTCCAGGGCACCAGCAAAGACGCAAGCGCCGGACCAGTCCAAGCCTGCCAGCTCCGCGACAGCTTTGCTACCGCCAATGCCAGCAAAGAACGATTACAGCAACGGAGATACGTGGATATGCCGCCCAGGCCGGCAAGATTCTTGCACGGTCGATCTGACAACAACGGTCATTTCAGCAGACGGAAGGTTAACGCTCGAGAGGTACGTCCCTCATCCCAAAGCTTCCATAGATTGTTTTTACGTTTACCCGACGATTTCTGCACAGCCCACTCCCAACAGTGACATGACTCTAGGGCCGGCGGAAAAAGGCGTGGTTCGAAGCCAGTTTGCGCGACTCGGCTCGCAGTGCCACCTATACGCGCCGCTTTACCGGCAAGTAACGCTAACCGCGTTGCGCGCAGCATTGATCGGCATACCGCCCGCGCCGGAAGTGATCGACCGGGAGCGAGCGGTGGCCTACAACGATGTGGTCGATGCGTGGCATTACTATATGGAGCATGACAACCACGGCAGAGGCGTGGTGCTCATCGGGCACTCGCAGGGCGCCAGCATATTGATGCGACTGATCCACGACGAAATTGACGGCGAGCCGGTGCAGTCGCGCCTGATTTCCGCGCTGCTGCTGGGAATAAATTTCCCGGTACCAAAAGGAAAGGAGGTAGGCGGCGCTTTTCAGCACATTCCGTTGTGCCAATCCAATACGCAGACAGGATGCGTTATCGCGTACGTCTCTTTCCGGGCGAACGCACCGCCGCCGGCGAACAGCCGTTTTGGCCGGGTGAAGGAGGAAGGCATGACCGCCGGCTGCGCAAATCCGGCGGCCCTCAGCGGCGGCCGCGGCGAGTTACACGCATATTTGCCCGCCGGGATTGGCGGCAATATCGTGAGCGCGGTATCGGCTGCTCCCCCTTCGTGGGTTACTCCGTCGCAGCCCATCGACACACTTTTTGTAAGCGTTCCGGGCATGCTTAGCGCCGAGTGCGTTTCGAACGAGCACGGATCCTACCTTGCAATCACAGTGCATTCCGACCCCGCAGGAGCGCGCGCCAACGACATCGCCGGAGACTTGGTGTTCAACGGCCTGGTACTGCAGGACTGGGGATTTCACCTGATTGACGTGAACTTAGCGATGGGCAACCTGGTTGATATCGTGCGCCAGGAATCCAAGGCGTATCTGGCGACTACGGTAAAGAAATAAGGCGCGAAAGTTTTTCGGCGCTCGAAATCATAGCTGTGCTTAGTGCACGCATGGTCGGCGCTAACAAATTCACAAAAAAGATCTAAGACGCTGTTGTTGCTCCATCGTTTTTCTGCGTGAATCTTTTCTTGATAATTTAAACCGAAAGTGGAATGCTGACTTAGTAATCCAACCACTTGGCCGGGTGAGAGGTTATGGCCCTGATCTTCTCAGGTTCCAACGTCTGGCTTTTCCCATCCTGAGTTTCCGCCTGTTGCCCATGGCTTTGCTTCTCCGCACTCGGACGTTCAACATGTTGAGCGAGAGGAGTAAGACATGTTCCTAAAACGCGTGGTCTTTCTCGCGGCGGTAACTGTAGGCATACTGGCGTGCTTGCAGACTGCCGTAGCGCAGGATGAACCTAAAGAGTCTTCACCACTGAGCATCACAACGCGCTTTTCCAGTGATCTGGACAAGTGGTGCCAAGATGGTAAGGGGGTGATCACGCAGCTTCATTACACGGGCAGTAAGCTCCTCCGGGGATATCTCGTCGTGTTAAGTTTCGCTGGCTCGACAACCGACAAGAGTATCGAAGGACCATGGATTCGGGAGATCCGTGGTCCGGATCAACCGATGATTGATAATGATGCCGAGTGGACTCGAACCGACTGCGTACCGGAAAAGTTCACGGGAGATATTCTGACCTTAACCGCAAACGTTGACGTGCTGGTTTTTGCGGACGGTTCAATTTGGGGGCCGGCGTCGCTCGCGAAATCTCATGAACTTATCGGCACGCTTAACGGTATCGACTTTCAAGGTAAAACGACAACCCAGTTGGAAAGGTATGTATCTCCAATATCATCGCAACGAGGCCCGTTCCCCGTCGCGGATGTGCAGACGCAAACGATTGGTCCGCTGAAGATCGAATCAGGTGTCTGGCGAGATGATCACGGGCAGGATATGTTTGCCGTGAACGTAACGAATGAAAGCTCTGTTCCCATCCGCGCGTATGTCCTGACTACCTCTTTTTTCGATCCCGCGACCGGGGCCCGCATTCGACGATTCTCAACCAAGGAGCTTGAGACGCACGGGAATCCGGCGGATTATCTGGCGCCTGGTGCGACCTGGGTTGCCGACCCGCGAAAGTTTTCCTATTTGTCTGACGGCACTCCGGCCAGTTACAAAATCTCTGTGGACTTCGTCGCCTTTGCAAACGGTTTTGTTTTTGGACCGAAGAGGTCTCGCGAGTCGGATGAGGTTCTGGGCATGTTGAGCGGTATCGATGTGGCGAATATTTCTGGTCCAGAGACCTCTGATCATCAGTAATTTTGCGCGATTGACAAATTGATTTAAACTCACCGGATTAAATTCCTATACACTGCGTCAACATCTTGGCTTAGGAGGTAACGCCATGTCTTCCGCGGCGCAACCGACTTCAACGCTTGAGAAGAACAAACAACTCCTGATTCGTTGGTTTGAAGAAGTGTGGAATCAAGGCCGACGGGAAACTATCTTTGAACTTTTCCCGGACGGAATTATTCACGACGGTTCTGCACAATTGACCGCGCCGGAAGAATTTTGCAGTTTTTACGACGCACTGCACGCTCAATTCTCAGACTTTCACTTTAGTCCGGTCATTTCCTTGGCTGAAGGCGACCTTGCCTGCCTGCATTGGAGCGTTGCGTTTCGTCATACGGCCAGCGGTACGGCCCTGAACGTGACCGGGACAACGATTGTGCGCGTGGAAAATGGCGTGTTCGCGGAAGCTTGGCAAAATTGGGACGCTGCTAGCTTGGGCGCTCCACTCAGCGGCCAGCCTCCTGCCCCTCTATGGTGAGTTCCGATCGCGTGCTATCAGCCACCATGCGCATAGAGCGCTGACGATAGACAGCGCTACGCAGATAAGCATTACCATGCGGAATCCGTACACGAAAGAGGCGTCGATCGCCGTTGTGATTTTAGCCGCCGTAGAAGCATCAACCCCAGCGGGAACGCTAACTGCCGCAAGCTTAATCTCGCTCGAACGCAGATCGCGCGTTGTCTCTGGCGATAGACCTAGGCTGCCAACGCTTTTGTCCAAATGAGAGCTGAAGGCGCTGACCATCACGATCCCCAGTGTTGCAATCGAAAGTAATCCAGCGACGCGCGCAACAGCGTTATTGATCCCCGAGGCGGTTCCGGCGCGATTTTGATCCACCGCACTCATAACGATGGTGGTTAATGGAGCGACGCTCACCGCCATTCCGAGACCAAGCACGAGAAAGGCCGGGAAAAATGTCCGCCAGTAGCTGCCGCCCGTGGATGGAACGGCGCAGAGCAGAAAACCGACAGCGGCGATGGTAGGGCCAACGACCAGCGGCAGTTTGGGTCCGTAGCGGGCGACCAGGCCTCCAGACCAGCGCGAAAGTGAGAATATCAGCAGGATCAACGGGAGCGCTGCCGCACCAGCGGCTGTTGCTGAATAATGCTGAACTTGAATTAGATTCAGAGGATACAAAAAGAAAAAAATTCCGAGAGCGGCATAGAGAAAAAGCGTAAGCAAATTCGCGCCGCTGAAATCGCGCGAACGAAATAGATTTAACGGAACGATAGGCGATTGGACCCGAGATTCAACGTAAAGAAAAGCTATCAGCGACGCGCATCCGATAGCCAAGCTGCCCCAGACCAACGGTTGACTCCAACCGAGACTGGAGGATTCAATGAATCCATAGGTTACGCCCGCCAAACCTACGGTTGCGAGCAAGGCGCCAGTCCAATCCACGCTTGTCGGTTCCGCGTTCTTACTTTCCTGCACGCGCCACAGCGCGAGCACAATCACAGCCGCGGCGATGGGCACATTGATGAAAAACGCCCAACGCCAGGAAGCATGTTCAATCAGCCAGCCGCCCAGCACTGGCCCGATGGCTGTGGTTATAGCGGTGAAACCTGACCAGGTACCGATAGCGCGCCCACGTTCTTTCTCACTGAAAGAGGCGCTGATGATGGACAAACTGCCGGGCACGAGGAACGCCGCGCCAACTCCCTGGATGGCTCGCGCGATTACGAGTTGGTGGATGTCGTGGGCGAGGCCGCATCGCGCAGATGCAATCGCGAAAACTGCCACGCCCGCCAGAAACATCCGCCGGCGTCCAAGCAAATCGCCCAATGAGCCGCCCACCAGAATCAGCGCGCTCAAAAACAAACCGTAACCTTCGACGACCCATTGCATGTCCACAACCGTGCCACCGAGATTTTTCTGAAGCGCAGGCAGGGCGACATTTACGATGGTGCTGTCGATGAAGGCCATGCTGGATCCAAGGATGGCTACTGCGAGGATCCACGGTTCGACATTTTTTGCGCGCGGAGCGACCGCGCTTCCGGACTGGATCGCGGCCTCGTCACATGGCCCCTTCATAAAATAGTTTGGAGGAAAAACAATTCCGCTGTGGTGGGTATAGAAAGGTTGGTACTGAGTCGATGGAGTCGCAACATGCTGATGTAGAGAGTCTACTTCGCGATGGCTTGACCCGCCACTCTAGTGTGACCAGGCGATTGGTTTATTTCGTATTGTTAAGAGAGGTAAACGCTATTTTAGGGGTGGAGCAGGGACGATAGGCAAACGTCGTGGTTCACCGTGGAAGCCGCGGACTTCTATTTCGTCGAGCAGCAGCGACGGCGCGGTGACTGTGCTGGGAATGCCGCCCTGTGCCGACCCAAAAGCTCCAAGCGCAGTGCCAGCAAAGCCACCAGCAGGATTCTGCATGTAGGTGCTCACGGCGCTATTGCCGCCAACGCCGAGTATGTTGCGCATGGAACGAAGCGTTAGCCCTTCGATGTGACCGCCGCGAACCATTTCCTCACGGCCATCGGCAATGTACACACGATAAACGGTCAGTGGCATGCGTTCGCCGCTGGAAAGGCCCCCGGCAATAGAGCCGATGAAATCATTGAAATCTTCTTGGCGTATGGATGAGAGCGCCGGGTTGTCCATGCGTTTTACTTCTAGGCACCATTCGTGGCCATCGCTGTGGCAGGCATCGAGGAATTTCTTTTTCAGCGCGGCGGCGTCCAGCGAATCGCTGGCTTGAAACCAAAGATTGCTGGCAAGCGGCGTGGTGTCAGAAAGCATTGCCGATCGCGCGTGGCCATTTGATTTTTGGAAGTCCGGGCCCGGACGGCGCGACATTAGCAAGTTTCGCAGAATCCCATTGTCCACCAGCGTTACGCGTTCAGCTTTCACGCCTTCATCATCCACCGCATAATTCCCAAGCAACACATTTCCTTGAAATTCTTTGAGCGTGGGATCGTCCACGAGGGTGACATGGCTCGGGAGCACTCGCGTGCCTACGCGCCCGGTCCATTCGCTGCGGCCGCCAAAACGCTCCATGATCGCGTCGAACGAAGAGCCCATGGAAAGCGGCGGACGCGCTCCAGACAACGAGGGCGCGAGAACCTGAGCGAGAACGGAGCCCGCAGCCGGAGCGTCGAAAAGCACCGGGCCGGTATAATCCGGAACCAGCGGGCTCGCGCGCAATTGCATCAGCTCAGTTCCAGTCTGTCCCAACGATTTGCTCAGCGCCGCCGGATCCGGAAGCTCCGTGGGCCGCGCGACGTACAGCGAATAATAATTGTGCAGCAGCATGCCATCATCGGCCTGCGTATCAAGCGCTGCTTCCACCGCAGCAAGGCTTCGCGACGTGCGCAGTATGGTGCCTTCGCTATTCATCAAATAGTAGGTGACGTACACCATGTAATAATTCACGCGCGACCCGTTGAGCTGCGGGAAATCCTTCAAAACTTCAGAGGCCTTGCGTGCTTCCTCTTCCCAATTGCGCGAGGTCCAGTCGGGATCGACGCGCGGATCAATTTGCTGCGTGGGCGGCTCTTGCGCGAAATCGTCAATCTCGGGCGGTTTGGTCAAACTGCGGAGAAATGCTTGCTTTAGCGACATTTGCGTGGCGGCCTGTTTGTAAGCTTGATCTGTGGCTAGCCATAAATCCTGCCGCAGCGAGTTGTAGTCGTGGTCAATTCCGACTTGACCGGTGGAACTGAGAAAGCCCTGAAAGCCGTCTTCACTGATGAAATTCGAGCTGTCCAGGTGATAGTCGCCGACGCGCACCTCCACGCTCATGATGCGGTCGCGGGTGGTGGAAGTGTTCACCAGCGAGCCGAAAGATGCGGTCACCGTGCGAACGTCCAGATCCATCAAGCGGTATTCGATGTAAAAAGGCTTATCGACGCCAGGAATTTGCAAGCGCGTTCGAGCGCGCTCCATTTCGTCGTGCATGGCGTGGAGCGTCTGGTCAGTTTCGCTGGACGGTACGGCAGCCTGCGCAGGGGCTGGAACGGGGGCGGGCGATGCCGCGGGCAAGTTGTGCGCGGGCGTGCCTGCAAATAAAGGGAACGCAAAAGCCGCAATCAAAGCAAACACTAAAAAGTTCTTCAAGGCTATTGTCCCTTTGACTGCGAATTGTTTTCCGCGGTTTTAACGGAGCCCGGGTAATGTCCTTGTGGGTCATGAGCCGGTGGCGGAAGAATGGGCGGCTTGTCCGTAGACGTCTCTTTCTTCTGCACTTCCATTTCGGAAATCAAAATTGCCGGCGCTACCGCCGAAACCGGAACGGAACCGGATTCAGCGCCACAATAGCCGTTGAAAATATCCGGCGTGTCGCCGGTAGCCACGATTTTCGTCAGAGAGACGAGCGGCGTTCCAACAATATCGACGCCACGGACCAATTGATCGGGGCGGCCGTCCGGGAAAACTTTGTAAACAACCAGCGGCAGCACTTGAAATGCTTGCGGCTGAGAGCGGCCAGTGAAAGTGAAGCCGCCGGCGATATCATCAATCAGCAGGCCGAACGGTTTTCCTTGCGCTTTTACAAGTTCGATCAGCTTGCTTCGCAGTTGCGCGTCCGTCATGGTCTTGGAACTTGAGACGATCAAATTTCCCTGGCGCGCGACCGGCACGAAACCGAGCTGCCGGCGACCGTGACCATTCGATTCCGGAATGGTGACCAGCGGCGAGCGCGACATCAGGAAAGTTTTCAGCACGCCGTGATCCACCAGCGAGACGTTTTCGCCCGGCACGCCTTCGTCATCGAACGCATAATTGCCAAGCAACATTTGGCCTCGGAAGGTGGCCTCGGTAGGATCGTCCTGGATGGAAATAAAGTCCGGCAGTATCTGTTCGCCGACTTTGCTGGTAAAGGTTTGGCCTTCGTTGATGTCCTTCTGGCGGAATCCTTCAGCGCGGTGGCCGAATACTTCGTGGAAGAAAACGGCGGCCGCGCGACCGGTCAAAAGAGCCGGGCCAGCGTACGGCTCAACGAGAGGGGCCTGATCCAATGCTTCGGTTTCGGCGACCATGGTCTTGATGCGGTCGAAAACAATTTGGTCTGTCGGTGCGTCTTTGGTATCCAGCCAATCGAAATTTGCGTAGCGATTGATGTCCATGCCGTCGGGCGCTTTGCTTTGAACGTAAAGCTCGAGCCGGTAATGCACCTGGCCGAACGCGAGTTTGGTTCCTTCGCTGTTCACCTGATACTGATTCATGCCGAGCGCTGTGAAGGTAGCGATGGAATTCAGCACGGCAGGCGATTTGCTGAAGGCGGCTGTATATTTGCGCACGCGCTCTTCCCAAGGCGTGCGGTCGACTTTGATTTCAACGCGCGGCCCGACCGAGACGTGCGGCCTCTCGCGCGAAAAATCCGGCGCGTTCCCTTCGGCCGTTTGAACTTGAACTTGTTGGCTGGTTTCCACCTTGATAAGGGCTTCGGTGGCGGCGCGGTATTGCCGGTCAGTTTCACGCCAGATTTCGCGGCGCAGCACGTCGATATCGTTGTCGAGCGCCATGGTTGTGCCGGGGCTGGTCCAACTCGGTTGGCGATCGCCCAGCTTATGCGTGTCATCGAGCTGATAGGTTCCCACTCTGGTCTGCACTTCAAGCCAGCGCGCTCGATTTTCCGTGCTGGAGAGCAGCGCGCCATTCGAGCCGGAAACTTCGGAGTACTGGCGGTCTGCGACCGTATAGCTGATGAAATAGTCGGGAGGCTCGGACTTTGAAATACCCGCCACCGAGCGGTTCAGCTCTTCCTGCATGGCGGTAAGCACAGGCGGGGTCGAAGTTGACGCCGGTTTCGCGTCGCCTGCAACGCAAACCCACGCGCTGACGAGAATGGCTGCGGCGATCGATATTGGTGCAGTCTTCAGTTTAGTTTTCATCGTTGCACAAAGCCTTACAGTTTAAGATAGGATGCCTCGAATCCAAAATGAAAACCGGAGAATAGGAAACCCGGCGCGGAAACGACAATAACGGCACAAGGAGACTTAGATGCGCGCCATGGTCGTTAGGAAGTATGGAGCACCTGAAGTTTTTGAGGCTCGGGAGGTGCCCGATCCCCAACCTAAAGCGGGGGAAGCGCTCATTCGCGTGAAAGCGATTGGCGTAAATTTCGCGGACCTTTTGCAGCGCATGGGGATTTATCCCGGAACTCCCAAACCGCCTTTCATTCCGGGCATGGAAGTTGCCGGAGTAGTTGAGAAAGTTGCGGAGGGCAGCGGTAAAGCGGCGGAAGGTGAGCCGCTCAGACCCGGCGACGCGGTTGCTGCACTTACGCGATTCAATGCTTACGCGAGCTGGGTTGCGGTTCCAGCGCGGCAAGTCTATGGCCTGCCAGCGGGCATGCCGTTTGATGATGCTGCCGCCATTCCTGTGAACTACCTGACTGCCTACCATTCGATGTTTGCGATGGGCAACTTGCAGCCCGGAGACAGAATTCTGATTCATGGAGCGGCCGGTGGCGTGGGTATCGCCGCTGTGCAGCTTGCGCGAGCTCGCGGTCTGATAATTTTCGGCACGGCAGGGCCGACCAAGCAGGAATACCTTCGCAAAATTGGCGTGGATCACGCTATCGACTACGAGAAAAGTGACTTCGTTGATGTGGTGCGCAAATTCGCGCCGGACGGAATCGAAATGGTGATGGACCCGATCGGCGGGAAATCTTTTTCGCGGAGTTATAAGTGCCTGGGTCCCACTGGTCGCTTGGTGATTTACGGCCTCTCTGCTGCCGCGGGGTCCGGCGGTAAAAGGAGTCTGACTCGCGGACTCAGTGCGCTGGCTCAGACTCCGCGATTTCATCCGCTGAAATTGATGAGCGCAAACATCGCGGTGATCGGTGTAAATCTGGGCCGAATGCAGTTGCGCGGAGCTTTGCTGCGCGCAGAGCTTGACGAGATTTTTCGTATGTACGCCGCGGGCAAAATCAAACCAGTGATCGGCAAATCTTTTCCGCTGGCGGAAGCCGCCGTGGCGCACACCTACATTCAGGAACGGAAAAATATCGGCAAGGTCATTTTGACCGTGAAGTGAAAGGAACATCAATTGTTAACAGCGGGGCTCGGTTTGGCGAACAATGATTCGTCCAATTTCGGATTCAACTGTACGTTTTGGATGGTCGATTCGAAAAATTTAGCTCCATCGCGATACGTTACGGTCGAAAACGCAAACACCCGACCATCCACCCTGCGGTAATCGCTCCAACGTTGCTCGTTGTCTGAAGTTCCGCGCGCCCCCACGGATTGAAATCGCGCCGCCGAAAGCAGATGCGTTGCGGGGTTGAAATAAAGTTTCACCGGGCCGAACGGACCGTCGATGGATACGCCCAGCGTCTTCTTTCCGTCGATGTCCGCTTCTCCGATGAATTGCCCGTTCATTTTTCCGGCAAGCACTTGCTCGTAAACTCCCCATCCGCCGCCAAAAAGCGAAATTCCGCGCTTGAACTCTGAAATTACGGGCGTGGTGTCGCGCGTACCCTGCGGAAGTTGCAGCCACGCTGAGGTCCCGTCGCAAACTTGAACCACTTTTTGCCCGCCGAAATCTACTTCGCCATGCGAGCGGTCGGGGTAGGCCACCATCCACTTCACAGCGAGAGATGTGTCTCCCTGCGAAGTCATGATTTTTCCGTTTTCATCGATTGCAAGTGTCGCCACCGAACTGAGTTTTTCACCACCGGCGGCGTTTGCCGCTTCCAGCAATACTTGATTACCTCGTTTTGTTTCATCGCCGGCATTCACGGCAGATTGGGCTGGTCGCGTGCTAGCTACCAACGCTGCAGGGATTGCGGCGAGACAAATAATTACGCCGAGTTGGGACCACTTCGTCATGTTGGGATTACTCCTGTTTAATAGTACTTAGACGTGTTCCAGGCAAAAAAGGATTGCGCGCAACTTCTGCCCTTTTTCAGCGCTACCGGATTGTCTCGTTGCTCGCATGGAACTCGTTTGCTCGCAAAACATTGCGGAATGCGCGCATGCCGTAAAATTGAAGTACGAGGGACCCATGAAAAGCCTGGCTGGAACTCTGGTGGTTTTGGTGATTTCGCTGCTAGTTTACAAATATTATTTCGGGAAAGCTGAGTCCGACGGCACCGGAACGCCCGCGCAAACGATCAATATTGTCGGCGTGAAAAATGATCTTATCGCCATCGCGCAAGCGGAACGCGCCTATCAGGCTGAACATGGCAGCTATGCTTCTCTGGACGATCTCACATCCAATGGCGCGGTAACGTTTGAGAAGCGGGGACGCCAGGGTTACACCTATGAAATTCAAAATCCCGCTGGCGGATTTCGCGTAGTTGCGCACTGTCCTGCGGCCACAAATCCGGGTTGCACCGATTATTTCATCGATCAGAGCATGGAAGTTCAAACCGCGCAGTAATCACCTTCGACCTTTCGTTTTCATCTGTATCGAGGGACCAGTGTCGGTACCGCCCGAACTGACCGGTTCGTCTGCCTCCACCCGCACCTCCACACTCCGCAAGAATCGGGTCCGCCTCTTTAGATCAACGGAACATCCAAAAGGCTATCTGCGTATCTTTGCGTGAAGTTCAAGAAATCAGAAAACGGAGCAGGCTCGTTATGGAACCAATCGGACTGGTTGCAGTTGTGCTGTCGTTTTCAGTGCCGCTGGCTGCAATTTATGCCTGGTATCGTGTGCGAAAACTCAGGACAGAAGAACGCCTCGCGGCCATCGCCAAAGGAGTTCAGGTGCCGATCGCGGAGGAATTGCCACCCCACGCACGTTCGCGGCACGCAGCAATTTTGCTAATTGCGGGAGGGCTTGGTTACACAGTAACGTTCGCTCTGCTGTCAAAATTTGATGCGGACGCAATACAAGCCGCCGTTTTCGGAATTATTCCGGTCTCGATCGGAATCGGTTATTTGATCGATGCGGTGCTAGTGCGCCGCGGACTCGGGCCGTCGGCCTGAAAACTATTCCGTTGACTGTCGCGCGTATGGCGGCCGGCTGGGCTTGAATTCAGGGAGTGCGCTTCTGGTCGGCGACGGTTACACCTGCTTCGGCATAGTCCGTGGCCGGCAAATCGACAAACGTCACCTGAATATTTTCGCGCTTGGCTTTTCCGTCTTCGATCAAGACTTGCGTAATGCGCTCGGCCAGTTTGCGTTTTTGCTCCGGAGTACGCCCGGCCACCCAGGTTACCTGTACGTATGGCACAAAACCTCCTCAGGTTTCGCTGCGTTCCCCCTGAAGTGTACCAATCCGTTCGCCATTTGCGCTACGCGATGCGAGCGGTTTGCGCGGGCAATTTTGTTCCGCAGTGAGGACAGTTCGACCAGCCTCGCTCCACGCCGCGTCCGCAATTCGGGCAGGTGGCCTGAAGCGGCGTGCCGCAGTGCGGGCAGAAAACAAATCCAGATGGAACGTCCTGAGCGCACCCAGGGCAAGGTCTCGGCATTGGGCTGCGCAAAATGAAGTACAAAATGATGCCGATGCCGTCCGGGATGAAAATTGCCAGCAGCGTCCACATCACATATCGCATGCCTCGGCGTTTTGCGTCGCCGTACACATAGCCCACTAGCAGTACATAGGCAAAGAGGATGAGCGGAATGCCAAAAGAAAACAGGAGCTGTAAGCTGGGATCCCACATGCGCATGTGGTTATCGCTCGGCAATGCCACGGTAAAAAGCAGCAATCCCATTCCAAAGTAAATGAGCAAACCGATGATCCAGGCAATCCGTGGAATTACCTTTAGTTCTTTCTGAAATCGGCTCATGCCAAGCTCCTCTCGCGCCGCTGCTGAAGTGACAAAAACACGGCCGCTGCGCCACCCGATGCCCAAACAATCGTGGTAAAAATCGCGAACGCTATCCAGGCATGGTTCAAGCCCGGATCCAGCATTCCAAGTATTCCGCCGCTCACCAGCTTCACTACCGGCCAGCTGATCAGCGTCATGGCCCAAGCGAACAGAATCACGCCCATCATCACAATGCGGTGCCAGCGATGTTCCGCTTCTTCCGCAAGCCGTACGGCAGCTTGTGCTCGAGCGCGCTCCACAATCACGGGCCGCGGTTGCGGCGTCGGCAAGCGGCGCATTCCGGCCGCAAGCAGACGCCATCTGTCCACTTCCGCCGAGCAGTCCGCGCACGTTCGTATGTGGTTCATCACCTGCTCCTCCTCCACGCGTGTGAGCGCATCGGCAGCAGACAGAGCCAATAGTTCGCGGATTTTCTCGTGGTCGCTCATTGCCATAGTTCTCCCGGATAATTTGTTTCAAGCGTGTTCCGCAAACGGTCGAGGGCACGTCGCAACCGGGTCTTTACCGTGGAGAGCGGAGCGTCGATCACGTCGGCGATTTCTTCGAGCTTCATTTCCTCTTCGAACCGCAGAGTCAAAACTTCGCGCTGGCTTAGCGGCAAAAGTTCCAGCGCCTGGGCCAGGCGGCTGGTGCGTTCACGGTCTATAATTCCGTCAAGCACGAGACGCTCGCCGGACGGCAAACGCGTGGCCGGCGATTCCCCCGGCATACCCGGGATGGGCTCGTCCAAACTTTGCGGCCGTATTCGTCGCAAATGGTCAATGGCGATATTTCGCGCCACAGTGAAAAGCCAAGCTTCAAAATTGCGTTTCGAATCGTATTGCCGGATTTTTTCCGCCACGCGCACCCAGGTCTGTTGAAACAAATCTTCCGCCTCTGCCGGTTCGCGCACGAGTCGCAGCAGATAACGATAGAGGCGATTTTGATAACGCGTTAGTAGCGCCGCAAGCGCGTCCAGATCTCCGCGCTGAAGCTGGGCTACTTCGCTTTCGAGCCCCACACGGCCCTCCCACGCAATAGCTGCGCTGGCTATCATATCCATACTACGAACGAGGCTTCGAAAAAGACTCACCCTAAGTGCCATGACACGGGCCTTGCAAAGGCCCGGCTATCAGCGGGCCTGGACAGCGGCGTGTGTTAGAATGTTTCTACAGTGCTGAAGATTCTTCAGGATCTGCTCGAATTGCAGGCCGTGGACATGCGTCTTCAAGACGTCCAGGCGCGGCTGGCAGCCTTTCCCAAGAAAATCGCGGACGCAGAAGCGCGCACGGCCGCGGCCAAAGCGGAACTCGAACGCAGCAAGGCCGCGCAACTCGCCACCGTAAAAGACCGCAAGAAATACGAGCTCGACGTGGAGGGCTGGAAAGAGAAAGTCCGCAAATACAAGGATCAAACCTCCCAGATCAAAACCAACGAGGCGTATAAAGCTTTGCAGCACGAAGTGCAAATGGCCGAAGAGCAAATCGCCAAGGCCGAAGACCGTTTGCTGGAGCAGATGGTTTCCGGCGAAGAATACGACCGCCGCATCAAGATTTCCGAAAAAGCGTTGAAGGAAGTGGAAGAGATCGTACGCGGCGAGCGCTCCAAGATTGAAGCCGAAAAAGCCGAAGACGAAAAGGCTCTGGCGGAATTAAACGCCAAACGCGTTGCTGTGGTTCCTCGGATTCCTGAGAAACTGATGGATCATTACGATCGCATCGTGAAAAAACATCACGGCGTCGCGCTCGCGGAAGTTCGCGACGAAAAGTGTACCGCCTGCGGAATGCGTGTACGTCCGCACGTGTTTCAAGAGATGCGCCGGTCCAACAGCGAGGAAATGTTTCACTGCGAGACTTGCACGCGCATTCTTTATTATTACGAACCGGCGTCCTCGGCGGCTACAGCTTCTTCCGCCACTCCTTCCGCTCCGGCCGGCTCTCTCTCCAATGAAACTTAGGCTGCAAAAGTCTCGCGGTTTGCTTCGTCTGGACCGCTGCAAATGAAAGCCGGGTTCAAGTCGTCCAAGTCCAACGTTCCGGGAAGCGCGCGCCTTTTCGCCGACGCTCATTCGGCGCCGCCGCCGGCCGTCCACATTGCTAACATTGACGGCGCCTCGCGCGGCAATCCTGGACCGGCATCTTACGCTGTCGTCTTGCGTGATCCGTCGGGAAAAATCGTTCTCGAGCTGGCGAAAAATATCGGACGTGAGACAAATAACGTAGCGGAATACTACGCGCTGCTCGCAGCGCTCGATTACGCCACATCCCAGGACATCCACGCCCTGCGAGTTCGCAGCGATTCCGAGCTACTCGTACGCCAAATGCAGGGCCGCTATAAAGTGAAAAGTCCGGACCTGAAGCCGCTGCATGAACGCGCCGCCAAGTTAGCGCGGCAAATTCAGTATTTCATGATCGAACACGTTCGCCGGGAACTAAATTCGGACGCAGATGCCCTCGCTAATATTGCGCTGGACCAAGCCAGCGAGCGCCGTGCGCCACAATTGCAAACGTCGTCGGCTAAGGAAGCCCGCACCGCAGAATCGCCTGCGGCATCGACGCACGACCAAATCCGCTCCTCTATCAAGATCCGCGCACGTTTTCAAAATGGGGTATTAGTCCCGATCGAACCGCTCGATCTCCCCGAAGGCAGCGAAGTGACCTTGAATGTCCGCAAATAGCTGAATAAGAATCGCTTAGACCTCGATCTCTGCGCAGCCCTGTTTCGGAGTTTGGTACCAACGCTCTATTGTTCGACCTTCCGTAGGCCTATAACCTCAGCCCTTGCAAGACTAAACCTGTGACTCCACTGCTCGACAAGCTTCCGACGATTCTTGTGCTCGCCGTTCTGGTGGGCATTTTTCTTTCGTTGCGCAAACACGCTCCGTCCGCGCGAATCCGGCTCTGGACATATGCCTGGGCATTAATTTTCCTCCACTTCTTGATTCAAGCATTTGAGACCCACACGGGCACACTGGAGACGATTATTGAATCGATCGATATCGCCGCGCTCGAACTTTCCGGAGTTGTTTTCGTTACCTCCATGATTGAGGCGGTCGAAATCAGGACGAAGCGTCTCGGCCTGCTAGCCTTGCTTGGAATTCCTGTAGCTTTTCACGCGTTTGCGGCCAGCTTCAACTGGCCCATCCCCGCGATCATGTCCGCTGCGCTCGCGATTATCTTTTTCGGCGGTGCGGCCGTTTCGCCCTGCTGAGCTCGTCCCTCGACCGCCGCGATTTAATATCGGAGTGGCCGTGGTTCTTGATCGCCGCTGGCGTTTGGGCCATTCACAATCAATTGCATGGCAGCCCGGACTTCGGAATCAACGCCATCCTGACGCTCTACGTTCGGATTATGCGGCCTTCTTTTTTGGAAGCGCTATCCCCGCATATCGCCCGGAGTAATCGCCGTATCCGGCGGATTTTTCGCCTGGGGCGCGGTCTTTCCGCTCGGCGCTGCATTCGATCACTTCTGGCCGAAGCTGCAGATGAATCCGGAATTATGGAACGTCCCGAAATATTTCGTCGCGTTCGGAATGGTGCTGACGCTTCTGGAAGACAAGTCACGCATCATCGAGCAATCCAGCGCGCGCGAACACGCCGAAAATTTGCTGCTCCAGCGTCTTTCGCACATCACTTCACGGCTGCTCGCGGGCAAAGATCCTGCTGCGCTCTGCAAGGAAGTCGCTGTGGCGGTTACCGACGCGAGCAGTTTCTCGAAAGCCGCACTGTTGCTGGCCACGGAAGAACGCTCGTTCCACCTGGCGGGCGCCAATGGGTTTTCGATGCATGAAATCGGATGGGCTCGAAGAGCGCGCCAGAATTCTTACCATCGAGCAACTGAAGAAGCTTTGCGACGGTGCTACAAAGCTGGGCAGCAATTCCTATTGCATGGCCGACCCTCAAAACGAAGTCCTGATCCCGCTTATTTCATGGCGGGGTTCTTACGTCGGCTGTCTGTTTCTGAGCTGCGAGAATTCTGCAACGTCTCCGGATGTGTCTGAAATGGTGAAGCTGGAAGTTTTAGCATCCGATCTCGCTGTCACCATAGAAAACACGCGCTTGCATCATCAGCTCGTGCGTGCGGAAAAACTCGCCGCGCTGGGCCAACTCGTCGCCGGCGTGGCGCACGAATTGAACAATCCTCTGACCGGCATTATTGGCTATTCGGAATTGCTGGCGGAAGAAGTGCAGGGCGAAAAGGTCGTCAAGCGCTTGCAGAAGCTGGGACACGAAGCTCATCGCATGAAGCGCATCGTGGACGGATTGCTGCGCTTCGCGCGCCAAAATAATCCCGCGTCACGCGCGGCCGATCTGGACGCCGCTCTGCGCGACGTCATCCAGCTCCGCGAATTCCATCTGCGTAAACTCGACATCACGGTGGAAACGCAGCTGGATCCGAAGCTGCCGCCTATCGCTATCGGAGAAGACGAACTGAAACAAGTGCTACTGAACCTTCTGAATAATTCGATGGACGCGGTGGAAGATAGCGCGCAGCGCTTGATTCAGATTCGCGCTTCTCGACAGCAAAACACAGTTGTGATTCAGTTTGACGATTCGGGCCCGGGCTTTGCCGATCTAAATCGCGCGTTCGATCCGTTTTTCACCACCAAGCCGGTGGGCAAAGGAACCGGACTCGGCCTCAGCATTTGTTACGGTATTGCGCAGGAATGCGGTGGGGAAATTGTACTTTCCAATAAGCAGCCATATGGCGCGAGCGTGGTGCTGGAACTTCCCGTTTCTCTCGCAGCCGCACAGCCTGTTGCTGCACTCTCCGTTTAACCATCAACATCCTTGCGTTATCCGTTTTTAAGGTCGAAGACAATTGTTGACTCGCTGTCACTTCGGTGCGGGAACGATGAGAAAGTCACAATGGAAGGCCGCGATAGAAGAACTACTTGACGGAGTGCAGCGAGAGTTGGACCCGGCATCTCCAATGAAACCCGATCTGAAATCGATTCATGGCGACAGCGTTTAGACGAGCCATTTCCCGCACGAAGCCGCAAACGATTTGAACTGGAGTTAGAAGAATTTCTGGATAGCAAGCTCGCCTTGAAGGCCGCTACAAAACGGTATCTCGGAAAGAAAACAATCTCCGTTATAGAAGCGGCGGAAACTGCGCTCAAACAGGCCGATGCCGTTCTGCAAAAGTGTAGGGAAAAAGTTCCCGGCGATTTGCCGAATTAGAATCCGCGAAACTCCGCTTCAAAACTTACCGACGCTATTGGACTTGTTTCAGAACATAGGAGCGGTACAACGTATCGCGTTGTGCGGGGATGTAACCAGCGTCAGAAATAATGCGGCGTAGCTCGGCCTCATTCGTGCGATTGCGCACGCCCGCAGCGTAAACCACATTTTCTTCAATCAATATGCTACCCACGTCGTCGGCTCCGAATTGCAACCCAACCTGGCAAATTTTGATTCCCGGCGTGAGCCAACTCGATTGGATGTGGTCAATATTGTCCAGATAGAGGCGGCTGATCGCGAGCGTCTTCAGATAATCGAAGGCTGTGGCTTCCGGAATCTTCTTACCCAACGGCGTATTTTCAGGAGCAAAAATCCAGGGAATGAATGCGGTGAATCCGCCGGTGTCTTCCTGAATGCGTCGCAGCAATTCTAGGTGGTTCACGCGGTGCCGCGCTTCTTCGCCGCAGCCGAACATCATCGTAGCCGTGGTGCGCATGCCCAACGAATGCGCGGCGCGGTGCACCTCTACCCATTCTTCGGAACGGCATTTCAAACGGGAGATGCGTGCGCGTATTTCGTCGTCCAGAATTTCCGCTCCGCCCCCTGGAATAGAGTCCAGGCCCGCGTCGCGCAGCCGCGCGATGGTTTCGCGCAGTGAGAGTCCGGAAACTTCGGCAATGCAGGTAATCTCCGGCGCTGAAAAACAGTGCAAGTGAACCTGCGGAAATCGCTCCTTGATCGAGCGCAGCATATTTTCGTAAAACTCAATGCGCAAGTCAGGGTGCAGGCCGCCCTGCATCAGCACGCCGGTTCCACCTAACTCGATCATCTCCTCAATTTTTTCGTAAATCGTTTCGAGTGGCAGGATGTAGCCATCTTTGGCGCCCAGTGGACGGTAGAAGGCGCAGAACGAACAATACTCCGTGCAGAAATTCGTGTAATTAATGTTGCGATCGATCTGATAGGTGGCCACGCGCGCATCCGTCTTTTTGCGCCGGACTTCATTCGCGGCCATACCGATTCCGATCAAATCATCAGAGTTAAAAAGATCCAGCGCTTCTCGTTGTGAAATACCCATTCCGTTTCGTCCTTACCGGCGATCAGATCAAATAAACCGGATTATTAATGCGTACTACACCTTCGCGCAGCACCGCGCCGTAAACTCCCAAGCAGCCCTGGTGGCGGAGCGCCACGTTTTGCAAAACGGCCGGCGCAGGTGTGGCGGTTTCAGGATCCAGATTAATCATCACGCAGCGCTCGTCTTTCTTTACGACCTGCAGCGTGACTTCGTCGCCAATTTGCAGCTCGCTCCCGATCAATTCGTCTTCGTAATATGGCTGGTCATTATCCCAGCGCACGTAAAAGTTAGCACGAAATCGCCGGGTGTCGAGGTCCAAGCCTACTTCTTTTGAGAGCGCGCTAGCCGTACTCAAACCCAGGACGGAAACCGGACGCGCATCCGTCTGGCATCGCTCCGAAAATCGCAGCCGTAAGGACCGGCCGAAGCGCTCTTCCAAGTATCTAGTGAAGCGTGAATCACCCATGCGGAAAGCTTCTCGCTCTGGGGTGGTCACCTCAACCGCGTAACTCGCCGGGTCTGGGTGTTTCTTCTTCGATCGGCGGCGGCTCCAGAAAACGAGGCCGAAAAAGAATCAGCTCGCGGCCCTGCCGCGCTGTCATCCAGGGAAAGTTCGAACGATTCCGGTTGTCGATGAACGCAAAAACGCGGTCCCCGATCAGACCGGCAAAACTAACGCGCGCTTCCTCCAGATCCTCGCCGGCCATGCTTTTCACCGGATAGCGGCGCAAAATGCTCAACTGGCCAATACGCTCCACACCTCACGCCCCAAATCCTGCCGTGGTTTTCACTGGGGAATGAAAAAATTCCAATGGACGCGCGCGAGGAATCAGCCCGGCCGCGGCGGCTTTCTGATAATACAGGCGCAATCCAGCGAGATATTCTTCTTCCAATCCGAAATGAATATTTTCGGATAAGTAGCGTTCCACGGCGCGAACGGGCAGGTCGAGTTTAAGCGAGGCGCCTTCCGCGATTTCTCGAATGCGCCCGAGTCCATACGCTTTCGAAGCTTCAAAATCAGCGAGAACCTCCGGAGTGACCGCATCCCGACGGCCGGCCCAAATCGCCAGCACGCAAGGTTTGCCGGTCAGTTCCTGCCACTGAAAAGCCACGTCGTACACGAACAAAGTTTCAAATCCCGGCACTGGCATCGATTCGGGATCGCCCTTGCAACACTCCTCGCCGCTGGGAGCCTTCCCTGCCAACGCTTCCATCTTTAGCGCGATGCGCAGCGCGGGATCGCCAATCACCAGCGCCGCATCGGCCACCTTCAGCATTTCGGAAGCGTTAGGCGGAGCATCGACAAATTCGGGATGAATCTTCCAGTGTTCCGCCGCGAGCAAACGCACCAGCGCTGCCGAACTGCGCGAACTAGTATCCAGCGCAATGCGTTTCACTTTTTCGATTGGGCGTTTCGCTACCACCAAAATGCTGCGGACCTCGCCGTTTGCCGCCACGCCCATTCCCGGCAGCACAACCACATTTTCCATGCGCTGATATTCGATGGCCGGAATAATCGCGATGTCGGCATCTCCGCGCCGCAGTGCTTCTGCGCATTGCGAGGGCAGAGTAAACGAGAGCTCGTACTTCCCAGTGAGCGGCCCGTCGGTAAAACCCCAGACCAGTGGGGCCGTATTCAGAAATTCAACAATCGAAATTCGAAGTTTCGTCATATTTAGTTATTTCACGCGCTATGTACCATCGTAGCACATCGATTTAGACTCAGGCATTCGCGCAAGCAGTATCCGCGAGAAGGAATGGGTCTAAGGGGTCGGAGCAAAGCGGATTACTTCGTCCTCCAACGGAATTTCCATTTCGTGCTTTCACTGCCGCTTCGTGCGCATCGGAGGGTTTCCAGCTTTCTCCCTTTCCCTCAACCTCAAACGATACGAAGGCGTACGGCATCCCTTCGCAGGCCAGCATCGAACTTGCATTGCAAATATCAAAGTGCAAGTGAGGCTCCGACGAATTCCCGGTGTTGCCCAAAAGCCCGAGCACCTGCCCAGCTTTCACTTTATCGCCGACTTTTACACGCAGCGATCCGGGCTGCATATGCGCATAGAACGCATAAAGCCCATTCCCAATATCCATGATCACGTGATTGCCGCCGATGGTTTCCAGCGTTATCGGTATCGCCAATGATTTCGCGCCAGGCGTATTCTGCGGAATTCCGTCTTTCGTCTCTGTGACCGTTCCGTCAGCCACCGCGTGAATTTCGTGCCCGTACGCGCGATAATTTTTGTTGTCCGCTGGATCGCCTTGATACGTCTTTCCGTCCGGATAAGATTCCACCCAATCGATGGCAAATCGTTGGGAGATATACGCGCGCCCGTTAACCGGAATCAGCGCGCGCCGATGTGCCGAAGTATTCGAAGGACCATTTCCGGCCACCCAATCCTCGCCAGTCAGTGGCGCGCTGATCACCACCACCGGCTTTCGATCCACTGGCGTCGCGGGGTATATCAACAGAAAACGCTTCGGGATAATCACCAATTTTCGCGGTCACTCGGTGGCTTATCGAAGCAGGCACCGCGTCCAGAGTGTCGAAGGTTGCCCACAGGTACACTACGGCGAATTGCGTGGGCCCTATTTTTGACTTTTGCGAGGCGTCTCCGTCGTAATGAACCACCATTCCGTCAAGCTCGGCACCGGAAAAACTCGCCAGCGGTTTCTGTCCGCCGTTTGCATCCAACACCTCGATACGCGTCAGTTCGCAATCCCATTTCCAAAGGTTGGAAACGTGCAGTTCGTACACCAGCTGCCATTTCCCATCTGCTTTAAACGCAGTGGGCGCGACTGGAATCACAATGTCCAGCGGGAAAGTCAGTGGCTTTGGAGTATGCTCCGCGACTTTTCGCGGCGTTCTCTTGAGGCGGTTTCGACGCGGCGCTGCGTTTGAATGAAAGCGGCTGCTCCGGAACTCCACGTTGCTCCCAGCTGCCGGAAATCTCCGTGCCCTTGTCATTCATCTTTCCTTCGTAAAGCCCGCCAATCCGGCTCACCTCAAACTTGACCTTGTTCCCGTCCAGCGAAGCCTTCTCGATTGGCAACGTCGCATGCTGGTCCACACTATCCAGTTGTCCAGCCAAATTCCCGGTGTTCGTCTTATAGATGGTGACCACCAGGTGAAGGCGGCCGGCCAAAATCCCTTCCCAGGTGCCTTCCAGGCCAACCGCAGGATCTGTTTGCTGCGCCATTGCACGCGAACCTGGAAAAATTAAGGTGACTATTGCTACTAACAAAAAGCGGCAGCCGCGAGCTGTTCGTCGCGCCCCCGCAAAGGTTCCCCGTAATCCACACGAATTCGCTTTTTCAGTACAATGCACCCTTGTCATTCTTGGCCCCCCTGCGGCCTTGTATTCTTACCGCAGTCCAGCCGCATGTCCAGCGCAAGGCGTTGAAGTGAACATAAGCACATTTGAACGGCTTATTTACCGGGTCTAGAATTCAAGAGCAGGAGATTTCGATTCGCGCGAAACATTCCCCGGCAATGTGCGTATTGCTTTGAAGAGGCCGGAATTGCTCGGAGGATTCATGAAACCGCTAGTCCGCTCTGTCGGGACCTTCTCTTTAGCTCTGCTGCTCCTCTTCCTCGGAATTTCGCGGGGCCAAACGACAGTAGCAGATAGCCAATCGCTCGCGCTTACGGGGGCAAAGATCTACATCTCGCCAACCGCTGCCCCGCTCGCAAACGGCGTGGTTTTGATTCGCAGCGGGAAGATCGTAAGCCTAGGCCCAGCCTCCTCCGTATCGGTCCCCAAGAATGCAAAGAAACTCGATTGCACCGGAGCCGTAATCGTCGCTGGCTTTCAAAACAGCCACGTGCATTTCACTGAGGATAAGTGGAATGGCGCGGCAGACCAACCGGCCGAAAAATTAGCAAAGCAGCTCGAAGACATGCTTACACGTTACGGTTTTACCACCGTGGTCGACATAGGCTCGTATCTTCCCAACACGGTTGCCATCCGAAAACGAGTTGAGTCCGGCGAAGTTCCCGGCCCGCGCATCTTGACTGCGGGTAGCGGCCTTTATCCGCCCAACGGAGCGCCGTTTTATATTCCCGACTCCATCAAGCCGTTCCTTCCGCAACCGGCCACCCCGGAAGCTGCCATTCAGGTTGTTCAATCGCAAATCGATGGCGGAGCCGACGTCACCAAACTTTTCACCGGTTCGCTTCTCAGCCGCACAGAAATAAAACTGATGCCGCAGGATGTCGCCACCGCTGCCGTTTCCGTCTCGCACCAGCACAATCATCTGGTATTTGCCCATCCTTCAAATATTCCTGGCTTGGAAGTTGCGCTCAATGCCGGTGTCGATGTACTCGCGCATACCACGCCCATATCCGGAAAGTGGGACGATGCGCTTATCGCAAAAATGATCGCTCACCATATGTCGCTTACTCCAACTCTTAAGTTGTGGCTTTATGAAGCGAGAAAAGACGACGCCACACCCGAACAAGCCGAGAATTTTGCAGCAAAAGGCGTGGCAGAACTCGGCCAATATCAGCGCGCCGGCGGTCAAATTCTTTTTGGAACCGATGTTGGCTACGTAACCGACTACGATGTCACCGAAGAATATCGCTTGATGTCGCAAGCGGGCCTTACGCCGATGCAAATTCTCGCATCGCTGACTACCGCTCCAGCCGCTCGCTTCAATGAATCGCAAACCCGCGGCCAAATAGCTTCTGGAATGGATGCGGATCTCGTCGTCCTTAGCGCCGACCCCGCGAGTGACGTAATCAACTTCGCCAAAGTTCGTTACACCATCCGGCGTGGCCAAATAATATACCCAGCGCCCTCCGAGGCATTCTTAAAGACGTCAGATTTGGTTAGATCGCAAAACTAGTATTCACCCTACTCCAAGTTGAGCACTAACACCGCTGGACAATTCAGCAACCCGCTGCGTAATCTCAGCCCCGAATCCGGCTTTTTCCCAAAATGCAACCCGACCAATACTTGGGCTGGTTGGCGTTAGGTTTCACGCCAGGTCTCGGACCGCGCATGGCCGGAAAGTTGCTACAAAAGTCCGGTACTCGGGAGGCGATTTTTAGCGCCTCGCTCACCGCGCTGGAAGCGAAACGCTTGCCCGCCGCTGTAACTCAAGCAATCCATACCGTCAGTCACTCAGCGCCGCGTCAAACGAGTTGGCGCAAGTCCAAGCTGTGGGCTGCCAGCTCGTCACCTAGGACGAATCGCACTACCCACTACGCCTGCGTGAAATTTCCGCCTCGCCGCCCTACTGTATGTCCGCGGAAATGTTGAACTTCTTAGCCGTCACACAATTTCCGTCGCGGGGTCGCGTCGTCCTGCCCCTTACAGGAATCAAATGGCTCAGAGGTTGGCAAAGGACTTAGCCAATTGCGGCCTCGTAATCGCAAGAGGGTTGGCTCGAGCGATCGACAGAACATCTCGATTCGGAACTGAATCATAGCCGGAATGTCTCTGGGTGTCTTAGTGGTGGAAGGCGCGCAGTACTCCGGTTCGCTGATTACAGCTCGGCCGGCTATGGAATTTGGCCGCGAAGTGTAAGGCGTGCCTGCAAACGCCACGCAACCTTCGAGCTTTGGCCCGAATCAGCTTATAAAGCAGGGTGCGAAGCTAGTCAGGTCGTGGGATGATGTGATTGAAGAGCTACCGACCCGGTCCGGTCGCAACTTTTGCCTGTCGAAGCGGCAAACTCCGAAGAGCGGGCCAAGCTTGTGCACGAACGAAAGCCTAGCCCCGGCAGAGCGCACGCTCTACGATCCTCCAACAGAGGACGAATCGCGCCATATATGAAGATATGGCCGAACTTTCCGGCCCAACTTCTTCGGAAGTGCTGGCCGCGCTATTTGACCTGGAGCTCAAAGGCGTGGTACGTCAGTTACCTGGTAAGCAATTCCTGAAAGTCCTGTTGTAACTTTCCAGGGGATAGCAGGCTAGGATGGGGGTGCGCCAGTGCCTTCGAGCGCTGGCTAAGAGCTGTTTCATGAGGAACACGATAGAAAATGGCACGATCGCTCGTAATCGTTGAATCGCCGGCAAAGGCGAAAACAATTAATAAGTATCTCGGCCGCAATTATACGGTCAAAGCTTCCTACGGCCACGTGATGGACCTGCCCCGGAAGACCATCGGTATCCTACTGCCCGGTGAAGAAAACGGAAAAGGTAAAAAGAAAAAGCGCAAGACCAAGAAAGCCAAAGGCGCAGAGGCTGCTGCGGAGAAAAAAGCTCCTAAGCCGGTTACGATCACCGCTACCAACATCTTCGAACCGACCTATCAAGTCATACCGGGGAAAATCAAAGTAATCAACGATCTTCGCAAGGCGGCGCGCGGCGCCGATGCCATTTACCTCGCCGGTGACCCTGATCGCGAAGGCGAAGCGATCTGCGCGCACCTGGAAGAAATCCTGAGCAATCCTCGCGAGTACTCTAACCTGAAAGAAGAGGGCGAGGAATCAAAAAACGGGGACGAATCAAAAGAAAGCGCCAAGAAGGAACCAAAACTCGCCAAAGGTAAATTAGAAGTTCCGCCGATCTACCGCGTGATGTTCAACGAAATCACGCAGAAGGCTATCAAGGCTGCCTTCGAAACACCGTCTCACGTGAATGCGAATCTGGTGGATGCGCAGCAAGCTCGTCGTGTTCTGGACCGCATTGTTGGTTACAAAGTTTCGCCTCTATTGTGGACCAAAGTGCGGCGCGGTCTCTCGGCTGGCCGCGTGCAGACTGTGGCGCTCCGCTTGATCGTTGAGCGCGAACAGGAAATTCGCGCATTCGTTCCCAAAGAGTATTGGACTATTCATGCGCTTCTAGGCGCAGACGAACCGCCGTCTTTTGAAGCCAAGCTGATTAAGTACAAGGGCAAAGACATCGAAGTACCGGACGAAGCGGAAGCGCAACGTGTTCTGGCCGCTGTCCAACACGCTATCTGGCAAGTTTCTAGCGTCACGCAAAAAGAAAAGCGCCGCTTCGCACCGCCGCCATTCACTACTTCGAAGTTGCAGCAAGCCGGGTACAACCGCCTGCGTTTCACCGCCAAGCGCACCATGATGCTGGCGCAAAAATTATATGAAGGCGTAGAACTCGGCTCTGAAGGTTCGGTCGCGCTCATCACCTACATGCGCACGGATTCCGTCAAAGTTTCAAATGACGCGCTCGCTCAGGTCCGCGAACACATCGGCTCGAGTTATGGCGAGAAATATCTTCCGGAAAAGCCGAATTTCTTCAAGTCGAAGAAAGACGCGCAGGAAGCTCACGAAGCGATTCGTCCCACGGACGTTTCGCGCACGCCGGAAAGCGTGAAGCCGTATCTCGACGAGTCCATGTTCAAGCTCTACCAAATGATCTGGCAGCGCTTCGTGGCTTCGCAAATGGTCTCGGCCGTGTTCGACCAGACCACCATCGACGTGGATGCCAACGATTACACTTTCCGCGCCACTGGCTCAGTCCAGAAATTCGATGGCTACCTCGCCGCGTACCAGGCGGTGAAGGAAGAAGAAGAAAAAGACGACGAAGGCGACGCAGCCGGCAATCGCTTGCCGCCCGTTCGCGAAGGCGACCAACTTCGCCTGGAAACCATCCGTCCCGAGCAGCATTTCACTGAGCCGCCGCCGCGTTACACCGAAGCGACGCTGGTAAAAGAGCTCGAAGAAAAAGGGATCGGGCGGCCTTCCACTTACGCCACGATTATCTCCACCATCGTCGAGCGCGAGTACGTCACCAAAGATCAGGGCCGCTTCACGCCTACAATGCTGGGGGAACGCGTTAGCGTCCTGCTGGTCAAAAGTTTCGAGGATATTTTCGACGTTGGGCTTCACCGCCCGCCTCGAAGAAGAGCTCGACGAAATTGAAGAAGGCAAATTGCCTTGGCGCCAGGCGGTAAAGGAATTCTGGGATCCATTCCTGCTGGATCTGGATAAAGCCTCGGATGAGATGCTTTCTTACAAAGCGGGTATTCCCACTGGACAAAAGTGCGAAAAATGCGGTCAGGGAGAATTGCTCGAACGCATCAGCCGCCACGGTTTTTTCCTGGGATGCGATCGTTATCCGCAATGCGATTTTATTAAAGACCTGTCGCCTGAGCTGCCGGCGGATGATGGCGAAGTTAAAATCGAATATTGCGATAACTGCGGCAAGGAAATGGCAATCAAGCGCGGCCGCTTCGGCGTGTTCCTTGCTTGCACCGGCTACCCTGATTGCAAGACGACCCGCCGTCTGGTTAGCGGC
>CAVSWI010000004.1:0-62161 GCA_963731535.1 uncultured Acidobacteriota bacterium | reverse complement strand
GTGAGAACCAAGGCATCGTTTGCGAGAAGCAGTGAGGCGCGCGGATTTTCGCGCAGCGCATCGAAAGAGACTTGTCCATTCGCCGCATCATCGCCCTTGCCCGGCACCGTGGCGGAAATGAGCTTGGGACCGCCGAACTTTTCCGCTCCGGTGGTGATGGCCAGCGCGTGTAGATGCTGAAAATATTCATTTTTGCTAAACGAATGACCAATCGTCGTGCGGGCAAGCACATACAGAGTGCCGGTTTTCATGTCGATCACGGGAGTGGGAGTGATACCCACTTCGGGCTGGATGAATGGGCATCGCACGTCGTTCGCGGGAACCGGAGTGACACCCCGCTTAGCGTCGGCGAAATTGACTTGCCAGAGGGGCGCGTCGTTGGGCCGGTCGGCATCGAAGGCATAAACGCTGTCGTGCTCGGTGGCGATAAAGAGCACGTCACGACGGCCTTTCCCGGGAATTTCGAGCCCTGAGATGAACAACGGTTGCGCGTAAACCGCGCCGTCCACTTTAAATACGCCGAGCTTGCCGAATTGCTTCGCGTTTACGTTTTGCGGAGTTAAAGTTCTCTCGTTTAACGTGGCGCCTGTGCGCAAGTTGTCATACTGAGAAGGTGGTCACTTGCGCGGCCACCGTGGTGGCGATGAGCGCAAATGCAAGTGCGCCACAGCAAATTCCTAGCGACTTCATTTGAAACTCCCTCGCGTTAGGACTGCCGAATTTCCCTAGCCACGGATCCGCGAACACACTAACGCAAGGTACCGAAGTGCGCAACTTGCCGTCTGGTGGCCCTGCCAATCGCCACGTATCATTCCACTTCCGGAGTACTCGCAAATAATGTCGAAAGGCTTACACCTTTATGATGAATATTATTGAGGTCGGGAGCTTGCTGACTGCGGAGTGTCTGTGCTGGATGCGCGGCGTCTTGTCTCTTTTGGGTTTGAAGTGCTGAGCTTGGGAAGAGCTTGAGGCGATATTTGCCTTCGTCCTGATTTAATTGAGAGAGGGCGAAGGTTACGCTGTCTCGGGAGGTTCACGGTGACCTGAGCGGCGAAGTAGTAGGTCTGGCCCGGGCTCCGCGGTGAAGAGTGTGAGATCGACGTTCTTCTTTAGCCTTCCCAGGACGGATTGCCAACTGGCGCAGAGGTGATGAACTCCGGGGTCCACGGTCAAGGCGAAGTAGGAGTTGCCGTTATTGGCGCCGACCCAGGAGCCGTCCATGCCGAAGCGGATGGTGGCATCGCCTAAAGGAGTGACCATCTGGTTTTCGGTTTGGATGAAGATGATCTGCGCCTTGGCCTCTGGCGCGGGAGGCAGGGGCTGGCCCTCTTGTGTGGTGACGTCGAATTTGACTTTGTCGTCGCCGCAAGAATCCGGCAAAGTGTTGGCGGCGGCTTGTCCGGCACAGGCTAGAAATGCGGAGAGAAGGAAGGCACTGAGAATTCGGGTCATGGAATCCTCCTGAGGATTGGACGGATGTTTGGGCTGATTAGTTCCGCAGCGTCAATTGAGAAAGTTGATTCTTGCGCGAAGCGGGAGCAAGCTCCCGCACTCCATAGCAAATCGAAAACGACACGCGTCTTCGTCTTGAACTGGCGCTATTGTACGATGCAGCGTGGCATTAGCTCGCGCGGATGAAATTTCAAGCGGAGGCTCGGCGAAAGTTCCGCCGAAAGGAAAACGACTATTGTTTGGGCTTTCGGTTCCCAGCGCTTGCGGGCTGGGCTTCTGTCACAAGGCGATCGAGCTGACGTCTTCTTATACGTTGGAAAAAGCAGGGGCTTGATTGGGAACTTCGAGCGAAACCGTTCGCTCTGAATCGAGTTGCGTTTAAAAAGGCGCGGGCCAGCGACGTTCTCCAGAAATGAATGCGGCTTGCTTGGGTGTGCAACTGGTGCTACCTTGCCCGGTTCGCGGTGGCCAAAATGGCTTGCCCGGATTGAACGGCGACACAACGGCAAAAAGACTCCGGAGGTGGTGAGGATGGCGAAGGCGAAGAAACAGTGGAGTTCTACTGCGCCGCCTGGGGAGTTCCATCCTTATATTCCGGCTGAGGAGAGTATTGCGGAATTTACACTGCGCGCCGTGGTGCTGGGGTCGCTGTTTGGATTGCTATTTGGAGCGGTGACGGTTTATGTGGGGCTTCGCGCGGGGCTTACCGTTTCTGCTTCGATTCCGATTGCGGTGTTATCGATCAGTATTTTGCGCGCGTTTGGGCGCTCGACGATTCTGGAAAACAACATCGTGCAAACTACCGGGTCGGCTGGGGAGTCGCTGGCGGCCGGGGTGATGTTCACGATTCCGGCACTGATCTTTTTGGGATTTGGCACGGAATTTACTTTCTGGCGAATTTTTCCTCTGGCGCTGCTGGGCGGGTGGCTCGGCGTGTTGTTTATGATTCCGCTGCGCCGGCAGCTCATCGTGAAGGAGCATGGGAACCTGACGTTCCCGGAAGGCACGGCTTGCGCGGATGTGCTGGTGGCGGGCGAGCGCGGCGGGTCGTTCGCGGGACGCGTGTTCTGGGGGCTGGGGCTTGGCGGGGCTTACACTTTTTTCATGAACACAATTCAGGCGTGGAACTCGCAGCCGGAGGGGCGTCCACATTGGTTTCCGGGCGCGTCATTTCGCGCGACCATCACTTCGGAATATCTCGGGGTTGGCTACATCATCGGGCCTAAAGTTTCTGGGATTCTTTTTGCGGGCGGTGTGATTTCGTGGCTGTTGGTGATGCCGGCGATCCAATTTTTTGGACAGCTTGCGGGGAACACGCCGATTTATCCGTCCACGATTCCGATTCCACAAATGACGCCGGACGATATGTGGCGGCAATACATTCGTCCGATGGGGGCAGGCGCGGTGGCGGCGGCTGGGCTGATTACGCTACTGCGCACGCTGCCGACGATTATTTCGGCGCTGCGGGCGGGGCTGAAGGACGTTCGCTCGGAGCGAGCCGGAGCTGCGCATGCCAAGAACCGGCTGGATGACGATGTCTCGATTCGCACAGTGGTTATTGGGTCGGTGGTGATCGTGGCGATGATGTGGGTGATGCTTACGTTTGATCCGATCAAGGGCGCGAGCACAACCTGGTACCAGAATTTGTTGGCGGGACTTTTTGTGGTGGTTTTTGGATTTTTGTTTGTCACGGTAGCGTCGCGGATCAGCGGACTGCTCGGGAATTCTTCAAACCCGGTGAGCGGGATGAGCATTGCGACGCTGATGGCAACGTGCGCGATATTTTTTGTGGCTGGGTGGACTGCACCGAATTACGCAGTGCTTGCGTTGGTGATTGGAGGCGTGGTGTGCGACCGCTGCGGCGATTGCGGGAGCGACTTCGCAGGATTTGAAAACTGGATACCTTGTCGGGTCAACTCCATTTAAGCAGCAGATAGCTTTGCTGATTGGCGTCACTGTGTCAACGATTGCTATCGGCGCTACGCTGAATTTGATGAATACGGGGCTGGAGAAATATTTGCCGGTAAAAATTCCGGTGAATGTGGAAGCGTTGGCTACCGGCGTGAAAGTGGAGCGGAGTTCGATCACCTATCAGGGAAAAAATTATGTACTGATCAATGCGTTGGGATCGGCGCAGGTTCCGGACGGTGAATATTTGTACGATCCGGCGACAAAAGAAATTGAAATTCAGTGGGTGCAAGGGATTGGCAGCGACAAGGCTCCGGCGCCGCAGGCGCGTCTGATGGCGACGGTGATTAATGGGATTCTCAACCAGCGTTTACCGTGGCGGCTGGTGTTGATGGGCGTGGCGCTGGTGCTGGCGGTGGAAATTCTGGGCGTGCGATCGCTCGCGTTTGCGGTGGGCGCTTATCTTTCAATTGGAACTACGGCCACGATGTTTGCGGGAGGGCTGGTGCGTTGGCTGGTTGAGGTTTCGTCCAAAAAAACGGAAGAGGGCGAAGCGAGCCCTGGGGCGCTCTATTCGAGCGGGTTGATTGCGGCCGGAGGAGTATTCGGCCTGCTCGGCATTGTGATTAATCTCTTGCAAGATCCGGAAATTTCTACGCACGTGCCGGGGTGGGTGACTAGCATGTTGCATCTGCCGTGGCGCGCGGATTTATTTGCGTTTGGTCCGAAGATCCTCGGTCCTCTGGCTACCAGCAATTTATTCGGACTCTTCATGTTCATTCTACTTGCGGCTTCGCTCTTCTATTTCGCGCGGAAGAAACTCGATAAGACATAACGCTCATCGCGCAGCAGTGCTTGTTGCGAGGAGGCGCATTTTGATGCACCGGGCGCTACGATCTGCCGTGATAGGCGTTCACATCGGCACGGTCTCGGCCAGCGTGTTCATCCTTTTGGCGATTACAGCGCTCGCCACTTCCGGACAGTCGCGGCCCACAAACAGTGCTCCACCGAGTGGTCTGGTTGTAGTTATAGAGAACAGGCCGCAAGGGACATTAAATCTGCAAGCGCTGAAAAATCCTTCCATCAGCGGGGTCGCATTACAGATACGTTGGCGCGACATCGAGCCGGTCAAAGGACAAACGGATTGGTCGAAGCTGGATCAACTGTTCGCCGCGGCAGAATGGTCGAACAAGTGGGTACAGCTTCTCATTTTTCCCGGTTTTTTTCTCCGACTTGGGCTCTGGAAGGCGCGAAGACGGAAATGTTCTCGCTACAGTATGGCCCGGGCAAAGGCACTGTGGAGCGGCTTCCGATGCCATGGGACCCGCTGTACCTGGGTCATTGGTTCGATTTCGTGAAACAACTGAGCGCGAGGTATGGAAAGTCTTCTGCATTTAGAGTAGTCGCCGCTGCCGGACCGACATCGGTGTCTGCCGAGTTCACGCTGCCAAGCAAGCCAGAAGAAATCAAAACATGGCGCACTTTGGGTTATACCCCGCAGAAATACAAAGCGGCATGGCAAAAGACCTTCCAGGTGTATGCCGCTGAATTTCCCAACCAGTACGTTTCTCTGTCGATGGGGTTTGGTCTGAATATTGATGACCGCGGCAAAATCACTCCCGGTGCGCGGAAGCAGACGAGGCAAGAAGTTATCGACGAGGCCATGGGAATTTTGGGACGCCGATTCGTGCTCCAGTTCAGCAATCTCGACGGATTTCCAGGCAAGGGCCCGGGGCCTCGCGCCGTACCTTTTGTGATCGGTTATAACGGGCGTGTCGTTACCGGCTTTCAACTTCGCACGTCTTGCGAACGCAACAGCGGAGACATGGGCGCCGAGGGAAACCCGGCCCTCGCTTTGAGAAAATCGATTGATATAGGGATGCAGCGGAACAGTGCCGGTCGGCATGTCAATTATCTGGAAATTTACGAACCTGATGTACTCGCGGATGACTTGCAACCAGTACTTCGCTATGGAGCATCGCTATTCGCACAGTAACTCACTTCCACGCCACTGGCAGACTCTCGCGAGATCGCCGGCATTTCGCCGAACCAATAAGATAAAACTCTTTCATTGGTTTACGGAATGAAAAGAGAATTCAAAATCCAATCCACACGCGACTCTTCGGAAACCGCTGGGGATCTTCCAGGGTCAGCACATAGGTCAGCGCGATCTGCGTTCCTACCCCCTTCACCTGTTTGAGCAGTTCCACTTGCGGGTAGCTCTCCTTGGCGATTTTCTCCATGCGCACCTCGTATTCCTGGATGCGCTCGTTCAACGATTCGATTTCTTGGAGCAGCGGCTTCAGCACCTCGCGCAACTCCGCTTTCAATCCCGCGGCGAGCTCCCGGCTCACCTGCTGCGTGCCACACTTGGGCAGCCGCTGCCCATAAGACTTCACCAACCCGCGTGCTGCGTTCACCAAGGCCGTTCGAGCACGCACCAGTTCGGCACGCGCCCGGATCACCGTCAGGTGGATTTGCGCCTGTGCACTGCGATGCCGCACTGGCCCCAACAGCTCGGGATTGATTCTGGCCAGCCGGGCCAGCGTCCGCGCATCGTGTCGGTCATCTTTTCGATTGCTCTTGCTGAACTTGCATTGAAAACAAAGGCTAAAATCGCTCGCTAGGGTTAGATCAGCCGAACATTACCCTAGCTAGGTTTTGACCGAGTACAGCCAAACGGATCGCTTCTCCGGGGAAGCATTGTTGAATCAACGTATTGGATGGTGTTGCGTCGACCGGTTGAGCTGGCACGACTTGTCGGAGAGTTAGCTTACGGCTTTTCAAGTAAAGGCGACTGCTGGATAGCCTAAAATTCTATTCGTTGCGTGAGATTTTTGTGATATCTGTACTTCTACACTTCGGGCCTTGGACAAGCTGGTGCCGCACGTCGGTAGGGATTTCGCGAATGTTGTTCAAACACAATTCGGCATACGAGATTGCAATTTCGTAATTACCAGAGGATCGAAGGACAAGGAGAATAATCACCATGAAAAGGATGGCACGCATTTGTGCAGTTCTCTGTTTAGGACTGTTCGTTGGCGCACTTAGCACGCAGGCTGATACTCACAACAAAAAAACTCAAATCCGATTCAACGAACCTGTGGAAGTGCCCGGAGCAACGCTTCCGGCCGGCACTTATGTCTTTAGACTGATGGACTCTCGATCAGATAGGCACATCGTGCAGGTGACGAACGTTAAAGGAGACCAGGTATTTGCTACAATTCTGACCATCTCGGATTATCGGCATACCCCGACAGGTCATACCGTAGTCACGTTCGGAGAATCTGAGACTTGCGGCCCGGTAACCCTCAAATCCTGGTTCTTCCCGGGAGATAAATACGGTCAGCGCTTCGTCTATCCAAAGGACAAAGCGACTGAGATTGCCTCGAACTGCCACGAGCCGGTTCCCGAAGTAGCGCAAGAAGTCCCAGCGGAAGCTCCCGCGATGGAAGCGGCACCCGTGAAGGAAGTAACGCCTGAAAAGCAAGAAGTGCCATACAATCCCGCTCCTTTGGCTGAGAATGACGTGAAAGACACCAAGGGTTTCGACGCTGAGGAACTGCCCAAGACCGCGTCCGAGGCTCCGCTTTTCGCCGGTCTCGGTTTGCTGATGATTGCCGGTGCCTTTTTGGCTCGTTACTCCTGGAAGCGCGCAGCGCAGTGAATTTTCTTCTGTTAAAATAGCGGCTCGCTCCAATCCACTTGGGGCGAGCCGCCGTTGTACCTCAAGAAAATCCGAGAATTCCTTATGTCTTTGCAGGGTGAATTGAAGAACGGACGCGGCACGGTGCCCGATTCCTCTTCAGCAAGTAGCGATAATGCAATACAGCGAAATGTTTCCCGCTGGGCGTATTACCTCCTGCTTACCGTGGGCAGTGTATTTCTGCTTGGGGCAATTGTCTTTTACCTGGAGGGCTACGTTTTTCAGGTTTATGGCAGCCACAAACTTCGTTCGTTAGCAACAGCGGCGCCCGCCTCTTCTTCGGCATCTGCGGCAATAACAGCAGGTTCTTTCCAACCTCATAGGGGGGATGTTCTAGGCCGGCTGGAGATCCCCCGCTTAGACATTTCCGCGGTGATTGTCGAAGGATCCGACGACGAGTCTCTGAAATTGGGGCCGGGACATGTGCCCGGAACGGCGCTGCCTGGTGAACCGGGGAACGTCGCTATCGCGGGCCATCGCAATACCCACTTTCGTCCGCTGAAAGAAGTGCAGACAGGGGACAAGATCTCCGTGACCACGCCCCGCGGGAATATGGAGTACGCCGTTCAATATGTCGAAATCGTCAGCCCCGACGACGTGGACGCAATCAATCCTACATCCGACTCGGAGTTGACATTGATTACGTGCTATCCGTTCTTTTACGTGGGCAGCGCCCCGGATCGCTTTATCGTTCATGCGAAAAGCACGGCCCCCACACAAGACGCAGCTGCGAAGCCTCAATCGCCTGAAACTCCCGCCACGCCCACCAGTTCCGTTCCGCTGCGAAGCGATTCCAATATGGTGGTGCTAAACGCAAGTGTTCGCGACCATAAAGGCGAAAACATCACGGACTTGAGCCAGGATGATTTTCGCGTAAAGGAAGACGGACTCGAGCAGAAGATTGTCTATTTCAAACGCGAGGACATTCCGGTCACGATCGGTATCGTAGTGGACGATAGCGGCAGCATGCGCGCCAAAAGAGCAGAAGTGGTGGAAGCCTCTCTTGATTTGGCTCGATCGAGTAATCCTCAGGACCAGATGTTCGTTGTGTCCTTCAATAATCATGTTTCTTTTGGTCTACCTGCTGGCGTTCTCTATACCAGTGATGTATCCGAGCTATCCAGCGCCTTTTCTCACCTCAACACCATGGGGAAAACGGCGCTCTACGACGCACTGATGGTCGCTATTGAACATCTCGGCAGGTCCCCGCTCCAACGTAAAGCTCTCTTGCTAATTAGTGATGGCGGCGATAACGCCAGCCGGCACACTTTGGGCCAGGTCATCGGTATGGCCGACCAATCTGGTGCGGTGATTTACGCGATCGGAGCATTCGACGAAACGGACGACGACAAAAATCCAAGCGTATTGAAGCACCTCGCAACTCTCACGGGAGGACAATTTTTTAATCCCGCGAAACTTTCCGATCTGCCCGGAATCTGCGAGAAAATAGCCCGCGATATTCGCAGCCAATACATCCTGGCCTACACGCCGCCCAATCACGCCGCCGATTCCACGTTTCACAAGATCCAGGTTTCTGCCAGTGGACCGCATCATTCCAGACTCCACGTTCGCACGCGCGAAGGCTATTACGGAAACGCCACTCAGTCGCCGTAAACCCTGGACTTGCATTTCCGCTTTCATGGACTACGTGACGCGGTAGGGACGACCATCGCTGATCGCCACCCTACTCCATCGCTTCCAGCCGAACCCCTTGCACTTCCGCGCACGCATCAGATGTCGCCGAATTTTCTTTTCCACCCAGTCTTGGATCATCGCGAAGCACCGACATGAATGTCCTACCCCAAAGTAGTTTACCCATCCCTGTAAGATCGGGTTGATTCGTTCAATCACCCGCCCTACTGGCTGGCTCTCGTTTCGCCGGAAGATCTCCCGTAGCTTCTCCAGTAGCGCTGTTCGCTTTTTCAGCTTGGGCGTGTACTGGGGTCGCCATCGTCCCTTTAAACTCCGGACACGTCGAAACTCGAATCCCAGGAATCCAAAACTGTCCTTCTTCCTGAGGTCCACCATTCGGCTTTTCTCCTCGTTTATCTCCACTCTGAGTTTCTCGAATTCTTCCCGCAGTCGCTTCTTCAACGCCGCTACGATCCAGTTATGCCGCGCATGGGAGTCCACCAACACCACCAGGTCATCCGCAAACCTTGCATATTGGACGGCCGTGTACTGTTGGTAGCGTGTGGTCTCGATCGCCTTTTCCAGCATCTTATCTATCTCGTTGAGATAGACGTTGCTGATCAACGGCGAAACTACTCCTCGGACGCAAAAGATAACTTCTGTTTTGATCGCGTATTGAGGTATCGCTGATGTGCTCAAACGAGCACTTGCGCTATGTCACTAGTGGTTGCATATATGTGACATATGCATCGCGCTACCGAATCCCAGAAAGCCCAAAGACTCAACCGCGCGCGCGAACTGCTGCGTCGATTCGACCATTTGCCCCATGCCGTCGCGCAGCTAGTGAAAGACTGTGGTGTTTCTCCCCGCCAAGCCTATCGCTATCTCCAGCAGGCACTGCGCCTGAAGGAACCGGTGCCCGTTGGCGATCCCAAGGTGGCTTTCACCGTCAAGCTCTCTCGAGAATTGGTTCGGCGTCTTCGGATGTTCGCCACCCGCACAGGCGTGTCCTTGAGCGAAATCGTAAGCCGAGCATTGCTCGCGGCCTTGCCGCAGAGAAGAAGGCGTGGCTAAGCGACCTACATTCGGCCACCACGCGATTCACCACGAATATCGTTTCGATCGTCTCCTCGCTCAGAAACTTGAACAAGTTTACGAACTTCTCGTGCCCCCAGTCCGTCGATCGATCGGATCGCTCGACATGAATTCTGCTTCGGAGATGCCTCATGAATCAGCCAGCAGCGATTTACGCACGCGTATCATCGGATCGCCAGAAAGAAGATCACACGATTGCCAGCCAAACCGTGGCCCTGCTGGAGTTCGCGAAAAGCAACGGATACGTGGTGCCAGCGGAGTGGGTCTTTCAAGACGAAGGGTATAGCGGTGCTAGTTTGGCTTATCCGGGGACTTGCCGAAATGCTTGGCGAAGTCGGTCACAGCCCGAAGGTACTTGCGTGTGGTAATCTCTGAATAGTTGCGACGCTGGAGCTCATCCAGCATCATTCGACGTAAACGGGTCACAGGGACACCTCCTTGTGACCCGTAACTTATCTCAACCGATAGGCAACCTCACCGCTCCGTTCACCTCACGCGTAGCGTCCGCCGCGCCAGCGGCTTAGTCCTTGTCGGCCAACCGGAAGTTATCCTGCAAAGTTGCGTATTGCTCAAGTCGATCGCGGCACCGCAGGAAGGGCAGTACCGGCTGTCGTCAGCCGTCTGCCTTTTGCATGCAGTACAAATCATGGGAACGCGCGTAGTGCAACACTCACATGATTCCTGCCGGCCGAAATTTCTGGTGCTCTCGGCCGGACACCCTACGTGCTTCTTCTCCGACGCAACATCTTGCGTCAGGCCCGACCGACCAGAGCATGGCCTGATAGCCCGTCAAAAATCAATGCGCCGGATTACGAGTTTTCTCCCTTCCTTTCGGTCCCTAGCTTTTTTTCTGATTCAAGACGCATCTGTTCCCGTAACGCACGGACGCTTTCCGACGAAGGATGATCCATCCCGATCTCGCTCACGTTAGCGGCATTGGTCATCGCTTCGACAGCTTGGGTGACCGCATCCTCTCGCTCTTCCCAGCAGTCTTTGCCGTAAACATTCTGGGTCACGTCGATATTTGCGTGACCCAGAATTCCCGTACATCATCCGACCTTGCGCCTTCGCGCGGCGTATGCCTTGAATAGACGGCGCGGAAGCTCCGAAAATGCCCGCTAACGCTGGAATCGGCCGGGTCCCAATTTCTGCAAAGAGTGGTTGCAAGCATTCGCGGACAAAACGGATTGCGGGTGCGTACGTGCGGAATCTGCCATCGAGGCGCCCTCCATGCGTCCCTTTTCGGGTGTCAAAAGATAGGCGTGAATGTCGCCCTTATGGGGCCCGCTTTGCACCGTTCCCATGCCCGAGATTTGTCCGCTATCATTGATATTGCTAGCCGAGATTATGAACAGGTTGGAATCCGCGGAAATCAGCGTGTTAAGGTCGGTCATCACACCATCCTGCCAGATGAAGCCGTGGGACCAGTTGAAACTGGAGTCAAAGTTGTTTCCCACCACTTGGCCCCGGTCGTTGATGCCGGTGGCAAAGGCGGCAAAATCTCCCGGCAGAACGCCAAGGCTTGTGACTGCGCCGTCGGCGCCGTTCAGCCAAGCCGCGGCATAGAAAGTTGTGCCGTCAGCAGTGCCGATTTGCCCGGCGATTTGGCCGCGGTTGTTAATGGCGTAGCCGAAATTGGAACCTGTACCTCCGAGATCCTGAAGCACGAAGGCAGTCTTGTCTTTCCACATTACCGCGTGAATCGCTGCAGTGCAGCTTCCCGAGTAGCCTACGGCTTGGCCTCGATCGTTAATCCCGAATGCGACACCGTCTGGATCGTTACCCACCAGAGGAAGAGCTTCGGCGCTCCCTCTTTCCCACAACGCCGGCAACGTTATCCGATTGTTGGTTGTGCCAGCTGGGCATGTGGAGTCCACGGGACCGTTTTCGGCATATCCGACGACTTCTCCGCGGTTATTGATGGCGCTGGCCTGCCCATTATTTCCGCCGAGCGTCGGAAGAGCGCTCATTTGGCCGAATCGCCAAAGAAACGGAACGCAAATAAGGTGTGTGCCGAAGCCGCAAATGTCTTCGCCGTTCGGATCTAGTTCAGCTGTTTCGGACTGACCGACGGCTTCCCCGAAGTCATTGATCCCGCCCCAGTTGATCCAACTGTTGGCGCCGGGTTTTCCAAGCGTGCCCAGGTCGATGTTGAATCCGTAGATGCTTATCACTGCGCGGCCCCTTGCAACTGTCGTAAACAGGCTAGTCTCTGGAGGGTTCACGGTCCCATCCATGTTCTCCGTCCAGCCCTGATTATTGAGGCCCATGGCCATGCTGAAGTTGTCTTTGCTGTTGTTAATGCCCAAATCGGTAATTTTGTAGCTCTGTTGAGCGAACGCATTGCTGAAGCTACCCAGAACAATCGTCGCAACTGCCGGTATCCAGAAATTCCGCAACCGTCTTAGTGCGCTCATATCTTCTCCTTTTGGTCCGAGTAATGTTTCCGTACCAGTGTGCAATTGAGAGCAGAATTGGCCCACAGCCTCACACCTGTCGCGCGAGAACTGGGGAGCAGGTGGTGTTCCACGTTCACAACGATTCCGTGACCTAACAGGCCCAACATCTCAGAGCTCGAAAACGAGTGGCGGACTAACAAAATTCTGGGACGATGCCAAAACGGCTGGAGCGACTGTTTCTCCAACTTTTCACCCACACTATGGTTAGAGGTTACGAAATTCGATAGCACCGACAGCCAGGAGTCAGGTAGATCTGTTCGATTGACTTTTCAATGGTTCAACATACATACTTGTCGGTATATTAGATAGGGCGCGAGAGGAGGCGAAGGTGAGGAAGCGAAGGCTCCGTGATCCGGACGGTACACGGGAACGCTTGCTGCAAGCGGCTTTCCGGGAGGTCCGCCGATCAGGCTTCCAGAGTGCCGGCATCGATACAATTCTCGCTGCCACCAACGTCACCAAGGGAGCCCTCTATCACCACTTCGACAGCAAGGAAGCTTTGGGATATGCCATCGTCGACGAGATCGTCGCTAAACTTGTCCGCGACAGGTGGTTGCTCCCTCTGCTTAGCGACGGGCAACCCATCGACATTTTGATCGGCATTGTCCGGCGGTTACCAACTCGACCCGCAGACGTTCGAGAAAGTTGTCCGCTGCTCAATTTGGCACAGGAGATGTCTCCGCTGAACGAACAATTCCGCAAGCGGCTGGAGAGGCTATTTCTTGCCTGGCAGGAAGGAATTGCTACGCTTTTGCGGAAAGGGCAGTCCCAGGGAACAGTTCGCCGCGACCTGAATCCAGACGAGACTGCCAGCTTTCTTGTCGCGATGGTCGAGGGCCACGCCTCGTTAGCAAAGAATGCTCAAAATGCCAAGGTTTGGGAAGTCGGAACCAGAAACATAGTGAGGTGGTTGAAGTCTCTCCGGGCGTCACGTCAATCTCGGAGAGGCGGACGGCGGATGTTAAAGAAGCATGTTCTCAGGTAACGGCAGGGATTCTGACTCGGGGCAAAACAATGAACCGAAGAACATTGGCAAAGGTAGCTTCTCTAAGTTTCGCTCTAATCCTGGGGCTCATTGCAATGAAGCAAGGGCAGGCACAGGACGCTAAGACACCATATTCGAGCATGGCGCCACTCGATCAGTACCTCATGGCAGACCGAAATGCCGAAATAGTCCTGGCGCGGAGCGCGGCCCCGGATGCCATATCGGCCGATGCAAAAATTCTGGTCCTCGGGCGCCATGGCTACGAAACTGCCGTCGAGGGGAAGAACGGCTTTGTGTGTGTTGTGGAGCGGGGGTGGATGTCTCCTTCCAATGCTCCGGAGTTTTGGAACCCCAAGCTTCGAGGCCCAGTCTGTTTCAATCCGCCAGCCGCGCGATCCGTCTTGCCGGCTACTTACAAGAGAACAGAGCTGGCATTAGCAGGGAAAACGAAGGCTGAGATCTTCGAGGGCAACAAGGCAGCGTTCGAAAAAGGTGAACTGCCACCGCTCGAACCAGGCTCGATGAGTTACATGATGTCGAAGGAAGCTTATCTCACCGATAGAGGTGATCACAACGTCGCCCACTTGATGTTTTATGCGCCTCCGCTGGACGGCAAGGCTTGGGGTGCCGATCTCACAAATTCACCGGTAATGCTGAATCCACAATTCAACGGCGTTCAACCGATCGACGTGTTTATCGTTCCCGTGGGCAGGTGGTCAGACGGATCCGCTGCTCCGGTTATGTAGGACCATTTCATTTAGAGGCAGTGCATTCGTCAATCTCATTTCGGGTACCAGGAAGTCGAGTCGAGTGAGCAAGGGGTTCCATCATGAGTGCCCGCGAAATTCAGGATCAGAAGGCTATTGCACCACAGGCGCCACGAATCGCGTTCAAGGCAAACGGTAGCATCCTACTCTTGGATTTAGCCGACATCTTGGCGGTGCAAGCCGAAGGTAATTACGTTTCGTTGCAACACCGACCCAACCCCTATTTGGTGCACGAGTCTCTCTCGTCCATGCTGGAGAAGCTCAAACCCTACGGTTTTATTCGCATCCACCGCTCGGTCGTCGTGAATATTTCGGCCGTGGAGAAGATACAACCTTTACCGACGGGGGAGTACAGGCTGCGTGTAAAGGGTGGGAAGGAATACCTGGTAACACGTAAATACAAACACAGCCTCAGAGATCTGGCTCAACTATGGGTAGGGTCGGAGCGGCTTTGCAGCTAGAATCCCGATTCGGAATACTCGAGGGCTAACCTCCACTTAAATTTATATCGCACCAGAACAGAGGGTGTATCACTTTTCCCCGCTCTGTAACCTATCCCCTGGGGTCTTTGACTCCGGTGGGTACAGCCTTTACACTTCCTGTGTGCCAACCTTTTCGCGCGGATACGGGCATCGGTTTGATTTGAGCGGGTACTTTCCGCGCGCGATCAAGACGATCTGCATCATCTGCATTTCTGTTTTTTTCCTGCAAACAATTTCGGCGTTGCTCTTTCACGAAGCAGGTCAGAGGTTTTGGCTGGACTGGTTCGGCTTGCGGCCGTATGCAGCCGTTTACGGCTTCAGAATCTGGCAGCCGTTTACGTATATTTTTCTTCACGGCGGAATTCTTCACATCCTTTTCAATCTGCTCTATCTCGCGATGTTTGGCGCTGACCTGGAACACACCTGGGGTGCGCGGCGCTTCTACACTTATTTTTTCGTGTGCGGAGTGGGCGCGGGAATTGTTGACATCATCGTGAAGCTTTTGATCGATCCGCACGGCCGCGGCACGGCTTGGGTTCCTACGATTGGCGCGTCGGGAGCTATTTACGGAGTACTGCTGGCCGTGGCGATCGTGATGCCGCACCGGCAGGTGTGGCTGTTCCCGTTGCCGGTCACAGTATCCATGCGGATTTTTGTGATCGTGATGGGCGCTATCGAATTTTTCGGCACGATTGGATCTACTGGCGATGGTGTGAGCCACGTTTGCCATCTGGGCGGAATGCTGGTGGGATATATTTATCTGCGGCGCGGGTCCTATCTTTACAACTATCGGAATTTTTTTACGGATTGGAAACGGCGGCGGCTACGGAAGAAATTTGAAGTGTACGTGCGCGACCACAACGAGAAGCCGCCTTCGAATCCTGACAACTGGGTGAATTAACTTTTGAGCACTCCGAAGATGCTAGCCTGAAACCTGGCACTACGAATTCCACCCCGAAAGATGCTTACCCGCCGATTCGGACTATCTTCATCAGGTTAGTGGATCCTGTGGTGCCCAACGGCGTGCCGGCGATTACGCCCACGATGTCGTTACGCTTCACCAAATGTTCTTCAAGTAAACGCGCTTCGGCGGCTTCCGCCAGCTGATCAACGTCGTGGACGCGCTCTATGGTCCGTGGCAGCACTCCCCAGAAGAGGCTCAGCCGGCGGCGCGCTTCCTGTACCGGTGAAAACGCAACGATGGGCGCACGCGGGCGATATTTTGAAACCAGGCGCGCGGATGAGCCAGACTCGGTGAACACGGCGATCACTTTCATGTTTAATTCTTCCGCGGCATGGCAAATCGCTTCGGCAATGGTTTCACTGATCGGCAAGTCGCCGGAGGTTACAGGGCGGGGCAAAGAGGTGACGCTGGCTTCCGCCTCGCGAATAATCCGGTCCATCATTACCACCGATTCCAGAGGGTAACTTCCTGCCGCGGTCTCGCCGGAAAGCATGAGCGCGTCGCTACCGTCGAAAATTGCGTTGGCCACGTCGGAGGCTTCCGCGCGCGTGGGCCGCGGATTTTTCTGCATCGAATCGAGCATCTGCGTGGCTGTAATCACGGGAACCAGAGCGTCGCGCGCGCTGGAAATGATCCGCTTTTGGACAACGGGAACTTTTTCGAGACTCATTTCCACGCCCAAGTCTCCGCGCGCGACCATCACGCCGTCGGCAACCTCGAGAATTTCCTCCAGGTTGTCGATAGCCTCGGGTTTTTCTAATTTAGCGATTACGGGTGTGTCTTTTCCGGCGCGGGCAATGGCCGCCTTCGCGGCTCGAACATCAGCGGCTGTGCGCACAAAACTTTGGGCCACGTAGTTTGCGCCCATCTGCAGGCTGAATTGCAAGTCGCGGCGATCTTTGGGAGTGAGCGAAGGAATCTTCAGTTTCACCCCCGGCAGATTGATTCCTTTGTTTTCGCCCAGTTCGCCGCCGTTTTCCACCTGGCATACAACTTCCTGGCCACGAGTGGAAAGAACACGCAACGAGATCTCGCCGTCGTTCAGAAGAATGCGATCGCCTTTGCGCACGGATTCCGGCAATGCGAGAAAAGTTGTGCTCACGCCTTGTTCTGTGCCGATTAACTTCTTGGTGCTAATCACGAAACGCTGGCCGAAATGCAGGTGCACGGGCTTGCCCTGTTGCAACGCACCGGTACGGATTTTCGGCCCCTGTAAATCCGCAATGATTGCAACGGGCTTGCTGTAGCGCGCGGAGGCCCGGCGCACGTAATTGATGAGGCGCGTTTTTTCCTCTGGAGTGCCGTGTGAAAAGTTCAGGCGCGCCACATCCATGCCCGCATGCAGCAGCGCGTCAATCATTTTTTGAGATGAGCTGGCCGGTCCTAAGGTACAGACGATTTTGGCCCTTCGAAGATTTTGCACGATTCTTATTTTGTCACAGCAAACGCGTCGACAACCGCGTAGAGGAACTGAACTCCCTTGCGGAAAGATTCAACCGGAATGCGTTCGTCGTCGGCATGCATGCGCATCACGTCTTCTTCGGTGAGCGGAAAAGGATCGAACCCATAGGCTTGTACCGTGCGCATGCGCAGACGAGCCGAATCTGTTAGTGGAGTGGACATGTATGGGACCACCGGTGCGCCGCTGAATTCCTGAGCGCTTACCTTCTGAATTGTAGCGTACAAATCCGTCTCGAGTGAGGAAGACGGCGCAGTTTCTCCGGCACCTGGCTGCGGTTCCAAGCGGACTTGGGGATCGTTCACGAGTTGAGTGAGTTTGCCTAAGAGCGGTGTGAGCATATTGCCGGGTAGAAGACGTATGTTCAGAACGCCGCGGGCTTCCGAGGGGACCACGTTGGCTCGTATGCCTGCCTGCAACATCGTGGGAGTGACGGTGTCTCGCAGCATGGCATTCCAGATCGGATTGGCGTTGGAAAGCCATCGAGCGGCGTGATCGACGCGGTCGGAACTTTCGAGCGCCAGCATCCATTTGCTAGTTTCTTCGTCTTGCAGCGGAGCGATTCCTTCGAAATATCCGCGGGTGACGGAGTTGAATTGCACCGGGGCTTCGTAGGTTCCCAATTTCGCGATGGCGGCAGATAGATGCGTGACGGCGTTATCTTTCAGGGGGACCGAGCCGTGGCCGGAGGTGCCAGTGGAAATTACATTCACGTTTACGGCGACTTTCTCGCTGACTTGCACGGCCACGTATTGAACCTTGCCGCTCTTCAGAACTGTGCGGCCGCATTCGTTCAATGCGAAGCCTGAAGCAATTTTATCCCAGTGTTTTTCCACGGCAAATTTCATTCCGGTTTCTCCGCCGGCTTCTTCATCACCTTCGGCGAGAAAAATCACGTCGCGGTTCAAGCGCGCCTGTGAGCGTTTCAATGCAATGAAGACTGCAAGATTTGCGGCCAGCATTCCTTTGTCGTCAATCGCACCGCGTCCGTAGAGGTAGCCGTCTTTTATTACCGCGGCGAAAGGATCCACGGTCCATTTGGTTTTATCGACGCCGACCACATCCACATGGGCGAGGAGCAGCAGTGCGCGCGAAGGGTTGGGCATAGCGCTGGAAGAAAGGCGCGCGACCAAGAATCCGCGTCCGGGAGTGCTTTCGAAAATCTCCGAAGGAATGCCCTCGCGTTTCAGAACATCGGCGATGTATTTGGCGGCCACGATCTCGTTACCCGGAGGATTGGTGGTATTGATGCGAATAAGGTCTTGCAGCCAAACGAGCGCTTCGCCTTGGAGCTTTACGATGTCCGCGCTGGAACCCGCGGGTGGCTGCGTCGATTGAGACGCCGCGCCCTGCCCCGCGCTATTCGTGGCCCAACAAAGTACGCCGCAGAAAGCCAGGGCGATAATCCGAACGCTCGAACGCGCCATTCTTTTCGTTCTCCTAATTGAATGTGAATTACAACGATAAGCAGACTAGCAATTCATATTATCATGGCATCGGGAAGCAGCCCGGAGCTTGGAAAGAGGCGTTTTCTGGATGGCAATAGACCATCCGAAAAAGGCTTTGGCAGCATCAAAGCGGGAGGGGGAAATCCATGAGTTTGAGTATGTGGACACGGGCCATTTTCGTGGGAGCTTTGCTGGCGGCTTTAGGCATACCGCCCAGCAGTTTGAGCGCCCGGTCGCGACAGCAGGAAGGTCCGCAAAAACCTGCACCGGCGCAACAGCCTGCCGCTCCGCCGCAACCCACGGGGCAGCAACAATCGCCGCAAGCCGGGCAGCCGCAGAACCAGGCGCCGCAAACGTCTATCGCGGTGGAATCGAACGTGGTGAATATCGATGCGGTGGTGACGGACCAGGATGGCGACATCCTGACGAATCTAAAAAAAGAAAATTTTCGAGTATTGGATAACAACCAGCCGCAGCAGATTTCGAATTTCGCTCCGAGCGAAGCGCCGATCACGATTGTGGTCTTGATGGAGTTCAGCCAGCTAGGCGGCGAGTGGTTTGCCTATGAGGCAAAGAGCTGGGCTTATAATTTCCTGGGCCACCTGAATGATAAAGATTACGTCGCGCTGAAGATTTTCGACTTGCAGACGCACGTGGTGGTGGATTTCACCCGGAACAAACAGGAAGTAGCGCAGGCGGTGGCGGGGCTTTACTTCCCCAATTTTCACGAAGCTAATCTGTTTGATGCGCTGCTGGAAACGCTGGACCAGCTTCGCGATGTGAAAGGCAAGAAATCGATTCTCTTGCTGGCTAGCGGCTACGACACTTTTAGCAAACACACACTGGATCAAACGCTTCGGCGCGTGAAAGAAACAGAAGTGCCGATATTCAGCATAGGTATGGCCGAAGAGTTGAATGTGCGCAGATTCACCGGCGGGGACGGTATCGGATATCTGCAGGCGAAAAATCAGCTCACCACTTTTGCCGAACTGACCGGGGGATATGCGTGGTTTCCGCGATTCCAGGGCGAGATGGGCAGCATTTTTAACAGCGTGGCGGAATTTTTGAGGAGCCAGTACACGCTTGGGTTTACGCCTTCCAGCGCTCCGGACGGAAAATATCACAAGCTGAAACTCGAGATTGTGGACGAGCAAGGCAATCCGCTGATGCAGCCGGACAAGAAAGGGAAAATGAAAAAGGTGATCGTGATAGCTCGCCAGGGTTATACCTCACCGAAGCCGACGTCCGGGGATTAAGTTTGCACTAGGGATTGGCTCGCCCTGCGGATTCATGCTAGCGATGTTTGCACCAGAGTAGCCAGGCCGATTACTACACCGAAACCGAGGGCTCCCCAGAGAAACATCCGAGTTTCAGGGAGCGCTTCGTAAACCATGAAGCCCATTCCCAGGGACAGCACCGCACCAATCTAGCTTGCGGTAATCCAAATCGTGCCTATCTGAACTTCGGGACGGTCGCGATGTCTCTCCGTATTTTTCTTGGTTTGCGTCATGGATGTGGTCGCCGCAAGATCACGGCGAGGATCGTTGCGGCAATCATCAATCCCAGCAGGATCAAAGCGGCGCGTAGCGACCACATGAGCCAGGTAGCGACGAAAAGTAGCGCGAGCCAGAGGGCGTTCATGGGACGCATATATCCCATGATTTCGGCTCGCTTATCGCTGCTTTCGGTGCGTTTGGGTTCTTCTTCCATTTCTTACCAGTATATTTTCCGCGGCAGAACTGTAACTCCCAAATTATTTTGCGGGGATGCGCAAGTCGCGTCCGGTCATTTCAATCGGCTCGGCGACACCGAGCACTCCCAGCATTGTTGGAGCGATATCGCGGAGCGAACCGCCCGGGGCTAATCGCCTTTGGCCGTCTTCTGCCAGCAAAATAAAAGGCACGGGATTTGTGGTGTGATAGGTGTGCGGCTCGCCAGTGACAGGATCGGTCATCATTTCGGCGTTGCCGTGATCGGCGGTGATGATCCACGCGCCGCCGCGGGGACGCAGCGCTTGAAAAATCTGTCCCAGACATGTATCCACGGTTTCTACTGCTTTGATGGTGGCTTCCAGATTTCCGGAGTGACCGACCATGTCTGCATTTGCAAAATTCATGATGATGGCGTCGAACTCGCCTTTTTCTATGGCGTGGACTACGGTGTCGGCGATTCCCGCGGCGGACATTTCCGGCTTCAGATCGTAGGTGGGGACTTTAGGAGACGGAACGAGGATGCGTTCTTCGCCTGGGAAAGGTTTCTCGACGCCTCCGTTGAAGAAGTAGGTGACGTGGGCATATTTTTCGGTTTCTGCGACGCGCAGGTTCTTGAATTGTAGTTCGACAAAAACATTGGCGAGGATGTGTTCGAGCTTCTCCGGCGCGAGGAGATAGCGGAGCCAGGACCAGGTTTTTTCGTACTGGGTCATGGCGACGAAGAAGAGATTTTTTGGACCGTCAGGGTCGACAATTTTGTCGAAGCCGGGCTCGATGAGGGCGCGCGTCATTTGGCGGGCACGGTCGGCGCGGAAATTGAAGAAGATGACGGCGTCGTCATCTCGGATTACGGCGCGCCGGGCGGCCGGTTTTTCTGGCGCGGGCTCAGTCGTAATCACGGCGGGAAGAATAAATTCGTCGGTGACGCCTTTTTCGTAGCTGGCGCGAACGGCCGCTGCGGGATCTTTGAACTCCACTTCCGAAACGCCGTGAACGATGGCGCGGTAGGCTTTTTCGACGCGTTCCCAGCGATTGTCGCGGTCCATGGCGTAGTAACGGCCGCTGACAGTGGCGATTTGGCCGACGCCTAGCTCGCGCATTTTTTGTTCGAGCCGCTGGATAAATTCAATTCCGCTGTGAGGAGGGGTGTCGCGCCCGTCCATAAAGCAATGGACGAAAACATTTTTGACTTTATTTTCGCGCGCCATTTTCAGCAGGGCGAAAAGATGGTTGATGTGCGAGTGGACTCCGCCATCGCTGACGAGGCCAAGGAGATGGAGCTGGGTGCTGCGTGCTCGTTCTATGGCTTGGAGCCAGAGAGGCTGGCGATAAAATTCGCCGTCGGCGATGAGCTGATCGATGCGCGTGCTGTCCATGTGGACGATGCGGCCGGCGCCGATATTCAGGTGGCCGACTTCGCTGTTGCCCATTTGTCCGACGGGGAGACCGACGGCAGGGCCAGATGTTTGGATTAGAGTGTTGGGAAAATCCTTCAGGATGCGATCGTAATTGGGCTTGCGCGCGAGGGCGATGGCGTTGCCCTTGGGTTCGGCGCGGTAGCCCCAGCCGTCGAGGACGGTGAGGACGATGGGTTTTGGGCGTTTGCTCATATGCGCCAACAGGCTAGCACGGCGGTCAAATCTGAAGGGAGCTCGAGGGCAACGAGTTGAACGATAGCTCCAGATGGTTGAAAGTTTAGCTTCTCCTGCCCGAATTCCCACTTCAGACGTTGGATGCAAATTTCGAAAGGATAGAGGAGCTTCAGGGTGTTTGCGTGGGTTCAGTTGGTTAGCTTTGCGGACCAATTCAGGACTATGGACATGGGGTGGGTTTCTGCTTGGGGAACCTGAGTGTTAATCAGGAAGCGTTGGCCGTCCTTGCTGACGTCATAAATCATTTGCTCTGAGGTTGCGACTATTTCGCGGGGATTGGCTTGGAACAGCGCGACCGGTGCGCCGGCGTCAAAATTTGTGCCAGTAGTTACCGGCGCGGCCATTATTTTGCCGTCGGACGAAAGATAGAAAAGCTCTTTGCCGTCGCTACGCCATCTGGGCTGTTCTCCGCCGCCGGAGGAGATTTGCCATTTACCGCGAGCCTCGGGAAAGGAAGTGACATAGGATTTCCCACGTGCCACTCTCATTGGAAGCGTATGCGACCCACTTCCCATCAGGAGAAAATTGGCCATTCTTTAAAACGGACAGGGCCTTTAGGAACAAAGTGCTTTTGAGAGCTTTTTGAAATCGAAGCGCTGAGCGAATAGCATTTTGTCACGGTAAAACAGCAGGTAACCCGAAGGGACGAACACAGCGTTTGCGGCTGCTTTCACCACGAATCGTTTTTCGTTGGAGCCCAGCGAACCGATGTAGATCGCGTCGTGATCTCTGGGGCCGGAGATGTTGGCGGCCAAGTAGAGGAAATGTCTTCCGTCGGGCAAGAACATGGGCCAGCGATGAGTGGTTTCCGCATTGTTTTGATCCGGAACAGTAATCTGCTTGGGTGTTCCGCCCGAAGCGGAAATCTGAAAGAGACCAACTTGTTGCTGCCCACTAGGAGTGAAAAGAATCACGCCGTCTTTGTTCCAAGTACCACCGCGACCTGGCGGAGCGTCGCAGAGTATTTGCACTGGACCACCTGATGCATCCAGTTTTTTTAATTTTCCATCGGCAAAAAATCCCAGGGAATAACCATCTGCCGACCAAAACGGAAAGCTGGCGCCTTCGGTACCAGCCAGGGTTCTGGCGTCTTGCGATCCCAGCTCATAAATCCAGATCAGATTTTTTCGTGTAGATTCCAAACGCGAGACCACAGCTATGCTGTGACCATTCGGCGCGATAGCGACGTCATTTGCTGGAAATGGGAACGGCGCGAAGAAATACAAGGTTTCTTGTTGGGGCTTGGAGTTGTGCCACCAAATGAACGCCGCCACCAACGAGAGCGCAAGAACGCCCGAGATTATCCAGGGCAAGAGGTCGCGCGTTCGATTTGCCGGACGTTCCGTTGAGAGAGTGCTTACCTGAGAACCACTCTCGGAAACCCATTTCAGTTCGTTGGCCAGATCTTTTGCGTTTTGCCAACGCTCTTCGGGATCTTTGGCGAGACAGCGACGAATGACATGTTCGAGCGAGGGCGGTGTGAGCGGTTTGACCGAGCTAATGGGCGCAGGATCCTTTTCAAGGATGGCGGATGCAACACTAAGCTGACTTTTTCCAGAGAAGGCCCGCTGGCCGGTGAGCATTTCGTAAAGTACGGCACCGAGAGAAAAAATGTCAGAGCGCAAATCGAGCTCCTTGCCTTCGACTTGTTCCGGCGACATATATTGAAACGTGCCAACGATGGTGCCTTGCTCAGTTACCGGAGACTGTTGAGGCGCGGTCGCGGTTAATGTTGCGAGGGTGTCGGAAGACTTCGTTGAACGGGCCAGACCGAAGTCGAGTAACTTGGCACCCGACTTAGTGAGCATGATGTTGCCCGGCTTTATGTCTCGATGAATTATGCCGTTGCGATGCGCTTTATCGAGAGCGTCGGCTATTTCACCCCCGATCTTGAGAACTTGATCAACTGGAAGAGGTCCTTTCTCCAAGCGATTGGCGAGCGATTCACCCTCGACGTACTCCATAACCAAAAAGTCGGTTCCGTTGTGAGAGCCGACGTCGTGCAAGGTGCAGATGTGTGGATGATTCAGGCTGGAGATGGTTCTGGCTTCGCGTTCAAAGCGCTGTTTGTGAATCGGATCATTGGACAATTCTCTTGAGAGGATTTTGATGGCAACCGTGCGGTCGAGGCGTGTATCGCGCGCGATAGACTTCACCCATGCCGCCGGCGCCGAGCGGTGATTGGATTTCGTAAGGGCCGAGCTTGGTGCCGGAACTGAGAGCCATTGCGCTGGATTATAGCTTGAGCGGGGTAATGAGCAACGTTATTGGGGCAGGGGAACTAGGTGCTGTGCGGATGGGCGCGGTAGTGTTGTCTGAGCAGGTTGTTGCCGTTGGGGTGTGCGTACTACGGGATTGTGTGTGGACGCCGATAGGCGAAAATCGATAGCTAGAAACTGCCAGGTCGGAATTTCACCTCGCTCTTGGAGTGACTGCCACGCCCGACAGTTCGGCGAGAGTTTCGTTCAGGCGCATCACGTTGCGAGTGAGTCCGAATTCCCGCGCGCTGAGGGATGCGCGCATGAGGGCGAAGGCGGCCTCGCGTTGCGCGTCGGTCATTTCCTGTAGGCTGACGCCCTGGCGCACGTAGAAATGTTGATTCATCCATTTGCGTCACTTGAGGTCGTCCACGGGGAACATGGTGCGAGCGAGTTAGACGTTTGAGAGCGAGACGATGAATTTTTCGGCGGCGTTGCGAACGGGCTCGGTTGCAACGCCGGCGGGCGCGATTTCGAAGATGCCCGGGGAGGACATTGCCATCGGTGCTAATTCCCTTGAAGGGATCGGTTCACCTTAGCGTGCGAACGCTGGAAAACTTATTATGCGCGAGTGGCACAGGCAATCATGGCTGAGCCGGTGTGCAGACGCAAGTTGCCGAAGAAGGTCGCCGCTACAGCCATTGCTTTCGCAGCCAGTTACGTACGGGGTTGCGGAGTGTATCTAGATAAGCATTGGCGGCAAGTTTTATAGCTTGGGCTTGGGTTGGATAGGGATAATTTACATGGGCCAGAGCCCGGAGGCCGATTTTTGCGTTCATAGCTAGCGAGATTTCGCTTATCAATTCGCCGGCATGGCTGGCTGCTACAGTAGCGCCTATAATCAGGTCGGTTCCTTCTTTGACATGAATTTTTACGAAGCCTTCATCTTCGCTGTCCGTGATTGCGCGATCCACGTCGCTCATCATGACAGTGAAAGTTTTGACGGGGATAGCTTTTGCGCGCGCCTCGGTAAAGTACAGGCCAACGTGCGCGATTTCCGGATCGGTGTAGGTGCAGAATGGAACCGCCGACATGCTCAGCCTCTCGCGACCCCAAAAGAGTGCGTTACGGACTACGATTTCTGAAGCGGCTACTTCGATGTGAGGGAATTTCTTTTCCGAACATACGTCGCCGGCAGCGTAGATTCGAGGATTGCTGGTTTGCAGATAATCATTGGTCATAATTCCGGCGTCTTTATCGTAATGCACCCCGGCGTCTTCGAGATTCATATCACTGACGTTAGGCGTGCTGCCGATACCGACCAGAATCTCGTCAACGGTTAGTGTGAACTTGTAATCGTCGCTGACCAGATCGACGATTTTTTCTTTGCCGTCCGCACGTACACTGACAGCTTGGCTGTTGAGATGGATGTCGATTCCGTCGCGAGCCAGAGCTTCGGAAAGAATCTGCGCCGCGTCGCGCTCTTCGTTGCCGAGGAACATCGGATCGTCCTGCACGATGTTAACTTGCGAACCCAGTCGGCAAAAGGCTTGCGCCAGTTCGCAACCGAGAGGACCGCCGCCGAGAACAAGCAAGCGCCGAGGACATTCGTCCAGATCGAAAACATTTTCATTGGTCAAGTATCCCGCGGCGGCAATTCCAGGGATCGAAGGAACTTTCGGCCGGGCACCGCTAGCGATAAGAGCCCGCTTAAAGTGCAAGAGCTTGCCCTCGACTTCAACCGCCTTGGGTCCGGCAAAGCGCGCCTGCCCGAAAAATACGTCGACGCCCGCGGAAGTCAACTTCTGGGCCGAAACCCGGCGGCTGACACGCGCCCGCACACGCCGCATTCTTTCCATCACGGCCGGAAAATTCACGCTGATACCGCTAGGCACTTCCGCGCCGAAGTTATCCGCATTGCGTATCTCTGCGTACAGGCGCGAGGTACGAATAATAGTCTTGGAAGGGATGCAGCCGACATTGAAGCACGCACCGCCGAAACGATCGCGTTCTACGATCGCTACCTTGGCACCGACTTTGGCCGCATTTAGGGCCGTGAGAAATCCCGCGGGTCCGGCGCCGATGACTACCAAGCTGTATCTGTGAGCCGGCTCGGGATTTTTCCAGTCCTGCGGGTGGACATTTTGCAATTCCCTTAGGTCGAAGTCAGTCGATGTCCGATTGAAGGACAATTGTTCAAGCGGCATTGGATTCCTCTAAGGTGCGGATTAGCCTTTACAACCAACCACCTCGAAAGCCGGCTCTGCGCAATCCATTCCGGATGTATGCGCACTGACGCATCAGTTTCCATATGAGTTGCGACCGATAGTTTTCGATCATCAATGTAACAATACCTTGGTCGAGGCCCAAATACCCTTCGCTGATCCATCCCCGGGATCCATTGCGAATGAAACTGGGATTGAACCCGCTGGGAAGACGGTATTCCTTGATAACTTCCGGATACCAATCACACAAACAGCGGACCGCTGCCAACGCCATATCCGGTACAAAAACAACCGAGGCCAGAGCTGCGGGGGGACAGATTGTGCCGTCGTCTGGTCCATAGGGCACGCCACGAGCTGTATAGCCGAAGAAGCTACGGTTCACACCATCGATTCGGATACGTTGAGGGCTCGGGCCGTCGCCCGCCGAAAAGCCCCAGAAATTCTCGCCGTAACCGCGAAAATCTTTTGGATTGCGCAACGCATACTGCCGCTGAATATATGTTGCCTGGCAGCTATTTTTGAAATAATCGCTGCCCTTCTCGCGCATGAACGGATCTTGAATACTCCGGAAATCGATCCACGCGTGAGACAGCTGATGAATGAAGAGGGGACCAGCGTAAAGAAAGTCATAGCCATACAGGTTTTCCCATTGATAGGTCGAGGTCCATGCTGAATAGCTATTGGCCGGGATCGGATGGGTGGGAGAGGCTAGCGCCAGAACATAGAGAAGGATCGCTTCACTGTAGCCTTCCCAACCGTAGTGAAGAAAACCGGATTCCGGTTTCCATCCCTGCGGAAGGGTGCGCCCGCCATGCTGGGCCCATTGCCAATCGATGCGACTATACAGCGTCTCGGCGACCTGGCGAATCTGAACCTCGATTGGAGAATTGCCAGTAAAATAGGCACTCGCGGCGAGTATTCCGCCCAGCAGCAGAGCAGTGTCGATAAGCGACAGCTCGCAATCCCAGATACGTTTGCCAGTTTGCATGTCAAGGAAGTGATAATAGAAACCCATATAGCCGGTTGCGTCCGGCGCCTCACTCTGCGCGCTATTCAGGAAAAAAAGAAGCGTGGTAAGAATTCGCTGAGCAGCGTCGCCACGCGTCATCCAGCGGCGTTCTACAGCTATTGGATACGAGCACAGCGCGAATCCGACCACTGCGATGCTGCAGGGCGCACCGGCCACAGACCTATCGGCGACCAATCCATTGGCCGAATTGCATTGCGTTAGAAAATAGCCGAATGCCGCGCGCTGCAGGCCATTGAGGAGGTCATCGTCTGGCAGCGTAATGAGATGAGCTGGAGTTTCCGTGTTTATGCTCCGATTCTGAAAAGTTTTATCAGCTGTAAACTTCTCTACACCGTGCACCCCTCACAATTCGCTCCGCCCGCTTTCTGCGGGACCTACTTGGCGCGGTGGACGCAGGACGGGGTAGGCCGAGAGGGCTTTGAAGCCGGGGAAGACGGCGTCTGCGCCGAGGCGTTCTTCGATGCGCAGGAGTTGATTGTATTTGGCGATGCGGTCAGTGCGCGAGGCGGAGCCGGTTTTAATTTGGCCGGAGCCCATGGCCACGACGAAGTCGGCGAGAAAAGTGTCTTCTGTTTCGCCGGAGCGGTGGGAGACGATGGAAGCGTAATTCGCTTTGCGAGCCATTTCCACGGCTTCGACGGTTTCACTTACGGTGCCGATCTGATTCAACTTGATCAAGATGGCGTTGCCGACTTTTTCGGAAATTCCGCGCGCGAAAATTTTGGGGTTGGTGACGAAGATATCGTCGCCGACCAGTTGGATGGTCTTTCGTTTCTCCATTTCAGCGGCAGGCGATCTGCCGAGTTCGTGAGTTAGGACTTTCCATCCGTCCCAGTCGTCTTCGGCGAGACCGTCTTCGATTGAAACGATGGGATATTGCTGGACCCAGGATTTCCAGAACTCGACCATTTGCTCGGAGGTGCGCTCGGACTTGTCGGATTTTTTGAAGACGTATTTTTTCTTGTCGCGATCGTAGAATTCGCTGGAAGCGGGGTCGAGCGCGATGCAGATTTGTTCACCGGGCTTGTAGCCGGCGCCAGTGATGGCTTCGAGGACGCGCTCGACGGCTTCGACATTTGATTTTAGGTTTGGCGCGAAGCCGCCTTCGTCACCGACGGCGGTGGAGTATCCATTTTTCTTCAGCACAGCTTTCAAGTTGTGGAACACTTCGATGCCCCAGCGCAGAGCTTCGCGGAAATTGGGCGCACCGAGAGGCATGACCATGAATTCCTGGACGTCCACAGAATTATCGGCGTGCGCGCCTCCATTCAAAATATTCATCATGGGCACGGGAAGCGTGTCCGCAAACCCTTCTGACGAATATCTGGCGAGATATTGGTAGAGCGGGAGTTCGAGCTGAGTGGCTGCGGCGCGCGCGGTGGCCATGGAGACGGCGAGAATCGCGTTCGCGCCAAATTTGGATTTGTTGTCAGTCCCATCTGCTTCAATCATGCGGCGATCAACGGCGCGCTGTTCGGAAGCGTCCATGCCGGCGATGGCTTTGGCGATGCCGTTGTTCACGTGGCCGACGGCTTTTAGTACTCCTTTTCCGAGATAGCGGGATTTATCACCGTCGCGGAGTTCGATGGCTTCGTGCTCTCCGGTGGACGCGCCGGAAGGAACGGCAGCGCGGCCCATTACGCCGCCTTCGAGTCCTACTTCGGCTTCGACTGTGGGATTGCCGCGCGAATCGATAATTTCACGGCCGCGGACGGCGATAATTTTTGTGGACATCGTGCCCCCTGGAACGTTTCCTGCAATTAATGCGGAAGACATTCTAAGCTTTTATGAATGGTAAAATATAGCTAAGGAAATGCGAACATCCTGAACCCCGTAGAGTATTTGGTCTGCCCTTTAGTCGTCAGCGCTCCGTAAGAACTATTGTGATGACTTGGGCGATTGTGTTTTTGATGAGACTAGGGGTTGCGCGAAGTTGAAGACGATGATTGCTTGCGAAGAGATGGTTGCGCCGAGGTGGTTTGCTGGTTGGAAACGCCACTGGTGAAGAGCGGCTGTTGCGGAGGCTGTGAACGGGTCGGCGCCGCGTAGCACGTTTACGGAATCGAGTCGACCTTGCTGGTTGATATCGGCAGAGAGGATGACGCTGGACTGCACGTTGGCGCTCGGCGGATATTCGGGCTCGACAGTAGAGACCGGAAGCGCGGCACGCTCGGGAGAGTTGCGTTCGCGGGAATCCGCGGAAGCGTCTTCGTAATTGTGAGTTTTCGGCACTCTTGAAGCTGCGAGGCGCGGAACAAAATCGAATGCAATTCCGATTCGGGGCTCCGTTGTAAGGTTGCTCTGAGTAGGGACAAAAGCCCAGGTGCGGACGGCCACTAGAGCTTTCTCGAGGTAAGGAGCTTCGCCGTGGACGGTCTGAATGTCTGCGAGAGTTCCGGTGCTGTCGACTCGCGCGTCGAGGATGACTTCACCGCCGAAAATGGATTGCGAGGGATAGGCTGCGGGGACTAGTGATAGCGCTGCCGCTGCAGAAGAGCTTTGAGAAGACTGCGTGGTGTTTTGCTGATTTTCTTCTTCCGCGCGCAAACTCGTATGCCAAGCGACATGCTTCTGCTGAAGTAATGCGATGGCGTAGTGGATCGGCAGGATTGCACCTACCGGCTGGCGTTCCGCGGCGACCATGGCGAGGGAGTTGTGGCCGAACCACTGGCCTTCGACTAGGCCGACGACGCTTTGAGATTCTGCGGAGATGACCGGAGCGCCGCTTTGGCCTAGGACTACTTCGTGGCCGAAGATTAGCAGTTCGGTGTCACCTTTTCCCTTTTCCAATTGAGAAAATTCTGAGTCGAGAATTTCGCCGCGCGCGCGCATCTCAATGGTCGCGTTGAGTGTGTAGGCTTCGCGGGGTTTGGAAGGCAGCAACGCTGCGGAGAGAACGGTCTGACCGGGTAGCGGCCTATCAGAAGACAGAGGCAGAAATGAAACTTTGTAATTGCCTGCAAAAGGATTCGGCGAGACGCGCAAGATAGCGACATCATGTTCGCGATCGATGGCGACCAAAGCGGCTTGCGCTATACGAAACTCGGAGGACGATTGGTGGAGGAGGACGTAGGGCTGTCCACCGTGAAGCTGACTGAGGACGTGGGCGGCGGTGATCAGGTAGGCGTCACTGTTGATGAAGAAACCGTTTCCGTAGAAAAGATAGTGATAGCCGCGATCGGAGGCGGATTGATCGACGGGATAAATGATGGGGCAGATCGCATCGAACAGCTTTTCATCATCTGGGGCCTGCGCTCGTGGGCCGGGCGAGGTGAAAGGCCATGCGATCGTCGCGACGGCAGCGACGACCAGCGCAAGCATTTTCTGATTGAGCTTCAATGGCACTAAAACCTCGTTGAAATCGTCGGTGGATTGGTACCTGATTAGCATAGCGGTGTGTATCGGAAGCGCCAGTTGGCCTGTAGGACAGTTGCTCCTGACTCGATAACGGTGCCCGACCACTCTAACTGCAAAATGAAGCTGCGATCCAATACTTCAAAGGCACCGAAGCGGGCCTAGGGACTACCACATATAAAAAGGGGCCTCAAGGGGAGGTATTGCTGCGCATTTTGAAATTCACCAAGCTCAGGAACTGTACGGGCTACTTTCCGGCATTGATTGATTCGACGGCTTGAGCTGTCAACAGGCGGTCAATACGAGAGCGCAATTCGGTGGACTTGAAGACTGGGGCTGAACATGTGCGATTGGTGCAAATGAAAGCGGCTGCGGCTTTCAACTGCGGATACTGAACATCGGGATTGGGCAGCTTGCCCTCGCGCAGGTCCCACCATTCCAAGCGTTTGTAACTTGACGGATAGCGCAAAGCCTCTTGGAATAAAGCGCGGGCTGCCGGATCATTTTTTGAGCCGACGATGGTGAGGTGCAACGGCTCGCTTGACAATTCCAGATCAGCGAGTAAAACGCTGGCCGCCGGCGGGCGATACACCACGGGATTCGCGGCCAGATAACGCATGGCGCGCTGGGACATCTGCTTGTAGCGATCGTCGGCGGTGTAATGAAACAGCAAATTCGCAGCGCGCGCGACGGCAACATTTTCGTCGCGCTGGGGATGTGGGATGTAGGCGCGGTCGGTGGAAACCTTTGAGGTGACGAAGCCGGCCGGCTGATTGCCTTTAAAATTACGGTCGATGAAATTCATCGCGGATTCAGCGTGCGAAAGCCATTCGCGGTCCCCGGTTGCGGCATATAGGGCGATGAAGGCGCGAGTCATGGCGATGTTGTCGCCTAGATATGGGCCGCCGACGTCTTGTTGTCCGTGGCGAAATCCTCCGCCAGGGATAGCGCGGTTGGCCACAATCCAACCAGTGGCTCGCAGAGCGTCGTCAAGGACTTGGGCGTCGCCGGTCGCAGCGTACAGAGCGGCGAGAGAATCGATGGCCCAGCCGTTTTCGCGGGCGTAAATGTGCTTGTCAACCTGGGGAGTGCCGCGTTTGCGGCGCGCGGCGTCATTGAGGGCAAAATAATCAGCGCTGTGCTTGCCATCGATCAGGTCCGCATCCTGACTGGTGTAAAACGCGCCTTGCGGAGAGGTAAGAAAAGTTTTCAAGTAGCGCCGGATTTCCTGTGCGGCGTGAAGATCTTCGGGATTTCCCCACCAAGAGTATGCCAGCGAATAAATTCTTAAATTTTCCGCCTGCATTTGCATGATCTTTTCGAAATGAGGCGAGTTCCAGTTTCCGTCGGTTGAATACTGATACACGCCTCCCCAAGCGGGGTCGAGAAGATGGAGCTGTTCGTGGAGAGTTTGCTGCGCCATGTGCGCGAACTGAGAACCATTGTTGCGCCGGGCCAAATCCATGGAGTACTCAACCGATTCCCAGTCGAGATATTTTTGATCGGTTCCCCAACTGCCATGCTTCGAATCGTAGCCATCCAAATAATTCTTCAGGAGCTGCCGGCGGAGCGCAGAAGTGAGCAGCGGTTCGGCGGGGACTTCCAGTTTTGACTCAGGCTGAACGGACGGACCGGGCGATGGGTCGTCGATGATGGCTTGCAGCATGGAAGTCATCTCGTCGGGAGCGAGATAGCCCTGACGCTTGACGATTTCGTGACCATCTGCGTCGAAGACTACCGTGGCGGGCCAGCCGAAATCTTCGTAACGATTGGAAAGATCGGGGCGCGAATCCTGGTCCGCTTTTACGACGATGTAATGCGCGCTCAGAATTTTAATTACGGCTGGATCGCTGTAGGTGTTCGCGTCCATCACATGGCACCAGTGGCACCACACGGCTTCCAAGTCGAGTAAGACGAAGCGGTGATCGCGCTTGGCGTCGGTAAACACTGTATCGGACCAGGGCTGCCAATCGAGCTTTGGCTTGTCTTGCGTCGCGGTCTGAGGAACCGACGGCATTGGAAAAAGCAAAGTTATCAAACAAATGGAAATTAGAGTTTTCACGCTGGGCACCTATAGATAGTACGCGTGCGATGGCGTATTGGATGGTTTGGCGTGTGGGCCAGGGGACTTCATTACAACACCAAGAAATTACCGAGGGCCTGCGGGGAGATTTGTGGCCCGGGCGAGTAAAGCGGGGAGATTTTTTTGTGCTGCTGCTGGAGACTTCTTTCCCATTTCGCTTTCCAGTTGGCGGCGCGCGGCTTGTACAGTTTGTAATTGGGCTGGGTCGGCGTTGGCGAGAAGATTTTCGGCGCGAAGAAAGCACGCATAGGCTAAATCTTTGGGCAGTTGATGGCGGCGCAAAAACTGGCCGTAGTTGAACCAATCGAAGCCTTCGGCTACCGCGTCGCCGGCGTTGGCGTCCAGGGCGAGGCTGCGTTGATAGGATTGGGCTGCGGCGGCCGCGTCATTTTTCATTTCTTGCAAGTCAGCCAGGTGAGCTGACGCAAGGCTTTCAAGTTTTGCGTTATTTGCGCTTTGCGCGAGCGCGATCGCAGACTGATAGCGTGCGAGGGCGGCATCAGAACGATGGATGGCGGATTCATCGTCGGCTAGCTGAATTGTCGCCGAAATTATTTGGTCCTTAGTGATGACGCGAGAATCTTCCGGCTGTGGCGTGGCCAAGCGCAAAAAGATTTCCCAATGACGGGCGGCGGTTGCGGGCTCAGCTCTCTGATCGAAGGCCTGAGCTAGGTAGAGGTGTGCGTTCGTCTCATTTGGGTTTACGCCCACCGCTTTTTGCCAGGAGTCGATGGCTTGATTGAGATTGCCGAGGCGGGTTGCGAGCAATCCGAAATTGACGAGCGAGTCGACGTCATGCGGAAACGTTTCCAGCGTTCTTTGGTAGAGCGCATAGGCATCGTCATAGCGGCCCGCTTCGATTAGAGCGCGGGCGTAGGCCTGTTGCAGGCCAATGTTTTCAGGATTGAGGTCGACGGCTTGCGCGAGGCGGGCGACAGCTTCGTCGTGATTTCCGGCTTTCGCTTCGGCCACCGCGATGCGGGCGTCTAGCGCGCTGTCATAGGGATTCATATCGGCGGCGCGGCGAAGAGAAGAGAGGTCTGCATCATTATTACTGAGCGCGAAATGGATTTGGTCCATTCCGCCCCAGAGGAAAAGCAGCACAGCTACCCCGATAGCGAACGCTGGTGCGGCAATATTGCGGCGGTCGGACTGTTTTTCGGCGGCGGGCTTTTTGCGCGAAGTTTTTTCCGCGACGGACTGCGTTTGGGCTACAGGCACGGACTTTGCGCCGTGGTCAACTAACAGCGAGGCCACGCGAGTGTCGCGCAACTTCCACAGGGCGCCATCGAGAATGAAATGGTGAATGTTCACAACGGCCATAAAAATCAAGAAGCTGGTGGTGAAATCGAAATGGAAGATGTAACTGACCAGCCAGGGGCCGGGGATAAATAGAGCGATGCCTCCGGCTAGGAGCGTCAGAAAATATATCGGCATGCGCCAATTTGATTGGCCGCTGGCGCGCGCTTCGCGGCGCTGGTAATAGCTGGTGATCCATATGTATTGCGTGGAGTGCAGCACAGCGAGGATCCCGCTGCTGTAGCGCGTCTGCGGAATTTGATAGGCCGATCGCAATTCTAGAAGCGTGGGTAGAACAAACCATAAAAATTGCGTGATCGCCAGCGTGATTGGCGCGATCATTTCGCGAATGCCGTGTTTGCGGACCATGCGCTGAAAACCCAGCCAGGTGAAAACTGCGAAGGCTGCTCCGAGCGCGAGGCGCACGGCAAAAGTAAACTTTGCGGGAAGACCCAGTGAAAGAATCAGTGGGTCGTTCGAACCTCCGGTTTCAAAACTTGCAAGCAGCATCACGTAAGAAGCGATGAAGGCGGCGCGGAGCCAGCGGCGTTCGCATGGGCGTGACTTCGGCCCCGCTTCGGCGGGCGAACATCATCAGGAGGCCGTAGTTTTGTCCACTGTAATGCCACGGGCTCCAGCAGATGTAGAGCGTGAACACCCAGGGAAACAAGCGCGGGGATGCGTGCATCAGGATCACGGTGAGAGCCAGCAACAGGGTGATGTGAAGCGTGAAAAATTTATACTTTTCGAAGTTTTCGCGCGTGTGATAGGCGCGATAAATGGTGGCCATGAAGTGCGGATAGTTGAAGACAAGAGCGAGCGCGTAGAAGGCGACAACCCAAGCATGGGTATGCGATGGCGCCATCCACATGGCCACGGCTAGAAGCGGAGCGGACCACGCGCCGCAGCCTACGAGCAGGTCGAGCCAGGGACTGTAAATCCAGGGCGCGGACTGTTTGCCAGCGGCCTGAGGAGTCGCTGGCTCATTGCCAGTTGAAGCAGAGATGGTTTGCGTATCTACAAGCGTGGTCAAGCTGGGCACCTCACGTCTGGATATTCCCTCGGCTCGAGACGGCGAGTGTGTGAAGGTGAGCGGTGAGCAGAGCCGGAACTTCAGCAGTTTACTTCGCTGCAATGCCTATCGCGGATCGTACTCGAGCGCGCATGTAGAAAAGGTAACTTCGGACAATTAGGGGTGACGGCGCGTGGCTAGATGCGTTTTGCGGCTTGTGACTTTCCCCATATGAAAACGAAGACGCCCATGGCCAATAACAAGATTGTGAGGCCAATTATTTTTACGACGGCTAGAATTTTGTGAGGATCGTCTTCGGCGGGAAGCACGGAGAAGGCGATGGTGATTAAGGTTGTGGTGAAACCGAGCATGCCTACTATTTTTGCGACCGGGCTGCCGCCGGGAATTCGCATTACGTCTGGGCCGGGAGGCTCACGCTGCAAGCGTATCAGTGAGGCGAAAACGAAGAGGTAGGGTATGAAGTACGAAATGATTCCCATACTCACTAGAACTTCATAGGCGCCGTAGACGCTGGTTCCGGCCTGACCGAGAAAGATGAAAAGAACTCCGCAGGCGGCCTGGACGAGAAGGGCCACATAGGGCGTGCCCCACTTGGGATGGATGCGCGCGAATGCGGGAGGGAGATAGCGGTCGAGTCCGGCAACGAAAGGGAGGCGCGCGGAAACGGCTAGCCAAGCGCCCATCGCTCCTAGATTGCTGAGAGTGATGAGCAAAGCGGCGAATGAAACGATTCCGATGGCGACGGCGCCGGAGAGGCCTATGCGTTCCACTGATTTGGAAATTGCTTGCATGATTCCCTGCAGGCCGCTCACTTGGTTGACCGGAAGTGCGATGAGTACGGCGACGGTGCCCAGAATGTATCCGGTGGTGACGAAGGCGCCGCCGGCGAGCAATCCTCTAGGGAGATTCTTGCGCGCGTCGTGGATTTCGTCTCCGAGAAAAGAGGCGGATTCAGAGCCGCCGAGAGCGAAAACGATTGTGGCCATGAAGAGCACATCGTGAAAGCGCATGTGCGGAACCATGGTGGCGGGCGTGAAGCTGGTGGCGGAGCCGAAGCGGTGGAATGCGATACCGGCAATGGCGAATAAAATTGCGATGGGCAGCCAGGTGCCGATGCCGCCGAGATTGTGCAGCCACTTCCCTACCGAGAGGCCGATGAGATTCAGAAAAGTTGCGAGGGCGAGACCGACAAGCGCGAAAAGCAGAAAGTAAGTTTTGTTATTTGAAAGCGATTGCCAGCGAGCGGGACCGATATAGAGGGCGTTGCTGGCGGTGAAATAAAGTATCGCGGGATAGTAAGGAAGATTGCTGGCCCAGTAAGTCCAGCCGGTGAGAAAGCCGGGAAATTCTCCGAACGCGCGCTTGGACCAAACATACAGGCCGCCTTCCTGCGGATAGCGCGAGGAAAGTTCCATCACCGATAGCGCGAGTGGAAGGTAAAACGCGGTCCAGGCGACTAGCCAGATTACGACGGCACTAGCTCCGACTGTTGCGGCCGTGGCAATCCAGCGGAGGCTGATGCCGGTGACGATGTAAAACAGAACCAGGTCGCGAAAACCCATGGTCCGGCGCGGACGATTTGAGTTTTCGATTTCGCTGGTTGTGAATTCCGCTGGAGCCATCGGCTTTAGGCGGACATCATGCTCCGAGAAGATTCAGAAAGCGAGAGCGTTGGCGTAGGCGCGTTAGGTGGCCTTTCCGCTGGCTTTGGGCTTGTCGTCGTGTCCGTAATATTCGTAGGCGGACATTGGTTTTTCACCGCCCTTTTTCCAGACACGATCGTCCGCGGGAATTTTTCCCAGAGCGCGAGCCATCTCGCGGATGTGCGTGGCGACCGCGCCGCAACAGGCGCCGATATAGTCCACACCAATTTCGCGGGCTTTGGTTGCGTAGTCGGCCATCTCGCGACGCGTGAGCTGGTAAGGTTCGAGCTGATCGGGAAACGCGGCGAGGCTGGTGAAGTCGCGATGCTCGTGCGTGGTGCGATAGGCCACCGGCTGGCAACCGATATAACCTTTCACCGCTTTGCGCATTTCAGCCATTAGCGGGAGGGTGTGCTGGGGACTTCTCAAGCAGTTGATGCCGACGATATCCGCGCCAGCGTCGGCTAGGGCCTTCGCAACATCGGCGGCTTTTTTCCCGTCGGGTGTGACGTCTTCATTTTCGAAACAGACGGTGACCATTACCGGCAACTTTGTGGCTTTAGCGCGCTCGACGGCCAGTAGAGCCTCGCCGAGAAAGGAAAATGTTTCGCCGATGATGAAATCGACGCCTTCGGCCACTTGAACGTCCAGTTGCTCGTCGAAAGTCTTGCGCACGCGATCGGCGGCGGCTTTGTCGTTGGGCTCGTACATCCAGGTGAGGCTGAGATTTCCGGCAACCAGACAGCGATCTTCAGCCGCTTTTTTTGCGATGCGAACGGCGGCGCAATTCAATTCTTCGACGCGCTCTTCCATGCCAACTGTCGCGAGCTTGTCGCGGCTGGCGTAGAACGTGAGTGCCTGCAACACTTCGGCGCCGGCGTCGCGAAATTCGCGGTGGAGTTCGAGCAGCGCGTCAGGATTATTCAATGCTACTTCGGGCGTGAACGGGCCTGCACGGACCCGGCCGCGTTTTTCCAGTTCGAGCAAGTAGCCGCCGTCACCGAGGACGGGGCCTTCGGCTAGTTTTTCGAGGATTCCCTTTTTTTGCTGCTTTGCCATTTTGATCTCCTTTTGCTACTAAGCTTGCTCTGAGAAAAATCTAGGCGCTGGCTTTCTTTACGCGGCCACTTTTCCAATCGCGCAGAGCTTTGTGGGCCGCGTTGTAACCCGGGGCGCCGGTGACTCCTCCACCGGGATGCGCGCCAGCGCCGCAGAGGTAAAGTCCGGCGAGCGGGGTTCGATATTGTGCCCAACCGGCAACCGGACGCATGAAAAAAAGCTGTTCGAGGGAAAGGTCGCCGTGAAAAATATTTCCTTCCGTAAGGCCGTAGATGCGCTCGAGATCGAGTGGAGTGAGAACTTGGCGCGCGATGATTGAGTTCGGAACGTTGGGCGCGTACTCGGCAATTTTCTTCACTACGTGATCACCGAGTAGCTCGCGTTTTTGGTCCCAGGTGCCTTGGCGCAAGCGATAAGGAACGTATTGAATGAACGTGGTCATCACGTGCTTGCCTTGCGGCGCGAGTGTGGAATCGACGTTGGAGGCGACGACGCAATCGACCCACAGCTCTTCGGGAATGTCGCCGAACTTCGCGATGTCGTAGCAGCGTTCGGCAAAGGCAAGCGAAGGAACCAGGGTGAAAAGCGCACGCTGCGGTGGCGCCCAGTCCGGCGGCATGCCGGTGACGCGAGGCTCTTCGCTGAGGACGAAGTTCACTTTGGCGCAGGGGCCGTCCATCTTGATGCCTGCGATAGCGTGACGGAATTCTTCGGGTAGCTGGCTTGCTTCTACCAGCCCTAAGAAAGTGCGCTTGGGATCGGCATTCGAAAGAACAATGCGACTGGAAATTTCTGTTCCATCTTGCAGGATCACGCCGCGGGAAATCCCGTCGCGGACATCTATCTTCGTAACTGGAGCCCGGGTGAGAATCTCCACGCCAAACTTGCGGCCAGCGGATGCGAGCGCTTGCGTGATGGCGCCCATTCCGCCGATTACGTGACCGTAGAAGCCTTGGACTTCGCCATCTCCGCCGCCAAGCAAATGAAAAAGCAGGCCGAAAGCGGAACCTGGGTCGTAGGGGCCTCCATGTTTGCCATAGAGATTGTTGGCGAGGAACATCGTTTTCATTTTCTCGGACTCGTAATTGCGATCGAGAAAATCGCCAAGGCTGCCGGTCAAAAAGGAAACAAGCTGAGACACCTCCGCGCTGGTCATGCCGCGAAATCGTTTTCCTACACGCAAAAGTTCCCAGAATCCGTCGGCGCCGTGAAGCGAGGGCTCCGGAGGCGGCTCCAGGAAAAATGGCTGAAGGTAGCGCGCCAACTTCTTGAGCTGTTCGTCCACGCGAACGAAGGTTTCGGCATCGCGGACTGACAATTTTCGAAACTCCGCAATGGCGCGATCACGATCGGCCCACCAGGGGAGGACTTGCGCGTCGGGAAAAGGAACCAGCAGTCTGGGATCGCAGGGCACCATGCGCAGACCGTGCGCGCCGAGATCTAGATCGCGAATCACGGTGGGTCGCAGCATGCTGGCGATGTAAGAAGTGGTGGAAGCGCGGCAACCGGGGGCGATTTCTTCGGTGACGCAACAACCTCCTACAATTTCGCGACGTTCAAGAATGAGAGTAGAGAGACCCGCGCGGCCGAGATAGGCAGCAGCAGTGAGGCCGTTGTGTCCGGCGCCCACGACGATGGCATCATAGGACTTGCGCGAAGGAAGCATTTCGTTTAGTATGACCGCCAGTCAGTGGTATGCGGCATCACTTAGATAGCATATATAGGGGAATATTCCAATGACAGCTTCAGTTAATGACCTAAGGTCACACCCACCCATCAAGCAACGCCGCGCCATTCTAGAGCCGCCAGTTGCAGGAACGACTCACCAGCATCCGCGCATGGAAGCGAAACGCCAGCGCATCGTGAACGCGGCGATGCAACATTTCGCGGAGCACGGATATCATGCCGCGCGCATCGAGGATCTTTCCGCGCAACTGGGCGTGGCCAAGGGGTCCATCTTCCAATATTTCGGAAGCAAGGGCGGATTGTTTCTGGAGGCTTACAAAAAAGCGGTGCGGTCTTTTCCCACCTATCTGGATTCCCCTTCGCAAATTCGCGAGAGAGGATTTTTTGAAATTTTGCGCTATTGGCTGCTGAGAACGGAGCGGCTCGTTCGCGAGGATTGGATTCCCTATCGAGTAGCGCTGCTGGGAAATTACGGAGTTGATCTTAGTTTGAAGCACGAGATCAATCGGTTCTTGCTGGCCGAAGACCCGTATGGCAGTACGACGTTCGTGCGCCTGGGAATTGCGCGGGGCGAGGTTCGGTCCGACATTGACTCGACGCTGATCGTATCGATTCTGGACTGGACCATGGAGCGTTTTCAAGACGCGCTGCTCACCGAGGAACTCGATCCGGGACTTTTTCCGCATCCCGCGGACCCGCAGAAAAATCAGATGCGGATCAATCAGTTTCTGCTGGTGTTGAAGGGCGCAATAGGCGTGTAAGAAAAAGAATGACGCGAGGTTGCCGCAGCTTACAGAAACCGACAGGAGGAATTGCATGGAACAGACGGTGAAAGAAATTCTCGCTTCGTACAATGCGTCGGCGCCACTGGCAGAAGCGCACACGATTCCGGCGCCTTGGTACACCGATTCGAGAATCGCCGATCTTGAGTTGCAGAACGTTTTCTCGCGAACGTGGCAGGCGGTTGGGCGCACGGAGCAAATTGAAAAGGCGGGTCAGTATGTTACGGCGACGGTGGCTGGCGAGCCCGTGGTGGTGGTGCGCGGCAGCGACAATAAGTTGCGCGCGTTTTTCAATGTTTGCCGGCACCATGCGATGACCGTGATGAACGAGCCTTGCGGACACACGCCGCATCTTCGTTGCCCATACCATGGGTGGACCTACAACCTGGAAGGAGAACTCCGCGGCATGACGGAATTTGAGGGCGTTCGCGATTTCGAACGCTCGCAAAATGGGTTGGTACCTATTCGAGTGGAGACCTGGGAGAAGTTTGTTTTTGTGAATCTGGATCCGCACGCGGGCTTGCTCGTGGATTTTCTTGGCGCGCTGGTGAAGCTGGCGCAGCCGCTGGGGTTTGGTGATTTGAAATTCGTGGAGCGGCGCAGCTACATATTGGACTGCAACTGGAAAGTGTACGTGGATAATTTTCTGGACGGCGGATACCACGTGCCGCACATGCACAAAGGCTTGAACAGCGTTTTGGACTACACGAATTACACGATTGAGAATGTGGATCGCTGCTGCGTGCAATCGAGTCCGGTTGCGGTGGACAGCAGCTCGGAAAAAAGTGCCGCGAACACGCGCCAAGGCGACCGCGCCTATTATTTCTGGCAATATCCCAACTTCATGCTGAATTGGTACGAAGGATATTTGGATACCAATCTGGTGCTGCCAATGGGCGTTGGCCGCTGCGAAGTAATTTTTGATTTTTATTTTGGCGATACAAGTGAAGCGAACATGGCATACGTCCGCGAAAGCATGGGAGTAAGCGAGATCGTGCAGCAGGAAGATATTGTGATTTGCGCCGGAGTGCAGCGCGGGCTCAGTTCGCGCGCGTATCAGGCCGGCCGACTTTCGGTGCGGCGCGAAGCGGGCGAGCATTTGTTTCATCGGCTGCTGGCGGCTGATTTGAAAGATACGCGGGTGGCCGTAGCGCGCTAAACACGCTGGTCGCAGAATAGTGTGGAACCCCTCCCCAATTCAACTAATCAAAAATCACCGTTTTATTACCGTATAACAAAATACGGTTTTCGATGTGCCATCGCACCGCGCGAGATAGAACTACTTTCTCGAGGTCGCGGCCTTTCTGAATTAAATCTTCCAAAGTATCGCGGTGAGAAATACGAACGACATCTTGCTCGATGATCGGGCCATCGTCGAGAACTTCAGTAACGTAATGGCTGGTGGCGCCCACGAGTTTCACGCCGCGTTCGAAGGCTTGGTGGTGCGGTTTGCCACCGACGAACGCGGGCAGAAATGAGTGATGGATATTAATAATGTGGTGCGGCGGGTACTGGCGGATGAAATCCCAGGACAGTACCTGCATGTAACGCGCGAGGACGATTAAATCAATTCCGTGAGGACGGAGCAGATCGAGTTCGCGGCGCTCAGCGTCGGGCTTATTTTCCTTTGTTACCGGGATGACGTGCAGCGGGATTTTGTAGAAGTCAGTCCAGCGGCGCACGTCTTCGTGATTGCTGATGACGAGCGGAATCTCGCAAGCCAGTTCCCCGCTATGCTGACGATAGAGCAAGTCGGTGAGGCAGTGATCGTAGCGCGAGACGAAAATTGCTACTTTCGGGCGATAGTTCGAAAGCGCGACGCGCCATTTCATGCCCAAGCGGCCCGCAACGGGCTGGAATTCCTTGGCGAAATCCCGCATATCGATGGTGAAACCGGCCAGATCCCATTCCACACGCATTAAGAAGAGATTCCGCTCGAAATCCTGGTGCTCGTCGGCGTGGAGAGTATTTCCGTTGGCGCGATAAATAAACTCGTGGACGGCAGCGTTGAGTCCTTTTTGGTCGGGGCAACTGATGAGCAGGATGGCGCTATTTTTCAAAACGTGCTCCGGAATGCAGTTTCGGGCGGCGAAGCTATTGATGATCTCTCGGAATCGTATCGTCCCAGCTTTTTTCGCGAATCAGTTTTCCATTCTCGGTGAGATGGCGCTCGGAATGGTAATAAAAATTGTGCAGGTCGCTGCTGAGATCGATGACCACGCTCCAGATCAAAGTGCGGCCGGTCAATTGAATCGTGGTAGAACCTTCGGCGTGGATGGAACTTTTTTCGGGGTGATCATCACCGAGGACGTAGGTCATCTGCTCGTGATCTTTCATGCGCCCCCAGGGATATTGGCTTGCGTCGTCTCCAATCCAGGAAATACGCGTGACGCCAGTAAGCAAATCGTGTGTTTCGGTCCAGACCTGAGGTGGCCAAGTGTCACCTTCGGATTTCACACTTTCGAGAGGAGGCGTTTCTTCAGGAGGGAAAAAGTGCGGGCGTGCGGGCGGCTCCAGCGGGACCAGGGGGAGTTCCAATCGTGAAGCTGGGGTGCCGCCGCGTTGCAACGTCGTGGTCATCGAGAATGGCGTGGGCCAAATCATGGGCCAGATAGCGTTTGATATGGCGAGGCGAATGCGATGTCCGCGCTCAAAAACCCAGCTTGTGAGGTGGAGTTCGATCGGAAGCGAATACACTTTTCCCGGATCGAGATCAGTTGGATTGGTGCGCGATTCGCGTTGCGCGCCACTTTGCCCGGCGCCGGTGACCATGGTTACGGTGCCGTCGGGCGCAACGTCTGAAAGACGCGCGAACCAATTCGCAAGCGGAGCGCTTGCGGAAACCTGCAGAAGCGCTTTGGGCCATCCGAGAATTGCGGTGTCTTTTTCTAACGGCTCGGAATCGTAAACCAGGCTGAAGGCGTCAACGGGACGCTGATCGGTGGTGAAATCGCCCCACCAAAATCCTGCTTCGGCTCCGATGGTTGGAACGTACTTTAATTGTTCCGTTGCCGCAGCCGGCGCCGAATCCCGCAGCGAATGATCCGGCGAGAGGTAAAGAGTCTGCGTGCGCGCGTTGGCTGGGGGAAAACTATTTTCGGCGCGCCAATCGCCCGGAATTTCCGCGATGTTCGGATCGGGCGGATACCAATGGCGCATGTAAACTTCCAAGCGCGGCTCGTCGAGAATGCCATTCTGCTTGCCCTTCAGCCAGTAATCCCACCAGCGCGTGGCTTCCACACGCCATTCAATGCTCGGTCCGGGCTGAGCGTCGTGTGGAAAACTGTGGTTCCACGGGCCGAGCAAGGCTTTTACCGGCGCATTTTTAACGCGTTCGAGAAATCGGCCGACGCTGTCACGATAGCCATCGAGAAAACCGCCGATCATAAACGTGGGAACTTTGTATGCAGCATACTGATCGCCCGAGATCGAAGCGCGTTGCCAGAAGGCGCCGTCGTGTTGCTGGTGAAGATAGAGAAGAAACCACGGAGTGGCATCGAAACGCGGCGCCAAAGACTTTTCGTCGGTGGGAAAATCCGGCGCGCGCGTGATGCCGACCTGCATATCCATGCCTAGCTCGAATTCATCGACGTGCATAAGGCCGTCAATGTAATGAATATCGTCATGGAAAAGATCTTCGGTGGCGCACATCGCGATGATCGCCTTCAGCGCCGGAGGATGCAGGTTCGCCAACTGAATGGCGTTGAAGCCTCCCCAGGAAATTCCCATCATGCCAATGTTGCCGTTAGACCACGGCTGCTTCGAGAGCCAGTCGATTACTTCGAGGCCATCCTGCTGTTCCTGATCGGAATATTCGCGGTCGGGAGGATTCCCCTCGCTGGCGCCGGTGCCGCGAATGTCCACGCGCGCGGTGACGTAGCCGCGTTTTACGAAATAGGAATGGAGTTGCCAGTCGCGCGCTAGAGTCCAATCGTCCTTGCGGTACGGCAAATATTCCAGGATGGCTGGGAATTTTCCGCCGCGTTCCGCGTCGGGCGTGGTTGACTGGATCGGCGCGCTTGGCATGTAGAGATTTACTGCCAGGCGGATGCCGGCTTTCATGGGAATCCAGGCTTGGACAATTTTCACCTTTTCGTAGTTGGGCGATTCGGTTTTGGAAAGGTCTGCTGCTTCGGCCGAACCAGATGTGCTTCCGTGGACAGTAGTCGCGTGGGTCTGTTCTTGCGCAGGGTTTGACGGCGAGCCATGCATTCTCGCGTAAAGCGGAAGACAAATTGCCGCAATCAGAATTGCTGCTGCGCCCACGAGTTTACTGGATCGGTCCACGTCTTCAGCTCCTCTTGGCGTGCAAGGCTACCACACGACGGAGTCTGGGTAGATTTCGGATGCGATAGAAATGTGGAACCAGAATGACTGGCGGTCGGGGCCCGTGCGCTTATTACAGGATAGCGCGAATGACTCCGCCATCTACACGGACGGCGGCGCCGTTTGTGGCAGAAGCCAGAGGACTGGAGAGATAGACGATCATATTTGCGACTTCATCCGTGCTTGCGAAACGCTGGAGAAGGGAGGACGGGCGAATGTTTTTGAAGAATTCTTTTTCGAAGGCCACGGAGTCAGAACCTTTTTGCGCGCCCATTAGTGAGATGAAAGTTTCGACGCCTTCCGATCTGGTGGGGCCAGCCAGCACGCTGTTCACGGTGATGCCTGTGCCGGCGACGGTTTCGGAAATACCGCGAGCGACGGCGATTTGCGCCGTCTTGGTCATGCCATAGTGAATCATTTCAGCAGGAATTTGAACGGCCGATTCACTGGAGATGAAAATGATTCGGCCCCAATTTTTTTCGCGCATGCCGGCGAGGTAGTGGCGCGACAGGCGCACGCCACTCATGACGTTGGCTTCGAACAAGCGAATCCAATCTTCATCCGGGATCTTTTCAAAGGGCTTGGGTTCAAAAATGCCCATGTTGTTGATTAGGACGTCCACAGTTTGAACCGCTTGGATCATTTTCGCACAGCCCTCTCGATTCGAAACGTCAGCAGCGACGCCTGAGACGTCGGCCGCCGGATGAGCTTTGCGAATTTCGGCGATGGCGGAATCAACGCGTTTTTGGGTTCTTCCATTCACCACGACCGAAGCGCCCTCCGCCGCCAGCGCTCGCGCAGTGGAGAACCCTATTCCTGCAGTCGAGCCGGTTACCAGCGCTTTCTTGGCTTTCAGTTGTAGGTCCATAATTTTTCTTTTTTGAATTCCAAGACCGCCAGTAACGCCAAGGCGGCTTTATAACTCGAAGTTGGAAGCTAATGATTCAACTTTTATTTAGTGGATGCTTACGTCTGGTTATTAATCGCAAAAAGTCGCGATCCCTGACCTACAGTTTCGCGGTTGATTCCAGCAATTTTTTCCAATGCGAAAGATGATTGAGCGACGGAGCGTGCGTGTGGTCAAGCTGAAGAGGGGTGATGGAGATGGCACCGTCGCGAATGGCGGCCATATCCGTGTCGGGCTCGATACCCTCCACGAGCTTCTGCTCGTGCAGCCAGAAATAGCGGCGGCCACGAGGGTCGGAGCCTGGCTGAAGCACGTTGCGCGTGATTTTCGAGGATTGCTTGGTGAAACGCACCTCGCCGGTCCACGGATCCGGCACGTTGACGTTCAGCAAAATGCCGGGGGGAAGACCTTCCCTGATGATCAGCGGCACGAGAGTGAGCATAAAGTCAGCGGCCGGAGCGAAGTCGATTTCCTTGGTGCGATAGGAAACCGAAACGGCGATGGATGGCACGCGATTGATGGCGCCTTCCATGGCCGCACCGACGGTTCCAGAGTAATACACGTTTTCGCCCATGTTACCGCCGCGATTAATGCCGGAAATTACGAGGTCGGGTTTCTGTTTAAGTAGCGTATGAAACGCGAGTATGACGGCGTCGGCGGGAGTTCCTTCGATCGAGTATTCGTTTGCCGCAATCTGATCGCAGTAAATCGGCTGGCGTAGCGTTAGAGATTGCGCTGAGGCACTGCGTTCGTGCGAAGGCGCGACAACGGTGACTTCGCCTATGGGCGAGACGGCTTGGACAAGCGCGCGAAGGCCAGCGGCATGAATACCGTCGTCGTTGGTGACGAGGATACGCGGTTTCGTTAGATTATCCGGCATGAAAATATCCGCGCGGGCGAAGCACCTTTCGAAGTTCTTCAAAAATCACTGAGAGAGGAAGATGGTCGGGACGACTGGATTCGAACCAGCGACCTCACGCACCCCAAGCGTGCGCGCTACCAGACTGCGCTACGTCCCGACCGCTTTCGACAGCAATCAGCGTATCACCCGCGTTCGAGAAGGGTCAAGACAGCGAGAAGCTCTTCGTGCAAATCGAGTAGGAATTTGCGTTGCGCGCGCGAAGGAGGCTCGCGATGAGCGGCGCGTGCCGGCGCCGCGGAATGCGCGGCACTACTTTCACCTGTTGAGCGGATTGCCCCGCCATTTGCGGCGGCCTGATCGGCGAGATGTTTGCGAGCGCCGACGATGGTGAAACCTTCGTCATAGAGAAGGCGCTTAATCTCAAAAACGGTTTCAATATCCTCGCGACGATACAGCCGATGGCCACTGGGGCTTTTCACGGGTTGAAGCGTTGGAAACTCCGTCTCCCAATAGCGCAGGACAAACGTTTTTGTCGCAGTAAGGCGGCTGACTTCGCCGATGCGGAACAGACTCTTGTCTGGAATCGGTGAATTCGCTGGAGCTTGAGCAGGAGTAGCCATGGACTTCCTTATCGTAGGCCGATTTCGCGCCGTGTCAACCCCATGAAAATGGGTACCGTTCAAAATAGGTTCGGATAGTGAGAACTGCAATACAACACGAGCGGCCTACCGAAAATGCTTTAGAAAAACCGACTAAGCAATTCTAACAAGGCCAAATCCTCCACCGCACCATCATACATCTTGATGCCCTCATATCACATCGTCTGGAACCCAAATCTCACAAACCATCGGAAATAAAAACGAAAACGGAGGCCAATCGGAATCCAACAAACCTTCCGCCAACAGGCTAGCACGAAGTGTACTCTCTTGTACTCGTTGTCAAGGGATCGAGCTTTTCGTGCCTTGCGGATTCTTTGCGATCACTTGCGAAAGACGAAAACGCCATGAGTTGCGAGCCTAGCCGTACAGATTTTTTCCGTCAGCGGGTCGATCCAAGCGGAAACCGATGTTGTAATACGTCTAAAACGCCAGTAGGCACTTCGTAAAACAGGATTGGCGTGAGAGGGAGAACTTACGGTCAGCACATCTGCGTTCGAAGATGTACTGTTGCCACCGCGTAGAGATTGCGCTAAACGGACAAGAAGCCGGTCGGGCAAAAGAAATTCCTGACCGAACCATCCGATCAGAGTTGGGCCACGGGAAGTGACTTGCTTGATCCAATTCTCCGGCGAGTGCGGAAAGTGTGCCCCAGTCCCCCGGATTAGTTCCATTAGTATCAGGCACCCTCTGGGTTTTAACACGCGCGTCATCTCGCTAAGTGCCCGTGGTTGCAAATCCGAAGGAATATGCTGCACGACCGTGACATCCGCGACACAATCAAACACGCAGTCTGAGAACGGCAGCTGACTAGCCTCTCCCGCTATTAGAGGTGTGATTGTGCCGTGTTCGCGCGCAGTGGTGAGCATATTTGGTGCCGCGTCTACACCGGTAGCGCAAAATCCTAGTTCCGTGTAGCGGCGAACCCAGCGTCCCGTCCCACAGCCTACATCAAGTACCCTGGAACCGGGTGAAATCTGGGCCAGCTCCACAGCGCGCCGAAGAGCCTGAAATTGCAGCTTGTCGATAAGTTGGTTGAACCAGACAGGCGCGCCTGGATGCAAGACCGGCGAAAACCCGAACGGATCGGCCGAGCGAAAATCCTTCGCTATACCGGACCAATATTCTTTTGGTGAGTAGGGCGTCATATTTTCTGTCCGAATAGCCAACCACGATCCTGGGTCTCGTTTCAATCTTCCGGGGCCCAGTGCGTGTCCCGTTTTATCAAGGCGTTCTCAACGCGATTTCCTGAGTTTGCCTTCATCGGTGTAACGCGCATGCTGTTTATCGGAATGGAGCGTGATTCATGATTCCTGAGTCAGGGTTTGCATGTCGGCTTGCGCTTTGCGCCGTACGATTTCGTCGGAAAATTGCGCTCAGTTCGCGTCCGTTGCGTTCCCAGGTATATTGTCGCGCGGTTTCCGCTGCTTTGACACCGAGCCGATCGCGGAATCCTTGGTCTTCGTAAAGACGCCGAATCATTGTCGCAAGTTTGGACGCGTCCTTGGGATCATCAAGAATCATTCCATCTACGCCGTTCGTGACTATTTCGGATACTCCGGCCGCTGCGGATACGATTACGGGGAGTCCACAGGCCATTGCCTCCGCTGGAGGCATTCCATACGCATCCTGAAGCGAAGGCCCGGCATAAGCATCCGCGGCAGCATAATAGAATTCAATATCTTTGCGCGGCGGCAAGAAAACGACTCGATCGTCCAACCCTTTTTCAGTGACGAGCCGGCGGCAAGTGGATAAGTCCTCGTCAGTCACAATCAGCAAGGCGATTCGCAGCTCGCGTAATTCCGCCAGCGCGTTGAGAAGTACGGGAACGCCCTTATTGCGCCAGTCATTCCCGACGAGAATAAATGTGAACTGGTTTCGCGGGATCTCAAGGGTGCAGCGAGCCAGTTCGCGAAACTTTTCACGAACGGCCGAATTGAACACGTTGTGATCCAGCCCAAGATAGAGGATAGGAATGCGATCTGTCCGGCCACAAAATTGTTTAAGCCCTCCGGCGGTCTTGCGCGAATTCACAATCAGCGTCGTCTCGCGAGTCTTATATGCTCGGTTTTCCATGAAAACGGAAAACCTGTAATACAACTTACGATGTAAGAGTCTTGGCCACTCCCGAATGGGATTGCGCGCAAAGTTCATTTCTGGCCGTACTTGCCGCACGTACTCAGCGAAAACAATATGCACGCAGATCGCGTCGGCATCCAGGCAATTCGCGCCGGAGCTAAAAACCAAATCGTGCCGCAACCCGCGGAAACGCTGATCCCAATAGCGCCAAAGGCGGTTGGCCACCAGCCACCACAGGAAGTTGAAAAGATGAGGACCCGGGAGCTTGGGGATGCGATGCCACGTGAATTTTGTCCGATCGAAATCCTCCACCTGCTGGCTGTACACGTGAATCTGGAACGCGTCGGACAGATTCGATAGCCATTCGACGATGATCCGCTCGCTGCCGTGCCTCTTGTCGAGAAACGGAGAAACCACCGCGATTTTGGGTTTTTGCCTCACTCTTATTTTCAGTCAATCACATTCAGCAGCCACTAACATCCTACTCAGGGTCGCGGAGGGCAACTCGAAAATATGTTGATGTTCTTGACGCGAACGAACTGCCTCACAAGATACAAAACACTGACCAATTTCGGGTTTAAGAATCAAGAGTTCGCAACTGTACGATGGAAGACAGCTAGCGCTAGGCATCCGCAAATAAGCATCAGTTCAGAGCTGCGCTCCGTATGCTGGCAGACTCCAATACACTTTTTAACGTATACGGATCTCACGTCTCTCACTACCGTACGCGACAGTACCGCCATATCTAACTCTTGGGGCTCAGGCGTCACATGCTCGGTCGATTCCCGCAGTTTTAGAACATACGATTATGTGTCCAAGTGAAAACAACCCCCCGCAGTTCGCCCGGGATAGACGCCTCGTCGAAAACTGGAAATCGACCAGACCATCGAGTACTATAAAAAAATAATCAATCAAGATCGAGCTTTATTGCAGGCGCAAATGGATAGCCGCTGCGCTTGCGTTGGAGGGGTTCCAATCGATTCATTTCTCGATCAATTTCTCGACTAAGATGACTTTACGTATGTAAGCAATCCAATTTAGTCGACCGGATTGTAACTTTCTCGCTTTCTTGGGCAACATTTCGCTCGCCGGTAGTTCTTTCCGCCCGGTTAGTCGCGTCATTATTCGCGCTTTGTATCTTCAACATGAACTAGGAACCTTTTTTATAATTTCGGAGTCAGTCCGGCGATGACTCGAAAGAATTTGGCGATTCTCTGCGCCGCTTGCCAAGAGATCTTCATCGTCACGCCACGATAGATATGCCGACTCATTGCGGAGCGCGCGAAATGGACAATTGTCTGGTAATTAAGATTAGTTCTCAGATCGGGTGCAATTGAGCCTTCACCACTATCAACCGTTTGCTCTACAGTCGAGCGTTGATAAATGGTGATCGACATGGAGACGCAAGGAGCGACTAGGATGTCATTAATAAAGAATTGCAAGCATGTTGAGGCTGGTAATCGCATGTGCACGCGGCACTATTATTCGCTTGCCGTTGCGCGGCTGCACCAGAGAGGGACGTACAGCGTTCCTCCAGACACTGCAGGGCGCGTGTCGGATCGGACTCAAGCAACTACAAGCTCACCAGTTTCCACGGTTTACGACCACACCTCCCGATCAACCCCAACAGTCCAGCGCCATAAATGGAGGACCGCTTGCTGATCCCATGATTCCGCAATAAATCCAAGGGCTTCCGAGGCTATCCAATATGTCTCACCCCACGGAAATAACCCAAATGATGGGCTCGCTGGGGGAACGGCAAAATTAACCGTCTTCGCTGCATGCGAGGCGCTACCAGGCGAACGCAAAGTCCTGCTACCTGCGGAAATGGAACTATTTATTTTTCGGATAAATCCTCTGCCAGTCCATTTGCAAATGCTGGATTTGGTTAATGGTCGACCCTCAACTCCTCGCCCGGCCCCCCGCCGGTTGGTTACGTGTGAGCGGTCCGATCTCCATCATCGGAACCCTCACGCGAAATTCAGGACCAAATCCTCATCTGGAGCGCGCCTAATGGGCGGAGGCAGTTCTATAGACCGAAACCATCCCTCTCTGTGGATTTCTGGAACGGCTGCACCGATTTATATCGCTAACACGTCCTTCGAGTTCCCCGGCAGAGGAATTATCATTGGGGAAGATTCAAATAATTCGCGGACGGGTAGTGGCGAAGTGTCCGCCGTAACATTAGAGAATGTCACTGCCAATTTGAACGACGTACGTGGGAACGGTCCGTGCGTGGACATTACCGGCCAGTCCTTCTGGATATGGCTAAGGGATTGGGGTTGCGGAGGAACGGATGATACGAATCCGCCGACCGATGATAAATCAGCTGCAGTTCTGATTGACGGGCGTACAAACGCAGGAGTGGGTCTAGTTTTCCTTTATCACGGCAACACATCGAACGGTGGCGTGAAGTTATATGCCGGAACGAATGTCAGTCAAATCGTAGTTGATGGCCTTACTACCGAAGGCCAAAAGGGTGAACCCGCTGTCTGGATCGCTGCCACGGGGACAAGTGGCGATAAGGGCACGACCGCAGAAGTTCGCAACGTGGAGGTAGCCGACGCTACCGGAGCGACGCCAGCGTTACAGAATGACACTGGAATCGGAGGAAGCGTGCTGGGAAGTAATCTGATGGGAAATTATGTGAATGTCATAGGGGATGCAACAGTTCTGAGCCAGTATGATCCGAATCTTCAAAGCGCGACGCTAAGTCCGCTTCGCCAAGGGCAAACGGGATTCTTCAATGGCCACGTTATCGGAGCTATTGACAGCACCCAACGGTCATTCTCTCCCACAGCCGTGCGTTTCAAGAACTTAGCGACCACTAGCGCGCCAAACTGGACATTTACAGGCGGCAGAAATACGATTTTTAAGTCGGGCGTCACAGCGCCAGACGGAACGTCTGGTGCGGGTGAAGCATTTGTTACCGAAGCCCCTCAGCAATCCTTATACTTTTATCCTCCCACGAACCGTACAATATCGGTAGGCGATTATTTTGTTGGGGCGGCGTTTGTCCGGTCTCGAACGTCCAACGGATATGTGGGGGGTACTCCAATTCAAGTTGTCGTTAGCGGGACTGGCGCTGAAACATCCTGTCGTGATGTCCGCAATACAGTAGCGGGAGATGGACAATGGGACTGGGTGTATGAGATCTGTAAGGTGACAGCGGCGCCTCGCAATCCATACGTAATCGAGCTCATAGGACTGTTTGATTCAAAGCATGCATTGCAAGCTTACGGGCCTGTTCTCAACTACATAAGTGCGGGAACGCTGAGCGACAATGAGGCATTTGCCTATGCCGCCGCTCTAGAAAGTTATGCGAACACTTGTGTAGTGGGTTCCGTTTGCGGACTTTCCGGGCAGAGTCTAATCGAGGATACTTTGACTGCCAACATCCATGTGAATCAGGGATTAGCACACCAATGGTCTGACACCGTAATGCTTTCCGCCGGAACCAAAACCATCGTTTTTCCAGTGAAATATAACTCTAGGCCTGTTTGTATGGTCAGCGATGAAAGCGTTGCTGGAGCCGCGAGAATTAGCGCCATTAATAATACCGGGTTGACAATTGTTGGAGGAGGAACGGACTTAGTGGACTACATCTGTGTAGGGAATCCGAACTAGAAAGATGAGCAGAAGATGTGAACCATGAGTGCAGAACTTTAAAAATAGCCGCGACCCGAACCAGATAAGGCGCACTCTACTGTTACGCTCAGATATCGGAGACCCCAGGAAGAGATATTGACGGACTCGCGTACTCAAAAACGCAATCCACCTCTGCTCGGCCTGCGAGTAGGAACCACGTCAGGCTCGGCTACGCTAGACAGTACGTCCGGTAATCGGAATAGAACTCCTACAAGCAACCATAAAAATACGTTAGAGATGTAATTCTCGTACGGCGCGAGGCCTGCATATGTAAACACGTACAAGAGCAGGAAAGCGTACCACACGATCGCGATCGCGATCGGAAAGAGGCGCGTGTTACGCAACGTTCGTACTACCTTCCAAGAGTGGTATAAGAGTACCGCCGTCCAAAAAATCCAGAGAACGGGAGCCAAGATTCCCATCTCGATTATTAACTGGCCGTATCCCTCTTCGACCGCAATTCGGAGCGGTTGTGTTCCAAGCACGCTGGCGACATACTGTCCGCCTAGAGTGGTCGTCCCAATACCATTGCCGAGCAGCCAATTAGGATTTCGAAAGGCATCAAGAAGGTTCTGGATGGGATAATCCCAACTTCGGTTTACTCCTTCATACGCAGAACTGTTCGGATTGAGAGTTTCCGCGTAATAAGCGATGCGCGAGCCAGCTTCCTCCGGAAACAACAAGAGAAGCGCGGCCAAGGACAGCGCCGCCACTATCAAAGAGCGGCGGATTGCTCGAACAAGGCGGTGGGCTTGTCCCCATCGCCAGGGTGCGCCCCAGAGAAATCCTGCCGAAAGAACCAAAGAACTCGCAGCAACGCCAAGGACCGCACTCCGAGAACCGCTCAGCAGAGTCGCGACACCCAGCACACCAACCACGGCGAAGATTATCGTCCGACGGCCGGACGGACGAAGCAACAAATACGCAGCGGTGCCCATGACCAGGATAAATGTCCAAATCAGGTACTCCGCGTAACGGCCCGAACTGACAAATACGGAGTCCGGGAGAGAAAAAATACGACCTGAAAGCGGAGTGGATTTGTAGAGGTTTCCCAGGCCCTCCAAGTTAGGATCTAATTTCGCCGGATTTAAGAAAGTGTTGCCCAGAATCGCTTGGAAGGTTCCCAATGCGGCGATCAAGCCTGCAATGAGTGCATTGGCCGTCAGTAACCTTAGCAAGTCCTTGTCCGTGCGTATTAGCGCATATCCCACGAACATCAGAGGAACATAATAGAAATAGACCTTGAACCCGAGCAGCCCATACAGAATGTGAGGCGAATTCGGATTAAAAACTTGTAGAGCCCCAAGCCAGAAAAAAGTGCTTAGAGCAAACAAAAAAGGCGGACGAAAGGCTTTTTCGCGGCCGCGGCGGATCTCGACGTAGAGTGCGACATAAACAAATGCCAGCACGATATCCTTGCCGAAGAAAATTGCTAGGTTGTTACCCATGTATTTCCGAACTAGATCCTCAAACATCATCCAGACGAAAAATAAATAGAATCCGGTGCGCCAGTTTCGCAATGTTGTAACAACTATCGCGCACCCTATGAAACCCAGGGCAATGAAAATGATCGACTGCATATCTCCGTCGGCAAGCCTCCCGCCAACTTCCCAAGCGAGCAATAGGCCGAACACGAGTACGCACATGCCAATTAGGGACTGGTTCCTAGGGCCGGCGTGCGAGAGCCTAGCAAGTTATTTCCGCCTCAGTTCGGTCTGCAATGTTTGAGTCCGAGTTCGTAGCTCGGCGAGCGACGAAGTATTCTACATCCGCGCCACGGTTCCACGGCCCTGCTCTGCAACAGAGTCAGTTAGTTCGGCCATCGAATCGTGGGATCACCGCCCGCATCCATTGGCGTGCGATATGGGTCTTGCTCTCGGTAAAGGTGGACATGAACCACGCAAAACTGAGCACGATCGCACCGACGATGGTACCGTATGCGAGATGTTTCGCGTCCGGCGGCCATCGTTGTGGCGGCACCCACCACGCTCGAAGGAAGAGCAGCAAAGGAAAATGCAACACATACAAACTGTAAGAGAACCCAGCCATAAGATGCGAAGCTCTTGAGTAGAAACCGCGTTCAATTCTGAAGTCCATTTGAAGAACACCGAGAAGAAAAAGGCTGAATGCGATTCCTAACGCAAGGTCGCTTGCAAGCACCGCTGGATTCCCGGTTCGTGTGGCTACCAGACAAGCGAAGAGCAAAAACGAAGAGGCGAGGAGGTACAGACTTAACCACCCTTTCCCGACAAAGGCGCAGTTGGTATAGGCAAACATTAAAATAGCTCCGGCCAACCAGATGAGGAATCCCACTAATATCTCCGATCCTACAAAGATCGCTAAGCAAACTGCCAATATAGTGAGTGAGATCGCGATGCGCGACGACTGAGCTTTCCAAGCCAGGCCGGCGGCCAGTGCTATAGGGAACAATACGTAATACCAAAATTCATTGGCTAAACTCCACAACGGTCCATTGGATCCAAACGTGGGACACACGATAGTCTGCAGAAAAAGAAGATTTCCGAGAAAGATTCCCGGCGTCACTCGATTTTGTGCGATGGCAGCGCCAAAACCCTCAAGGGGTCGTGAATAGAGGCTTGTGGATGCGAAGATGTAACTGCCGGCTCTGTCCCATAACCACCCGAGCAAAAGTGCAGGAATCAACACGACATATAACCGAGACAAGCGATCAATCGCGTAATCGCACCAGGACCATTTGCCTGAGACGTATCTACTGAGGATTGCCATCGATATAAAGAACCCACTCAAAACAAAAAAAACCACTACAGCCTCATGGCCGAATCCAGTGAAGAAATAGAGGATCCTCAATAATGAGTTGCGATATTGAATTTGTCGGAAGTCGACGAAGAAAAGCGCCCTCAGATGGCCCCACATTACCGCCCACGCCGCCAATCCACGAATCAAATCAAGATGTGCAGAAGCTGATACGCTAAGGACTCGCGGCTCTAGTTTTGAGAGCTTATGCGGTAGCGACGCCGGCGCAGAGTAGACAGGTAAAGCCTTTGCGATCTCGTCGATTTTGCCAGCCCCAGAGACAGACATCACTAGCACTACTTAAACACTCGAAATAATATGCCGCTTAACGAGCGCGACCGATATGTCCAAAACGTGGATTCTAGCATGGCAATACGAGCCAGACGATCATATCCTGGTGAATAGGTTAGATCGGTCATTTTCCTATTTCACAGTGGGCACAATAGGCCGGGCCCAATTTGTCACCTGTACACAGATTTCACTGCCTTCTGCCACCAATGAATTGTATAAGCGCGGCAACGTATTCGGCGGGTGACCACGAGGACATTCTTTCCCGGCATGCAGCCCCCATCTGGCGTAGACGGGGACGGTCATTCAAAGCCTGCCGCAGCAATGCCGCAAGTGCATCGGTATCACCGCATCGAAATATGTAACCAGTCCTGCCCTCTACGACCAAGTCAAACTTAGCTCCTACGCAGTCGCTGACAAGCACGGGACACCGGCACAGCATGGCCTCATTAACGACAAGGCCAAACGCATCGTACTCAGAGGACAATACAAGAACATCGGACGCCACGTAAGTTTCCGGCAATGCGGATTGATTCACGAATCCAAGAAAACGGACTCTGTCAGCAATTCCCAGCGCTCTTGCTTCGGATTCTAGAAAAGGGCGAAGCGCTCCATCTCCGGCGAATACCAAATATGCATTCAGGTCTGCGACCATTGCAAATGCTTGCAGTAGATCCAAGGGGCGCTTCCACGGTTGCAGCTTGGCGCAAAAAAGTATGACAGCCGCGTTTTCAGGGATGCTCCACCGGGCGCGCACGCCTGTTCGATCAACCCGGTCCGACCTTTCAATCCACCATTTGTTGTCCACGCAGAAAGGCGTAAGCACTATGCGATTTTCAGGAATTCCTAAGGAACGCATCAGTGCGGCACCGCCGCTCGAAACGACGATTACTCCATCCGCAAGCCGAAAGAGACGTGGCCAGAGCCATCCTTTGACCCACTGCTTCCACCGATTCTTTCTGAGAGAGCTAAGATTATGGGAGTCGGTACCAAACAGAACATTGGTTCGCCTCCACTTGGCCGCTGCTATTGCGATCCAGAACGTCGCGCAAAGGTATCCCGTATACAAGACCACGGCGTCAAAGTTGCCACGAGATATAAGCCGCCAGACTCCTGGGTTGAAAAGGCCGAAGAAGGACCCTAAGCGTGGAGTCCACGAACGATTCGGCAAGTACGTCCAAGGATAACCCTCTAACAGGGGTATGTCCCATTTCACCTGGACTCCGAAATCCGGATCGAAACCCGACTCCGTACCCTGCAAGCTGCAATACGCAACTTGAATATTAATGCTCGGATCCTGAGCCAGGAGACGGAATATAGGCGTAGAGTATTGAACCGGATGAGAGCTCACGAAGAGCACTCGAAGTGGCCGTAGTTTCATGCAGTCAAGAACATCCGATAGCGTTCCGCGATTCGGCTCCATGAAAAATAGTTCTTCTGAATCTCAAGGTTGCGCTGGCGCAATTCCGTCCAACGTTGGGGATCGCTCAGAACTCTGATAAGACCGTGAACTAAAGCGTCGCGATCCTGCCAGGGCGACCATTCCACGCCTGCCTCGTCGAGAGGAGCACTGATCCTTTCCAGTTCGATATCCTACGATCGGAAGCCCGTACGCGATCCCCGCAATTGCGCTCCCGCGACGAAGCGTGATGGCACTTCGGACAAAGAGCTGTACGTCTGCGCGTTCTAACTCACAAGCTATTTCTTCCGCTGGTAGGACCCCCCGTACGACGAGTTCGACCCTGCATTTACCGAGAGCATTGGCAAGTTCTTCCCGAGCTTCCATGGCTCCACGTCCCAGCACGACTAGACGCAGCTTCTTGAGGCTCTTGCTCGCTTCCTGCATGACTCCGGCAATGTCTGCCACCTCACGCGCCATCTCCGGAGCACCCGTCACTCCAAAAACGATCACGGTTTTTTGTTCGTCTGACAGGGGAGGTACGCGATGGCGATCCACGAACACGGGAACATTGGCACCGATGGGAATGAACGCCGCCCTCCTCTCTTCCTTCGGTAACCAAGCAACGGACTCAAGAGGAACGGTGAAGATACTTTTGTCTGCACGCCGGTAAAGTTTTTGGATGACCCAATCCTGGCAGGCGCCGCGAACGCGATCTACCCAGCGCGAGCCTCCTTGACGACATGGCTCGTGGAAAACGATCGCTACCCGCGCTCCCCCACGGCGAATTATCGCCGTGACGATGAACGCGACAATTGGAAATCCTTTGCGCGACCAGCTGAGCGCCGTATATTGCAAAAGAACCCATTTGCCTCGCCAGGCAGCGCATTCGCGTGAAAGCTGCCTGAGCGCGGCGATCCAGCCTTTCTCCGCCCATTGCACCCGCGTCTGCTGCAGCTCGATCCCGTCGGCCGCAAGCGCTCGCGCCAGGAAAATACAGTAATCCTCGACGCCGTCCGTGGGCATGTCGCGCCGGCCGAGGAGAGCGACCCATTGCTGCCGTGATTCGGTCATTCGCGCGCTAGCGATGCGCCTGGGTCGCGAGATGCTTTCGTCGCGCAGCACCAGGCCATCGGCGTGCCTTCTCCCGAGAGTTCCAGGACGGTGCCGCCGGCAGTCATCCACCGTCGTAATGACGCTCTTCGTGGTCATCGCTGTGCCGTGCCAACTTTTTCCAGCCATATCGGAATCGAAACCCAGGATCCGCGCGAGAACACGGCTCATCGCAGTTAAGTGGATCGACCAAAGACCATCTATCACCTTCCAGGCCAGGTGACCCTTCCAATTCATTGTGGGCTTCATCATTCCGTTCACTTGGAAGAGGCATATTCCAGATTCTTTCAGAACCCGGAGCAGTTCGCGAATGTACCCGCACACGGTCTTCTCATCCGGGAGGTGCTGCAACACAAGGTAGCTGAAAACGAAGTCCACGGAGTTACTAGCCACGCCTTCAAGGTCCAGTCCGTTCGCCTGCATCCACTCGACGTTCTGGACACCCTTCACCATCTTCCGCGCTCGATCGAGCATTTCGCCGGAAACGTCCAATGCTATTACACGGTCCAAGCGAGCGGCGAAGGCCTGAGTCATCCGGCCCGCGCCACATCCCAATTCGAGCATCGCCTTGCCCGCAGGGCGAGAAACCGATGCGATCCAACATGGGCGACACAAGCCGTTCGTAGTCTTTTCGCCCTGACTCCAAGAAGTCTGAGACATCCCAATCCGTGCGCCAGGACGCGATGTAATAGAAAGCATCCTTGCGGGCGCGCGCGTCCCACTCCTGCCGCATGGAATCGGCTCTGTTCACAACATCGTCCCCGAATGGAATTCCTTCACTGCACCGTCTCGCGAAATCCGCCCTGGTGTAGGTTAGAGTGTCTTTGCTTCATCGAGCAATCTTCCTTCGCAGCTCAGCCAGCCAGGCACGGCCAATAAGCATGCCGCCCTTGAATGCGTGGGCAGGATCTGAGACGGCGAGATGCCGCCACTGCGCGTGCGCGCAATCGAGAAAGCCGATTCGCGACGTAGTAATCGATGTAATGTGTGCGCACGCGTCCATTGTCCATTTTCGCGCTGGCGCGACCAGTCGGCCGGCATCGCTCTCGATGGTCCGCAACAACGTTTGCACGCGATTGTCATACGTGTGTTCTCGTAGAACCTTTTCGCGAGCTGCCTGTGCGATTCGTGTGCGTGTACTTCGTCATCAGTCAGATACTGCCGAGTGAGTCCGACGACTTCGTCCAGACGATTGTACCCGACGAAATGAACGCCCTCTTCGAATCCAATGGACGTCAGCTCACTTGGAAGCCGCGTGATCAATAGCGCTCCGGACGCCATTGCTTCGAAAACGCGCATGTTAGCATCTTGTGGATAATCATCTCTCGCCACATTGACTATAATTTTAGATCGACAATAAACCGCTGCGAGCTCATCCGGGAAATGGAAACGGGTGAAATCGTTCATCCGAAAGTGTCGTGATAGACTTTTGAGAACAAAGCGTCGATCCTTGTAAAGATTACCATCCGTGCGGCCCACCCACCCGACCTCGAATGTCCGTTGCTCTTGCTGTCCCGAGAATAATTCCGGATCAGCCGCATGCGACCATGTGATTACGCGTGGATGACCTGCACTTCGAAATTGGGCCTCAAAGCCCGGATGGAAAACAACAGCATAATCGAATAGCATTGACCAACGTATCCGACGACGCGTATAGGCGTATGTATCAGATTGAAATGAAACAGTTGGAATATTCACCTTCTCCAATCCTTGCGGCAGCAGGTCGTGTGCGGACTCCGCCAAGACGATCATTTTCGGTAATTGCTGAGACTGATCCAGCACAACCTGAATATTTCCGTCTGCGGGGAACTCGCCCTTGAGGCAAACGACGTTGAAGCCACGCCTGCGGAAGGCTCTCGCGAACAGTTCGGGCTCCTTGTAATTCAAGTCAGATTGCCGGCACAAATACAGAATGTTCATATCTCGGATCCAGCTCCCGGCACACTAAAGGTCCAGTTGAAAGCGGATGGATCGAAGCTTTCACATCGTTAATCTCGGAAAGTGAAACGAGTCAAGAACGACAGCACTTTGTCGTATCAAGAACGTCAGCGCCTTGTCGTATGACCGTCGAATCGTTCTCGTTATTTCTGTGCCTCGACATATAGGCTCTCGGAAGCTCGAACTGGCTGATCCAAACACAGCTCAGGCATCAGCGACTGACCGAATTCTTGTCTTAGAACAGTTCCAAACCCGTATCGCCGCAGAACAAACTCTAGAGTTTCAGCGTCGTATGCAAACTTGTGCTCATGGCCTTGACGAAACAAAACGTTGATCAATTCCATGCGGGTGTTGTACCGGTTGCGGCAATAATAATCAGTCCGGTCGGCGTCTAGCGGGCGAATCTCGCTGAGATCTTCCCAATCTCCTTTGCAATACGCTCGAAGGTATTTCTCAATGTCAGGGACGATTAAGCGAATCACACCTCCCGGTTTCAGGACCCGGTGGCAGTCAGACAAGAAATAAGGGATTTCTTCAGTGTAATCAATGTGTTCGAAGAAATGCTCGCAAAAAATGCACTTTACGGACTCGTTAGGAAACGGAAGGCTTTTACGGCAATCGTATCGACAATTGACGAGCGGCGCTTTCCCGACATCTATATTGACCCAACCCGTTTTACCGCAGGGCCCCGCTCCGACATTCACCATTAGATTATCCGCATTCGAGAATCTTCTTCGGATACGTTTGCTTGTCAGTCTTAGAAGGGTCAGAGGAATCTCGGTTCGCAAACACATGTAAGCATGCCGAGGTATGAGGGTATGAATCAGTCGCTTAACTCCTTTGCTTCGCAGTACTTCTTGGCCGTAGAAAGGATAAACTTCGAGTTGCGCTATCTGTTTAACCACTGGTTTCTCCCAACAGACTTGATCGGTGCTTTATCAGCCCCAAGCATTTCGCGAATTTATCGTAGCATTCTCAGCTTCGCTAAAAGGCTCGAGACGCTCTTCTGATTGAGACCCAGACTGTGACGAAGCGGACGAGTAACCCTCAAGATTGTGGGCCGAATACGCCTCAACAGTCGGCGAATTGTCGAACCGAGATTCGGTTTGATTTCGTTTCTCTCAAGCAAGTGGCTAGCGTCTGCCATCGTACACACTCGCAAACCCTTGTCCGCGAATTCGCGATTACGCTGAGCCTCCTCGCTGACCCACACATCTGCATATGTGGCACCGCGTGCATAAGAATGGTTTTGGTGGACGGCGAGAACATCCGAAGATGCATCCACGACCGCTACACCCGATGAAATTGCCTTCCAAACCAGCCAATTGTCCCACCATAGCCGTCCGATCGCGAATGGAGCTATCTCCTTGTATAAACCCCGAGAAAAGACAAAATAGTCGATCCAGTCGGGCGTTCGCTGGACAGCTCGCTGCAAAACCTCGGATCGCAAAGATCTCTCCCAATCCTGCTCAAAATTAATCCGACTTGTAATGTCAATGTCCCATCGCCGGCCAATCATAAGGAATCTGGGACGCCAGGACACAACTTGCTTTACAGCTGCCATGAAGTCGCTGAGTAAGACGATATCGGAGTTAACGTAGCAAAGGGTATTGTTGGCGGAAAGGTTCTGGGCTTTAGCAAAGAAGTCATTGAGCAACGGTGTCCCGTATTCATTACGGCCCACCTCTAATACGTGGCGCAGACCCAATTCCCGAGCGAGTTCGCCAGTCCCGGTTTCTTCGCCGAAGAGGATGATCTCAGGCCTTGGACGTAAGCGCGTCCAGCTGGTGATAGCGTTGCGCTGAATGGTCGCGATGTGACCCTCAAACGGTTTGGGCATCGCGAAAATCGTCAACACATGGCCCCCTGTCCAAAGTGGATTCAGACCGCCGAATGTTTCAGGCTGATCGAGTGCCCGATTCCGAGGCTGAGATACCGCACACCCTCGGCGTTCTCCAGATGTTTAAGACAGCGCCAACAATCGACCACGGTGCGCTGCGAGTTGTGACACAACCACTGGTCAAGGGGGATTTCAGTAAACTCTTTCCACGGTGTAG
>CAVSWI010000003.1:0-271045 GCA_963731535.1 uncultured Acidobacteriota bacterium | reverse complement strand
CGCGAGCCAGCGCAGAACCTTCCGCGAAAAGAATTGCAAGGACCGAAAACCTCGAAGGCAGCGGCGGAGTCGCCAGAACCCTAGAAAGCCCTGTCCGCAAATGCGGCGTTTCCGATTATATTCCTCGCGAGAAGACCGCATTGCTTTCTCGATTGCGATGGCGGACGGATCGCATAGAAGCTTATAGTCCGCCTCCCCTATCCGAAGTGGTAGCTCGAGATCATTGGCCAGGTCCGGCTGCAACTGGTGAAACAGTGAGCGACGCACAGCAAATAACGAACCGTCACACACGATGACTGATCCCAGCCGACTTTCGAGCCGGCTAATCAGTAATTCGTAATCGGAGATAGGCTCGGGTGCCCGAACTAACCGCCTGTTCCTCGTCGTTGCTCTGCGTATGTTCAGTTCCAGTCACGCAGCCGACCCGAGAATCAGCGAAATAGCGCACCATCCCGCGCAAGCAGTCCTTCCCAATGTGCGGATTGGCGCATCCGTGAAAAAGTAGGAGATCCCCGGTGGCAAGCTGGGCAAGACGGTTCAATGCTTCGTTCTTTCCTACTCGGCTTTCCATGCGCACGTATTTCAGTCGTGAATCCTAAAGCTCTCTAGGATCTCATCAGTCCGGTCTTCAGAGGCGTCGGAGGCGATGATGAGTTCAAGCCGATCCGAGGGGTAATTCCAAGAAAGCGTTTCAGAGACTTTCCAGCCGATGTCCTTCTCTTCATTGCGGGCAGAGATCAGTACAGATACTTTAGGAAAGTAGTCATCTCGAATCTCAGGCTGGAACTCGCTCCTGAAGCTCGCTAGCCAAAGAACGAGAGGATAACCAAAGTAAACGTAGGCTAGCCAGACGATACTGGACCAGAACAGAACCAGCCAGATACGAATCACCGGGAGCCCCAATTAAGAAGTAGGATTTTAAGGGTCTTTAACAAAATCAGGATGTCGAGACCAATGGAGAAATTCTTGATGTAGAAGAGATCATAGGCCAACTTTTCTTTGTTATCCTCGATCGAAAAGTTATATCCGCGGTTAACCTGAGCCCATCCAGTCGCGCCCGGCGTGACGTGCCAGCGCTGCTCGTAATACGGAATCTTCTCCGCGTATGTGCGCTCCTGCTCAACAACAAATGGCCTCGGACCGATGAAATGCATGTCCCCACGAAGGATGTTAAAAAGCTGCGGTAGCTCATCCATTCGCGTGCGCCGGAGAAGCCTACCTACACGTGTGCAACGGCTATCCACTGCCTCCGCTGGACGATGGCTATCGTTCGGGTCGGTACTGTTCCACATGGTGCGGAACTTGTACATAGTGAAAATCTTTCCTCCTTTCCCAACCCGTTGTTGCCGAAAGATTACAGGTCCTGCAGAGTCCAGGCGTATGGCCAATGAGATTAAGCCCAATAGAGGCAAGACCAGGATAAGCGCGAGAAACGATAGGACGAGCGAACACACGCGTGTATACACCACCATCGGTCGAGAGAGTTGAAAGCCAGGAGAAAAAAGTAGTTGGCTCAAACCGAAGGATTCTATCGGAACTTTTCCAGTTACCGCCTCGTACACTTCACATACGTCTTGAATTTTCACACCTCGGCTTTTCAGGCGCAGCAAGGCCGTTACCGGAGTTTTTCCTCTTCGTTCTGACAATCCCACGATAATGCGATCTGGTCGGTAGGGCTTGACCCAGCTCAGCAGTGATTCCACTTGATCTTCACTCGAAACCCGGTCGGGATTTTCCGAGGGAGCCAGCTGCCCAACTACCCGCATACCGAATTCCGGACGAGCGCTCAGCTCCAACGCGAGCGATTTGGCTAGCGTACTATCACCGAGAATCAACGTCCGTTCGGCAAATTGTGGCAGAGTATTCCACATGAAAAATAAACGCCTCCAGATCGATAGCAACATCGCTACCAATAGGAAGCCAATTAGAAAAATTCCGCGCCCTAACTGAAGAGGAGGATAAACATAATAGATACCGGCAAGGATTATGCAGACCGTTCCCTGCATTTGGATCATGCGGGTCAGAACTTCGCGCTGATTGTTTAAGATAGCCGAATCGTACAAATCGAAATAGTACATACATGCAACAAACGCCGCGGACACGGCCAGGATCTTGTACAAACCCAGCTCGTAGTTAATCATGATGGTGGCGTCGTTCGTCCCCAATCGTGCGACGCTCGCCGCTACGAAAGCGGCCGCCACCAGGCATGCTTCCGAAATTCCAAGGAAGAATGTACGCGCGGGAAAATAGGCATGTAGGAGCCGGATCAAGAGTGAACCTCTTTACTTTTTTTTCTGAGATCCGGAGGTGTGGGTCCCGTCCTTCGGCACGGTGTGATATTGATCTTTATAATCCGCTTGATCAAATTCTGAAGTCTCGTTGAGCACAATACCGATAAATCTCGGATTGTCCAAACCTGCCAGTCCATTCTTCAATGACTTCACCGGTGTTAATCCCTCTCTGACCACCAACAAAGTACCATCAATCAGTCGCGACCAGAGGTTCGCGTCCACAGTTGGCGACATGGGCGTGGAATCAACGATGATCCAATCAAAGAAACTACTCAACTTAGCGAAAGCCTCGGTGAATCGCGCGGATTCCAAGATCCGAGAAGGCTGTTCCTCAGCAAGTCCCGCACTCAGAAACCACAGGGGCATATCATTCAACTTGTAGGTGTACTGCGAAAGGCTCTCATCTTTGGCGGACCACCAATCCCTTAAACCCCTACACTGAGCTAGTCCGAACAATGGGGCCAGGGTCGGCCGATACAGGTCCCCTTCCACCAGCAAAATGTTGGAGTCGTTGCGTTGAGCAAGTGTTACAGCTAAATTCGCCGCGACTAACGACTTGCCCTCCTGACGCACGCTACTGGTCACTTGCAATGATTTAAGCTCTTGCTGAGAGCGTAGATTTTCCAGACGTGTTACCAGTCCGCGAAATTTTTCAGCACCCAAGCTCTTACGATCCGAAAAAGCAACCAACCGCGATCCGACTGGCACATTCATTTGCACCGAAGAACTTTGTTCGACTTCTGTGGGCTCTGCGATAGCGCCGGTCACCAATTCCACTGGTCCTGCGGTCCCGGAAGCAATCGGACTGGTTTTACCATTCTCCTTCTCCATCTGCCGCAAGGCTTCATATAGACGGCTCATTCTGATTTCACCCCAGTATTTAATTCGGCCGTATTGATGTGCTTGCCGCCAGATCCGTTCTGTTCGCTGATCGCCCCGGATAGTCCAGCTACGCGTATCGTTCGGTTTGTTGAGCTCCTCCGAATTCGAAGCAGTTCTCTCCGACGCCAGATTCAAGCGCAGATCCGCGGCAACCTCAGCCACAATCGCCGGCGTAATTCGCTTGGTCTGTCTGCCGTAACCAGTAATCAGAGAATTCTCACACAGAATATTTGCAAGTCGTGGAATCCCATGAGAGTACTTGTGAACGGCCGCAATCGTTTCGGCGTTGAGGATAGTTGCCCCATGAGAATTCGCTCCCGCAAGTTCCAACCTCCGGAGGAGATAACCTTGAAGTTCCTCTAGGGTCAACGGTTCCAAGCTGCAGCGCATGCAGATGCGCTGTTTGAGTTGACGTAACTCGTGCGAGTCGAGTTTTCGATCGAGCTCCGGCTGGCCCACCAGCACGATCTGCAGAAGTTTGTGCTTCGAAGTTTCCAGGTTCGTGAGCAAACGAATTTCTTCAAGAAGATCCCAATTCAGAAGTTGGGCTTCGTCAATAATCAGCGCGGTCGTCCCACCGCGGCTGGCTCGTGCTAGAAGATAATTATTCAGCAGGGATAACATTTCAACTTTTGATCGCCCATTCGAACGTATATCCAAATCAATTAGTACTTGCGCGAAAAACTCTAGCGGCGAAAGCAATGGATTGTATATGTAAGCGAATGCTACGCGATTACGAGTTAGCGAGTCCAAAAGGCATCGAACGAGAAGTGTCTTACCAGTCCCTACCTCACCTGTGACTACTATGAATCCTTTACGTCGAAGAACACCATAACTCAGAATGGCCAGAGCCTCGTTATGGCGCTGGGTAGGAAAATAAAAAGATGGATCGGGGCTAAGCTCGAAAGGATTTTGCGTTAGCGCGTAGAATTTTCTATACACTTTTTCAGCCCTTGTAAATCACGTAGAGATTGCCTGCCACTATCAGTAGGAGCATGCCCACTACCGCACTGATTTCGAGCCTGCGACGGAGAACTCGACGTTCCTGCTCCCCTGGCACAGCAAGGTGCGGAATTCCGACAAGCACCCGAGTTGGCAAAATCTCTATTAAGTCGCTTTCTTGCCTGACACGTACGTTCGTCAACTCTCTGAGTGCAGCTAAACCAAATCCCAAAAAAATTCCGAGTGCCAAGCCGCCAAGGCTGCATATAAGACCGATCGGGATGGCCGGTGTGTCGGGGAAGCTCGACGGGTCAAGGATGCTGAACTGCCCGCCCTGCTGACGTTGCTCCAGACTCGTCGCCAGTTGCGATTGATCTTGCTTCTTCAAGAGCGAATCGTAATTCGCCTTAGACTCGTCATATCCGCGGGAAACGTCAGCTAATTCTTGTTCCGTCTCAGGGGTTAGGTTTAGGCGCGCCCTATACCCTGAAATCTCTTGTTCGAGATCGTCTACTCGCTTCTGAAAATTTTTAGTTTGCAGTTCGTTTGCCTTGATTTGACTACGTATCTGCATAATGGGGGTAAGCGAGCCCGGTCTCACTTCATCTGCCGCCGCTACGTTATCATTTGACTTGTCTGTGGACTTATCCGATGAATTGTCCGATTTCCGTACGGAGGCATTAGTTTCTTCCATCTGCTTCTTCATTACTTCGATTTTAGCAATTTTGTCTTTTAAAGAGACGATGTCAGGATAATCCTCGGTGTACTTCGAGCGCTCATCAGCAAGACGCATCCGCATATTCACCAACTCTTTGTTAAGAGTGGTGATTGATACCTCTGGAGAAGAACTCTCCGATTTTTCCGCCGAGTTATATTGTTGCAGTATTGATTCTAAATAAAGCCCTTGTTGCCGCGCGTTATCAAGAGCTACTTGGGCAGACTGCAACTGTCCTTGTAGCCCTGAGAGGATTTGCAGATTGGCTTGAGCTTGACTGGGGAGATTTCCAAAATGCTTTGCCTTAAAGTCGCGAACCTTGGCTTCTTGCTGATCGAGTTTAGCTCTCGCATTTGCCAGCTCAGTGCTAAGAAAATCGGTGGTGCTTTGGGAAAGTTGCTGCTGTGACTTTAGGTTTTCTTCGATGAACATCGAGGTTAATTCACTGTTTACGCGCTGCGCGAGTTCTGGGGAATTTGCCGCGTAATGAATCTTAAAAGCGGTCGGAGGAGGGGTTAGACGGCCAGGCCGCTTTTTCCGGGGCCACAAGTTCAATTTTTATATCCTTTCGCATGCGCTCAACCGGGTCCGCGGGCTCCAGTATGCTGGTCAGACCATGAGTCTCGGGATAAAGATGAAAACGGTCTATAGTGGACTGAAGACGGGGGCGGCTCAAAATCTGTTGTGTCATCGTCTGGACGCGATTCTGCAGATCGCTATTGTTGACGTTGGGTTCCACGTATTGCTCAGGAACCTCTTGCTGTTGAACACCTATGATGGCCTCGGAGACGTAACTGGCAGGAATGAGACGCCCGATAATCCATCCGATTATCCAGCAGAGAAAAATAGACAAAAATATTAACCACCGACGGCGTTTCACCATCGCCCAGTAACTACTTAAACCAATCTGCCCACTACCTTCTTGAGGTTCAATCGCCATCCCTAGTTCCTCGCTCCCCTGATATTGTGGTGCTAGAGACACACTCCCGATAATCCCGTGATACTGCATTCATTTGCAAGACACAATCCAATTCCGCCCTTTCGAATGGGCGCGTCAGTATAGCGCTAAGTATAACATTGACAGTCGTTTAACAGAAGAATAAGAAAAGGCGAACATGACTGAGCTCACAGCAAATTTGGGTTTGTATGAAAAAAACTTCCTATTCGAGGCACAATTTCAAGCATCTTCCTCAGAGGTAGCCCCGTATATAGATAGGGATCTTCAGTCGGGCTGGAAGTGTACAATAACACGGTCACAAAGCTGAATGCCATGTTCTTGTTTGACCGGAAGATAGTCTAGTCTAAGCCGATTCGAGCTCACCCGCTACCACTCAACTAAAATGGGCCGTCCCCGGGCGGAGATTTCCGGAACTTCGAATAAACACGCTCCTCAGGAGCCCGAAACTACCTTTCGGACCGAATTCCACTACGGTTTCTTGGTGGAATACTGTTTGATCAACTCCTTGAACTCTGGCGTGCTTCGAAGGCTGTCGAGGTTCGGATCCGCCGCAGCAAACTCAGCCGGAAACTTTTTTTCCAAGGACTCTCGGAAGGCGCTCAACGCCTCTTTTGTTTTTCCCAACAATGCGTAGATTTCCGCCTGATTATAAATGTAATTCACATTGTTCTTATCAATTGCGCGTGCTTTCTTTATGAACATCTCGGCTTGCTGGCCATCGCCTAAGTTGGCGTAGCACAATGCAATTTGTGCCATCACGTCGGACTCCTGAGGGTTAGTCTGAAGTTCCTTGTATCCCAACGAAATAGCTTGCTGGTAGGTAGCCCGCGCTTTGTCGTGCTGTCCTTCTCCTCGATAAGCGTCTCCCAAATTCGTCATCATGGCCGTATCATTCGGATTAAGTTCGACTGCCTTTTCGAACATTTCTGCCGCTTGCGGGTATTGCTTCAGAAAAAAGTAAGCGGTGCCCAGATTCGAATAAGTGGAGTAGTAGGGCTCAATTTGCAGGGCCTTCTGAAAGTAAGGGATCGCTTCTTGATACTTCCCCTGCTGCAAGTAAACGTTACCCATATTTTCGTAACCGGCATCTACGTCGGGTGCTAAAACGGTAGCCTGCTGGAAAGCCTGCAAAGCCTTGGAGTATTCCCCCATTTGAAAATAAGCGCCGCCGAGCTCGTTCTGGTTTACCCAGAAATAGGAGTTGAGCTCAACGGATTTCTGAAACGCCTCGATCGCGAGCGCGGAATTACCGCTGGAAAGATATGCCGTTCCCAGCCGCCTGTAAGCTTCATCTGAGCTGGGAGCTAATGAAATAGCGCGCTTGAGTTCGGCGATGGCATCGCCGTACTTACCTGTTGCCATGTAAGCGTTGCCGAGAGTGGAGTGAACTTCAGGTAGCCTATCATTTATTTGTTCGGCTGCCTTGGCGGAAGTCAACGCCTTCTGAGCCCAGAAATTATCTTTTTTGAAACCATACATGCGAAGACTGGCGTCGGCCGTCCCGGTAAAGGCAAGCGCAAACTTGGGATCGGCCTTTAAGGCCTGATCGAAATAATCGAGAGCTGACTGAATACTTTTTATGTCATGCCCACGCAGAGAATTGCGGCCTCGCACGTAGAAATCGTAAGCCGCGGCATTCTCGGTTGGGCGAGCTTTAGCAACGGCGACTTCATCAGTGGTGAGATTCACGTCCAATGCGGAGACCAGATCGCCGTAAATCTGATCTTCCAGAGTGAAGAGGTCTGAAGAAACTCCATCGAACTCCTTGCTCCAAACACGCTTGTCATGAAGCGCATCCTGAAGGCGCATGGTGACGCGGATCCGGTCTCCTGAACCTTGTAGCGTCCCTTGAACCAGATAGTTCGCGCCCAAGGCGCGCGCGATCTTTGTCGGCGGCTGTTTTTGATCGATCTTATCGGCTTCGTCACTGGATGTGACGCGAACGTCTTTCACCTGAAAAAGTTTGGTGGAGAGAGCTTCTTCCACACCTTGCGCAAGATAGCCAATCTGCGAAGCGTCGCCGAGCACCTGAATGGGCAAGATGGCCACGAATCTTCCGGAGGAGAGGGGAGGAATTCCTGATACGCGCGTTTCTCCGGCGCCACCGCCTCCTCCCCCACCCTTCTGAACAAAATGGCGCAATAGGAAGACGGCGGCAATAATAAGCAACACTACACCGACTGCGCTGGGAATCCATACCGAGCGGCGGCTGGCGAATTCTGGAAGCTGGATTTGTATGCTGTCGCCGCTACGCGAAATGCCGCCGCGGGAACCGCTTCCGCTTCCTGACTGCACCTTGGCACCCTGAAGGTCCGCAAGAATCTCATAAGCGCTTTGATAACGATCCGCCGGCTCCTTTTCCAGACAGCGCATAATGATACGCACCAGCCAATTGGGGAGGTCCGCGTTGATCAGCTTTGGGCTCTTTGGTTTTTCCTGAATCCTCTGGTACATCACCTTCAGCGTGGATTCGCCGGTGAATGGGACGTCACCAGTCACCATTTCATACAGGATCAAACCGAATGCGTATAAATCTGCGCGCTGGTCCGCAGGCTTGCCATCCACCTGTTCGGGAGACATGTAACGGGGTGTGCCGAGAAACGCGCCAGTACGGGTCATGCCAACGGCGCTTTCTTCGAAAGATTTTGCGAGGCCGAAATCGCACACAAAAACTTGATCGTCGTTGCCGATCAGGAGATTTTGCGGCTTAAGATCTCGGTGCACGACTCCTTCCGCATGTGCCGCCGCCAGCGCTTCCGCAATTTGCTGCGCGAACTTCAGAACGCGCTCGAGCGGCATTTTCGGATTTTCCTTTATGATGTGCTGCAGGTCCTTCCCTTGGATGTAGGCCATGGAAATAAACCGCACACCGGCCACTTCACCCATGTCGTGAATGCGCAAGATATTTTTATGCGAAATCTTGCTGGCGAGAACGAGCTCCTGTTTGAAGCGTTTGAGGGCATCGACCTGCCCGATAGCCCCCTCGCGAACCACCTTGATCGCGACGGTGCGATCGAGTTCTTTGTCGTATGCCTTGTAGACCCGGCCCATGCCGCCCTGTCCTAACAACGATTCGATCCGATAGCGCGTACCAAAATCGCTTCCTAAAGCGATAGCGGAAGGGTCCACCATCTGTATCGTTTCTGAATCGGAATCATTGATGGAGAGAAGAGGGGTGCTGCATTCTTTGCAAGATGTAGCGAAGTCCGGATTGGCGGTGCTGCAGTGCGGACAATTCATCATAGCAAGCGGCCAGGGCAGCTCGAACGAGCTCCAGTGGCTGAATTATCCGCCATCGCAGGCTTGTCCGCAACCGTTAGCAAACTTAATATGTCTTTAGACATATGCGGCGGTTTTAGTGCGCGCCTTAACGAGCTTCGCCGAGGTTTGAGTTACAATGGAACATGATGCGAACCCGCGGGAGCTGAGAAAGCTTTGAGCAAAATCTGGGACATGCTGAAGGAAGCCGAAGCGCAAGCAGCGGCCGTATCTCGCTCGGAAGTGGTCCACGATATAGCTGAGCAGATTTCAGACCGCAGACACGGTGATCGAGTCGTGGGTGTATCTGCCGGTATTGGTCTATGGACGCACAATCGAAAGTGAACCTTTCCATGAAGGAACCGAAGCGCTTCGCGTGAACGCCGGCGGCGGACTGATCACTCTAAACTCCCCGGTGAGCCGTGGCCAACGCCTCCTTCTGATCAACAAGGTAAACCAAAAAGAGCATGAATGCCATGTCGTTGCGGAACGATCGAAATATCTGCAAAGGACTGCCGTGGTGATCGGATTCGAGGTGCCTGTTCCGGATTTTTGGGACTAGTAAACTGGATTTATCTCCGAGACTGGGAGCTTATTGTCTCGGTGCAGGCAAGCCGACGCGGTGCGTCAGGTCAATGAATCGCGCATCAGAATGAAGATGCTGGAACTCAGGTCGGACATTCACCAGAATCAGTCCGCCCTCGCGGTATTGATATGCCTTCTCTAAATAAGCGAGCGCTTGATCGTCTTCTCCCAGGACGGAGTAAATTTGCGCAATGTTCATCGCCAGATCTCCCCGGGTTTTCGAATCCCTGAGCATTCCTTGCAAGATAATTTCAGCTTTGTTTCTCTCGCCCGCACCGGCGAAAGTGGCGCCCAGCCGGGCCAGAGTCCAACTGTCATCCGGCGCAATGCTAAGGGCTTTCTGGAGGTCAGCGATCGCGCTCTGATAATCCTTGGTTCCGACGTGAACATCTGCCAGGCACAAATATGCCGGGAGGAAATTAGGGTCCATGTCCAACGCTTTTTGGGCTTCCTGCTGAGATTTGGCGTACTGGCCAGAATAGTTGAGCATCTCGGCAGTGTCCGCTTTAATGATCAGGGAGAGAGGGTCGGCTTTTTGAGCGTAAGCCAATTGCTCGAGGGCCTTGTCCGTGCGGCCCTGAGCCGTAAACCAGAAGGCGTACCACTCATGTGCTGTCGCGTAGTTTGGGTTTAGGTTCAGGGCGCGCTGGAATTCCTTCTCGGCGCCGGGCCAGTCCCATTCGTAATGCATTTTGACGAACGCCAGAGAAGTGTGAGCGTCGGCTAAAGATTCATCGAGCTGCAATGCTTTCATCGCCGCCGCTTTGGCTTTGGGCATGGCGTCGCTGCGCGGAATGGCAGAATTCGGCGAAGAGCCAAGCAGGGCATAGGCGTCCGCAAGTCCGGCGTAGGCCGGAGCATACTTCGGGTCGCTGGCGATCGCCTGCTGGAAGTAGTCGATGGCTTTTACGAAGTTGGCTTCGCCACGTTTGTTCCAGAAGTATCGTCCTTTCAGAACCAGTTCATATGCGTGCGGATCAATGGGGTGCGGGATCGCCAGGCGAGCGCTTTCCTCGGGACTCAACTTTAATTTGATTTCGCTTGCGATCGCTCCGGCTACATCGCTTTGCAGCGATAATATGTCGCGAACGCCGCGATCATAGTCCCGGGCCCACAAAGTCGTTTGGTCCCGCGTTTGAATCAGTTGAGCGGTGATGCGCACGCGATCGGCGTCACGCGTCACGCTTCCTTGCAAAATGTAATCCGCGCCCAGTTCCTGCCCGATCTCTCTCGCATTTTTCCCCGCGCCTTTGTATTTCATAGCGGAGACGCGAGCGATAATGGCGAGCTTGGCGGGATCCAGGTCTCCCAGCTGCGTGATCATTTCCTCGGTAAAACCATCGGCGAAATATTGTTGATCCGCTTCGCTACTTAGATTTTCAAACGGTAACACTGCGAGTGTCGCCCGGCTTGTAGATGCGTGGGCCGATCGCCTTAGGTGCTCGCGCAACAGATATCCACCCGCGACTGTCAGGGCTATTAAAATGAAAGCCCAGCGTCTGGAGCTTGCAGCAGCAGCCTTGCCGGCGGCGCCAGTTGCACCATAGACGCTGCAGTTTTCTCCCGCGGTTTTGGGCGCCATCGATGGAAGCGTCAGCGTCAGCTATTCCGGTGCGAACAGCCCTCAAGTCGTTAGCCTCACCGGCACGGGGATCGGCCAAGTGACGTTTTCGCCCTCCAGCGTCGTTTTCTCGCCGCAGCAAGTGGACACGACCAGCAGCGTCCATAAATTGACGGTGACGAACAATTCCAGTTCCGCTATCAGCGTGAACAGCATCGTCCCCAGCACGGATTTCAAAGAGACCGATACTTGCGACTCAAGTATCGCGGTGGGTAAGACCTGCACCATTAGCGTTTCGTTCGCTCCAACTCGCGGCGGGTCCGTCTCTGGTTCCCTCATCATCACTGACAGCGCCACGAACAGCCCGCAGATCGTGGACCTCTCCGGTAGCAGTTATCTCGTGTCCCGTTTCGCCTACGTTTCCAATTCCGCTGATAGCATTGAAACTGCTTCCATTTACACAGTAAACCTGAAGACTGGCCAATTGCGGAGCAACGGCTACGAGTTGGCGGAGGCGGTACAGGCGGTGGATCCCTCGGGGCGATTCGCCTACGCTGTCGGGGCCACTAGCAACACCATCTCAGCCTACACGATCAACGCCACGACCGGCCAACTAACCCAGGTATCGGGCTCACCCTGGGCGACGGGAGAACTTCCCCAGTCGATAACGATAGACCCGTCAGGCAAGTTCGTTTACGTCGCGAACCAAACCTCCAACAACATTTCGGCGTACACCATTAATGGTGATACCGGAGCGCTCACTCCCGTGCCTAGCTCACCTTTCCCAGCCGGGGATGATCCGGGCTCAGTAGCGATAGATCCCACTGGCAGATTCGCCTACGCCAACAATTTAGACGACAGTCCGGGTGGGGATGTCTCAGGCTATACGATCAACCCTACCACTGGTGCCCTGACTCTAATGCCCGGTTCGCCCTTTCTGGTCGGCTCCGGTGCGTTCGGGCTGGCTATAGCTCCTTCCGGTGAATTTGGCTACGTCGGTTTCGGCAATGGCACTCAAATTACCGCATTCAGTATCGATCCCACTACGGGCATTCCTACCGAAGTGGCTGGATCCCCTTTCGCAATGGGCGGCGCCGGTGTTTTCTCTTTGGTAATAACTCCATCTGGAAAATTTATCTATGTAGTCGGAGACAATACGCCGGGAACCATTGTGGCCCTAAGCGTTAACACCACCACGGGCGTCGTTAAGCCAGTTACAGGCTCGCCTTTTGCTGCAGGATATCAACCTGCCTACGCGACCGTAGATCCCGACGGCACGCTACTGTACGTGACGAATACGAATTTCAGCGAAAAATCGCAACCAAATTCCAACGAGGTTTGGACTTACGCCATAGCCGGCGACGGGGCTCTGACTCTGTTGAACAAGGCGCGCACGCAACAAGGACCCGGGCCCGTGGTATTAGCGGGCGGAAGCGCCGCTGTAACATACACGCCCAAGTTCGCCTACGTGGCAAATCAAGGTCCCAACACCGGTGCCGGCAACGTTTCGGCGTACACCATCAATGCCAGCAGCGGCCACCTAACTGCGGTCAGCGGCTCGCCCTTCCCGGCGGGACAGTCTCCATACTCTGTGGCAGTAGACCCTGCGGGAAAATTTGCTTATGTGGCGAACGAAGGTTCCAATACTGTGTCGGCATATACCATCGATTCCGATACGGGGGCCCTTAAAGCAATCAGCTGCTCGACGTGCTCGACGGGAGAGGGACCTACCGCGGTTACAGTGGACCCTTCAGGACAATTCGTCTAGTGGCGAGCTCATCTCTCGCTGGAGGAGCCGGTAGCATCTCCGCGCTTACCATTAACCCCAGCACTGGCGCCCTGGCTGAGATCAGCGGCTCGCCATTCACCTCCGAAGTGAACTTCCCCGGTTCACTGGCAGTGGACCCTTCAGGACGTTTCGCTTACGTGGCAAACGAGGATATGGTCAACTCTGGATACTACATGTCGTCGTTCGCAATTGACGCCACTACGGGCGCGCTAACATTTCTCTCCTATAGCTCGTCCTTGAGTGCTGGCAACTTTTCGGCAGCGACGGATCCGTTAGGCCAATTCGTTTACGCGACGCAGGCCGCTGTCAATGACGTCGCCGGGCTCAGCATTGATTCCACTACCGGCGTTTTAACCGTTCTGGCGGATTCGCCCTTCGCCGACGGAGAAACCTCACCTCTTTCGATAGCGGTGGATCCTTCGGGCAAATTCGCGTACGTGGCGAATACTGGCGCAAATAACATCACGGCCTATACCATTGATCAAACTTCCGGAGACCTAACCGTAATCTCTGGCGAACTCGGAGTTGCGGCGGGTATGAGTCCTACATCAGTGACCACGACGGGTACAATTCATTAGTTTCCGGTACGGGTTTTTACCAAGAGCAAGCATGGAAATTCGTTCACGGTGAGGCTCGCGTAACTCTAGAAGTCAGGGCTTGCGAGTTTCGACTGCGTAATGCATTTGCAAATATTTAATGATTACGGGTTGGACGTCTTCAGGAATCGGTTGGCCCATAACTTTCACCATTTTATTTACTTCCGCGGTCCACGTTTCGGGGGGCAGCGGCGGCTGCATGGTGATGTAGCGCGTGCTGTGGCAGGTGCTGCAATAGGATTGGACCTCTTCGCGGCCCGGCCCTGCAGCTAATTCAGGAGGATACAGAGGATAGGCCGTGACGGCGTAAGTTGCGCCGTCGGTTTCCTTCAGCGGAGCAGGCTGCGCAATAGCTCCGGGATTTCGCTGAGAATAATAGCCAGCGTCGAATTGAGCGTAGACCAAACTGCCTGCCGCGGCAGCTAATGCCGCTAAGAACGCGATAAACCAAATCGTGGTCCGTTTCATGTGAGCTCTCAACTGGAGCGTCCTACCTCGACCTCTTGCATCTCGACGCGATTCCACAGATACCCACCGGGATTCCAGACCCCATCGTCAGGCTGGACGTTTCCCTTGGCGTCGGTGGCGCGCGCAAATATGAAGTAGCGACCTGGCTTTGGCGGCGTCCAAACATAAGACCACGTGCGGAAAGAAAACGGGCCGTGATCTTCGCCAAGGTTAGCGGGAATCCAGGATTTAGTGGTAAGTCCGGATACAGCGGAAAAAGATTCGGTAATGGAGATTTCCATTTTTTGCACCGAGCCGTAACCACTGAACGCGATCCCGCGAATCGTTAAAGGCAATTGCGCTACGAGCTTGGTTACCCCGTCAGGCGTCACAATGAACGAGCGCACTGGCATACGGCTAATGGGCACGGTCTTTACACTTCCCGCCTTTACCTCTTCTGGTGTGGTATTTCCCCGCGGTGTATCGGGAACGCGGTATCCAGTCTTCATCCAGAAGTTTTCATCCGGCTTGTCCAGGACGCGAATCCAACTGAGCCCTTTCAGCCAATACGTGGCGAAATAACCGGGAACAACAAGGCGCACGGGAAATCCATTTAACATCGGCAGCGGCTCGTCATTCATGGCGTACGCGACAATACAATCGTCGAGAACGGGATTCTTCAAATCGAGTGATTTCAGAAACTCGTGCGAGCCATGCCCTTCGGGTCCTTTACCTTTATCCAGGCCTTGAAATTGAACGAACAACGCATCTTGTTTTATTTTTGCGGCGTCGAGCAGTTCCCGCAAAGGCACGCCGGTCCACTTCGCGTTGCCCATAGCGCCGTGGCCCCATTGTCCGCCGGGGACGCGAGGCTGGAACTTGCTGCGGCTGTTTCCGGAGCATTGGTTAACTGCCGCTACGCTGACGGGTTTGAACTTACTGGTCAGATCGCTCATCGAAAATTTCAACGGGCGTTCCACGCTGCCCTCTATGCTTAAACGCCAAGTCGCCAAATCGACGCTATTCGGAATTTCGTCCAAGTGCCAGCGAACGTAGAAGGCTTCGTTGGGCGTGAAAGCCGTTTCGAAGTAATGACGCGAAGTTTCGAGCTGCACCGGGCGGTCGGTGAGCAGCACCAAGGGGACTTTCTGGGGATACTGAACTGCTGGCCCAACCGAATTCCAGTACGGATTCTGCGATGGGCCTGTGAATGTGGGGAGAAGCCTCTCATCGCCGGGAACCCCAGATTGGTGACCGAACACATTTGTGATGGCGCCAAATCCGGCGCTCGCTACTGCAACGGCCGCGATCGCCGCTGTGTGCAGCAATTTGCGGCGCGACATCTCGGAATGTTCATTCATGATTTCTCTGGCTCGTGGGCTGACTTTAGCATCATTTTAGATTCTAAAAGGATCCGGCCTTTTCGTTCCCCAAAAATCCTAAATTTTTCGTTAACGCTTATCGTCGCAAATGTCCGCCAATGAAGTGTGATCCAGAATGCCAGCTGCGGCATTCCGAACCGACAAGAGAACGCGAAAGAGCGCACTGTGCTTTTTGTCCTGCTCAACATGGCGACGCAATCCTTCGGCATCCTCGAAAGGGGCTAGCGGGCCATCGATCGTACGGATGATTTCTCCAAGAAATATCTTCGAAGGCGGCCGCTTGAGGCGATAGCCGCCTCTGGCGCCGCGCTCGCTCTCTACGATGCGTGCATGCTTCAGTTCAAGGAGGATCAATTCCAGGAACTTTTCGGGCAAATCTTCGGTAGCTGCAACTTCGCGTATCTTGATGGCGCCTTTTTCGTACCGACGAGCCAAAAAGATCAGGGCTTGAAGAGCGTAGAGGCCTTTTTGAGATATTTTCATTAGTTTGTGTTACGAATTTTGTTCCTACCAATCTCTATCGAGTTAATATCCTTAAGCTGAGAAGATTAGCACGATGATAGCCCATCGCCACCACTGCTAGAGAAAAGCGTTCGTGAGATTATTGTGCCCGGACGCTACTATCGGTTTCGTGTTGCCTGTTGCCGCAACTGGACGGCTCAGCATGCTCGGCAGGCGCGCCAACTGTGCAGAACCCCATCAAAATGGCTCGAATTACCCCGACTACGGCCGGCTCTTCAGACGCTCTTGTCATGCGGGCTGTTATACCATTCGCGGCTGCGCCTTACCGAGATTGTGAAATAAGTTGCATACAATCAATAACCTCGTCTTGCGAAGAGCTCTCTCGTCAAAGAAAACAAGCAAGTTACGCTGGACAGTGCGCACTTCCTTTTTGGTATTAAATGTGCTATAGGTATTCCGCTGCTGATATCACATTGCGCCTCGGAGGCATGTTTATGAGATTCGCAAAGATACTTTGCATGGCGGTGCTGGTTGCGATGTCGGCGGCAGCAGTAAAAGCAGGTTCTATTGCCCACAACGGTACTGACCCCTCGGTCACGATCAACCGTTGCCCCAAATGCGACGCGATTATTTTTGGCAAATCCGTACAGTTCAAAGCCACTCCGTTGGATATTCCCTTCGCGGATATCGGCATGGGAATAATTGGATATGAGTACGTAGGACCACCGGCGTCTATAAAGAATATGTGGGTCGAGGTCACTGGTATTCCCGTAACGGGCCCAACTTCTGAGCTAGGCGATGCCGTTCACCTGTAGTTCGGATATCTTCGTAAGCACCATAGGCGGTGTGTGCATTGGTTCTGGTGCGCTCGTAACCTCGTCGGGTACAGTATTGTTCGAGATAAAAACTAAAGGAATGCCGATGCAAATGCTCGACAGCGGCAGCATAATCGGGATAAATATCTCGGGCGCAACACCGGAACCGAGCACCCTGCTGCTGTTTCTGTCCTTGGCGCCCGCAATTGGCTTCGCCAAGAAGCGCTGGAATTCAAGGCAGCCAGTCTAATATCTCCATTTTTTAGCGATCCCTACACCCGGCCACTCACTGGCCGGGTTTTCGTTTTCGGTGGTTTAGTTTCGCTGAGATGTCATCTTCCCTGCTTGAAATTCTATTGTGATTATTTCTCTTGCCCTTCAGAGTGCTGCTCCCTCGAGCCTCCTCATCGCCGATCTGAGTCGATAAAACATCTCTATAACCAAAAGTTAAAACGATTGCCAACCTAAGGAAGCGCACTTCCCCGGGGTCTCCAACTTTATCTAGAGAGTGAGGGGAGGTGATCTGCCCCCAGATCACTTCCGTCGGCTCAACCTTCTTATGTAGTATGATTTAAGCCTAGCGATTTAGCTCCGCGCTTGTCGGCCTTTGGAACGGCACGTGCAATGCAGAAAGCGAATTCTGTGCGGTCTTAACCTATTTGGAGTTTCCTTGAGCCTATCAGCCATAGAGACCTTCGGAGCAATAGAGCGTCCCGCTTCTCCTGTTCGTGCGGGCGAATGGGTCCGCTCGCACCGATGGCCGTTGCTCGCTACCATCGCGGCGATAGCAGTGCTCTACGCCTCCAATTTCGAGCAATTGTTCTCTGTGTGGTCGACCGACGAAAACTACTCACACGGGTTCTTCGTACCAATAGCGTTCCTGTGGATGCTATGGCGGCAAAGGCATGAACTCGCGAGCACAGAAGTATCGCCCCGTTCGTGGGGGATTGTGATTGTGCTGTTAGCGTTGCTCCAACTCGCAGCGGGGACACTAGGAGCGGAGTACTTCGTGGCGCACACGTCGTTGCTTGTGCTGCTATGCGGAATCACTTTATTTCTGTTTGGAACAAAGATGTTACGACTTGTGGCGTTTCCTATTGTCTGGCTTTTGTTCATGATTCCTTTGCCGGCGATTATTTTTTACTCCATCATGTTTCCAATGCAGCTACTGGCAACGAGGCTCGCGGTGAGCATCTTGGATCTGCTCCGCGTTCCGAGTGTGTGCGAAGGAAATGTCATCTACATGGCGAACTTTACCGCGGGCGTAGTGGAGGCTTGCTCAGGGATTCGTTCAGTCATCTCCATGCTTGCGTTTGCAGTTTTGATGGGGTACCTGCTGAATATGTCTGTGCGCTCGCGATGGATCCTGGCAATCACCGCGGTGCCGATTGCTTTAGGTATGAATGCCCTGCGTATCGCGGCCACCGGTCTTGCTGGCAATTACTTGGGCGCACGCTGGGCCGAAGGTGTTTTCCACACTTTTTCTGGTTTAGTTCTATTCGTGGGTTGTCTCGGGCTGGTGCTGGGGGTCGTGGCTATACTGCGCCGGTTCGAGCCTCGTAAACCGGTAGGAACGCCAGCATGACGGACAAGCTTCGTTTCGGTTGTTTAATCGGCTTACTCTTATTGACCACGGCGGACTTGCGTTGGGTTTCCCACGGGCATCCGGTACCGGTGCGCAGCGATTTTGGAGCATTTCCTACTCAACTAGGAGAGTGGTCCGGAAAAGATCTGCCCGATTTGAGTGAAAGAACGAAAGAGGTTCTCCGCGCTGACAATTATCTGTTGCGGGATTATCGCAATAATACTGCAAGCACCCAGGTCAATCTCTTTATCGTTTACTATCGTTCGCAACGAAGCGGCGATGCACTCCACTCTCCAAAGAACTGCCTGCCTGGCGCCGTGGCTGGGAACCCGTTTCGTCGGGAGCCATTCGAATCCTCGCTCCGGACAATCCCGACTCAGGATTCCAGCGAATCACTACGTTATTGAGAAGGACGGGGTGCAACAAGATGTTCTGTACTGGTACCAGGCACATGGTCGCAGGTTCGCTAGTGAGTATCTTGGAAAAATTTATCTGGTTTGGGACGGCATTACAAAAGGACGCACTGACGGCGCATTAATTCGAATTACCGCGGTTCGAGTCCCGGGAGATACTCAGAGCTTCCCGGCGATGGTGAAGTTTGCACAGGAAATCGCTCCCGTTCTGCCAGTATTCTTGCCCAATTGAGAGTGCGCTTCGAACCTTTCAGGTAAGCAGTCAGAGTCTCCTGTCGCTGCTGTCAGGCCGATGCAAAGTGGATTCGAGGCCTACATTGTGGAAAAACGTTTCCGTCCATATTTAGACGGCGTGTAAGACGACCTAATGATTCAAATATCTTGCCTATTTTCTTTTACTTAAAGCGTCGCCCACAGGCGAACATGGAAGGTCGCTTGCTCTGTACAGTGTTATATCGACCGAGATATCATATTAGGAGTCGTGCTTTGAAACCTAAAGGCCCTGAAACAAGATTCGTCCGAACCTAGGACCTCCCTCCTATTTGTGTACTCTTCTGTCTGCTTGCATTGCATTTGGCATGGGTTGTGGCAGCGCCCAAGAGAGGTCCAAACGGCATTTCGAGCAGGCGGAACACTATGGCGGCGCAAGGCAAGACAAACGAGGCAATTGTTGAGTACCGCCGAGCTATACAACTGAATCCGGCCAACCCCAAGGCTCATGTCGCACTGTCCAAGATCTTCGTGGATCGGAGCGAATTTCTTAGCGCATATCAGCAGTTGAGTTTCGTAGGCCAAAACGATCCAAATAATCGCGAGGCTCAGGAGATGATGGCCGATCTCAGGCTCAAGGCTCACGATTTTGCTGGAGCGCGAGACCTAGCGCATACGCTGGTTGGGAAGTACCCGGACGACACCCAGGCGCTAATGACTCTGGCCGAGAGTTCGTTGGTTCTGAAAGACGCAAATCTCGCGCGATCCACGACAGATCATGTCCTGCAGATTGATCCAACGAACAGCCAGGCATGGTATTTAAAGGCGATGGTTCAACTTTCCGACCAGAAGAGTTCGGAGAGTGAAGAAAGCCTGTTGAAGGCCATCGCATACAAACCTGACTTTCTTCCGCCGGTTACCGCCTTGGCCGCTTTAATGGCAAGGCGTGGTGATTTGACTGGAGCTGAAAAGGTTATTCGACAAGCCCTTGAACGAAACCCCCAAAGCATTCCAGCGCGCTACCTGCTGGCCACTTATCTAATGGCTCAAAAGCGTGGTCCGGAAGCTGAAGAAGTTTTCCGGCAAATAGCTAAACAGGGTGACGGCGATCCGGAAAACCGCGGCGCGCTCGCTCGCTACTACGTGACATCTGGTAATTTCCAAGCAGCGATAAAGGAATATCAGAATATTCTCAAACAACATCCGGATGACATTCAGAACTCTCTCCAATTGGCATCCGTGTACATCGAGCAGGGCAATACAGCGAGCGCCGAAGAGCTCGTGAACGCCGTCAGCTAAGAAGAATCCAAACGATCTTAAGACCGTTCTCTTTCGAGGACGCTTGCGCATCCAAAAGGGCCAGATCGACGAGGGCATCAAAGACTTGCAGCACGCTGTTCAACTCGACCCTCAATCGGCTTTGCCACTGTATTTTCTGGGATTGGCTTACCTGCAAGAACGTAAAGCGGAGCTTGCCGAAGACGCTCTGAACAAAGCGACGCAGCTCGAACCGAATTATTTACCCGCGCATTTGGCTTTAGCAAACCTTCTACTGCAAGAAGGTAAGCCAGATAAGGCCATCGCGACAATCGAAAAATCAGTAGAGCAGAAGCCCCAGGTCGTCGACCCTTATTTAGTTCGTACTCTCGCTCTGGTGGAACAGGGACGCTTTGATGAGGCGGAAAAAGAGACGATGCCTCTTGTCGACGAGTTTCCTCAAGGTCCTGCGCGAGCAATGATTTACCAGGCCTTGGCCAAAGCGAAATTTGCTCAAAAACGGTTCGAAGAAGCACATGATTTTGCGAAGCAATCTCTTGGTTACGAATCCGCCTCGAAGGACAGCCTCTACATTTTGGGCGCGTCGAAAATGGCGATGAAAAAGCCGGACGAAGGATTGGCCGAAGTCGAGGCCTATGTTCACGCCAGCCCCAAATGGGCGCCGGGTTACGAAGTTCTTGGGCAATTACAAGTTTTGGCTGGTCGCACTAGCGACGCAGGAGAGCTCGCTCAAAACGGCCATCGACATCGATCCCAGCCTAACCGGCGCGCAATTACTCTTGAGTGATCTCGAGAAATATCAAGGGCACTTGGATGAGGCGAATGAGTCAGCTCTCAAAGCTTGCTCGCTCTCAACCTCAATCTGTCGAGGCCCAAGTGCGTATGGGCCAAATCGCCGAACTCCAAGGGGATTGGAATGCAGCCGAAAATTATTATTCGAAAGCCTTGCAACTAGCCCCTACGAACGTGATTGCGAAAAATAACTTGGCCTGGGTTTATGCCGAGCATGGCGGCAATCTCGATATGGCCTTGAAGCTTGCACAAGAAGCTAAAGCCGCCGATCCCAACGACCCCAACATCTCGGATACTCTCGCTTGGATTCTTGTAAAGAAACAGATTTATGGCACCGCGATTCAGCTCTTGCGTGACAGCGTCCAAGAAGACCCCAAGAATGCTTCCTACAGTTATCATCTGGGCGTTGCATATTACGGTGCAGGCCAGAAAGCCGATGCCGAACGTTCACTGGAAAGTGCTCTGAAATTGCAACCGGACTTCGCCAATGCAGCAGACGCCAGGCACATCCTAGAAGCGATAAACAAATAAGACGAGACAAGACCTTTTCCGATCGAGCTTTCGACGCGGTTGCGAATTTTACGCTTCCAGAATTGCCATCCTATTGTCCGTAAACCGTCGTTCAGACACATTCAAATTTTTTGGTCGATCCGAGTCCCGGCACGCAAACAGATTAAAGGCCTCAGTTCCCTTCACGCGGGTTTCAATCCATGGACTGCCGAAAAGAGAAGGGACGATGGCGTGGGGCTGACCGTTGTTGAGGCCTCACTTCTTTCTGGGGCAGCCACTGCTCGCCGGAAACCAGTGAAACTGCGGAACTTACGTGCAAAAAATTGGCGATAAGATGAAAGTCCTTTCATGACAGTCAGAGTATGACACTGCTGAGTTGCTGATTCCAATGGACTTACTTGCTGGATAGAAGTGGCATACGCATTGCAGGCACGGTCTTGGCGGAATGTACATTTTTGCATTCTTGACTGGGGGTATCGTGAACTCATTGAAACGCATATGTTTGGTGCTGCCGTTAGTACTGCTAGTTTTGGCTCCCGCGAGAGCGGGTAGCAAAAACATAGATACTGTCTATTTTAATGGTCAATTCGCATTCGGAGATCACGGAGTGGGAATTCCTCCCTATGGTGGAACTCTCAACGACAAGGCTGAGGAATTCTATTGCGTGGATTTCACCCACGACATCACAGGCGGTAAGACTTGGTACGTCACCGCGCTAAACCTGAACTCTCCGAAAAGCGCATTTGGTTCCACGCGTCTGGACAATAAGACCGAATACCTTGAGATGGCGTGGCTCATTACTCAGATGGAATCCGTGACTGGTAATACGACGAAGGCAGATACGACGAAAGCAGAGTACCAATGGGCGATTTGGAGTTTTACTGGCGCGGTTAGCCCATACGCCATGAGCTCTACCTTTGTTGGGCAAGCCTTGACCGCAGTGGATGATGGGTTGTTTAGTGGGAAAGGTTGGGAGATTCTCACCCCCATCGGAACTTACGGACAGGAGTTTTTGATCGACCCGCCCCAAGTTACATCCACTCCTGAGCCTTCTAGTATGTTGTTATTCGGCACGGGTCTAATTGGACTTTCCTTTGCGATTCGCAAGAAATGGCCAGCCAAGCGCATTTAAGAAAGCCCAGCGACCAGCCCTCGGAGAGGTATTGAAGGCTAGCATTCCTTATTGTTCCCTATTCATGCCACTTTTCTTTCACCGTGGTCAGGCTAGTCGGATGTTCGTTGATTAGTTCCTTGTGGGCTCACTGTTTTGGAGAATCCGAGAACTATATTTTCTGTCTATCTCCCGAGCCGGCGAAAGACATCTCTCCAGGATGGTCGCCAAGACTGCAACATTCGGTTCGAGAAACATATGCCTATGACTTCCAGGGACATAATGGACCTCTGAGTGTCCGACCAGCTGTTCATGCCAGCTCAATTCGCGACTTTGAACCATCGGTTCGAGTTCTGAGGTCGCACTCCAGAATTGAATAACACGTCCCGGGTACGGCTTCGGCCGATAATTGAGGATGGCGATGTATGTCTTAAAGAATTGCGCGGACCTATCACCGAATTGTTTATCAATGGCCCAGCGAAACTTATGGTAGGAGTGCCACAGCTTGCCTCTCATTTTCTTCTGTCGGGAATCCAATGCCCGGCAGAAGTCTGCCCAACGTTCCTGCCAACTGAGTTTCGACTGGTTCTTCCGAAAACGTCTGAGCTTACCGACTTGGCGGCGAAATCGACTGCGGAATCCTTGCGATTTCAAGTATTCTCGACGCTTGACGTTATTTACTGTTTCGAACAACACTAACGCAGCCACGTTCTCCCCTTTTGCGCGCAGCTGCTGCGCGACTTCGTAGGCAAGTAACCCGGAGGCGCACCAGCCGCCTATGAAATATGGGCCGGTCGGCTGGGCGGAGACCAACTTACGAACAAGGCAAGCGGCGATGTCTTCTAACAAAAAGGGAGCACGTAAAGCCTGCATTTCTGACCTCGCAATGCCCAGACCAAGGAACGGTTGATCACTCCCTAGCCGAAGAGCCAAGGGCCTAAACAAAGGACCAGCACCAACGCAAAAAAATGGGGGTCTCGACCCTTCGGGCTGGATTGGAATTATGCCATCGGCTCCTTCCCGACGATGGGAGGTTGAAAGAAGCATAGCAAGCTCGCTAATTGTTGGTGCTCGAAACAGAGAGGCGAGAGATATCTTTCCTATTGAGAACTTCTCGACTGCCTTGATTAGTTTTACAGCAAGGAGCGAATATCCGCCCAGGTCAAAGAAATTATCGTGGATGCTGACGCGATCCAGTTTCAGAACTTCCGCCCAGATTCGTGCGAGCTTTCTCTCCAGATCCGTCCGAGGCGCCACGTATTCCCCGTTTCTTTCGGACCTAGAATTTCCCGATGCTGGGAGTCCTCGGCGGTCAACCTTTCCGCTTGGGGTGAGTGGCATCTCAACTAAAAACTCGAATTTCCACGGCAGCATGTATTCAGGGAGTGTCGCTCTTAGAAAGCTGCGCAAGTCTGCGGCGGTCGGCCACGAGTTTTCCCGGAGAGTCGCATAGGCCACCAACCGTTTATCACCTGGAGACTCCTCTCTAACTACGACGGCCGCGGCTTTCAGCGCCGGATGTTTCGTCAAAGCCGCCTCGATCTCGCCAAGTTCTATGCGGAATCCCCTAATCTTGACCTGATCATCTCGCCGGCCGAGGAACTCGATGTTTCCGTCCGAACGGTAGCGCGCTAAATCGCCCGTCTTGTACAGGCGAGCGCTCGGCTCCGGGACTAAACGGGTCAGGAATGAATTTCTCGGCTGTCGACTCCGCTCGATTCCGATAGCCACGCGCGAGACCTTCTCCGCCAACATGCAATTCGCCCGAGACCCCAATCGGTACGGGTTCCAGGTGGCGATCAAGAATATGTATCTGAGTGTTGGCAATCGGCCGGCCGATGGGAACAGGCGACGCAACAGGGTAATTCGCCATTTCGTAGCAAGTCGCGTCGCCAGCCACCTCGGTGGAACCATAAAGATTCAAGAGCACACATTCAGGCAGGCTCTTGCGGAAGCGATTCGCGAGATCTGCTGAAAGGGCTTCGCCGCTCAACACGCAATACTTCAGTCGGGGCAGAGTGTCGAGAAAGATCTGGAATGGCCTCCAGAATCGCTTCAAGGAGCGAAGGCACGAGAACAACGCGCGTAACTGGTACGGCGGCCAGTTTTTGGACGAGCGCTTGCGGATCCTTGACCACCTCGTCTCGAATGACGACTGTAGGAACTCCCTTTAGGAGTGCACCAAATATCTCCCAAACCGAATCCACAAAGCTGACCGGCGTTTTCTGACAGACGATTTCTTCGGCTTCAAACGGGTACTTAGTCCACATCCAGTTGAAACGATTCACCGTCGCGCGGTGAGTTGCCATGACGCCCTTGGGTTTGCCTGTCGACCCCGAGGTATAGATCATATACGCCAGGTTCTGAGGACTCACCGTGCGAACAGAATTCTCAGTATCGTGCGCGCAATCGCCGCGCTGTCTCGGTCTATGCACACCACGCGGGCATCGGAAAGAGGCAAATTACCCATCAATTCACTCTGCGTTAGCAATACTTCGGCCCCGGAATCTTCGAGCATAAAAGCGAGGCGCTGTTTCGGATACGATGGGTCTAGGGGCAAGTATGCCGCACCAGCCTTGAGGATGCCCAGCATTGCAACGAAAGTTTGTGCTGAGCGCTGCAGGTGAATGCCCACCAATGTCTCAGGTCCCACACCCAACGAGAGCAAGTGATGAGCCAACTGATTTGCGCGCTGGTTGAGTTCCAGATAGGTCATGCCCACGTTGTCGTCAAGCACCGCTGTGTTCTCGGGATCCGCTCTACTTGCATCTTCGAAAATCTCGTGAATGCAGACCTGGGGATACTCCCTGGCTGTATCGTTCCACTCGACCAGGACTTGCCGCCTCTCGTGCTCCGTTAGGATTGGCAAGCTTGGAGATGGGTTGATCGGGATTCTGAACCACTGCTTCCAGCAATGCCTGGTAATGACCGAGCATCCGTCGGATAGTCGCGGCCTCGAACAATTCCGTGCTGTATTCCAAATTTCCGTTCAAGCTTGAGCCGACATCGGTCAATGAAAGTGTTAAATCAAATTTAGCGGTTCCGTTATCGATTTTGAATTCCTCCGTCTCTACTCCCGACAGGCAAAGACTCTTGCGAGGGGTGTTGTTGAGGATCAACATTACTTGGAACAAGGGCGAGTGCCTGAGACTGCGTTCGGGCTGAAGAGCCTCAACCAGTTTTTCAAAAGGAAGATCCTGGTGCCCGTAGGCATCCAAGGCCACGCCTCGGACTCGCTGAAGTACTTCTCGGAAACTCGGCTCCCCCGAAACGTCGGTCCGAAGAACCAGGGTATTTACGAAAAATCCAACGAGGGGTTCTAGTTCTTCTTCTGTCCGGCCAGCCATTGCTGTTCCGACGCAAATATCAGTCTCTCCCGTATAACGTTGAAGCAAAACTTGTAAGGCAGCTAGTAGGGTCATAAACAAGCTGACTCCCACTTCCCGGCTCAAAACGCGGAGCGATTGAGTCAAACTGGAGGAGAGGAGCACTGGTTCGCGCGATCCTCTAAGGCTCGTGCGCTCCGGGCTAGGATGGTCGGTAGGGATTGCTAGAACAGGCGAAACGCCAGCAAGGCATTTCTTCCAATAGCCAAGGTCCTTTTCGAGCGCTTGGCCGCGCAGCTGTTCTCGCTGCCAATGGGCGAAATCGGAGTATTGAACAGGCAATTCGGCGAGTTGACATCGTTTGCCGTTGCAGTAGGCGGCATACAGGTCACCAAGCTCTCTAGAGAACACTCCCATGGACCAACCGTCTATCGCGATGTGGTGGATGACCAGAAGCAACCAATTTTCATCCTCTTTGCACCGCAGCATTGTGGCGCGGATGGGCAAGTCGCGGGACAAATCAAAGGGTCGTCGAGACTCCGTTCGCAACAGACGCCAAACTTCATCCTTCTGTGAGACCATTTCTAGACCTTCGATATCGACGGTTTTGATCGTCAAATCGAATGTCGGGAGGACTTCTTGAACCGGACGATCGTCGACCCATCGATAGATGGTGCGCAACGGTTCATGCCGCGCAACCAGATCCCGAAGGGCGTTCTGTAGGGCATCCCGGTTCAGCGAGCCCTTGATGTGCATGGCGCGAGAAATGTTGTAGACCGGACTGGCGGCATCCAGTTGATTTAGAAACCACAGCCTCTCCTGGGCAAAGGACAGTGGAATAGGTCCGTTATTTCCCCGTCGATGAATCAATTGCTCCGTTGGGCGCACTAATGCCTCGTGCTCAAGGCGCTTCTGCCCGACGGGAGGCTCTTGAGGGGGAAGTTTCGCGATTTTCTCAACAACCTGAGCCAGCTCTGCCAAAGAAGAGGTTTCAAAAAAGATTCGCATGGGGACGTCGCAGTTGATTAGCTTGCGCACCCTGGACACAGCTTGCGCCACGATTAGCGAATGACCACCGAGCTCGAAGAAATTGTCGTGGATGCTCACGCGATCCAGTTTGAGAACTTCCGCCCAAATTCGTTCCAGCTTTTTCTCGAGATCCGTCCGGGGCGCGACATATTCTCTGCTCTTCTCCCGGCTCGCACTCTCCGGCGTCGGCAGCGCCTTCCGATCGAGCTTCCCGCTAGGAGTTAGAGGCAAGGTGGCCAAGAACTCAAACTTCCATGGCAGCATATATTCGGGCAGTTTCGTCTTTAGAAAGCTGCGCAAGTCCTCAAGCTTGGGTGGTGAACTTTCCCTCAGCGTTGCATAGGCCACAAGGCGTTTATCTCCCGGCTGCTGTTCCCGCACGGCAACCGCTGCCGATTTCACCGCCGGATGTTTCGCTAGAACTGATTCGATCTCACCAAGTTCTATCCGAAAGCCCCGAATTTTGACCTGATCATCCAGTCGACCAAGAAACTCGATGTTCCCGTCCGAACACCAGCGCACGAGATCACCGGTTTTGTAGAGACGATCGGCCGCTTGCGTACGAAAGGGGTTGGAAATGAATTTCTCGGCAGTCAATTCCGGTCGATTTCGATAACCGCGCGTTACCCCCTCACCGCCTATGTAAAGTTCGCCGGGAACGCCAATAGGAAGTGGCTGATTCTTTTTGTCTAAAACGTAAAATTGAGTGTTCTGAATCGGCGACCCAATGGTGACCGGACCGGTGCCGGCCTCTACCTTCGAGGTTGCAGACCAAATCGTAGTTTCCGTCGGGCCGTACATGTTCCATACCTCTCCGCAACAAACGAGCTCATCTGCGAGTTCACGCGGTAAGGCTTCACCGCCGCAAAGAATCTTCAAGGTTGGCTTCCCTTTCCATCCCGCTTCAAGTAAGAGTCGCCAGGTTGCCGGTGTAGCCTGCATCGCGGTAGCCTCGGAATTAGAGGCAAGCTTAAGCAACAAATTCCCATCGGTGGTGGCCTCTTTACTCGCGAGGATTACCTGCGCACCGACCATGAGTGGCAGGAAAAGCTCGAGAGCGGCAATGTCGAAAGCAAATGTCGTCACGGCGAGGAGACGATCACTGGCTCTTAGGCCAGGCTTGTTGCTCATGGCGCAGAGAAGATTAACCACATTTTGGTGGGTGACTTCGACTCCCTTGGGCTTACCAGTTGAACCTGACGTATAAATCGTATAAGCCAGGTTCTGGGAGTTAACTGACCTCGAAAGGTTCTCAGTGCTCTCGCGCGCTATGGCTAGGCTGTCTCGATCTATACAAAGCACGCGAGGAGCAGGTACGGGCGATCTCCCAACGAACCCAGCCTGAGTGATCAATATGTCGGCCCCGGAGTCTTCGATCATGAAGGCGAGGCGCTCGGTTGGGAATGAGGGGTCGAGGGGCAAGTAGGCCGCGCCTGCCTTCATAATACCGAGCAGGGCAATAATCGCGTGCGCCGACCGCTCCAGGCAAACTCCCACTAGTGTCTCGGGACCCACGCCCAACGACATCAGGTGATGAGCCAGTTGATTTGCGCGGCGGTTGAGTTCCGTGTAGGTCATGCGCGCGTCTTCGTCAACGACAGCCACGGCATCGGGCGTGCGCTCTACCTGAGCTTCGAAGATTTCGTGAATGCAGCCGAGCGGATGTTCCTGTCTTGTATCATTCCACTCGACAAGGATTCGCTGCCGCTCGTCCTCTGTTAGGATCGGCATAGTGGAAATAGGTCGATCGGGATTCTGGACCACTGCTTCCAGCAACATCTGATAGTGACCGAGCATTCGCCGGATAGTTTCCGGCTCGAATAATTCGGTACTGTATTCCAGGTGTCCCTTCAGGTTCGGACCGGCATCGCTGAGCGAAAGCGTCAGATCATATTTCGCGGTTCCGTTATCGATTTTGAAATCCTCAGTAGCTGTCCCGGCCAAGCGAAGACTTTTTCGGGGTGTGTTATTAAGGATGAACATCATTTGAAACAGCGGCGAATGTTTGAGGCTGCGCTCCGGTTGGATGGCTTCGACTAGTTTCTCAAAAGGCAGATCCTGATGCGCGAAGGCTCCTAAGGTCATCACGCGCACTCGCTGAAGCAGTTCCCGGAAAGTCGGTTCCCCGGAGAGATCGTTTCGAAGGACGAGTGTATTCACGAAGAATCCGATCAGCGGTTCCAACTCTACCTTTGGCCGGTTAGCAACCGCAGTACCGATACAGAGATCAGTTTCTCCGGTGTAGCGGTGAAGTAGGACTTGCAGCGCAGCCAGCAAGGTCATAAACAAGCTGACTCCCGATCGCCGGCTTAAGATACGTAGAGAGTCAGTTAAGCTAGCGGAAAGAAATACGGGTTCGCTCGACCCTGTCAGGCTTTGGCGTTCTGGTCTGGGGTGGTCAGTCGGGAATGCTAGAACTGGCGAAGCGCCGGCAAGGCGCCCCTTCCAATAGGCGATGTCTTTCTCGAGAGCCTCTCCTCGCAGCCACTCCCGTTGCCACTGGGCGAAATCCGTGTATTGAACGGGCAATTCGAGTAGCCGGCACGGATTACCACTGGAGTAGCTCTCGTACAGATCACTAAGTTCCCTGAACAAAATTCCCATGGACCAGCCGTCGGTCGCGATATGGTGCATGACCAGCAGCAACCAATATTCTTCTTCGCTGCACTGCAAGACTGCGGCGCGAATCGGCAAATCGCTGGACAGATCAAACGGGCATCGGGAATCCGCCCTCAGCAGGCGCCAAACTTCCTCTTCCTGTCGAATGCCTTGAAGATGAGTGAGGTCGATGGTCTTTATAGTCAGGCCGAACTTTGCAAGGACCTCTTGAACCGGAGAATCATCAATCCATCGGAACACAGTGCGCAGCGGTTCGTGCCGCGCTACTAAATCATCGAGGGCCCTTTGCAGTGCATTCCGATCCAGCTTGCCCTTAATGTGCACCGCGCGGCAAATGTTGTACCAAGGGCTGGTAGCGTCAAACTGATTCAGAAACCAGAGTCGCTCTTGGGGAAAGGAGAGCGGAATAGGCCCTTCGTTTCCTCGACGAGCGATGGATCGCTGCGCTGTGGACGCTGATGCATCTGCCTCATCGCGTGACTCTTTCTCGGTAGCCAGTAGGCCGGAGCGACCCGCCCCATTCTTTTTTTCCGCTTGAAGCTGGACAAAGGCTTGAGCCAGGCCTGCCAAGGTCGGGCTCTCAAAAAAGGTTCGCATGGGCACAGCCGAGTCCATCACTTTCTGCAACCTCGCCAGGACCTGCGCGGCCATCAACGAATTCCCGCCGAGATCGAAGAAATTATCATTCACGCCAAGTTCTGAGATCCCGAGTACCTCCGTCCAAATCTCCGCCAGAGTTTTCTCCAAAGGAGACCTCGGGGCGACAAAAGCAGCGTCCAAATTAGGTCTCGACGCTTCAGGTGCGGGAAGCTCCTCGCTAGCCACCTTGCCGTTCGGTGTCCTCGGCAGCACTTCCAAGGTCACAAAACTCGAAGGGATCATGTGATCGGGTAAAATCTCTGCCAGGAACTTGCGCAGACTGCTCGGACTTAGCTTCACGCTCTTCTTCGGCACCAGATACGCCACGAGCCTTTGCTCCCCCCGTTGTTCACGCGCTGCGACCGCCACGTCCGCAATGCCAGCCGCGCCACGGAGAGCTGCCTCGACCTCTGCGATCTCAATTGTGTGACCGCTGATCTTCACACGCGAGTCCTTGCGGCCAAGGTAAGTCAAACAATTCTGTCGATTCATGCGGCCGAGATCACCGGTGCGGTATATGCGTCGGTCAGGCCCGGCAGGACTCGGCGTAAATACGGCAGAGGTTACCTCCGGCTGCCGCCAATACCCAATAGCAAGGTAGGGGCTATCGATGCAAATTTCGCCCACCTCATCGAAGCCAACCTCTTGGCCGTTCTCGTTCAGCAAAAGAATCTCTTTGTCATCGACTGAGTAACCGACCGGAACGATGTTCCCTGTGACCACCGTGTTCTTGTCTATCATGTACTGGCGCACAGTCCTGGTTTCGGTGGATGCCAGCGAGTTGATCAAAAGACACCCCGCTGAGAAGTGTTTTTTGTACATCTCAAGCTCCCTCTTTGAAACTGCTTCACCTCCGAGTTTGATGAGCCGAAGTTTAGGAAATTCCTCATTGCCGGACAGCGAGTCAACGAAATTGGAAAATACCGACGCACTGGAGTGATAGACAGTAACTTCTTCATCGATCAGCAAAGTCGTAAGACCGGAAAACCCCTCCTTCCGAATATCAAATGGGTAGAGTGTGGCGCCATTGAGTAAGGAGGCGTAGATGGCAGTGACAGACTGCCCGGTTGCGCAGGAAGCAAGAAGTGTTAATCGATCATTCGCAGAGAGTCGGAGACTGTTAGTGTGCCATCTGATGTCGTGTAGGACACTGCGATGGCTTTGGACAACACCTTTAGGCTCTCCGGTGGACCCGGAAGTGTAGATGATATAGCAGGGAGTGTCGCAAGACACTGCGAGGCCGATGTTTTCAGTCGAAGGGCTAGGATGGATTTCATCAATATTAAGCAACCGTATGGCGCTGTTCGCCAATCGCTCGGCCAAATGAAAACTTCTATTGTCTGTGATAAGTAATTCAGTTTCGGCATCAGCAAGTAGCCGCTGAAGTCTTTGATGAGGATGTGCTGGATCCAGCGGCACATACACTCCGCCGGTTTTTAGAACGCCGAGCATCGCGGCGAACATCGGCGCGTCCTTCTCAAGTAATAGCCCGATAGGCTTCATTGCTTTCTCGGATTGGCCAAGGATGGCTCGGCCAACTCGATTGGCAATTTCGTTAAGCTCCAAATACGTGACAATTCGGTTTCCAAGTTTTACGGCAATGCGGTGGGGATATGTTCGTACCTGTTGCTCGAATCGGTCGGAGATAGATGATTCGATTTCATTTTTTTCAAAGGGAGCAAACTCAGTGGTTGGTGTTGACGCGATACACTGGGGCAGAGCCTGCGGGGAAGGAATATAACCAGCGTTCGAAGGGGGGGCACCGCTCATGACGACCCTCAATCTTGCCCAACTTGTGACTTTAAGCGAGCGTTCAGCTTTCGGGTTTCGGCTCGATCGTTGCGCGAAACCATATGTCGGCTAGCCGCATAGTGTCAAGCCGATCATCAGAGCGGCCAGCATCGCGCTTGTCTGGCCGGAACGAGCTGAAAGTTGGCTCGCAGGCGAGCAGGGGTTTCGGTTGTCCCTTGGGGGCCAGGTATAACTAGCAAGGTGTCCGCCAATCCTGGAGAATGAAAACAAAGACTTTACCTGCTTCTTAGTTCCTAGCCCCCAACTGGATTTCCCTTTTTCGACAGTTCTTTCGCAAAAATCAGACGCAATGCCCAATCTATCGTCAAACTTACGGGAACTAGCTCGACTCTTGTCTGGAAACCATTGCATGGATTCAGCCATGCCAACCATCGCAGGGGGCGTGGGTTACGAGGACGCTGAATGCGCTAGTCGACCGTGAGAAGGTTATGGTACCAGGCGGTGGAATAAGATTGCACAGTTGTGGAGGCCTGGTATCACACCAGCTGAATTCTCTACACTACTTGAATCGTAACTCAAACGCGAGCCTTTCAGATGCAAATAAACCACAGAAAAAGAATAAGTTAGACAATGCTTCGAATACGCTTCGACTGCTCACTTTGGATCGCCAACTGCTGGCCGTTTAACACACTCGTGCCTTGATCCCTGGCAAGGGAGTTACATCTACAAAGTTTGCAGGGACGGTCAGAGTGCGCTAGTGTACGAGCTCAACACATGGGTATCCTTTTTCGCAGGGTGGCAGAACGGCTGCAGGCGAATCACAATTCCCGCCTGGGTATCGTCAACACGACCGGCCTGGCGCGCGCTTACAACAGCCTTAGGTTTCGCCAGCAGGTAAAATGGCGCCGTGAATTGTATCAGACCCAGTTTTCGGCGCTTCTTGGTGAGAATGGTCCCGTCACTCGCCCACCCATACAAATGAATGACGGTTGGGCGATCGACACCTCGATGTCGCTGCCACACCTCGACCGCGTCTTGAAGGATTCCGAAGAGATCATTGCCGAGCGCGCTGGAGTTCGGATTTCGGCAACGGGCAAGTACAGAAGTTATTTCCAAGATGTTTGGACGGACGCCGACGTCGAGAAATACCCGTCCTTCCTCGATTTTGCCACTTCGAGCGATGTGCTTTCCGTGGTAAGCCGGTATCTAGGTTTCATCCCGGCACTTTCAACCACCGTTCCCCACGGAATTCGTTTCGTCGAATCCAATGCGGCATTCGACGACCAACCAAACCAGCCACACGATAGCCAGCTCCTCCACATCGACTACTATTCCATTCCGAGTGTGTATGTGCTTGTGCTGCTGCGGGACACGACTGTTGAGAACGGCCCCTGGACGTTCCTGCCACGCGCCGTTTCGCAAAAGGCGGCTGCGACGCTGAACTATTGGAATTGGAAGCGCCCCTACCGCCTCAGCGACGAAGAGGTTTACTCTGTCGTGGATCGAAAACAGATCATCGAATTCTGCCATTCTCGCGGCGCGGTTTTGTTTATTGAACCGTCGGCTTGTTTCCACTATGGCAGCCGCAATTCGGTGAAACCCCGATTCCAGCTCATGCTAGGCTACACGGGTGTCAGACGAACGGACTTCAGCGAGTTCCTTATGCAGCCAAACGTGTTTCCCGTTCGCGAAACCGACTCACGCCTGCGGAAGATGGTGCTGAACAAGAATATGCTGTTGTGAGATACACCTTCCAGCTCGGAAAACAGCGAAGCATGCGCTTCTTCTCGTTTTGACCGAACACCGGCCAGCATCACTTAGTCATCATAGTATAAACTGCTTGAGTACGCGTATACACCTCGCGATTGCTGCGCCCATGCTCCGGCGGACCGATCCCCGATGCTTTCCATCCTCCGAACGGAGCTTCCGCATCGGCGTCTGAGGTGGCGCTATTGATCTTCAAAATGCCGGCTTGGGCATCATTGAGAAATTGCGTGCGCCTAGCAAGACTTTTGCTGAACAACGCAGCCACGAGTCCATATTGAACCCCATTACACAACTTCATAGCATGATCAAAATCCGAAGCCGGCTGTAGCACCATGAGCGGTCCGAACGTTTCTTCCTGAACTAATTCATGACGAGGATCGTCACAGCAGATTACAGTCGGAGGATAAAACGCTGGACCGTCGAATGACTGCCCATGCAAGACCACTGGCGATGAGCTTTCGGCCCGAGAAACGAGCCCGGCAACCTGTTCGCGCTTCGTGGCAGAAATCAATGGGCCCACGTGCGTTTCAGAATCCCGCGCATCCCCGCAATGCAATGAGCCCAGGGCCCGTTCCAAGTGCTTAATAAATCCAGCCAGGCAGGTACGTTCGACGATGACGCGTCGGTTGGCCGTGCATCGTTGACCCGCAAACCCGAACGCGCCCTCGGCCACCGCGAATGCTGCGGCTTCTAGGTCCGTGTCTGACCAGATGATGGCGGCGTTGTTTCCACCCAGTTCGGCCTGCAATGGAACGTGACGCTCGGCACAGATTGCTTGTGCGCAGTAACCGGTCGTCACCGAACCAGTAAGCATTACTGCATCAATCCGCTCGTCAGCCAATAGATGTTCCGCAGTCGCGCTGCCGCCATGAACGACGCTTACCAAATCAGTCGGGCAGCCCGCAGATTCGAGAATTTTCAAGAGCCGATTGGCCAGCGAAGCGGCCGCTGGCGCAGGCTTCCAGACAACTGCATTTCCGTAGAGCAAGGCTGGAGCAATCTTGCCGAGCGGGATCGCAACAGGATTGTTCCAAGGCGTCAAGATTGCGGTCACGCCGCGCGGTCGGTAACGCAAACTCGAATGCTCGCCACATTTTTCTTGCAGTGGATCGGCCGAATAGCGTGACGCTACCTTTACCAGAACTGCGGCACGGCTGACTTCTGCATTTGCGTATCGAATCGGCTTGCGGATCTCAGTCGCAATTTGGGTACCCAACGCCGGCACTTCCGTTTCGACCAAGGCGGCAAGACGAGCCAAGAATTCTACCCTGGCGTCCAAAGAAGAATTTCGCCAATGTAGCCACGCGCGTTTGGCGTTGGCGGTCGCGCGAGACACGTCCTCCTTCGATGAATCGCTAGGTCTGGCTAGCGTGCCGAAGAGGTCGCTGCATGCGACAAACTGAGCGACTCGCGATTCCAAGTACCGTCGCGTAACGATCGCATGCAGTGGATCGTAACTGCCGACTGCATCGGCCACAATCTTGACGTTCCATCCGCGCTGGTAGGCATCCAGCGCCGTGGCGCGGATGCAGCTATGTAGGTGCACCCCAGCCAGCCAAATTGTGTCCACATCGAGATCACTCAGGATGTTATCCAACTTGCCGTCTGCAAACGCGCTGAAAACCGTTTTGTGGAGGATAATTTCCGATGGCAAGGGACGGAGCGCTGTGGGCGTCGTGTGGCCTGGCGTCCCGTCGACGCAAATCCATTTCCCCATTTGTTTCCAATGGGGCATTCGTCTGTCGTCATCGCGGTGCACCGTGGTCCAAACGTGAATGATCGGAACAGACGACTCGCGACATCGTTGAACCAATGACGCGGCTTGATCGATCAACTGACCCACCGCCGGCTGCAAAGCTGGAGAACACAGGAAGTCGTATTGCAAATCCAGCAACATCAGTGCAGGTTTCATCAGATTTCAATTCTGCGGGAAATATTCAGCACGGCATCGGCAACCAATGACCCCATTTCGCGGGTGCCGGCCAAGCGACATCCCGATTCCTCCAAATCACGAGTGCGCCAGCCCTGGCTCCAAACCTGGCGTACTGCGCGTTCAATCAGGCAGGCGAATTCCAGCATTCCGAAACTTTCACGCAGGAGCATTGCCAACGCCAAGATTTGCCCCACGGGATTTACGACATTTTTCCCGGCCAAGTCATGAGCCGCACCATGATTGGTTTGGTAAACTGCCGCTGAGTCTGCGGAAAAATTTCCGGAGTAACCCAACGCTCGCGATCCGAGCAACACGCTGGTGACATCGATCATCACATCGCCAAACATATTTGGCGCCACCATTACATCAATTTCTTTGGGGTGCTGAACCAGGTAGTAGGCGGCGTAATCGACGTTCATGAATTGAACTTCTATCCCGTTCGCATCGGCGACCTCGAGGGCGATGTCGCGCCACAGTTTGCTGATTGTGGGCACGCCACCTTCTTTCTGCACGACCGTCAGAGTTCCGCGCCGGCGCCGTGCTATGCGAGCAGCGACTTCCACGATGCGACGCACTTCGGTTTCAGTATAAGAAAAGGAATGTTCCGCGGTGCGCAGTCCGTTGGGATCGAAAGTTTCCTGCCACTTACCTTGGTAAACTCCAGCGCAATTCTCGCGCACGATAATGAAGTCGACGCCATCGACACATTCTGGTTTCAGCCGCACTGAGTTCCTCACTTCGGGGAAAACCTGTACAGGGCTGATCTTGCAAAACAGGTCGAAGCGTTTGCGTAATTCGTAGACGAACCGGCCGCCTCCCGCGCCATGTAGCAAAGCCCCGCTATTGGCAAACACCTCACGACAAAATTGATCCGCTTCGGCGGAAAGCGCGGCACCGTGTCGCGCCTCGGCATCCTGGCCGATTAAACCGCCGTGGCAAACGCGAAATTTGCCGGCACCGACCGATTCAAGCGCACTAAGTACTTCGAGACAAACGCGTATGACTTCCGGCCCGCTGCCTTCTCCTTCAAACACTCCGATCACACGCACGCCATCGACGGGAACCGGCGGTCGGCCTTGGACACAATCGCCCCAGCTCGGTGTCGTGCGGTAATTCGTTGGTCCAGACTCTGTGTGCGGCGATATCACAAGTCTCTCCGTGATTTACTTCGCAAGGGGTGAGTACATGGATGTTAATAGACCGTCGCCTCGGTCGACGAAACAGCGTCTCAGCCGAGAGTTTCCCTTTACCCTTAGAGCCCAATGTAGCAATACAGACTCCAGTTGTACGCATGAAAACAAAGAGCTTATCTCTCTACACTTTGTAGCTTCCAAACTTATTTCCCTTTCTTGCCATATTTTTTCGCAAAATAACGCGTTTTGCCCAGTTCCACGATCGCAAGCCAAGCCATGTGCGAACCGGAGGCCCCTCCCGACCGAGAAATGTTGGAATTCTTGTAATGGCCAAATGATGATTTGTGCCGCTGCTGAGGCGGAACAGCCGAGTCATAAGCTACAAACTCGCCTCCCGTGCGGGTTTGCACCCCACTGGGAGAACACCGCGAAGCACCCCCGCAGAACCGTTAGCGTGTCGGTCTCATTAGACTTTGAGGACTGACTGATTGTCAGTCGTATGTTCCCCCGTATCCAAACCAGCTCAGGGAGACTTGAGAATTATCCGAGCCTAAACAAAAATGGGAGGTCGGTCAAGAAACATCTCAACACCGAAGAACCTTATGCGATTTGCGCCTTAACTCGCTCTAGTCTTAGTGAAACAAATGCTCGCAGTGCTTGACATGCACCTGCCTATTGGATAACACTCACGCGGAAACTTTTTTGCTGGGGGTTGGCATCCGCCGTTGATGCCATGCAAATTAACAAATAACGTTCGGTCCGCGCTGTCCGTACTCGGCGGTCTGTGGCCAGCAGAACGCACCGCGAGCCGGTATTTTGTTGGCAGCACAATTGAGCTCGCAGGGATTCTAATGTTTTCGGGGTCGCGATCTTCCGCAGAGGTCGAATTGCCCTCTCATTTCTCTTTGACGGACTTCCGCGCCGCTGCAGAAATCCAAACTTCCTTCGGAACACGCCTTCGCCTTGCGATCTTTTGCACTTCGCTCGCCGCCTTCGCCCTGATGTGCTCGACAATCTCGCGCGCGCAAACCTCGCAACCTGGCGCCAATCCCGCCGCTCAGCCCGCGCACACTGAAACTACCGAAGATTACAATCGCCGCCTTGAACAACTCAATCAATCGCTTGCAACACGCCCTGCCAACGGTGAACAAGCCGAGTACCGCATCGGAGCGCACGACCTCCTCGAAATAAATGTTTTCGAAGCTCCCGACCTCAACCGCTCTCTGCGTGTTTCGGCAAGCGGAGAAATTTCCATGCCGCTTCTCGGCGCCATCCAATCCACTGGCCTTACAGCACGAGAACTCGAAGGCGTAATAGAAATTAAGCTGCGCCAGTACATGAAAGACCCGCACGTCGGCGTTTTCGTCACCACGGTCGAAAGCCATCCCGTCTCCGTAGTCGGCGCGGTAAAGAAACCGGGCGTCTTCCAAATTCGCGGCACAAAGACTGTTCTCGAAATGCTTTCCATGGCGGAAGGCCTCGCCGATGACGCCGGTGACGAAGTCCTCGTCATGCGCGGCGCCGGCTTGCAATTTGGCTCGGATTCAACACGCAGCAGCGCGAATCCCGATGTAGCTCCGTCGCCCGCGCCGCAGCCCGCCGCGCAAGATCCTCCTGACGCAAGCACGACAACGACTTCTCCCGGCAACGAAACCGTTAAAATTAATTTGAAGGACTTGCTCGAGTCCGGCGACCAGCGTTACAACGTCCCCGTCTACCCCGGGGACATCGTCAAAGTCACCCGCGGCGGCATCATTTACGTTATCGGTGATGTGAAAAAACCCGGTGGCTTCGTCTTGAAGAGCGACCAGAACATATCCGTGCTAAAAGCAATCGCTCTCGCCGAAGGTTTGAACGCCACCTCCGCCAAGAGCCGCACAAAAATTATTCGCACCGATGAGCATTCCGGAAAACGCACCGAGTTCCCTATTGATCTCGGAAAAATTCTGGCGGGCAAAGCGCCTGACACGCCGTTGAGACCGGCGGATATCGTTTTCGTTCCGAACAGTTCTGCGAAGACTGTCCTCTATAAAGGGAGCGAGGCTGCCGTCGCAACCGCCAGCGGCCTCATTATCTGGCGCTAATGGACCAGGAAAATAAACTCAGCTTATACGACGCCGCACCCAGCGCCATCGCAAAACGTCGCGCTTCAGCGCTTCCTTCCTTCGAAGCGGATGAAGCCGAAAAAGTTCCTGGCTTGGTCGAATATGCGCGCGTTATCCAAAAGCGCCGCGCGACCATACTGACGATCGCCTTTGTCGTTTTCTCCATTGGTCTTTTTGCCACGCTTAAGGAAAAGCCGGTCTATCGAGCTCGCGTGCTGGTCGAAATTCAGAAGGAAAATCCCGACATCCCATCGCTCCAGGAATTATTTCAGCTCGAAAGCATTTCGGACACCTATCTGGAAACTCAGTACCGCATCTTGAAAAGTGAAAATCTTGCGCGGCGCGTGATTTCCGATCTCAAGCTCGATCAGCTCGCTGAATTTAACCAGCCGCCGCATTGGTGGGCACGCCGAAGCCAAGAGGCTTCCTTACAGCCTGCGCCGGCGACTCCGGAAAATTCTTCTCCTGAATCCACCATCGACAATGAAGTTTTAAAAAAATTTCAGGACCGCCTCGACGTCGAGCCTCTGAAACGCAGCCGTTTGGTGGAAGTCAGCTTCGAATCCAACGACCGTAACCTCGCCGCGCAGGTCGTCAACACCCTCGCCTCCACCTACATCCAGCAAAATCTTGAATCTCGCTGGCAGGCCTCGCAAAAGGCTTCCGAATGGCTCTCGCAGCAGCTCATGGGCATGAAGTCAAAACTCGAAAAATCGGAAGACGACCTCCAACAGTACGCTCGCGACAACGGTCTCCTATTTCTAGAAACCGATAAGGGCACCTCTGAAAATATCGTCACCCAAAGGCTTCGCCAGCTACAGGAAGAGCTAACCAAAGCACAAGCCGATCGCTACGAAAAGCAATCGCTCTATCTTCTCGTGCAGCAGGGAGACTTCTCTTCCCTGCCGGGCATTTTTAACAACAAATTGATGCAGGACCTCACCGAAAAATTAGCGGAACTTGAGCGCGAGCGCTCGCGCTTGTCTTCCATCTTCAATCCTGATTATCCGCAAGTAAAAGAAATCCAGAATCAAATCGACGAAGCGCAATCCGACTTATCCTCCGAACGCGAACGCGCCGCCAAAGCCATCACCAATGACTACCGCGCCGCCGTCGAACGCGAAAATATGTTGCAGCAAGCTTTCAAGGATCAGCAACATGACGCTGACCTCATCGCCGAAAAATCTGTGCAGTACAACATCCTGAAGCGCGAAGCCGATACCAATAAGCAGCTTTACGTCGGCCTTCTCGAAAAATTAAAGGAAACCGGCGTCTCCACCAGCATGAAAGCGGCCAACATCCGCGTGATTGATCCCGCCTATCCTCCGAAAAAGCCGGATAGCCCTCGCATCCCTCTGAATTTGTCTCTCGCTATGCTTCTGGGCCTGAGCCTCGGAATCGGCGCTGCATTCTTGCAAGAGCACCTGGATAATTCCTTTAAGACTGCGGGAGAAATCGAGCGCTTCCTGCAATTGCCCGCTCTCGCGTCTGTTCCCGCTGTTCAAGCTGCCACGAATGGCAACGGTCATAGCCTCTACGCCCGTGCGCGTCACATGGCCGGCGAAAAATATCCCGCGAGCATCGTTCCGTCTTGGAATCGGATTGAAGGCAACGGACAAAATACTGCGCTGGCTGAAGCGTTTCACGAATTGCGCACTTCCGTCTTGCTCTCCACCGCGAAACATCCTCCCAAAACTTTGCTGGTCACCAGTGCCAAGGGTGGCGAAGGCAAGACCACGGTCGCCGCTAATCTCGCTGTTTCGCTCGCGCAATTGGGAGAAAAGGTTCTGCTCATCGACGCGGACTTGCGCCGTCCCAGCCTTCATAATTTTTTCGGCGTTCCGAACACTTCCGGTCTCGTCAACTTTTTGACTGGAGATCCGGATTGGCGCAGCCTGCTGTCCCATCCAGCTCCGATCGGACTTTCCCTGCTGCCCAGCGGTCCAATCCCTCCGAATCCGGCAGACTTGCTTTCGTCCGAATACATGCCCGCGCTGATTCGCGAAGCTTCCAAGGAATACAAATTCATCGTGCTCGATTCTCCGCCGCTCCTGAATCTTGCGGATAGCCGCATCCTCGCCACGCTTGTTGACGGCGTCATCCTCGTCGTCGGCGGCGGCATCACCCCGCGCGAACTCGTTCATCGCGCCTATGCTTCTGCCGTGGACGCTGGCTCCCACGTTCTGGGAGCCACCATCAATTTCGCCGACACCAGAAGCGACTACTATTCCTACGGGTATCACCCGGATAGCAATGGCCACAAGAACGGGAGCGCCTAGCACGCATCAGTTCGGAACTGATTCTTGAATTGAGACGCCATGTCGAAATTAGCTGAAGTTTCGCTCATCCTCGGACTGGCTATCGCAGTTCTCGCATTCGGCGGCGTCGAGACTATTTCCTTTTCAATTGTGGAAGTTATTTTCTTCGGAGCGGCAGCTTTGCTGCTTGCGACTTCTCCAGAGATTACGCTGCCGTCGTCGAGACGGATCGTATTCATTCCCGTTGTGCTGAGCGGAATAGTCTTACTTCAGCTTTGCCCGCTGCCTGCATCTCTGGTGCATCGCGTTGCAGGTCGTGATGTGCCTCCAGCCCAAATTCGTGCAGAATATTTGAGTTTTGAGCCTTATGCCACTCGCACACATTTTCTGATTCTGCTCACCTGTTTCATCGCCTTCTATTTCGCTCAAGTAGTCAGCCAGGATCGCCGGCGCAAACAATTCTTTATTGGCTCGCTCGTTGCTCTCGGAACTTTCGAGGCCTTCTATGGTTTGGTGCAATATCTTAGCGGCTGGCAGCAAATTTTTGCTTACGTGAAGAAATTTGACCTCGAGGAAGCCACCGGCACCTATATCAACCGCAACCATTACGCTGGCTTTCTGGAAATGATTTTGCCGTTTCAGCCTGGCATTCGCGTTTTATGAATACGCTAAACTGCGCGGCGATCGCGACTCTAAAGTAAGTCTTCAAAGTTTGATGGCAAAGTCTGCGGCTCAACGATTAGTCTTGTCTCTCGCCGTCTCAGTCGTGATTTGTGCCGCACTCATTTTCTCCCGCTCGAGAATGGGCATTCTGGCGGCAGCCTCGTCGGTCCTAGCTAATTTTCGCCCTCGTGGCGATTTCCAGATTTCATGGACGCATGGGTTCCCTGCTTGCCGCCACATTTATTGTTCTCACCGTCTGTTTGGCAGTTTGGATCGGCCCCGGTCCGATCGTTTCCAGATTTCAGACCGTGAACGAAGAGTATTCTCTAGGCGGCCAAAGCCGCATTTCGATGTGGCGCGATGTCCTGCCATTAATAAAACATCACCCGTGGCTCGGCACCGGCCTCGGAACCTTTTCCTATCGCCTACACCAGCGGCCAAACCGCATTCCTCAGCCAATTTGTAAATCACGCGCACAACGATTATCTGGAGGTCGCGGCTGATCTTGGTATTCCCGGAGCGCTCATTCTCTTCGCGTCAATTATTTTCATCCTCATCCGCGCAATCCGATCATTCCTTTCCGGCGAACGACATTTCGAACGCATCGTCGCGCTCGGTTGCGTAGGCAGCATCGTAGCCATCTCGCTTCACAGTTTCGCCGACTTTAATCTCTACATCCCCGCGAACGCGCTTCTTTTCTCGGCGATATTAGGCCTGGCCGTCTCAGTGCCCAGGCCACCCTTAAATGTCCGGAGTGAGCCAATTGCCGCGTAAACTTCAGCTCGCGGTCAAGCGTATTCTGGATATCGCTGGAGCGATTTTCGGCCTCCTCGTCTTGGCTCCGGTTTTCGCCTGTGTTGCTCTTTGCGTGTTTCTTGATTCGCCGGGCGATATTTTCTTTAAACTGCACGTCGCCGGCCGCGATGGCAAAGCCTTCGACCAATGGAAATTCCGCACCATGGTGCAAAATGCCCGTAACACCGCGCATCGATATGAAACCTCCGCGACAGACCCGCGTATCACCCGCGTCGGACGTTTCTTGCGTCGCTGGAGCCTCGACGAGCTTCCGCAGCTCTGGAATGTTCTCCGCGGCGAAATGAGTTTGGTCGGTCCTCGTCCAACTTTTCTTGAAATAGCCGAACGTTATTCTTTGCAGCAGGCCCGTCGTCTTCAGATGCGCCCCGGACTGACCGGCCTGGCACAGCTGCAAGGCCGCAATCTCATTCCTTGGGAACGAAGAATCACTCTGGATATCTCCTATATCGAAAATTTTTCTCTGTGGCTCGATGCCAAAATTCTCTGCCGCACAATTCCTCTATTACTTCGAGGCACAGGTGTGTACGGAGAAGGCGGCGCGGTTAAGATGCACGACTTGGCGTGACTCCACGAATGAAACAAGACAAATGCCGGGTCATTGTTTGGGGCGCGGGGGGTCACGGCAAGGTGATTGTTGACGCTTTGCTTGCATCCGAATCTTGGACTCTGGTTGGAATCTTGGACGACGACAACGCGAAAGACGGTACGAACGTCTTAGGCGTGCCGGTTTCGTACTCACCGGGGAGTTTGCAAACGTTTAGACAAACTCTTGATTTCGATCGAGTCGCTATTGGAATTGGCGACAACTACATTCGGAACGAAAAATTTCAGCAAGTGAAGGCATGCGGATTAGAAGCGATGAACGTGATCCATCCGAGCGCCCATATCTCACGTTTTGTTGAATTGGGAGTCGGCGTCACCATCCTGGCCGGTGCAGTCGTTAACCCCGGCACCGTCATTGAAGACAATGTCTGCGTGAATACGGCAGCTTCGGTCGACCACGACAACTATCTGGAGGCGAGTTGCCATATTTTTCCGAATGCTACGTTAACCGGCGGCGTGCGAGTCGGGAAGTTTGCTTATGTGGGTTCGGGCGCGGTCGTCGCACCGTATCTGGTCGTAAATCAATATTCTCAAATCGGTGCGGGCGCCGTTGTGCTAAAAGACGTGGCCGAAGGCGCGCTGGTGGCGGGCGTTCCGGCAATCGAGATCGGCAAACAGCCGAAACGGCCCGAACAGTTTGGAGCGGAAGCGTGTCGGTAACAGAGGCAAAAATTCCGGCAATTGCAGGCGGCCGCCCAATGTTCGATGAGCGCTTGCCCATCGTGTCGCCGGAAGGTCTCCCCGGCGAAGAATTCCTCCGCGACGTGCGAAGGATTCTGAGCAGCCGTCAACTCACGAACGCGAACTTCGTGCGCCAGTTTGAAGAAGCCGCTGAACAATATCTCGGCGTTCCGCATTGTGTCGCAGTGTCCAGTTGCACGGCGGGACTCGTACTCACTCTGCAAGCATTGGGTCTGCAAGGCGAAGTGATCCTTCCCAGCTTCACTTTTCACGCCAGTGCCCACAGTCTTCTCTGGAACCGCCTCAAGCCTGTCTTTGCGGACTGCGACCCCGAAACATTTTGTATCAATCCGCACGCAATTAAATTTCAATTGTCGGCCAAGACGGCCGCAATTCTTGCCGTTCATCTGTTCGGAAATCCAGCGTCCATCGTGGAACTCCAGACCATCGCAGCCGACGCGTCAATTCCTCTGATATTCGACGCGGCCCACGCATTCGGAAGCGACATAAATGACAAGCGTGTTGGGAATTTCGGCGTAGCTGAAGTCTTCAGCTTTTCTCCCACAAAACTCTTAGTCGCCGGTGAGGGAGGAATGATCGCCACGCGCGACCCCGAGCTCGCGCGAAAATTGCGGCTGGCTAGGAATTATGGCGACAGCGGTAACTACGATCCTGAACTGGCTGGTCTAAACGCGCGCATGAGCGAATTTCATGCCGCGCTCGCCCTTCGCGGTCTTCGCGGTCTCGACGCGCGCATTCATCGCCGCAATCAGATTCGCCTTCACTACGAGCGGCGCCTTCGGACCATTCCCGGACTAAGCTTCCAGCACATTGCAGCCGGCAGCCGCAGCTCATGCAAAGATTTTGCGGTTTTGATCAATGAAGCCGTATTCGGCAAATCGCGCGACTGGCTCTTCGACGCCCTGGAAAAAGAAAACATTCAAGTCCGTCGCTATTTCTACCCTCCGGTTCACCGTCAAAAACTCTATCACGAAATCTGGGACAAGCGTTCCCTGCCGGTCACAGAAAGCATCTCCGAAAACATCCTGAATCTTCCGATTTATTCCACGCTAAGCGATGAAAATGTGGAAAAAATCTGCGATGCCATCTTGCGCTGCTACGAATTCGCCAGGAAGAAAAACCTAACCAAGGCCCACCGCGCATGAGAACGGCTCTCTTCCGTCCCCGCTCGAGTCTGAGGATGCAGTCCCACGTGAACGTAGAATTTGCGGCGCAAACGCCATTGTCTAAAGCACGGCATACCTGGACACCTTCCTTCGTTGCACATGGGTTCGTGAAGCAAGAAACCCTGGATTGGGCGGTACGCACATGAAAATCGCCAACATTCGCTCATACTGGACTTCGCTACAAGGTGAAGCGCGCGCCTACCCGTGGAAGAGTAGCCTGCTGCGTATGGTCGCGGACGTGATCCTCGTCAACCTCTCAATGCTGACCGCTTTCGCCCTCTGGTTCTTGTTTTATGTCGTAATTCTGCGGACACCAGACCCGCAGGGCCTGGCCGAACGGTTCAAAAACTTTGTAACGCATTACTGGCTGCTATGGTCTTTTCTCGCACTGCTGGTTTTTCAGCTCAGTGGCTTTTACCCGCGCACGCGAGACGCCAACGCCGTGCAAAAGGCCATCGCCGTCCTCCGTGCCGTCAGTTCCTTCATCGTGCTGTTTGTATTCGCGGACTACTTTTTGTACCGAGGATCCCTTGTACCGCGCGGCGTGGCCGTGATCGCATGGGTTCTAACGCTGGCCACCGTCGGCGGCGTCCGCCTGACCAAACACAAAATCCTGAAGCGCTACAATTTCGAACGCAAATCCGATCCGGAGAGCGTGCGGCAGGTTCTGGTGCTTGGCGGCGGGGGGTACCTAGGGTCGGTGGTAGTTGCGCGGCTCCTGGAGCGCGGATTTAAAGTCCGCGTCCTCGATTCATTTCTATTCGGGGAAGGCTCCCTCGAGGACGTACGGACCCATGGCGGGTGCGAGCTGGTGCGGGGGGACGTGCGCGACATTGGGGCGGTGGTGAAGGCCATGCGGGGGTGCGACGCGGTGGTGCACCTGGCGGCGATCGTCGGCGACCCCGCGTGCGATGACAATAAGCAGCTCGCGATGGAAGTGAATCGCGCGGCGACGCGGATGCTGGCCGACGTGGCGCGCGGATGCGGCGTGCGGCGGTTTGTGTTTGCGTCGTCGTGCGGCGTGTATGGCGCATCGGATTTTTGCCTCGACGAGACTTCGGCGGTGAATCCGCTTTCGGTGTACGCGCAAACCAAAGTGGATTCCGAAAATATTCTGCTGGCGGCGTCGCGACGTCACGGCCGCCCGACGGATTTTGCACCGACGATTTTGCGGTTGGGGACTTTGTTTGGGCTTTCGCCGCGGATGCGGTTCGATTTGGTGGTGAATTTATTTGTGGCGCGGGCGGCCTCCTCTGGGAAGATTACGGTATTGAATGGGGACCAGTGGCGTCCTTTCCTGCATGTGCAGGATGCGGCGCGGGCGGTGGCGGCGTGTCTGGAGGCGGAGACCAGCGCGGTTTCGGGCGAGATTTTTAATGTGGGGTCGGCGTCGTTGAACCTGCAGATCGAGCAACTGGGAGCGGCAATCGCTCGCGTGGTGCCGGAGACGGAAATTGTGCCGGTGGAGAATGCGGACCGGAGAAATTATCGCGTCTCGTTTGAGAAGATCGAGAGAGTTTTGAATTTTCGGTGCGAGCGGACGCTCGAGTCGGGGATCGAAGAAATTTATGCGGCGATTCAGTCGGGGGTTATTGCCGATTTTACGACCGAGCAGTTCAACAATCAGAGTGTGATGCGGGCGATGGCGGCGGCTGCGGGAGGAACGCTCGCTCCGATGGGACAACTGAGCATGTTGGAGCGGGCGGAGGCCAAGCCACTTTGACGACTTTTTGACGCGAGAAACGAGGCTGAAATTCGGTAACTTATTAACTAGCGGGCTTCCCTTCCGGATTTCCCGTTGTTTGTCGAATGGTCTCTCACGTACTGATAAAAAGAGCGACGTGCGGCGCGTAGAGTTTCAGGATCGAATTGTTTGGCCCTCGCGAAATTTCGCTCAGACATCGCTCTCATGCGGTCAGGATTAGAGGTGACTTCCATAATTTTCTGCCCCAGAGCCTTCGGATCGTTGGCCGGGACGAGGTCGGCGGCGGCGAGCAGTTCAGGGATTCCCCCTACGTTTGAGGCAATGCAGGGGCACCCGCGAGACATCGCTTCATACAAAGCTCGCGGGAATCCTTCGGCGCGAGACGGCATTACGAAAAGATCTATGGAATCCAAGAAATCGAAAACTCCACTTCCGGACTTTAGCTGACCCAAGAAGCTCACTTTTTGCGAGATGGAGAGCTGATTGGCAAGCAATTCCATGGTCCGGCGGTATCGCCCTTCACCGACTAAGACCGCCTTGAGATTAAGATCGCGCGGACAAAGAGAGATGGCGCGAAGAAGTGTGTCTGGTCCCTTATAGAGCTGAGCTAAACTGCCAACGAATCCGACGCTGACAGTCTCCTCACCACCTCCACTGTTCGGAGAAAGTTTCAATGCAGCTATGCGACGCGAGCGTTTCACCATGAGTTCGTCGGAAGCAAATCCATTCGAGGTAACCAGCGAAGGAGAAACTGCTACGTAGCTGCCGTTCCCGGTTGGATACCTTCGCGGGAGCACCGAACCATTCCAGTAAAGAGCTGCGACGGCACCGCGACAAATCGTTTTCGTGTTCCGGCTCGCAATATGTCGATACGCAGGCCGAAAGGGACTCGGCATGGTTCCCGGTCCGAACGCGTCCCAGGGATCACCCATAACTTCGACGGCATATGTTTTTTTGGCTCTAGTAAGTTCCTGCCAAGCCAGGCGACCTACTAATCCAGGTACACGAAGAATAAAGTAATCAGACTCCGCCACGGCTCGATGAACTCGAGGTTGCAAAACCGGTAGATAGAAAAGATATTGTGAAGGGCCCAGGTAGTCAGGCAATTCGCGAATCGAAACGGATGGTCCATCCACTGGCTTACCGTTATTGATATGGAGGCTTCCTTTTCCAACACGCGCGAGCAGGATAACGTCATCAAAATCCTCAAGCAGTTGCGACCAGAGCGAGTAATCGGCAGGGCCATCGACGTAAAACCCGCCGTCATTACCTCTCCAGAGGTGGTCTTCAAGCGTAACTAATACCCTTGGCAGGTCGATTCCCCTTTCTTGCGCGCCGTTCGGATGCGAGAAATATTGCAGTGGTGATCAGCGCTCCCTGCGTCACTGCTGCGAATACAAGGTTATCGCTGTCACTTATGAGAGCTACTAAAAACATTAGAGCGAAAAATGGCGCAAGGTACATTCGAGCATCTGCTCGATCCCAACTAGCAAGCTTTTTCCGGTACCACCCAAGGATGGAACCGAATAACGCGAAGATACAAATCACGCCGAGAGGTCCAAAGTTCAACAGAGCCTCACCGCTTAAACCGTAAACCCGAGATGAGGTCCAAGACGCAGCCTTGCCGAATTGAGCTTCCGTTCCAGCATCGACCTTAAAGTAAGGACGATCGCGCCAAATTTCGGTCGGAATCAAGATGGCGAGGCCCCCGGCATATGTAAGGCCCCAGCGGTAGTCATAGTCTCCGGGATCTTTGAGGAGATTGTGAAGGATGAAAGCATTGGAATCGGCACGAGCCAAATCTCCTAACAACAGATATTTGAGATCGCGCGAATAACCCCCGGGTTCCAACCACAGGGAGGGCGAGCGCAGAACTTCGAGACTGTCGCGTTTTTGTTCCTTGTAGAAGCCGTAGAAGTACATGAATGTAATTAAAAAAATCAGACCGATCGCCATCATTTTTGCGGGAAGCTTGCGGAAACGATAATGAATGATACCGGCCATCCAGAACAGAGCCCAAACCGTCGCACATCTGCTGCCGTACCAGCCGAGCAACGCGAAATGAACGACTCCGGCCACACTCATCAAAAGCATACCGGTGCTAAGCCGATATCGATCTTTTCTGTTTCGGTCAGTCCAAAGATAAACCACGATGATGAATGAGAGGACAGCCAGGGGCCATGCGAATACCAATAACCACCCCTTGCCCACGAAAGCCTCTTGATTTTTCTCGTAGGCATCGACTACTCCTGAAATTCCGCCGAGCTGCCACAAATACGTGACAACGCCTGCAATCGACAAGGCTAATGCAGATGCGAATACGGGATAGAATTTCTTGTGATTTATCCTCCAGCCAGTCCGCGATGGAGCAGCCCGACTAAACGCCTGATTGTGAGCCACACGGTAAGCGAGAAGGCCAAGCGCGTTTAGCGCAGCCATGCCACCTAACCACGGTCGCCAGTCCCCAAACATGGCCATTTCGTCTCCGACGCCGAATCGATCCCATATCACATGGAGAATAGGAGCTACGAAGAAACCATAAAATGCCAGACCGGCGATAATTGTTCTTGGATCGAAGAGCTCCAGGCGCCCGCGCAGCCAGCGCACGATATCCACGCCAGCCAGAATTCCGCAAGCCATTGCAGGCAATATGAACCAATGAAATACCGACCTGTTAATGGCAATGAAGAGCAAAGACAAAGCAGTCACGGTTACAACGGCAATTGCGTAGTCTCCGCGTATAGGGTGATGAGCGAGGCGTCCGAAATCAACCCCGTTGAATGTGCGGGTTGTCAGAGACAGCGTGTCAGACATGTCGTTCCGAGGGATTTGAAGTTTTTTGTGTTCTTGCCGCCAAGTAAAGACGGGTTAGGTCACGCACTGATCGCTGGACAGAGATCTTGTTTCGGGCGGCGTCAGGAGGCGAAACGCGTCGTAACCGAGAAAGCGTCAGTTGTGTAATTAATTGTTCCGCCCAATAGCCTGGTCCAGCGGAAAGAGGGAGAAATTCGATAAATCCAGTAAAGGAACTGACTTCGCGCGGGACACTATCAGACACTAGACAAAGAAGTCCCGCCGCTTGGGCCTCAAGTAGACTGACTCCGAAACCTTCATTGATTGATGGGAAAAGGAAGAGGTCCATGGCGCCGCGCATTAAACGGGGCACGTCGGTCCGCGTGCCGACGAAATGCATGTGACTCGACAGACCTCTAGCTGTTGCTTCCGCTTGGATTCGAGGACGGAGCGGTCCATCGCCAACCAAAAGAAAATGAATTTCAGGATGGCTCTTTAGGACTTTGGCAGCAACGTCTAGAATAAACGCATGATTCTTCGCTCGAAGGAAATTGGCGACGTGCCCTACAACTCGGGCATCCAGTGGAAGACCCAACTCTTTCCGGATCACGTTCCGGTCTATGGGCTCGTCAAAAGCACTTAAATCGATCCCGCAATGAAGCACGCGGAAGCGATCTTCCGAGTTCCAGTTTTCTCCGAAGAGCTCCGCAGCGGCAAGTTCAGACGTGGCTAAGCCGCAAGTCGCGTAACGTTTGATCCAGGCCTTCATCAGGCGGCGATAATAGCCGCGCGCTTGGGTATTGGGTTTGTCGTCTCTACTGGCGTGGCAATGAGCGATGCGAATTGGTATGCCTTCGTCTTTGGCCCAACGCAGTAGTATCCCTGAAAAGAGATAAACATGGCTATGGACAACATCATACTTTCCATCGCGCAGCATTCTTCGGAAGTTACGATAGAAGGACCACAGATTGGGGCCCTTCGGGCATCGGACCACGATGCCGCCCAGACTTGCTACCTCATCGGCGTAGAGACCGCCCTTAGACCCGCAGGTGCAGAAATCAAATTGCAGAAGATCTCGATCAATATATTTCAAGACATTGAGAAGCCAGGTTTCGACCCCTCCGGGATCCAGGGATCCTACGATGTGCAGCACTCGAAGTTGTTTACGCTCACGCACGGGCTGAACTTCACGTACGTAAACCGAGCCACTTGGGACAGCCGTGGACTTTTCGTTTAAAAACTCCGGTTTAGTTTCGAGCGAAGACGTAAGAATGCCCTCCTGCCCAAGGCAAAATACGAAGCTCAACGGAACTGAAACCACAGCTGCGAAGGGCCTCGCTGAGCCAAACGAAATTGAAGACCCTATACTGGTCGATTTTCCAGGGCAAACGGCGAACTCCAGCTCTCATAAGCCCGCGTGTTATCGCCAACGCCACTTCTTTCACCAATTCCTTCCCGCGCCTTAGGGCCACTTCACTGAGGCTTCCAGTCATGCCATGAGCTCCTATCACTGGTACGTGAATGAGAGCGATTCCTCCAGATGTCAATACGCGAGACATCTCGCGAAAATAATCCTCGACAACACGCAGATCAGAAACATGCTGAAGAACATGGATGGAAATACAGAGATCACAAGTGTCATCCGGAAGCGGAATAATCGGTTTCTGCAATAAGTGGAATACGACATTTTTCGAATTCGGCACTCGCTTCGTTGTCGTCAAGCGATGGGGTGACACATCGAATGCATGTACGACCGCAAAGTCCTGGGCAAGAGCATTGGTAAGACGACCGGAGCCGCAGCCGAGCTCCACGCAAGTGTGCATTCGATCCAAACCGATTTGGCCCAAATGGGCCTTTAGCAGAGACCATTCTTCAAAACCTGCTGAAAGGTCATCAGAAGCTCCATAATCGAGTTCGCCGTAAATCCGCCACTCAATGTCAGACGCGCTGGATTTAATCATCGTGTGGCTGTTCTCCGCGCAATTTCACTCTCGGCTGTCCTCGAAATAACCCGGCCTCGAGAGTCGATGGTGTTGAAAACATCAGAACGAGATTGACGAGCAAGAATTTTTTTGTAAATGCCGGCGACTTCGCGGCCTGCTCCTTCGACGTCAAATAAATTCTTTGCGAGCTTTTGGCCCTCCGTAGCGCGACGGCGGGCTTCAGCAGGGTTTTCCAGGGCCTCTAAGATTGCACGAGCCAGAGCTTCTGGATTTCTGGCTGAAACCAACCATCCCGTTTTCTGCTCTTGAATTAGATCTGGCAAGCCACCGACTCTAGTCGCGACGACTGGAACGCTGCTCAAAAGCGGTTCTACCGCTCCACCACAGTTTTCGGAATGAGACGGGACAACTGCCAAATCCAAATCCGGATAGATCGCGGGAACGTCTGATCTTGTGCCCAGGAAAGTGAGAAAACCGTTGCAGAGTCGTGCACCAATATCCCGCAGACGCAATTCGTACCAACGAGCGTTTCCCCAGGCCCCGCCAACTATAACCGCGCGGATTTCCGGATGCGCTTGCTTCACGATTCCGAGTGCCACCATAAAATCCTCGTGGCCTTTCAGTCCTTGCTTCTGGCCCAGGAACCGCATGGGGGCATACATATATGCAACCATCCCGATCAAAGGCGTAGTGGACGAAATTCCGAGCTCCTTCCGAAGACTTCCCGTTCGAACACCGTTGAAAGGTTTCAAGTCGGTGGCGGCATAGGAAAGAAAAACTCGTTCAGGCGGAATTCCGAGTTCGATGTATCGTTGCCGCGTCCATTGGCAAGTAGCAATCCAGTGGTCTTGTGGTCCTGCCAACGAAATATCGAGACGAGCGAAAAAATTGTGTTCCAAATGGAGAGGTCCGGGTACCTGAAATATTCGCGGGATCGAAGAATGCTTTCCCAAAGCAATTCTCAGGGCAAATGTCGTGCCGACGTGATGTGTGTGAATCAAGTCAGGGTGCACTTCTTTTACGAGTCGCCGCAAACTCGTGCAGACAGCGGGCACCCTCCAAAGATGCTGCGCGGGGAAATCGAGGTTGGCGCGTAGGACGGTGGCGCCGGCTTGGCGATATTTGGGAGCGAGGCCCTCGGTGTCGGAGGGGAGCGCGACGACTACTTCGATGCCTAGCGAACAGAGGACTCGCACTTGTTCGTAGGCCCAATTTGCGCCGACAGCGGTCTTCACAATGTGCAAGACCTTCATGGAGGCGACCATTCTAATCCTGAAAGGCGGGGCGGGAGCGGCAAAAATCATACACGATAGGGTTGAAACTTGATGGACAAAGTTGGGCGGTGGTGGTACATAAGCAGCGGTGGGTGGTGAACCGATCGCGCTGGTGATCGGGTAGTCGCAGGTCCAAGCCCACCTCGACGGTGAAGTTGAGAGGGATGCCGTGACTTCAAGGTTGGCGACTTCGAGTTTGATCCTCCCGGAAAGTCTGAAACAGAGAACACTTGAAAACTTTTTTGCGCGATTGCTAGCGACTGGTGCTGTGGCAATTTTGGTGATGGCGGCGGGGGTGCAGGCGCGGACGCGTTCGCAGGAGCACCAGCCGCTGGGCTCGTTGAGCAGCGTGGGAGAGGTGTACGTGAATAATTCGCCGGCGCCGGCGGATGCGACGATTTTTACCGGCGATACCGTGCGTACGGGCGCGACGGGGACAGCGACGTTTACGAGCAGCGTGGAGGGAACGTTTCAGCTGCTGCCGGGAAACCAGATTGCGTTCAATGGCGGGGACCAATATGTGGCGGAGCTGCAGACGGGCGCGGTAGTGGTGAGTTCGCAGCGAGGGCCGCAAGGGCTGAGCGTGCGCGCGGGAAGCTATACGGTAGTGGGCGCGACGGAAGGCGAACAGGCGAGTGCGAAGATCGAGCGGAAGGCGGATGGGTCGTTTACGGTGACGTGCCTGGGGGGCAGCATGATTTTGGTGCCGACAGGTGAAGGCAGCAGCGGGCTGTTGATACAGTCGGGGCAAACGGTGGATATTTCGGCGCAAGGGAAATTGTCGTCGGTGAAGGAGGCGGCTGCTCCACCGCCCCCGCCGGGGCAAGCGCCTTCGACGCCAACACCGGCAACTTCCACGGGGATCAGTAACACTACGAAATGGATTATTGCGGGAGTGGCGATCGCCGGCGGAGCAGGCGCTGCGTTGGCACTGGCTGGGGGGCATAAGTCTAGTTCAGTGAGTCCTTCTACTCCGTAGAAGACCTTCGGTTTTCCTTGCAGTAAAACAAAACATTTAAATTGGCTTTCGTGGCGCGTGTGTCGGCGGAGTTGCCTGAAGATGTGCGCGTGGGTGCGGGTGTGGAGAAGTAAGCCGCGCGCCGGAGCGTTATTTTGCGCGGGTGGATTGCAGGCGGAAGGTTATGGTGATGGCTTCGGTGGCTTCGACCGACTGACCGTCAAGCGAGGTTGGCTTATAACGCCATTGACGGACGGCGTTGGCTGCGGCGGCGACTAGCAGAGGTGGGCCGGACATTTGGTCGATGTCCTGGATGCTGCCGTCGCGGGCGATGATGGCGCGCAATTTTACGACGCCTTCGATGCGTTGACGCGCGGCGTCTTCGGGATAGGTGGGCTCGACGCGAGAAATTAACTGGCCAATTTGAAGGCTGGCCCCTTGTTTGGAAATCTGAGATTTCAGCTCGGGTGGGACGCGGATGGAGGGAAAAGGACTCGCGTTTACGGAAACTGTGGCTTTGACGACTTCGACCGCGGCAGTTGGCGTCGATGCGTTGGCGGCTGCCGGAGGTGGCGCGCTCTTCGCGACGGAGGGTGGTGGGTTTGACGACGCCGAGGCTACAGGCAACGTTGGCTGCGCTGGTTGCGGCTGCGCCAGGCTGGTAGCGGACGAGGAGTTTGAGGCCGGCGATGAGCTGACCGAATTGAGCTGAGACGCGCGCGACTCGCGCACGCGTTCGGCGGCGGGGTGTTGTTCGCGGCGAGGCTAGGCTTGTTGGATGAAGTTGGGACGTTGGACAAAGATGAATTTGTGGCGCTCGGCGCAGTGGACGAAGCGGCAAGGTTGGGTGTTGCGAGACCTTGATTATTGGCCCGCGGCGTCGCGTTGGTCGCAGTTCTATTGGCGGCCACGCTCGGTGGATTAGGTGAATTTTTAGCGTTCGACGCCGGGGACGAAGACGTGACGGCGTCACGTTTTGCGGCTGCGGATTTTTCCGGCGCGATTGGCGCAACATTTCCGGCGCTGGCGACAGTCGGATGTGAAGTCTTCGACGCAGGCTCCGGCGATGCGCTATTCGCATGCAGAATTTGCGATGGGGGTTGTGGTGAGACGACCGGCGGAGCTTGCGGTGCGGGCTGCGTGGCCGCCGGATTTGTTGTTTGCTCGGGCGAAGCAGTTGCAGCATTTGACTGAGGCAAGCCGGCGTCTGGGACGGGAGCGTCGGTTTGTGCCGAATTTGCTCCAGGATTTTCAGGTGGCTGCGATGAATCGGACTGCTGGCTGACGAACTTATCAAGGATTTCTTTTCGTCCGGCAGGACCGGCGGCGATCCATCCGGCGGCGAACGAGAGCAGAACGACAACAAGGATGGCAGCGGCCAAACTTTTCCAGTTAAGAGATGAAGCAGTTGCGGGACTTTCGAACCTGTCAGTAGGTAAGGTGCCTTGCGTTGCAAGTTCCGCAGTGGCCGTTCTTTGCGCGCCAGCTACCAGGGCAACGTCCTTCAGGAGGTCACCTCGATTTGGAGCCGCATTCACCGCAGGTGATTCTGCGATTGGCCAATCCGGCCGATCAGAAGAGGCTGCGAATATTTCACGCGCGGCATTTTTTCGGTCGTCTTTTCGAGCCGGCGCGACAGGCTTCGCCGGACGATTCTGAATCTGCGTCGCGGAGGTGGAGGCGGCGGGCGCGACAGTCTCTTTCTCGTCCGTTGCAGGTCGGGCGACGTCCGCGTTGGGCGGTGCGACTGTTGCAGGCTTCTGAGTTTGAAAAGCCGGTGAGCTATCGTCGGCGCGCTTTTGGACCACAGCAGGCGTAGCGTTGGCACTGTCACTGCATGATTTCCCAGGCAAGTCAGTTTGTTTCGAAGGAACATTATTTAAGGGAATATCAGCAGGCTTTTGTGCAGCGGGGCTCGCAACATTGGTGGCGGGCGATTTCGCATCGGAATCCGCTTGTTTTGTAGAAGCCAAATCGGGAGAAATATTAGCGGCGTTTTGGATGCCGGATGGCGCAACTTCGGCAGCCGGAGGCTTTGAAACGAAATCCGGTTTCTGGTCAGAAGGCCGAACAGCTGGAGAGTCAGATAAGGTCGACGGCGGTTTAACAGCGACGTCCGGTGGTATCTCCCCCAATCGGGTTGGTTCCGCTGCGCGTTTATCGGCACCGCCAGGTTGGCGCGGTTGGCGAAAATCCTGGCGTGAAGGAAATTCTAAGGCGACCCATTCGCGAATTTTCAGGCGAGCTTCTTCGGGCAAGTTGTCGAATTGGATGCCGGCATCCTTTCTTGATTCTCCAACCCATACGATGTTTCCGCTGGTTTCCACCTGATAGCCGAAATCAGGGATTTTGAAAGTCAATTTGGAGACGTGATCGGGCGACAAACTGGCTACGGCCTGGATGTACATGCCATCTTCGCTGAGATTCAGAATGATGCCGCCGTTGGAGTCGCCAAGGTCGAGATATTCGAGCGAGGCAACGCGACGGCGCGGTTTAGAACGGCGTTCCGGTATAGATGCGGCGCTGGTGGCCCGGGGCGGTTCCTCTGAAGCGATCGGCTGGGGCCGGACAGAAGGTTTCGCCCTCGTACTTTTCGATCCGACCAGGAAAAGCCCTGGGTCGGCAAATATCGATTTCAGAACTTTGTCTTCAGGAATAGCGCCAGAAGTACTCGGTTGAGAACCAGCGAGCGCGTCACGAACGGCGTCACGGGCATCGGGGGGACCGGGGCGCAAAGGCTCCTGCGAAATCCAATTGCGGATTTTAGCTCGGGTATCGTCCAGCAAATCGATAAAGCGTACGCCCGCCTCTCTTTGTGATTCACCGATCCAGGCTACTTCCCCGTTCGTTTCTATCCACTCCTTGGAGTCCGGGAGCTGAAAGCGCATTTTTGCGACGGCGCCGACAGCCAAGGTGAGAGTTCCAGTAGGTGCGAAAACCAATCCTCTTTCGCTGATGTTGAAAACGAAGCCGTAGTTATTAGCGCCAAATTTGACAAAGGCTTGGGGCGTAACCGGGGTGCGCGTATGGAGACGCCTTTCTCCAATAGCGAGTGGTTTTTCGGCTTGCCGGTGGTCCGACATGACTTCCTTTACGCGCGCTGCGAGAAGCGATATCGAGCCGCAATATCGCCCAATTACCAGGATTTAAACGAGTATACGCCCGCCTTAGCGCGGCTTACAAGACAGGCAGGGCGCGGTGTGCTCAATTTGAGGTTAGATTCGTGAGACTAACCCCTTTGTTTACGTAGACCATGGAAGTCGCTGTTAGAGGAACAGTTACGGCTGCCGGTCCGGTGAAGATTATTCGTATCGCAAGGCGACCATAGGATCCACACGGCTGGCGCGTCTTGCGGGAAGATAGGTTGCGAGCAGCGTTACTCCGCTTAGCATAATCGCTACTAGAACGATGGTAACGGGATCCCAAGGTTTTACACCGAACAGCAGGCTGCTCATCAGCCGCGTAAGTCCTAGCGCAGATCCAACTCCTATAATTACTCCTACGAACGCGAGTTGCATCCCTTGAATCACAATCATCCGGCGCACCTGTTGCGGGCTGGCTCCCAACGCCATGCGCACTCCAATTTCCTGGGTGCGCTGCTGCACGGAATACGCCATCAAACCGAAAACGCCGATCGCCGCCAGCAGCATCGCCACGCCGGCAAAAATCGTCAGCAGCGTCATGTAGAAATCGTTTCTTGCCGTGGATTCGCTCACCACTTGTTGCATGTTGCGGATGTGGGCAACGGGTAAGCCGCCGCTGGCCTCGCGCAATTCGCGCTGAATATCCGTGCTCAGGCTAAACGGCTGAAGCCTTGTACGAACCAACCACATGATAGGACCGATCCGATTATTGAGCGCCATGACGCCGTCATTCACCTGAGCGATTGGAACGTACATAATCGGGTCGGGCGGCTCGCTCAATGCGCCTTGGCGGACGTCCGCGACAATGCCGACGATCTGCCGCGGCGGCTCTTCGAATTCCGGACCCACACCTTTCCCGATGATGATGAGCGCTCCGAGGGCATCGCCTTTGGGCCAGAATTTTTTCGCCATCGTTTCGTTGATCACTACCACGCGGGCTGCGGCGCCGCTATCCTGTTCGGTAAAGGCGCGGCCTTTCACGAGCGGAATGCGGAAGATGTCGAAATAGCGCGGCGATATTGAAATCCAACCGGCGCCTCCGTTGTAAGGACCGTCGGTGGGTGCTTGGCCTTCGATGTTGAAGGGCAGGCCGTAGCCTCCTTCAAGTGGGAGGCAGCACGTAAGCCCTGCAGCGGTTACTCCCGGCAGACTTTCGACGCGCTGTCTGCCCGCGCGTTCGAGTTGATCGACTCCTGCAGCCTTTTCGAAACGGCTGCCGGTGAGTGACATCTCCATGGTCAAAACGTTTTTCGGATCGAAGCCCGGATTCACGCCGCGAAGCGCGCCGAACGTGCGGATCAGTAAGGCAGCGCCGACCAGCAAAATCAGCGCGAGGGCCATTTCCGTAATCACCAGGATTGAGCGCGCTTTATTGTGGCGAAGTCCGCTTCCCGTTCGCGATCCACTCTCCCGCAGGATAATGCTCAAGTCTGACCGCGAAGCGCTTAAGGCAGGAACTAATCCAAACAATACGCCGGTAAGGACGGCCGCAACCAAAGTGAACGCAAGCACGCGCCAGTCAAGAGCCACGCCAGTTCCGTTCTCTCCGATACGCGGAATGTCGCCGGGGTTTATGGAAAGAAGCGCGCGTACGCCTAGAAAACCGAGCACGAGTCCGAGGACTCCTCCCGTCAATGAGAGCAGTAGACTTTCCGTGAGCAACTGCCAGATGATGCGGGCGCGTCCTGCACCCAGAGCGGCGCGAATGGCGATTTCGCGTTTGCGGATCGTGGCTCTGGCGAGCAACAGATTCGCGACATTCGCGCAGGCGATCAGAAGCACAAAGCCAACCGCGCCGAAAAGCAAAAGCAGACCTAAACGGACATCGCCAACGACACTGTCTCGTAGAGGTATGGCAGTGAAACCTTCACCAGGCCCCATCCCCACCGAATTGGGGAATTTTTGTTTGAACTGTTCCGCGGCCATTTTCATTGCCGCTTGCGCCTGAGTTAGCGTGATGCCGGGCTTTAGCCGAGCCGTCGCTCGCAGGTAGTGGCCTTGATCGATGCTGTTGGGGTCGGGCTTAAACGGCAGCCAGATGTCGCTCTTGGGATCGCTCGTGAAAGTGGAACCTAGCACTCCGATCAGGACGTAGGGATCGCCTCCGAGGTCGATCGTCCGGCCGATGATTCCTGGATCCGCGCCGAAGCGGCTGCGCCACAATCCGTTGCTGATTACGGCGACCGCAGGGCCTCCGGGACGATCTTCTTCGGCGTTGTATGGCCGCCCTAATGCCATCGGAGCGGCAAACACGCGGAAATAGTCCGACGAGGCGTGAATGCCCTTGAGCTGTTCGGGCCGATCTCCACCGGTGAGATTTATTCCCGGGCCGGAAAAATCGTAGGCCGCGACCGAATCGAAAACCTGGGTCTGTTGGCGCCAGACGTTGAACTTTGGAATCGAAGTGAAGTCGTTGTTTCCTTCCTTGGAGGTAAGTTCGAGTTCCACGAGACGGTCGGGATTGGGGTAGGAAAGCGGCTGCAAGAGTACGCTGTTGACCACAGAAAAAATCGCCGTGTTAGCGCCGATGCCGAGGGCCAGCGTCAAGATGGCGACAGCCGTAAAACCGGGACTCTTCGCCAGGCTCCGCAGACCGTACCGAACATTCTGCTGGAAAGTTTCCATTGTCCGCTCCCGCCCCGCTGCGCAGTGTATGCGTGGGTGCCGAGTGCGTCAACCGCTGCGCTCCGGCTGACGAACGAAATATGTAGCCGTGCAGGTTAGTTCTTGATCAGGCGGGTTATGCCCCCGTTATTTAAACGAGTGTATTTCCGGGTTAAGCAGCAACCAGTAAAAGGTATCAGATAGGGATTAGACGGTGTTTGGTAAACACTTAGAGACATGGCCGACATAGGCGGGTTTAGCCTCGGCTGGCCGATTGCGCCTTTTGTGCGGTCAATGCGAACCCGTGCGCGGTGGTCTCCTGCACAAGACGCTTCAGCGTAGCACGGCCATCACTTGTTCGGCCGCTCGCAATCTGCGTTTCGCCCAGGGCTAGGCGGGCGTCATATTCGATTTGAACCAAGCCGCTCGAGCGAGCGTCCTTCTCCGCTTCCGCGAGAGCTTTCAAGGCCGCGTCAGGTTTTCCTGATTTTGCATCGAGGAGCGCGGCAACGATTGTGGCATCGAGTTTGGTTCCGCGATCACCTGATCGTTGGGCGAGTTGAGTGGCCTTATCGCTTTGCTCGCGCGCTTCCGCCAGGTTTCCCAACGCCAGACTGATGCGCGCCAGCATCAAACGCGCTTCGGCTTCGTCCCCGGTATCTTTTTCAGCGGAAAACTCGGTAACTGCGTCGGTGGCATATTTTGCGGCCTCCTCGAGCTTATGCTGTTCCAGCGCAAGTTGAGCAAGCAAAATGCGGGTCCAAGCCGCGTCGTTTTTAGCACTCACCGACTCCAGGTCGGATAGCGATTCCCGGAGAGTCCTGCTGGCCCCCTCTAAATCCCCCTGCTGCAGCTGGACATTTCCGAAACTCGCGAGAGTTTTACCGATGTCCGCGCGATTGTTTATTTCCCGACGGATCTTTAGCGAGTCCTCGCAACTCTTGCGCGCATCGAGGAGCGCGCCCACCGCGAGCGATGTGGCACATTTGCTGTTCAGAATCAGTGCTTCAAGGTTTCTGTCGTTTAGGTCGCGCGAGGACTTTAGGGCGGCGGAAAACATTTCACTGCCACGCGTGTGATCTCCCTCGGCGTATAGATCGAGTGCCATGTTCTGTTGCGCGAGCGCCAGGTCACCGAGCTCGTTGCGCTGGCGCGCGACCTTGATGGCCTGCTCGTAAGAGCGCACGGCAGCGGCATGATCGCCAAGAGCAGACTGGCTATTCGCAAGATTGTTCAGAGCGCCAGCCTCATCATATGCATCGCCGATGGTCTGCGCGATACTCAAGGCTTCCTGGTACAGGGGTTCGGCCGCAGCATAATTTCCGGTGAAGTAATAGGTGTTGGCGATGTCATTTGTCGCGCGCGCGGCACCCAACTCGTCTCCCGCGGACAAATTGATTTTTTTGGCCTCTTCGCAAAGCGGGCGGGCTTTTTCGGCGTCGCCCAGATTTAGTTGGGCGAAGCATTGAAGAATCCGCGCACGTGCGAGGAGCAAATTTGCTCCCAACGATTGCGCTGCGTTCGCCGCGGAAGTCGCCACGGTGAGCTCTTGGTTGTAATCCGCGAGGTCTCCATGGGCACGAGCCTCAGCCAGGTCCGCCTGAGCACGAATCCCGACCGGGAGCGGCTGACCGCGAACCTGTGCAATCGTGGTCAGGGCATCTTTGGCTTTTCCGGCGCGAATCTGAGTGTTGGCAAGCAAAAGCCCGTACTCGGGCTCGTCACGATACTCGGACCAGAGCTGAGCATACTGCTGGATCGCTTTGGTCCAATCACGGGTGGCGGCGTAGTATTGCGCGGTTATACGAACACGCGCTTCGGTAGAAAGGCCGCCGGCGGCGTCGAGCGCTTTTTTGGCTTCTTCTGCCGCTTTGGCCTCAAAGCCGAGCGCGTCCCAAGATTCCGCGAGCGCACTATGAGCCTGGGCAAATTGCGGATCGGCTTCGATGGATTGCTCGAGCAATTTGGTCGCGGCCAGTACATCGAAGGTGCGCGACTTCTCGTGCGCTTCGGAAAAATCGCGCATGGCGTCGGCATTCGTGGAAAGCGAAGCGTCCATGCGCGCTTCTTCCTGAGAGGACAAGGTAATTCCCAGCTGCTGCCGCACCAGCCTTCCGGAATGAATCAGCAGCGAATTTAAGTCAGCTTCGCTACCGGACTGCGCGACCGAGCCCAGACTTTCGCCATCTTCTGCATTCAAAAGATGAATGTTCCATTGGATCGTGGGGTGGTCGGCGGCGCCGGTGACCATATACGAGCCGGTAATCAAAATGTTGGAACCGAGAAATTTTCGGACCGCCGCAATCTGATCTTTGGTCAGATCGTGCGCGACACTTGCCAGCCCGAGGTTTTCCTTCATCTCGTCTACGCGACTGAAGGGAATGATGCGCACCTGCGCGGTATCGAGTTGTGACCACAAACTGTCGGCGAGAATGTTTCCTAACGAATCAGCATCCTTTCGTCCTGAAAGATTTTGAAAACCGAGGACCGCAATTGATTTGCGGGCGTTCACGGCAGGTTGGTTTGCCGTTCCTTTGCCTTGACTAGAATCGCTCTGGCGCACGCGATAGCGGAGGCCAAACATGGCCAGTCCGGCAAGCGCTAGCACAATTGCCGCGATTGCGACCGGAACGCGCCAGGGTTCAAAAATGCTGCTAGAACTTCTGGGCTCGGAAGCCGCCTTCGATTCGTGGGACGCTGGGACTTGCGCAGGGGTTTCCGGCAAAGCTAGTGGCGCGGGCATGACTTGTTCGCCGCGCAACGCTTTCAGAATATCGTCCGTGCTCGCATAACGCCTTTCCGGAGCGCGCTCCAAGCATCGCGCCACGACCATCTCCCATTTCTGGTCGAGATCTGGGAGTTGCATTCGGGGCGACGGCGCGGGCTGGTTTAACCGCTTCATTGCGGTTGCCAGCGGCGTATCCGCGGAGAAGGGCAAGCAGCCGGTCAACATTTCGTAAATCACGATTCCGAGAGAATAAATATCTGTCGCCGTTGTGATGGCTCCGCCGTTAATCTGTTCCGGGGCCATGTAGGCGGGCGTGCCCACGATGTCTCCAAGCCTGGTAAGGGTCGCCCCTACATTTTCTTCGGCATGGGCAAGTCCAAAATCAGTGATGACTGCTCGAAATGTTTCCGATCGTTGCGGAGCCAGCGCCGAGCTCGCTTGCTGCGGTACCAGCATCACGTTGCTACTCTTGAAGTCCCGGTGAACTATGCCGACTCGATGCGCTGCAGCAAGGCCAGCGCACATTTGCTCCACTAGCGGAAAAGCTTCGGCGGTATTGAACCGACCTTGGGCGCGGATGCGCTTGTCGAGCGTTTCACCCGGAAGAAGCTCCATGCTGACGATCAGAATCTGTGAGGGACCCTCGCCAGGCTGGATCGCTCCATGGCGAAATACGTCGAACGTGCGGCACACATTCGGGTGAGTTACTTTTCTTGCGAGCTGGATCTCCCGCCTGAATCGCTCGACTTCATGGGTGGTTTGGACATTTTCGAAACGCGCGGTCTTTACCGCTACGCGTTCCTTCAACTCCTCGTCCTCGGCTTCGTAGACTTCTCCCATGCCGCCACGAGCTACAAAGCGAATCACCCTGAATCTTCCGGCCAAAAGTTGATTGGGTTGAAATACGGCAGTGACAGGAGTTCCAGCAAGTACTGGCGCTAGGGGTAGGTTCGACACGGCCAGCTCGTCGCCAGGGAATGCTTTATCGGCGGTGCGGTCGGGATCTGCGCTGGGTAAGTGGGGTTTGAGATCTTCCATCATGAATGTAACCCAGGCTTAGCGGACGCATTATGCCACAACGATGGAGTGAAAGCGGACGCGGCAGCGAGGGCGAATCTGAATCGAAAGACGAACATGTGCGAGGATAACTCCGTCCTAGTACCCGGCGAGTTTCGGAACGTAGAATCATGCGATATTTATCGAGATTCTCTTGACACCGTGCTCGACAAATATAAAAATCCTCCAGCACATTCCACTACAGGGGGTTCGCTCATGCTCAAACTTTCAACCATTTTCGCAGCCGCTCTCGCGATATTCGTTCTAGCTACTGTTCCCGCACGCGCCAACAGCATCCACGGGGAGAAAGGGGCTTCCGGCCAGGGCCTCGCCAGCGATGCACATTTTAATTTGCCCGTGACCGTGAATGGGATCATGGTAACCCCGTTTGTGAATTCAAATGCGATTGCGCCCTTTGACGCATTAGACATATTTCAAATTCCGAGCGCATTTACGACGGGCACCAACTACACGCTCACGTTTAAGAGTCTTGCGCTTGTTGGCGGCAACCCGGTGTATGGGATTTTCGATTGCGACAACGGATCGAACACCTTCGCAATTTCGGAAGACATGCCCCCCGTAGATCTCGGTAGCACATGCACCCCAGGAACATTGGGGTCGAACGATCAATTCGTGAGTTTCAGCGAGATTGGGAATAAGTCCACGATAAGCTTTCTTGGCGGAACCGGAGCGCCTTCGACTTTTTACTTCTGGACTACGAACGGTAACCTGACGGGCATCGCACCGGCGGTAACTACCACGCCGGAACCTTCCACGTTTATGCTTTTTGGTTCCGTTCTCGTGGGACTGGCGCTGTTTGCCCGCCGTCTAGCCCATTCCTAGGTTTTTCGAAACTTTTGTCAGAACGAAAAGAATCTTGGAACGGTAGTAGATACCGCTTTTGTTGAGCTTGATGAGAGCGGCAAAATCGTGCTTTCTACTTTGGGCCATTCCCTCTGCGTTTTGATACAGAGCCGCACGAGCGGTTTCTGAAAGAAAGGCTTTCCTCTCGCAGTACTACCTCGTATATGCGTGGTGCCCGTGCGGCACGTGGCCACAGGGGACATCACGATGCGAATTTCGAGCCAGCTCAAAGCGGACTGGCATACGTTTACGATCGCAAGGGAATGTACAAAGAAGCGATTTCCGAGTGGCAAATGTTAATGATTACCGATAGAGAACCGCAAGTGGCAGCGCTGGTTGGAGAGACCTACGCGCGGTCCGATTATAAGGCCGCCTTGCAGGCCTGGATCGGCTATCTTAAACAACAATCCAGTCACGTGTATGTTTCACCGTTGCTCGTTGCGCAATTGTACGCAATGCTCGGAGAAAAAGAGCCGACATTGCAGTGGTTAGAAAAAGCGTATCAGGATCGCTCCTTTGACCTTGTCACCGTAAAAGTCGATCCCATTTTCGATTTCCTGCATTCCGACTCGCGCTTCAAAGATTTGCTGCGTCGTGTCGGACTCACACATACGTAGCTGATCGCGGTATGCGATATGGCTATGCTAACGGATGCTTCAGGATGTCCGCCAAAGCTTGCAACCGCTTGGAGTCAGCCGGACTTTTCGCGGTGACGGCGCTCTTATCGAGGGACGGCGCCATGTGCTTCAACTTCGCGAGATCGCTTTTGCTCATGTGCGAAGTTTCGGCGGCGTCGATGGCTGCTCGCAGAGCTGCAATTCGACCGGCGGGCAAAGCCTGCGAGCGCTCTAACTGATCTAGGTAGGCCTTGGCCACGACCAACTGCGCGGGCCAATCGATCTTCTGCTGGTCCTGCACGTTCAGCTCAGAGACACGCACCGACTTCGCCGCATCGATTTCGTCCTGGGAGAGGAATTTGGTTGGCGTCAGTTCAAAGACGTCGAGGCCGCGCGCAATTTCTGAACCGTAGATGTTTCCGTTGTACCAGTAGGCCGACCAATCGCCGCCCAGAATGAGCGTCTTCGGATCGATCGGGCCGCGGTCGAAGTAGGCGATCTCAAATGGGTGAGACGCGTCGGTGAAGTCCATCACGGAGATGCCGCCTTGGTACCAAGCCTGCACTTCGATATCGCGTCCGGGAACGGGAATGAGTGAACCGTTGTGCGCGACGCAATTTTCCGTGTCGCTCTGCGCGGCGGGAAGTTTGTAATAACTGGCGAAGGTTAGCTTGTCGTCTTTCAGGTGGAAGATCGCATCCGCTCCCCACTTGTTGGGGTCGTTCGGACGGCAGCGCGCGCCTAGGCCGCCGCCCCACTCGTCGGTAAAGACCACTTTCTTCCCATCATTCGAAAAGGAAGCTGAGTGCCAGTAGGAATAGTTCGGATCGTTGACTGCATCGACGCGTTTTGGGTGCACGGGGTCTTTGATGTCGAGCAGAATGCCATTGCCGGAACATGCGCCGGCCGCGAGACCAATGGCGGTGTACACGGTGATGTCGTGACATTGGTTGGAGTCGGTGGGCTTGGCTTCTTCCTTGTCATGGCTGCCGCCGTTGCTGAGGCCGTTGAGCGCGCCGGTGCGCGGATCGATAAAAACGCGAGGGCTTGAGACAACTTTTGCCTCTTGCGGGGCCGCCACCGGAACCTTGATTACTTCGATTCGAAACAGGGCGGTGTTGGGATCTTTATCAGGCGCTTCGCTAGAGCATCCAGCCAGTTCTTCTGGTCGACGAACGAAAGACGTTCCGGAGACGTAGATGTAAACGTTGTTCTTATCGTTGGGGTCGAGCACGAGCGTGTGCGTGTGCGAGCCGCGGCAGGTCTGCACGGCTGCGACTTGCTTGGGATTCTTGATGTCGGAAATGTCGAAAATTCTCACGCCGCGGAAGCGATCTTTTTGCGCTACCGGCGGACGACGTTCTTTCTCATGCCCCGCAGCACGGGGAGGCTCGGGCGGAAAACCTTGCGTTCCGCAATCGAGGCGGCCGTTGGGCATCTCGACCGACATGAACAGCAAGTTTTTGTAAACGGAGACATCGCCCTGGCCGCCGGGGCACACCATCGAAGTTACCAACGCGGCTTGCGCGGGATTAGAGATGTCGTAGATATTGACGCCGTAAAAGTTGCCTTGGAAAAGGTGGTTGCCCTGGAAGGCCAGATCGGAGTTGGCAAAAGCGAGTTGCGCGATCTCGAGCTGAAGCGATTTCGGCATCTTCGAGACCATATTACCGACACCGAGCTGGCGGACGGTTTGCTCCACTTTCGGATCGTCAGGATCGCTGGTACCGAGCTGAAAGGCGTCAGGCTTCTTGAGCAGCAGCAGGTGCTTCATGCCCAGGGACACTTCGCCGGCGTCATACATCCCGGGGGTTAGGCTAAAGCGCGGGTCGTTTACGTCTGACCCGCTCATTCCCGGAGGGAGCGGCGGAGCCGGCTTCGCGGCAAACGGATTATCGTCGTCTGCGTCAGGCGCCTGGGCGGCCTCCGGTGCTTTGGCGGCATCGGGCGCAGGAGCTGAGGACTGCGGCGCCTGCTTCTGCGCCTGAATTGCGCTTACACTGAAAAATAAAATGATCGCGGCCACAGCCGCAGAGACGGAAAACAACACGCTGCACTCGGTTCATCATTTCTCCTTTGATTTCTTGTCCAACATGGACTGCATGATTCTGATCTCGGCACGTTGCCCGCTGTCCACATCGGTGGCAAAGTTGAACACGTCGGCGTCTTGTCCTGCGCCCGGCGTGTCGAAGAGATCCTTCACCATTATCAGCGCGCCATTGTGATGTTGAATCATTCCCAGCAAAAATAATTTGTCGAACTCGGGGCCCTTGGCGTTGCGAAGCGCGTCCATTTGTTCGGGTGTAAGCATGCCGGGCATCAGGGCCATCGGTTTACCTGACTTATCCATATCCGGCATGTCGGGCATGGCCATGGAAATAGGTTCGCCGCGAGCGGCTAGCCAGCGGCGCATAAACTTGATCTCGTCCGATTGCGACCGACTGATTCGCGCACCCAGCGTCTGCAATTCTTTGTTTTCCGTGTGCGACGGGATGAGGGCAGTCATTTCCACTGCCTGCGAATGATGCATGATCATGCCTTGCATGAACTCCACATCGGCGTGCGACCATTGCGGCGGCGTGGCTCTGGTTGACGGCGGCAGAGTTTTGGTCGGCTTGCCGGGCGCGCCGGGCTGCACCACGACCGGGGTCGGCGCGGAATCAGGCTGTTGCGCGTGGACGGGAGCAGAAAAGAAACCTGCGCTGGCGGCGATGAGTATGCCGCACAGTAACGCGGATCCTCTTGCACGGCGGAAAATGTGCTTGCGGCTCGAAAGGTAACAATTCCACTGCGGTGTATCACTGAGCATTTTTCACTTTTCTCACACTAAAGCTAGCGGCAAATCGCGAGACGCAGAAATATAGCCACTCTAAAAATCTTCCAGGAATCTCGCACCGAGTCCGGGCAGGCGGGCATAGACTGAGGAGCCGCATGCGACCACCTACAGAATATCACCTGCTGCGTCTTTCGCCGAGCCGTTCGTGGATGCAGTGCCAAACTTACTTGGGCAGAAGCGACACGCGAGCGATCCAGACTAGCCCGGCCAGCTTGTTGTCAAATTTGTGACTGGCGGGGCGGACCACTCTTACGATCAGAAGGCGAGTGTTGCCTGGGGTTTTGAATTCCAATTCGTGGGGCGACCAATCGGAAGTGCCGGTCACGTTTTCTGTGGAAATAGAAAACCTCGTCAGACTGGCCGCCTTACTCGATACATCTACGAGTTCCGCGGGATCGTAGGCGTCCTGTAGGAGGAACCTCGGGCCGCTATCGGTGGTGATTCCCTGCGCGCGCATGTAGGCGGAAAATTTGTAGGAAGTGTTGGGCGTGACCGGGACGTATTGGAGGACGTGTGCGTATTCCAGATTTTGAGTGCCGTCGAAATTGATGCGCAGCGATTTGCTGCCGTCGAAGGCTGTGGATGCATCAACGGTAACAGTGACTCCTTGCACCGAGATGATGCGCCAATCGAGGCCGCCGTTTAGCGGGACGAAGTTGAAATTTCCATTGGTGATCAAGTTGGGCTTGCATTGGCGGGCGCCGATTTCCCGGGGGAAACGGGTGGAGAGCGCGGTCCACGCTTCGATGAGATGGTCCACATCTTTGTGCTCGATCAACGCGTCGAGATAGGGAAAGGTGCGCGCTGGATCGAAGGGCGAGTCTAATTTGAGCAGGCTAGCCCAGGTTTCGGCGGCGGGCTCCACGCGATTTTTCTCGACCTGGAAATTTAGGTAGTCGAGCAATAGGGGCGCGCTGGGCGGCAGCATCTCTTGCAAGATTTGCTCGTTGTCAGCGCTGGCGTTGGAGGCGAGCGAAAATACTTGGCGTTCCTTGCTGGGGTCTTCGAGCAAAACTTCTTTGAGCGTTTGGAGTGCGTCTGAAATTTTTCCGGTGCGGACGTAGAAGTTTGCGATCTTCCAGTTGATCTCCGGTGAGTTGGGAAAAAGGCCGTGGGCGCGGGTGAAGGCGCGGAGAGCGTCATTTTTGCGGCCGGCCCATTCGTAGGCTGCTGCGAGATCGGCCCAGTAGAAAGCGTTATACGGGCTTAGTTCTGTGGCTTTCTCGCAGAGGCGCACGACCTGGTTAGGATTTCCGCCGGTGGCGTACAGGTGAGTGATGGTGGCGAGTGCGTCGTAATATTCAGGGTTTCCCGGGTCCAACTTGATGGCGGTTTGAATGGCCTGGGGGGTGCTTTTGCGAAAGTACCAGGCTGCAATTCCCTGCCGGACGGCTAGATACATACAGTAGAGCAGGCAGATTACGAGGAATGCGCGCGTAGGCAAGTTCAACGTATATTTATCGCGCAACTTTCTTTCCCAAGGTGAGTTTAGACATTGCGAGTTTGAGTTTGGCTCGGGCGAATGGCGTTAACGCGCCAGAAATACGGACCTGTGAAACTTCGTCCGCTCTGAAGCCAAGCGGAACACAATATCACCGGCGCTCGTGTTCGAGATGGGAATGTTAGTGGAAGGAAATATGCCTGATCGAAGGACCTTTCTAATCCAAGGTGTTTTGGTGTTGAGCGGAATCACTGCGGGGACTCTTACCCCGCTGGAGGCGGCGATGAACGTGAGAGGGCGGCGAGAGTTTTTGACGGCGGTGTCCCCGGCTGTGGCGGCGACGGGTGCTACGGTACCTCAGGATCCGGTGGTGGGATTTGGGTGGGAGATTGTGAACATTAATAATAATGGCGCTGACGTTTTCTTTGAAGTGCGCGACACCATGGTGCTGAACACGATCAATGTCGATGTGTCATTCATGATTACCAGCGTGCCGGCTCAAGCCGGCTTTGCAGAAATATTATGCGATGGAGGCGTTTCGCGCGGAGCCAAGCCGACTTTCAACACTTCTCCTGCTGCGTACTTGAATCTGCCGCCCAGCGCGAATTTCGGAGAGTTGACGCCACACAATCCGAACAAATTGAACATTGGATTGGGAGGCGTGGTTCAGGACTTATTTTTTAACGTGATCTTGAAAACCTGGGTGCCGGCCGATGGGACGGGCGGCTACACTTCGCGGCAAGTGTATGCGCAACCCTCTTTGGCGTTGAATAAAGGCGACTACTTGATGTTTCACATGGACCATGCGGGCGTGGGCGGGGACGTGGAGATGCAAACTGTCTTGCAATACACGTTGGTTTAGATATTTCCCAAACACACTGTGGAACTTGACCCAAGTTTCGGGTGATCGAGGGCTGTAAAAAAAGCCCCATCTCTTGTAAGAAGATGGGGCTTTCGTGTGCGCAAGGCAAAATGAGATGCGACTTTAGATTACGATCACTAATGCGAGCCGAACTTGGGGGTGCGCCAGATCGATCAGGTAATATTGCCCGTCGATGAAGTCAACGTAGAACTCATCGTCGTAACCCCAACCTACCGGCCATGCTTGTGTCCAACCGAACCAGTAGCCACCGTAGTTGAAGCGATACTGGCCGCTCACCATTTGTGGATGACCAACGTGAAAGGTATGGGCGCGTCCGAAGTGCGTATGAAATTGAGCGTCCGGGATGCGGCCATTCTCGATAGGACCATGCTTTACCGTGGTTTTCGTCTCGCTCTGCGTGCGCGTTTCATTGCGTTCTTCCGGGCGGGCCTTATTGTCGTCTCGCGGAGCCTTTTCATCTTTGGGCGGCTTCGCTTCCGACGGTTTAGCTTCGTCGTGGGGCGGTTTGGCTTCTTCGGAAGGTTTTGCTTCCTGATCGTGTGGTTCCGCAGGCTTTGCGTCCTGTGGATGCTCTTCTTGTGCGCGTAATACGGGAGCCGAGATGCAGAACAACAGGAACAGGGCCGTGGTACCGAGAATAGTGCTAATGAATCGGACTGTTTTCATCTGGGTCGCCTCCGTAAGAATTAGGCAGCGTTTAGTTGCACGATCTTCACAAAACAGCGGGCCTCGGAATTTTTCGAGCCCTTTATTTAGATGATTTTCGTTTGGGAAAAGTGACATTGACAAGCCAGGGAGTTCGAGTTCCTGCCGCAATAGTAGAACGCGTCCCTCAGCGGCTGAAGCCGCACTGATTTTGGGGCAACGTACTGCGCGACTTTAGTCGCGTCCTGACGAAAACCGGGTTGCGACACAGAATCGGTCGCCCGGAACTCCGGGTGAATAATTCGTGGCGGATTATTTTGCGACTATTTTGAGTTAGTGGATGCGGCCGACAATTTTGCAGCGGCTGAGGAAACCAGAGCGGCTTCATCCTGAAGGACGGCAGCAGCACGGCGCAAGGCGTCATCAGCCTGCTTCCAATTTTTTTGTTCGATGGCTTCGCGCACGGCTGGAATCGCTTTAGCTTCGTAACCGGTGTAAACGCCGGGGGCGTAGATTTGGTGCTTGTACCAGGAGCGGCCGGGCAGGCCTTCCGGCGACGTCAACTTTCGTTCGCTCTGGATGAGCAAGCCGTTAATCTCGACGATCGAGGCGGACGCGAGCGCGCTCCCGCCGTTCGCTTCGGCGGCATCGAAAGCTTTCTGATAATCGGTGGCGCTGCGTGAAAGTGCGTCCGCGCTATTTTGAAGCGGGGCGAAATTCAGATAAGGCGGGACGTCTTCCTTCTTGGGCGGGAAGTACGGCTTCCTGGGATCAGCGCTGGCGGTGAAAACACCTTCGTCAATCTCCAGATTGCGCTCGCGAATATCGTCGCGCAGTTTGGAGGAAAATGTTTGTAGTCCGTGAACGTAGGTCTGCACGGTGTCGGCAAAATCGGAGAAATCGTAAGGCAACAAATCAGCATCAGCAAGACGCATTATGGTGGAACCGGCTACTTGCGCCAACGCGCGGCCATAAGTGAAGTCAGTGTCGTCAAAATGGGTGTACCAGTAGAAGTCGTCATAAATGGAATGGTAGATTCCGCCGCCGTCTTCGCCGCCGAACGACATGTCCACGACAGCAATGCCGAGGAAATTCTGGAAAGAAGCGTGGTCGGAGCCGCCGCCGGAAATTCCAATGCGAAGGTCGCGACGCTGGCGCAGCTCCTGGCGGTCTTCGGTTGAGCTGGCTTCGTCGAGGCGGTGAAGCTGCCAACGTTTCCAGACGGAAAGTTGAGTTTCGGGATCCGTCACCTCACGGGTGACGTCGTTTACCAGCCGTTCTAAGGTGTGCGAACCTTCGGCGCCGAAGAATCCGCGTCCATTTGAATCTGAATTGATGTAGGCAACGGCTTTTTTGCGAAGTTCGTCCGCGTGCGTCTCTGCCCATTCAGTGGAACCGAGCAAGCCGGGCTCTTCACCATCCCAGGCACAATAAATAATCGTGCGCTTGGGCTTCCAGCCGGATTTCACCAGGGCGCCGAGCGAGCGTGCCTCTTCCATGAGGACCATCTGGCCGGAGATGGGATCTTCGGCGCCGTTGACCCAAGCATCGTGATGATTGCCGCGAAGGACCCATTCGTCGGGATATTGCGAGCCGGGAATTTTTGCGATGACGTCATAGATTGGCTTGATATCCCAATTCGAAAAAACTTTGAGATGAACTTTTCCGGGACCGGGGCCAAGCCGATAGGTTAGCGGAAGGCCTCCACGCCACTTCCCCGGGGCGACCGGGCCTTCCACAGACGCAAGCAAGGGTTCCGCGTCCGCATAAGAAATTGGCAGGACAGGAATTTTTGTGATGGTGGGAGCATCTTTTATGGGGAGACGCTTAGCGTCCGCGGTGGCGCCGATTCCGGGGGTGAGAGGATCGCCCATAAATTCGGTGCTGTCTTGCACGCTGCCACGTTGTACGCCGTCTTTTGGACGATAAGGACCGGCGGGATAGGTTACCCCTGGGGAGTAGCCGTCATCGCGCGGGTCGGAATAAATAATGCAGCCGATGGCGCCATGTTCCGCGGCGACTTTGGGTTTAATGCCACGCCAAGAATGGCCATAACGCGCGATGACGATGGCGCCTTTTACAGAGACGCCATTGCGCTCTAGAGTTTGGTAGTCATCCGGGATGCCGTAATTCACGTAGACGAGGGGACCGGTTACATCACCGTCGGCAGAGTACGCGTTGTAGGTGGGTAGCTGCTCGGATTGCTGATTCGAAGTGGGATCTTCGGGCACGGCTGGTTCCTGGAGTTTGGCGATAAAGTGCGGGCCGCCTGCCACGAGTTCGACCAAGCGTTCTTTGGGGGTGGGAAAAAGAACGTTGAAAGATTCTATGTGCGCGTCGAGGCCAAATTCCTTGAATTTGGCGAGAATCCATTCGGCGTTGTCTTTGTCATAGGGCGAGCCGACGTTGTGAGGACGCGCGGAGAGGCGCTGCATGTAAGCGCGGAGATTCACGGGGTCGGGCGTGGCGCGGTATTTCTGTTCCCAGTCGCGCTCGGTACGCGAGGATTCAGCGGAGTAGCCGGCGAGCGGCGCGTCGTCTGCGAGAACATATGTGACGGCGGCTGCAAGCGGAGTTGCCAGTAAAAAGATTGCTGCGAGCGCTTTGCGATTCATGGTCCCTCGATTCGGGCCATATTCTGCCTGAAGGCTGGGACGAAAGAAACACCGCAAGCTAAGAAAGAAGCCGGATGGAGAATGGTGCGCACGGGAACTTGCTCAGCGGCAAAAAAATTCACATCGGAAAGCGAGTTGCATAAATGGGAGAGCGAAGTAACTTTCGACGCGGTTGTTAATCTAACTTTGCAGGAGGGTAGAAAATGCCAGCAAAAAAAGGTTCTCGAAGGAAATACGGTAAGGCTGCAGGAAAGAGTGTGAAGAGCGCGATGCACAAAGAAAAGCGCGGCACGCTTTATTCCGGCAAAGGCGGAAAAGGCGGCAAGGTAACTTCTCGTAAGCAGGCCATCGCGATCGGCCTTTCGGAAGCACGCAAGAAGGGCGCCAAGGTTCCACGAAAATCGAGCTAGTGGCAATAAGGATCGCGAGCGTTCGGTAAGACTGCGCGCCTGGTGCCGGGTCAGTTTCTGGAACTGATTATCCTGGTTCGAGTCCAGGCCTCCCAGCCAATCTTTTCAATGAATTAGCTCGGAGCCGGACCCAAACTTGGGAACATTTGCTGTTCCAATCTGGCGATTGCGTAGTTTGTGGCGATGAATGTCGGAAGCCGCACGCCGAGGACGGGATTCGAATCGATGTAATCCCACTCCTTGGCTGTCGCGAAAGTCCGACTCAAGGTTGCGCGGATATGATACAGAACGGATGGTGCGTATTTTTCCGCTTTTGTGTTCATGAATATCTGCACATCGGGTGTGTGGATATCGCACAGTCGGCAGTTAGCGAATTTGGGCACCAGGTGCTTGCGCAGAATGTTCCGGTAAAAGTAGCGCGTTGAGATTCTGAAGGGGGAGCACTGCCTCTGCCCACTTACTGGCGAAGTCCGCGAAGGTCAGAGTTGCTTGAGGCTTTCGCAATCCCTCTCGCTTGTCGGATTCAGAATAAAGCTCCAACTCGAGTGTGCTCACAGGGATTCAACCTCTTCGAATGCATTTTAGCACGGTAGATAACGGGAGAGATGGCGCGCGCGGCTACGGCCTTCTAGAATCCAGTCCGCTCTTCTTTCTTCGCTGTGGTCTCTTGTTTTCGTTCGTGTGTAGGTGGCGTTGTTGTTGTGGTTAGAAAATGTTTCGCGTCGACGTGTCAGGAATTCTTCTTCGAGCCCGACAGATGCCGTGCGACACTATCGGCTTTCCAGAGAAGTGCCGGATGCTGCTGGATGCGTCCGACGATGGCGGCTTCGTCCGGGAAGAGCAATTCCGGCCGGTAGTGTCCTGCGGCCATGGCTTCGAGATACGCGGCTTCGCGCTTGTGGTCGAGAACCGTAGCAAGAAGTGGCGAGACGGCCTTCAGCATTTCGGGAGCGGTCGGCCGGTCGTCGGCCCTGAGTAGCGGAAAGAGAAGGCGTTTGAGCTCTTTCGGATCGATGGCATCGAAGCGGTCGATTGCATACGTGCGGAAGTCGCGGTCCATGGTGCTTGCGAAGAGCACCGCGAGTTTGCGGAGGATCTTTGCATTGTGCTTCAGGTTTGTTTTGGTGAAGCGAAACAGATCGTAGAGGTCGCGCGGATGGCGACGATCGATCATGGCCTTGATCTTCCCGCCGAACAACTCCTCGGTTTCCAGTATAAGAAATTGACAGTGCGGCGCTCCCGCCAGAGCCGCAGCGGCGCGGACTTTCGGAACGAGCGCGCAAGCGCGCATGAGGAAGTTGATCTCGATCTGGATGCGGTCGGGTTTTCCCGTGTGGTTTTGGTAGTTGAGATACCACTCGCGCAAGGCGTGTTCATCGACGCCGTTTTGCAGCTTGTACCCGAGTCCAGTGGCGACTCTGTTCGACGGCTCCCGTGATTTCCGGCCGTTCACGGAGTGTGGCTTCGCGGTCGATGTGCGCGATGTAGTTTAAGTCGATGTCGACGGAAAGCCGCGCTAGGTCGAGATAGAAAAGATTGAGCGCCGTTCCGCCCTTCAGAACGAGCTTTCCGCTGAGGAAGGGATGCTTTTGGAGTTCGGTGAGCAGTTCGCGCAGGCACAGGACTTTTTCGAGATTGTCGGCGGGAAATCCGGTTTCTCGCGCGAACTTCGTAATTTGCGCGGCGTCAAATTTCATGTCCGCACGGAGCCTTCGTTGGAAGGCAAAAGGGTTTCGGGCACCATGAGTTTCCAGGTGGGAACCCAATGGTTCCCGGGACGCTTGTCGGCGAGATAGACGACGCCGCGCGTAAGTTTCCGGAGGAATCGGTCGCGAATTTCGCCGCGGAAGAAAAGTTTGTCGGCGTGACGGTCGAGCAAGAATCCAAGGCGCGCATAGAGCCACGGCCGGCGGAGAAGCTTGAGATAAGCGAGAGCCGCTTCGAAATCGAACGAGGGAAACATGGCCAGGGACTTGTCGAGCTCTTCGACGCCCCCGCTGTAGTCGAGGAAGAGCAGGCAGTCGACGAAAGATCGCTCGCGACCAGTGGCGAGAATATTGTCGGCGCCGAGTTCGGTTTGGAAGAGGTGATGCGATGCCGCGGCTAGAGCACAGGGAGGAGCGACGCGGTGGTAAGTGACGTTGTCGAAGACGACGTCTTTGCGTGCGCCAGCGGAGAAATAGTAGACGATTTGGAAGACTTGATTGGCGACGCCGTGCAGTTCGAGGGCGGAGTGGAGAGCAACGACGGCATCGTCGCGGAGGGCGCTCGGGACGCGGTAGCGGTTGGGCGGGACGGCGGCAAGGGCGCCGGCATAGACGCCGTTCGCCACGAACCGAACGCGGCCTTGGGTTTTCAGGCGATGAAGCTGGTTGAGGAGTGAGCGGCTATGCATGTCTTTCCCGTAGCGATCGCGGGCTTCCCGGACCGTGAACAGAGGAGTGGATTGGGCGTATTGGGTGAACGGAACTTGAGACTTCATAAGGTTCTCACCTGAACAGATAATAACACATTATTAGTGTGTAGATCTATGTTTGTGTGAGAATAAAGTATGGACCTATTCTCAAATGAGACGAATGATACACACCAAAAGTGTGTAAACGAATGTTCGTATGAGAACACTGGCGAACGCATCCAAAATGGTGCTTGACAATAAAGCGTAGATGTCCTACTATAGCAGGACATTTTGATAGTAATGTGGCTTATATAACAGGACAATTCTAACATTTATGTCCTTGTATAACAGGACATTTAGCATTTTGACCTGTTAAAATAGGACGGAGAGCGAACATGAAGCGGGATTTCAGAGATCTTCGGCTGCGCCAACTGGCTCGTAGTCTATCTGCTTTCGAGCCAGCTACTAAAGAACCGCGTCCACAGCGTGGCTGGCTCCGGGCTATTCGTGAAGGGCTAGGTCTGAGCCTCGAAGATGTGGGGAAGAGGGTGAACCAATCACGACGGCGCATTCAAGAGTTCGAAAAAGCTGAAGCGGAGGACCGAATCACGCTACAGAGCCTACGGCGCGTGGCCGCAGCAATGGAATGCGAGTTGGTGTACGCTGTCGTCCCAAAATCCGGCACGATCAGCGAACTAGCTGAGCGGCGCGCGCGCGCGCAAGCCACAGAAGACGTTCTCGATGTCAGAGCAGACGATGGCTCTCGAAAACCAAGCCACGGGAAACGTCGGCGAATTGATCGAGGAAGAAACAAGACGCCGACTCAAGAAGCAATGAGCACAATTCCCAATCTGAATGATACGCCGGGGAACACCCCGCTTCACCCTGACGATGCGGCACAGTTAATCCCAAACCTTGCGAGCAGAAGAGAGTTGGACGAGTGGGAGCGAAGAAACATTCTTGTCGCGCAGATATGGGCATTGAATTCTAGGATCATAAGTAGGCGAGACCCCCTGGATGAGATCTGATTTGCGAGAACTTCATCAAAGAATGTTTGATAAGACTTGGAAACGGGCCGGCAGGTATAGAAAAAGAGATGTGAGCATCGGCTGTCCCTTCGCAGAAATCCTCCAGCGAATTCCGGCTCTCCTAGGGAACGTGCGGTTCTGGATAGAAAACAAAACTTTCGAAATCGACGAAATCGCCGCGCGGTTTCACTACCAGTTGGTGTCAGAGATACATGCTTTCCCCAACGGAAACGGGAGGCACGCAAGATTGATCGCTACTGTTCTTGCAATGAAGCACGGACGGCCTAGATTCACATGGGGCCGAGCAAATCCTGTGAATGTCGGACCCGCTCGCGAGGTGTATTTAGCGGCCTTGCGGGCTCTCGACGCCGATATCAAGAATATCCGACCACTACTAGAATTTGCGCGAGCCTGATCCTTGGTCGAAACTTACGGATGGCCATGGCCATGATGATCATCCCGATGATGCGCATAGTGATTGCCATTGGCGTCACCATCGCCATCAACCGCCCTCGTCTTTACCCTGCCGATGTAATGATTTTCAACGGGTTTGACGGGCCTCACCGCGTTGTGTCTCATCGCTCTGCTTCAGGTTCCCGAAACATTCGCGTCCATACTTGTGGTTCGCGTTGAGTGAAAGAAAAGTCCTCTTGGCTAGGAGATGCATGAACGCTTTTACAAACAGCGGAAACTGTGCCCAAAAAAATTGTGCCATCTGAGGGCGTCACCTCACAACTAGGGAACAATTGCTGCTGAAAATGGCCCAAAACCGTCAACAACGACATAGGAAAAGGCTAGACGAATCAATATCATCTAGATTTTGCTACAGATTCCGGGACAGTCTCGGATAATGGCTGCGTCCTTTTGCAACAGCTTCGCCTCTGAAAGCGGTACGGAGGTACCATTGCGAGGCGGGTGTGCCGTTGTAGAATTTGTGCGCTATGGCCAGCAGGCCGCGATGTGCGCTCCTCGAAAAACTGCGGGAAGAGATTGTTTCCACGTTTCAAGAGGCGAGGAGAATACGAAGGTCGAAAGACCTTTCATTTTCCGAAGATGCTGAGCTGACGCGCGGCGAGCACAAAAAAATTGATGAGCTGGTGAGACATCTGCTTACGGGACATGACGGGAACCCTTGTCCCGCCGGTGACCGGCCCATCGTAGGCGGTCCCAAACCCGCCGATTTCTTCCGGAACAATCCTGCCGCTTGAATCTAGTTTAGAATTTGAACTTGAGTGCGCCCGGCGGTGAAAAAACTACCGGATATCGGGAATTATTTCGCTTGGAGTTCGCTGAGAATTGCGTGCTTTTAGCGTGTGGGTTCGCCTGGGTCACGGGGTACGGTCTAAGTACTGTACTTTGGGGAGCTTCCGGGCTTCACTAACAAAGCACATTTAGAAAAAAAGCGAAGATTGATTGCCGGAGCGGCATAGTCATTGCTTGGACCTCCGGTGAGACAAGTCTCCTGGGGATGGGCCATGCAAAGAACTTTTTCTGTAATCGGCAATGAACAAAAATTGATGGAAGTGAGGCTTTGGCAGGCTGTGATCGTAACCACAATTCAGGAATGGATTTCCGGACCACTTCGACGTAAACGTGAAGCGGAAGAATACCTCTTTAAAGACCAGCGGGATTTTCCGATGGTGTGCCAATCGGCGGGGCTGGACGTTGGGCAGTTGCGCTCGAAACTCGCGCGGCTGAAGCCGGCGGAAGAAAGCGAAGCCTCCAGACTGCGGCAGATCTGGGGCACGATGCTGCCGCAACAATAAGTCGCTTTCTGTAAGACATATAAACTCGTATACCGGTTTACTCTGCTAGATCTACACTCGCGTTGGAATTTTCCTGCTGATTTTTTGGGACATCGGAAAATCCTCAAGCGAAGCTACTTCAGCGTGTTACCCCGAAGGTGAACCGGATGCCTGTCGTCTAGATAGCAAATCCTGAAATCGGGCAGCCACGGACTTCTTCAGCCGAGAGTGAAATATATACGGCGTCCGGGAATAACAAATGAGTGCAAGGTCTGCTACACTTTTCTTCCCGATTCCGGGGTAGTGCAATTGGTAGCACGCCAGCCTTTGGAGCTGGTTATCCTGGTTCGAGTCCAGGCCCCGGAGCCAACTTCTCACGTGTTGTCCATCCCTTGCAGTCTGTCTCCCCCGCATGGGGCTCCGATTGGTTGCCTCCAGGCGTTGGGAAGCCGCTGGAAAGAACCAGTTGACAATGTACGTCATTTGCGTAAATACTTACGCGTTATGCGTACGTCACATATTCTCGACGCGCTCTTTCCTGCGATCCGGCAGAAGCTCCTAGCGGCTGTGCTCCTCTCTCCTGAAAAATGGTGGTATTTGTCTGAACTTGCTTCTCATCTCGGAACTTCTCCCTCCAGCCTACAACGGGAGCTCGATTCACTGACAGAGGGCGGCATTTTGGAGCGGAAACAGGACGGGAGGAGAATCTACTACAAAGCCCAAGCGAATTCTCCCGTCTTCAACGCGCTTCGAGAGCTGCTCTCAAAGACAGCGGGCCTTATTCCCGCGCTGCAATCTGAGATCTCAAAGTTCCAGGGCAGGATCAGCTGGGCGGCAGTTTATGGCTCAGTTGCGCGTGGCGAAGAAGGATCTGAGAGTGACATCGATCTCTTGTTGGTGGGCGACGTGGCGACTGTCGATTTGCTTCCCGCGCTGCGGCGGATCGAACGACGCTTCGGTCGCGAGGTGAACCTCACCCGCTACTCAGAAAAGGAATTCAGAAATAAGATTCGCGACGGCGATCACTTTCTTAAATCGGTGACCAAAGATAAATTTGTATTGCTAAGAGGTTCTCTGGATGATCTGGAAAAAGCTACTAGCAGAACATAAAGTCCACACGCATAGCACCAGCAAGAAGGAGCTTGATGCCCTCCGCGCCGTCATCACGCGAGACCTATCAGATGCAGCGGGTCAAGGGATTGTCGGAAGACCGCAGATTCGCGACCGCGTATAATGCAGCTCTTCAAGCAGCCAAGATGGCGATCGCATGCGCTGGATATCGCCTTGCGAACACACCAGGGCATCACCGTTTGACATTCGACGCGGCGCGCCTTGTACTTGGCTCGTCCGCCGTCCGGTCTCTCGATTTCTTTGAAACCTGCCGACGGAAGCGAAATGTCATTGATTACGACCGTGCATTCGTAGCTACAAAGACCGAAGCGGAAGAGATTGTTGCTGAGGCCCAGGCATTCTTCAAACTTGTCGAGAAGTGGATCGCAGCACACCATCCCAAGCTCATTTCTTGATTGGATACCGCGTGGTGCTCTCGCCTTGGTGACCGCGTTTTCAGATTTGCAGTTCCCGATGGACCACACGTCGTGTCAACTCAGAACTTGGGTGCAGGATTGGGTGCAGCTGGAGAGGCAAGAATGGCTCCGGATATTGTGTAAGCGACACCAGATAGGGCACTTAGATTTTTCGCCTCATCGGCTGTTAACCGAAGGGTTGCTAGTTCGAATCTAGCCCGGGGAGCTTCTTCCTTCGGTACCTATTCCTTTTATATTTTCAGAAGCCAGCGATACTCGCGCAACAGCAAGACGGCTATGCCGAGGATCGTGAGCGCTATCGTGAGCACAGTTAGCCGGCGAGACAATGCGGGATTCTTCGCCTGCCGCCCAATGATTGGCAAATTGATGAGGGCGCTGGCGAGGGATGCGAGAACTACTCCCGCTCCGGCTACTCCCGGCTGCAATTGTCCGTGGGCGACCATGTTTGCCGCGGCTGCAGTTGTGCTGGCACTGCTGACCAAACCACCGAGGATGCTAATCCCCAGAAATCCAAACTTGCCGAGGTGGCGCTCGCCCAGAGTAGAAAGAACCTGAATCAAAACGAAGAGGACCGCAAAATTCAGAACGTGGGCTAGTGAAAGGGGAGATTGGAGATGTATTTCCGACCGAGTAGCTCCGGACGGCTGCCTGGAACGACGAACAAGGATCAGGGCGCCGAGGGTCATGGCCAGTAAAGGTCCGACTGCAGTACCCACTGCGGACGGGGAAAAAATAGCCAGGATTACGAGGTTGCGGACGAACATGGCTACGATGGTAAGCAAGAGCGCCGCGACGGCTACAGCAGAGGAAGTGATGCCGGCTCCGAGGGGCTTAGCTAATTCAGCGGCAACGGCGGTGCTGTTCACCAAGCCACCGAGAAACCCGCTTAGGTAGATACCGCGCGTGCCGTACAGTTTGAGCAGGACGTAGTTCACGAATCCGATACCGGCGATCACAATCACGATGACCCAGGCGTCGCGAGGATTGATCAATTGCCAGGGATCCACGAAACGGTTCGGAACAACGGGATAAATTACGAAACCGAGCAGGCCGAGTAAGACCGCGCTGCGAATTTCCGCGAGCGTAAGGCCGCCGGCGAACTTGTGTAGTTCGAATTTCCAGGCCAGCAGCATCGTAATGACTATCGCGGAAGCCACCGGAGTGAAAACGTGGCCGATCCCGACCAAATATCCGGCGGCGAAGACTAACAGGACGGCGACAGAGGTGGTCAATTCGAGCGGACGCGCGGAAAGAAAATTTCTGACGTCGCAGGCGGCGATCAGCAGCAAGACGCCGGAAAAAGCGACGCAGGCAAGCGGTATGGGAAGATGTGCACTGAGCATTCCAAGGACGGAGACGAAAGCAAAACTGCGCAAGCCGAAATCTTTGTTAGCCCACTCGCGTTCGATGCCGACCAGCATTCCGATGCACAGAGACGCCGCGAGTTGTATTGCGACGGTGGGCGTTGGAATCCTCAAAACGCCCGTTTGCGGCTGTTGCCACATCATCGCGTCAGTATACGAATGGCTAATTGAAGGTTGCGAGAGAATTCTTCGAACGCAGGCACCTAATTACGTCGACGCAAGAGCCTTGCGCAAAAGGCGATGAGGCTCTAGTCTATGCGCCAGCATGCCGAGCGCAGCGGAGATTACGCCTCAATTCCTGATCCTTGGAGTTATCTGGTATATCGTTTTTCTGTTCTCCACCACTTGCCATGAAGGGGCGCATGCGCTGGCCGCGAAATTGGGCGGAGATACAACCGCGTTTCATGGCGGACAGGTGACGCTGAATCCGATTCCGCATATACGGCGTTCGCCGTTTGGCTTGGTGGTAGTTCCAATTATTTCGTATTTTGTGGCGCACTGGATGATTGGGTGGGCCAGCGCACCCTACGATCCGACGTGGCAGGAGCGCTATCCGAGGCGAGCCGCGTGGATGGCTTTGGCGGGGCCGGCGGCAAACTTCACACTGGTGATCGCGTCCGCGCTGGGGATTCGCATTGGAATGCTACTGGGATATTTTCGCATGCCGGTGTACGTTGGCTTCACGCGGGTCACGGAATCTTCCGTGCCGGGGATAGCGGGATTCGCGGCTACTTTTCTAAGTATCATTTTCCTGCTGAACCTTTTGCTGGGGACCTTCAACCTTTTGCCGGTGCCGCCGCTGGACGGGAACACGGGGATCACTTTGTTTATGAGCGAAGGGACGGCGCTGAGGTTCTTGAGTTGGTCGCATCGTCAGGGATTCGGAATGTTAGGTTTGCTTCTGGCTTGGTATTTGTACGACGAGATATTTCCGTATATCTTCAGGTTCGCTCTGGCTGTGCTGTATCCCGGCTCGCATTGGGGTTAACGTTCGGCTTCTTCGATATCTTCCTGGGGACCTGATCCAGAAGCGAACAGATGTTTCGATAAAGGCGCTGTGCACAGGAGAAATTTGCGCGCATCGGATCTAAGTCTTTCTGTACCTGCGCGCCGGGAAGGCGTCGTAACGCGGACCCGGCGCATGGCTCGGCTGGAAAAACCACGCACCAAGTCCTTTTCGTCACGCAAGAGAACCAAGGCAAAATCGCAGGCCCGGACGATCATCCTGCAATCCGCTTCTTCAGACTTACGGTCTCTTTCCTACTTTCCGCTGGATGTGTAAGCGGCGTTATGAAGCAACGATGCCGGCAGCGCGATCGTGGAATCCATACGGACCAACATGCCGGTTTGCGCAGGAAGATCCAGATCCTTGCCTTTCTTGATTGCGATATAAGCCGAAGTGCCAACGATACCGATGACGGTTCCCCGCGCGACGTTGCTGAAGATCACGCCTACCAGCGCACCAGCTCCGGTGCCCAAGCCGGCGGTCATGATGTCGCCTTTGATGTCACGCTTCTCTTCCAGCACGACACCTTCGGTAGTTTTCACGTCTTTGCGGTTCTTCTGCGCTTCGGGACCGCCGCTGTAGAGCGAAAGAATGCTCATCTGCACGGGAAAGATTCGGCTTTCCACTTCGATCGAATTGAACACGAGATTCAAAGAAGCGCCGCCGCGGAAAAGGCCGAAAAACTTCGGACGCGTGACGCCGGTTACCGTGCCGTGAACTTTGGCTCCGGCCGGCAAGAGGAGCTGGTTGCCGATGAAAACGGGTTCGGCAACGATGGCGGTGAAAGGATCGCCGTCATGGGCAACGTTGGTGCTTAGTCCGCTGACCATGGTGAGGCGAACCTGGGTGCCAGGCTGTATGGCATTCGATTGTTGAGCGTGTACCGCGGGTGTAAGCCAGAGCAAAAACGACAATACTGCGCAAACGCTGATGAAACGCTTCATTGTACCCTCCGGGCTTTGCAATTTGGTCATGCCAAGCCATCCCCGTTTCGTGGGGTTTCCGCTGGCGCCGCGGTGCGAGTGCGGAGGATGCACCCGCAGATAAGATACTCCGCTGCCTCAGAGGGTTTCCCGAAAATCAATAGGGTGTGTTCCTAATCGCCAAGCCCCGTCCTTAAAGGGATTTGGGAGAAAAGGCTTGTCGAGGCCTCGAAATCACGCACTGTCCTTTCGTACAGTTACACCGCAGGACAACGTGTTCGGTTCCGATACTTTCCTACGCCAGGAGGAATGGTTAACCTCGCTTATAGGCGAGCTTCCGAGGCTTCGCCAACTTCCGGATCGAGTTGTGGGTAAAACAGAATGCGAAATCGCTTGCTGATCCTTTGTGTCTCGCTGATTTGCGCCGCCTCACTCGCGTTCGCCACAGATTTTGCCGTGGTGGTGCATTCGTCGAATCCGGTGAAGGCGATGACGCTAGCCGATCTGGGCAAAATTTTTCGAGCGAAGACAGCCACGTGGCCAAACGGACGGAGCATTACCGTGGTGCTGCGCGAACCAGATTTGCCGGGAATGAAATTCGTGATCGAAAAGGTGTTGGGCGGCAGCGCAGAAGAGGGACGAGCCATTCTGAACGAGCCCAGCCGCAAGACGACCGTGCCAGTGGTTTTTGTTTCCAGTGACGAGGAAGTGGTGAAGCTGGTGGAAGCAAACTCCGCAGCGATCGGCGTGGTGGACGTTTACAACATTACCAGCGGAGTAAAAGTAGTGAAGATAGACGATAAGCAGCCCTTCGATCCCGGTTACGTTTTAAAAGGCCACTAACTAAGGCAGGGAAATCTTATGCGAGGAATCATGAACATCCGAAATTTTTCTCTATATTCAATCATGGCTCTGATGGCCGCGGGGGCCACCGGTGGCACGGTGCGCGCGCAGGATCGCACGGTTCCCTACACTACATCCTCCGCGGAGGCTGGCCGCTGGTACGAGCTGGCCATGAAAGAGCGCGAAGACTTGCTGTTTGTGGATAAGGGAATCGATTCCATGCGCGAAGCGGTGAAAGCGGATCCGCAATTTGCGCTGGCGCACGCTGCACTGGCTTACTTCACAAACGATCCGGTAGAAGAGAAACGCGAACGCGCACTGGCGCAGAAGAATATCGCGAGTGCATCGCCGGATGAACGTCTGCTGATCACCTGGATGAACGGCACCAAGGACGGGAATCTGGTTCCGAGCATCGCCGCGATGAACGATCTGCTGGCGAAGTATCCGCACGACGAACGGCTCGCGAACCTGGACGGGGAATGGCTGTGCTCCAATCAAGGCGCGTTTGAGCACGGCGAGGCCGTCCTGCAACATGTGCTGAAAAACGATCCGAAATATTTTCCGGCTCTGAACAACCTGGCCTACTGTTACGCGCTCAGCGGCCAGCCAAAATTGGCTCCTCCGCTGATGGAGCAGTACGTGGTGTTGCTCCCGAACCAGCCCAATCCGCAGGATTCCTACGGAGAAATTATGCGCATGCTTGGCGACTATCAGGCAGCGCTGGAGCATTACACGAAGGCTTTGCAGATCGATCCTGATTTTAACAGTTCGAAAGTGGGTATTGCGTCCACCTATGCGCTGATGGGCGAGCAGGAAAAGGCTCGCGCACAATATCTGCTGGCCATTGCGGGAACCGACGAAAGGGCCACGAAGTTTGATTACCGCATTCTGTGGGCCATGACCTATTACCGCGAGAATCAGCCGCAGCAAGCGCGGCAAGAACTAATGAAAATCTCCGTAGAAGCCGAGCGCGGCGGACTGGCTATCGAACATGCCGAAGCGCATAGGGACATGGCGCTTTTCAATCCAGAGCCGCAGGGCGCACTGAAGGACATCGATCATGCCCGCATGGCGCTTCTAGGACATGATTTCGCGTGGGGGGACCGCGACAACGAGCTAGCCACGATCTTGTTTACCCGAGCATTTATTGCCGTTCGCGCCGGCCTGCAGAAGGAAGTCCAGAAATCCGTAGAGCCGCTTAGCGTGATAGCGCGAACGAGCCGCAGCGATGTGGTGCAACGCGCGTTTCACTCCGCAAATGCAGCCCTATTATCGATGCAGGGCAAATATGATGCAGCGATCAAGGAATTAGAAGAGGACGCGCAGAATCCGCTGGCGTTGCAACTGCTTGCGGATGCGCAGGAGAAAGCGGGGCAGGCTGCCGAAGCGCAGAAAACTCTAGTGACGCTGGCTGCGATCAATGACGAGCGAGTGGAGACGGCGGTTGCAGTACCGCCAGCCCGCGCGGCCTTGAAGGCCAACCCACCGACGACGGCGGAAGCCACACCGTTCCACGTTCGCCCATAGATCTCTGGCGAGCGAAGGGGCGTTTGTCGTACCGCCAGCCCGGGGCCTTGAAAGCGAATTTACTTGGCTTCAGCTTTCTTCCCAGCAGCTTCGGCGTAGCTGGAATTCCAAGGATCCAACTCGTAGGCTCGTTTATACGCAGACACCGAAGCGGAATTATTATTCCAACGCTCGTAGGCGATTCCGAGATTGAAGCAGTCGGAAGCAATCTTCGGTTGGTAACGAACCGCGTCACGCAGCCAGCGGAGAGCTTCACGATTTTGATTTAAAATCAGCGCGTGGTAACCCCATTTCCCTTCCTCCTACCCACCCTTACTGGAAAGATTGACGAAAGGCCGCGCCTAGGTGGCCCCCCTAGGTCCAGGAGGATTAAAGCAGTAGTCCCCGCGATGAATAAAACTCGCCGCCTCGGAAGCACGATGGCGTAACCGATCAGCAGTCCGAGTACCTACATCTGCGATCGGTTTTTCTTTGAAGAGTTGTTTGGGCGCGGGAGGGGGCAGAGGGGGCAGAGGGGGCAGGGGTCGATTTCGGAAAAGTTCGTGCTGTGCTAGACTTCGCTAGCGGTGCTGAGAAATTTTTCTGCAGCGCCGATCGGCGGAACTTCGGGCTCTGCGCGACGATTCCCCGCAAATCCCGCCAGGCCCGGAAGGGAGCAACGGTAGCGGGTCAGCTTCGTGCGCCGCGGAGTACCCGAAGTTCCTCTTATCGCGGCCTGAGCACCGGAGGCGAGACCAACCTTCTGATGAGCTATAAAGTCATTGCGCGAAAGTACCGTCCCCAAACATTCAGTGAAATTGTCGGCCAGCAACACGTGACGCGAACGCTGGCTAATGCGATCGGCTCAAACCGCGTGGCGCATGCGTACATATTTTCGGGTGTGCGCGGCGTGGGAAAAACCACGACTGCGCGGATTTTGGCGAAAGCGCTGAATTGCGCGAGCGGGCCGACCGCTAATCCGGACAATACTTGCGATTCCTGCCGCGAGATTTCTGCCGGGACCTCGCTCGACGTGCTGGAAATCGACGCGGCTTCCAACCGTGGCATCGATCAGATCCGCGAACTGCGCGAGATGGTGCGTTACGCGCCGGCTTCGAGCCGCTACAAAGTGGTGATTCTGGACGAAGCGCATCAGTTGACCGGCGAGGCGTCGAACGCTTTGCTGAAAACGCTGGAAGAGCCGCCGGAGCGAGTGGTTTTTATTCTGGCGACTACCCGTGCCGAAGATTTATCGGAGACCATTAAATCGCGGGCACAACTTTTTCAGTTTCGCTCGCTGACTTTCAAAGAGATTGCCAAAGAGATCGAACGTATCGCGCGCGCGGAAAATCTTCAGATTGAACCTGGCGCCGTTGCGGTGCTGGCACGCGCGGCGGAAGGCAGTTTGCGCGATGGGCTTTCGCTGCTGGAGCAGGCAATTTCCTATAGCGGCGAGACAGTGACAGATGCGCAGGTACGCGAGCTGCTGGGCGTGGTGGCGGAGAGCGTACTGGATGAGTTAGTGGAGGCGATTGCGACGCAGTCGGCGGAACGAGCTCTTGGATTGGTCCATCGGCTGATCGGAGAGGGGCAAAATCTGCAGCATTTCTGCCGCGAGGCGATTCGACACTTTCGCAATCTTCTGGTGTCGCTGGTGTGCGGCGCGGACTCTGAGTTGGTGGCGGCGCCTGCAGAAGAACGAGCGCAGCTGGCAGAGCAAGCGGCGAAGTTCAGCGAAGAAGACCTTACGCGGTTTTTTAATATATTGCTGGTCACCGACGATGACTTGCGGCGAAAACCGGATCCGCGACTGCATCTGGAGTTGGGACTGCTGAAGCTGGTAAACGCGCAGCGGCTTGCACCGTTGGAAGAAATTCTGGCGGATTTGCGTGGAGGAAACGCTGCTGGGAAAACTCCCGCACCGCCATCGGGTGCGCCGTCGCGGGCGATGTCTGCGACGCAATCGGCGTCAGGATCTGGGACCGCAGGGGTTGCATCAGTGCGCGAGCCGATTAAAGCTAGCGCCGCTCCGGGGGCAACTACGAGTGTTCCGGCTGCCAGCGAAAAACTGAGTGCGAGTGCGGCTTCAGCGCCGGCGGTGACTGTTCCAGGCCTTCGCGCGACTTCTTCCACCGGGCCGGTGCCGGCGTCGCCGCCGCGGATTGTTGCACGTGCTGCGGGAGACGCGGCAGGTGGACTCGCCTCGGCGCAAGTAGAAGCGATCAAGGCAGCGCTGCAAGGACAGAAATTTTTGTGGTCCATGGTGGAGCATGCCACGCGTTGGGAAATTGAAGGCGGCGAACTGCATCTTTTTTTCCCGAGCGAGAGCCGTTCGCTGGCGGAGATGTTGCAGGCGCGCGACCCGATGGAACGATTGCGCACAGTGCTGAACCAAGTGGTCGGCCGGCCACTGCGCGTCTGTGTTAAGCTTGAGAGTGGCCGTGCGAGCGCGGTTCGCAGCTCGGAATTGCGCGCGCGGTTTGAAGAAGATCCGATCGTTAGGGCCATGCTTGAAAAATTCGGCGGCCAGATTTCCAAGGTCAAGCGCCCGGGCGAGGAATAAAAATGGAAGTGAAAGCTCTACAGCAGATGCTGTCGCAGTTCCGGCAAGTCCAGGAAAAGCTCGAAAAGCAGCTTGACGAGATTTCCGTGGAAGCTTCGGCCGGCGGCGGCATGGTGACAGTGAAGATGAACGGTCAAAAACAATTGACCGAAGTGCGTTTGGAGCCGGACGTTTTCAAGAGCAAGGATCAGGAGATGCTGCAGGAGCTGATACTAGCAGCGGTGAACGAAGCTGCGCGGCGGGTAGACGAAGAATTGTCCAAACAGGTGAAGGATCTTACGGGCGGTTTGCCTGGAATCGCGGGAATGAAAATTCCCGGCATGTTCTAAGCCGAGTTCGGTAGGGCCGGTCTCACGTGCAATAGCGGTTCCCTTCTCTTTTGAAATCCACGTAACAGGAAGTGATGTATGCCTGATTTTGCGCCCTCCGTGACGCGATTGATTGACGAATTCAAACGGTTGCCGGGCATCGGGCAGAAAACCGCCCAGCGTCTAGCGTTCTTTTTGCTGCGCGTGGACAAGGACCAGGCGTTCGCCTTGTCTGACGCGATTCGCGATGCCAAGGAAAAAGTGCGGGAGTGTTCGGTCTGCAACAATATTACGGATGCGGATCCCTGTATTTTCTGCGCCAGCGCTTCGCGGAACCGATCCATCATTTGCGTGGTGGAAGAAGCTACCAACATACAAGCGGTGGAAAAGACGCGGCAGTTCAGCGGGTTGTACCACGTGCTGGGCGGTTCGCTGTCGCCGCTGCAAGGCATTGGGCCGGACCAAATCAAAATTAAAAGTTTGATCGAGCGATTGAAAGGCGGGACAGTGGAGGAAATCATCGTGGCCACCAACCCCACGGCAGAAGGTGAGGCTACCGCAGTGTATCTTTCGAAGCTGATTAAGCCGCTGGGTGTTCACGTCACGCGGATTGCGATGGGGATTCCGGTAGGGTCGGATCTGGAGTACGCGGACGAAGTTACTATGTCGAAAGCAATGGAAGGCCGCCGGGACCTTTAGGCTGCGTTATTTCTGCGAGATTTAGTGGAGCCGATCCAAGCCAAATACCGGATGATCTTTTGTTCCGGTGATCTTAATCGGTATATCGGTCCCGCCATTCTTGCCTTTGAAAAACGGGTCAACTGCCTTCAAGAAAAATGATTTCACTCCGGTAGTGGTCTGCGAGAGTTTTGCATCCATGTGCAACTTGCCGTGAAAATCCATTTCGCCGGTGGTCATCTGGTAGGTTCCGGCCAATTGCACCGAAGCGCCCTCGACTGAAAAGGTCAATTCCTGAAATGTGAGGAGACCTTTATCCTGAACGAACTTCCCTTTTAACTCGGAGACAGCGGTCCCCAAGTCAGTGGCTTTAGGCTTGCCTTGCGCCTTCTTGCTGAGCGTGTCGATCTTTCCCTGCACCGTGGAGCTTGTAAATTCCGCGTCGCCCACACCGAATTGTCCGCCAATCGTCATGCGTTGAAGGATGTCCGTGTCCCCCTCGCCGATTTCGATCTGCGCCTTAAGCTGGGCGGAGCCGGTCATCACGGGCTGCTCGGCCTTTACCGTGAGCCAAAGCAAATCTTCGATGCGCGCATCGTTGGAGACGACATCGAGTTTGATCGTGCGGCCCGGCACAGCGGACTTCATGTCCACTACTTCACCTTTCACGTGCAGGGTGCTGTTGCGAAGTTTGGCTAGAACGTCTATTCAGGATGACGTTGCCATTGGTGCCGTCGACGATCGCGTCGTAATCGGTATGCAGCGCTTCGGGATGGGCGGCGATGTTCAGTGCGAAATTCGGAGTATCGGTTTCACCGTGCACCGACAAGTAGTTCAGAGGGCCCTTGAACGCGCCCGTGGAATTCATGGTTCCGGAGATGCCTTTAATAGTGCCGAAGTCGGCGTTTTCGAAATCGTACTTCGCGTTGATGGGAAGAGTGCTGGGGTCTTCAGGCCGCCAGGGGCCGAACAGGCCTTTAGAATCGATTTCGCCGCGGGGGACAGGGTTGCTGAGGATGGCGTGAAAATTGGCTGGGCGGTCAAAACTGAAATTGTTGATTTCCAAATGATGGATCTCAAAATTCTCAGGTTTTTTCCCCGGCTGAACGCGGAGAATGACCAGGAGAGCATCGTCGGCGTGAATGTCGTCGATTACTACAGGATATTTCTTTGAAAGATCTTCGTCGGTTTTCTGGAGCAGGGGCGGGGCACCAGGTTGATGAGGAGGAGTGTTAATCTGCAAGCCGATCAAGCGAACACTGGAAATATGCATCTTCGGGCGCAAGAGTTCGAGCAGTCCGGCATCGACGATTATTTTCTGGGCCTGAATCAGGGGCGGTATGTCGGTGCGCCCGTTGTGGCGCAACACCAAGCCTTCGATGGTCACGCGAGTGCGCGGAAATAGCGCCACGTGAAAGTCGTCAATCTGAACGGCGCTTTTGAAGTGCGTGCCGAGAATTTGGATTGCGCGTTTGTGCAAGTAGCCTGGCATGCGGCCAGAAGCGACGTACAGGCCAACCAGAAGGATGACTATCAAAATTCCGGCGACCAGGATCAGAACGCGGATGATGGAGATGGGCGGTTTTTCGATGAGCTCTGTGGACACTCCAGCATCATAACGAAGGTGAAAAGGCTTTGCCAGAAAGGGGCGCAAGTTACCCTGCGATAGGCAGCGTGATTCGTTCTTCCTTTTCTTGATTCCTGCGAGGGCGCGGCGTATAGGTATCGTCGATCCATACGGAGGCGGCACTTCAGAAGTACATGTCGCAGTACGACCACGAGCACACCAATCCGTGAAACAAAGTGCTTCACGGAATTGGGATTCCGATCATTTTTGTGGGAATCATTCTGGCGTGCTTCACGCTTTGGCGGGTTGCCTTGGCGCTTTTTCTGGCCGGATGGGTCATGCTGTTCCTGGGGCATTTCATCGGATAAACCCTTGTTTTTTCAAGGCTTGATTTATTTTCTGGTGGGACCGGTGTGGATCGCCAAGGAAATTAAGGGTGCAGCTTGGGCACTCCAGCCACTCCGCTTCGCGTTAAACAAGTAACCCTTTCGCACAGTTCCTTGATGCGGCTCGACCCTTCCAAGCAGCAGTGCTACCCTTAACAGACACTCCTCTTGGAGGAATGCGTGACCGATTCAGCAGCATCGATCGATCCAGACGCACAGAAGCGCCGGAGTACGCGCATCGTGCAGGCCGTGCCTATCACGGTGACGGGTGTGGATGCGCTGGGTCAACCCTTCAAGGAACGCACCACTACGGTGATGGTGAACTGCCATGGGTGCAAGTACCAATCGAAACATTACGTTCCAAAGAATTCCATGGTTACGCTGGAGGTTCCTCGTCCAGAAGCGGGGCAGAAACGGACTACACAAGGACGCGTGGTCTGGGTGCAGCGTCCGCGAACAGTTCGCGAACTATTTCAGATCGGGCTTGAGTTCGAGGTCCCGGGGAACGTTTGGGGAATAGCGTTTCCACCGGAAGATTGGTTCTCTTCGCCGTATGAGGCGGGAGTGGAAACTTCTAAGCCGGCTGCGGCTCACGAGCCGAAATTGTCGGTTGCGCCGTCGAACGTGGTTCCGGCTTCGCCAGCGCCGACCGCTGCCCCGCGAGACCAGAAGACCGAGACGCCTCACTCAGTTTTGAAAACGCCTTCGGCTGCGCCTACAAAACCGGTAACACCCGAGCAGCCCGTTTCAGTGCCACCCGGTCTAACGAGCGCGGGAACGCCTGCTGCGCCACAAGCGCCGCAAGAACTTTTGTCTCAAAAGCCGTCTGCCGCGAGCGCTCCCACGCCTTCGCCGGGCGCTGCCACGTCGACGCCTGTGAGCGCGCCAGTGGGTGCGGGCGACGAAGGCAAGATTCATGTGGTCCCAACTTCGTCCGCGGAACTGCAAGGTCCGCTGGCGCGCCAAATGGCGCAGATGGTGGACGAGGTAAAGGAAAAGCTCGACAAGTCGTTGCGCAGAGGCGCGGAAGCGGCCATCACCGAGGAAATGGCGATCGCGCGCCGGCAACTCGATGTGCAGCTTCATGAAGCCATCGAACGAGCCATAAAGGTTTCGATGGAGCGCGTGTCGGAGTCGTCGGTAAGAAAAGTCATACAGCAGGCTACGGATCGCACCACTGTGATTGTGGAAGAGGCGCGCAAGGCGACAGAAGCCTCCGCAATTCATCTGGATGAGAAAATTCGGGATGCCGTGCAGCAAGCTGTAAGCGGTGCGGCGGACCAGGCTGCGCAACAAGCAGCTGAGCAGGCGGCGGAGAAGACGGCGGCGCACAGTCTGAAGCAGGCCGTGGATGAAGCGGTGGATCGCGCTCTGGTGGAACGCGCTGCGTCCACGCCATCGCTGGAAATTCTTTCCTCCCCTGAGGCGGCCCAGCAACATCTGGATCAATGGCGCAAGAGCTTGGAAGAAACGGCGCAGGGCGTTCGAACCCAGACGGTGGAGCAATCGCAGGCGGAGATCGCGGCGGCACACCAGCACTGGCAGCAAAAATTTGAGGCGGGCTTGGCGGGCGCGTCCAGCGAATTCGACGAAAAGGTTACGCAGGCGTCCAACAAAATCGGCGAGAGGATTTCCGAGGCATCGCAGCAAGCGATAGCGCAAGCGGAGCAGAACGTGCGCGAGCGCAGCCAAAGTCTGCGCGCTTCGCTGGACGAAGCAATCGATGGCGCAGCTACCACTATCGAATCCCTTGGGAACAGCCTGAAGCAAGAGCGCGACCGGGCGGAACAAACAAAATCGCAGCTTCAGGAAGCGGCGCGAGTCACGCTGGACCAGACGCGCCAGCACCTGGATGAACTTCTGGCGAAGCAGCAGGAAGAGATCGGACGCAGAGCGGATCAGGTGATCGCGGAACGTGCGCAGCAGATTGAGCCGGCGCTGGATGCCTCCGCACAGAAGGTGCTGGCAGGTGTTTCCGCGGAACTCGATCTGAGAATTACGCCGAAGCTCGAGGCAGTGGAAAGCATGGCATCCCGGTTGGACAATGTGGAACAGCAGGCGGCGAATCTGCAGAACCACATACGGGAGCAGATGCGCCAGGCGACTGAACATGCGGCACATCTACAGAGTTCCGTACGCGAGCAGGCACAGCAATCTTCGCAGCAAGTGATACAGGAAACGCTCCAGCAGCTTCGCACGGAGTCGGGCAAGGTTCCCGCCGAGGTGGAAGAAGCTTGCCGAGCTTCGCTTTCGAAAGTTCAAGAGGATTTGCAGCAGAAGAGCACGGAGACGCAGCACGAAACCTACGAGGCGCTATCGAAAGCATCCGAGTGGTATCAGAAAAAGGCGCAGACCACGATGCAGAGCTCGCTGGAGAAAGCGGTGGAGCAATCCGGCACCGCTTTACGCGACCGCGCTGCGGAAGTTTCCAGCATGCTGGCTTCCGAGCTGGATCACTACCGGCGCACATACGTGGAGCACAGCACGGCGCAAATTGAAGACGCGGCGAGCGAGATCGTATCCCGTGAGCGTGAAAAGCTGAACGAAACTTCGCAAATTGCGACGGCGACTTTCTCCGATCAAGTGCAGCGCGTCACCACGGAATCTTTGCGGCGGTTTGAAGTGAGTTCCCGGCTGGCGCTGGAAAAAGCGCGCTCGGACATGGAATTTAACCGTGAAGGCTCGTTGGCTGAGTTCCAGCAGAAAATGGACGAGCGCATGATGGAAGGCGTGGAGCAGGCCAGGACGTTCCTGCAATCGCAACTGGCTCCGCTGATTGAAACTTGGGAAGAGAAGCGCGAAGTGGAGAAAGAAGAGTGGATGCAGCAATTGAAGAAGTCCACGGAAGAATCGATTGAAGAGTACAAGGCTCGTCTGGAAAACGCTTCGAACTCCTGGTTACTGGCTTCGGCCACCACGCTGGGACAGCATTCACAAGCGGTGCTGGATACGATCGCCAAGGCGGCGGAAAAGCGGCTGCGCGAGACTTGTTCGCAAGTTCTCGCTGGCATGGGCGATACGCTGAAGGAAAAGCTCCGCGGAATTTCCACAGACTTCAACACCGAAGAAGATCAGGATCCTCCCAAGCATAAAAAGTAGTTAACCCTCCGCGTCGATTTCGGCTGCCAGCCCGGTCCCGGTATAATGCTCGGCATGTCGAATCAGGCTTACCTAAGCATTTGGTGCAAGGATTTTCCGGAAGAGCGGATACTGGAGAGATTCGAAAAGTTTCTTTCCACAGTTCCCTTTTCCGCGAAAAACCCTGGATTTACGCATCTGGAAATTCGCGCGGTGGACTGGACGGAATCGCCCGTTTACGAGCAGGACTTAAGGTCTGTTCCGTTGGACGCAGCGAGCATCGTGGAATTGTGCAAGGCGTATGTGCATAACGACTGTTGCATCTCGGTTCGATCGCATGGGGATTTGTGGGTTTATGAAGGCGAACCGGCACGCTGGCAACTCGAAGCGCAACCCGTGGAGCTTCTTTGTTACGGCGAGGATTTCGACCAGGGAGTCTGGCGACAGGACGGCCATTTGGAAGTGAATTTTGGATTTGAACATTTGTTTACCGGGCACGCTGGGTTGCTCGGCATTCGGCAAATTGCCCGGCCGAGAGCGGAGAGTCCGGAGGAAGAGCGTTTTCTGGAAGCGATGGCCCGGCCAGAAAATCTGCACAATTATTACCAGAAGACTCGCGAGAACATAAAGAAATTATTCGAGTGGGTCCGCCGCCTGGAAAAAGAACTGCCGGTCGGGAAGTTGCGGCTATGGTCAGAGGGGGAAGAAAACTTTGAAGCTCGGCTGGAGGAAATTCTGGCGGTTCGCTAGCTTGGTTGCCATGCTTTTAGTGGCGATTCCGGCCACACTGGGATTGGCAAATTCGAAGCGCGCGAACGAACTCACGCTGGCGGGGCTGCGTCCGGGACACGACAAGATTGTTACGCCGCAAAAAACTTTTCGCGAGCTGGAGCGCGACGAATTGGCAACCGACGCGTTGTTGTGGGGCGATGTTTGCACGCATGGGGAGCTACGCGTGGAACTCGATGCCAATAAAGTGGTGCAAACGGTGACGGTGGACAACAATTACAAGCCTGAAATCATGGCGAAATGCCTTCCGATGGTGATGGCTCCCGGCCGGCGGAAGCTGCTTGCCACCGGGCACGGATTGCAACTAGGAGATTCGTGCGACCGCGTGTCGGAAATATATGGCAAGCCGGAATCTGAGAGTCCTTCCGTGAGGGGAAGCGAACAGCTAGAATTATGGTTGTACTCATTTGATTGGGCTGGTGCGGGTGTGCCGCAGGTGATGGAAGTATCGTGCGACGCTTCTTCGAAAAAAGTGGTGGCGATCACGCTTGCGGAGTCAACACTTTGAATCGCTGCACAAAGAAATCATGAAAACAATTGGACTTGTGGCGGTGATTTTCACGGCGCTTCCGTTGGCTTGCTGCGGGAGCTCGGCTCCGAGCTCTCCTGCGGTGAAGGAAGAACCGGCCGCTCCAGCGGTGCCGGCTAAGCCCCCGATTCTGGCCGATATACAAAAAGCGGCGGAACTAGCGCTGGGTTCGGAAACCGAAGTTTTGGCATATGGCGATCTTTCCAAGGGCGGGCCGCAACAGATTCTGGCTATAAACCGGTTGAAAGCGGCTCCGCCAGGAGTGTCGGCAGAAGGCCTACTGCTTACGCGGGCAGTGATACTTCAGAACCAAGGCGCTGCCTGGAAACAGATTTTTCTTTGCGACGAGCATCTAAAAAACACCAAGGGATTTCTGGGTGGAACTCCGCTGGCCCCGGTGAATGGCTGGCGGTTGCAATACGAGCAGCATGACCAAGGGCTGGAAATGTATTTTACGCCGCTGATGTCGCCCAAGGGCGAAGGCGGGCACGTATTGCCGGTAGGAATTCGCTGGAACCCGAAAGTAAGACGGTACGAATCGCTGGATCGAACATTTGAAAATTTTCTCGGCGAGTTGCCTTCGCTGGAGACTCCGGAGTCGCAGATTCGATAAATGAGCGCGATGGCCCAACCCGTAGTTGCCACGGCGCGAAAGCCAAAGCTCGAGACTTCCGGCTGGAAAGAGTTGAAGTCGCTGTGGCCCTATGTGCTGCGTTACAAAGGCATGACCGCACTGGGACTTTTGACGCTCGGGCTCATGGGGCTGGTCGGCGCGCTGCCCCAGCTGATTATCGGCATAATCACGGATTTGCTGCAAGGGTCGCCGCGAGCTCTCTCTACTCTGAGTGGATTTTCGCGATCTCTGCTATCTCCGCTTTTTTCCGTCTATGCACCATGGAGCCGCCACGCTCTGGGAATTTACTGCGTGATTCTTGTTGCGGTAATGCTGGCGAAGGGGTTTTTCTCGTTCTGGACGAGATGGATATTGATCGGAGTTTCGCGCGAGATTGAGTACGACCTGCGCAACGATTTACTGGCGCGGCTGGTTTTGATGGAGCCTGAATTTTACGTGCGCAACCGGACAGGCGATTTGATGTCGCGCGCAACAAACGATCTGAACGCCGTACGCATGGTGCTGGGTCCCGGGATTATGTACAGCGCGACAACCATCTCAACCATGGTGCTGGCGATTTTCTTTATGTTGAAACTTTCACCGGCGCTGACGGCATGGGTTTTGATCCCGGTTCCTATCGTAGCGATCGTAACACGGTATTTTGGACAGATCATTCATCGGCTATCGGAGCAGATACAAGCGGCCCTAGGCGTGCTGTCCACGCGTGCGCAGGAAAACCTGACGGGCGTGCGTGTGATTCGTGCGTACGCGCAGGAGAAGCAGGAAGTCGAGAAATTTGATGAAGCCAACCGCGACTACGTGAATCGAAACATCAAGCTAATCAGCACATGGAGCCTATTTTTTCCGGGGCTCTCAACGCTAATCGGTATGACGGTGTTGATCTTGTTGTGGCTTGGCGGCAAACAGGTAATCGATCATCGCGTTTCGTTGGGGACATTCAATGCGTTTTATATGTTTTTGATCCAGCTGGTGTGGCCGATGATCGCGCTCGGCTGGGTGACGAATATTTTTCAGCGTGGCGCGGCATCCATGGGACGGCTGAATTACATCATGAACGCGGAGCCGGGAATTCGCGACGCGTCCGCTCTAGCGCATACACCTTCGGATCGTTACAATATGCGGCCGAATGGCGATACTCCGCCGGCGCAGGAAAAATCGACGATTCGCGGGGAAATTGAATTTCGGAATCTCACTTTTACCTACCCGACTTCTGGCTCGGAGACGCAGCCGGGCGAGCCTGTTCTTCACGACATTAATTTGCAGGTTCCGGCTGGTTCGACGCTGGCGGTAGTGGGACCAACCGGAAGCGGCAAATCCACGCTGGCGGCTTTGATCGCGCGTTTGTGGGATGCGCCTTCCGGCACTTTGTTCATCGATGGGCGTTCGATTCGCGAATATCCTCTTACGGAACTTCGCAGCGCGATCGGGTACGTGCCGCAGGACACGTTCCTGTTCAGCGAAACGATCAGCGAAAACATTGCGTTTGGCGTTACCGATGCGGTAGAGGAACAGGTTTTCGAGGCGGCCGAAATCGCCAGCATCTCGGGTGAAATAGAAAGCTTCCCGCAGCGGTTTGGAACTATGGTGGGCGAACGCGGCATCACGCTCTCGGGAGGGCAAAAGCAGCGAACGTCTTTGGCTCGCGCGATTCTGCGCCAACCGCGAATATTGATTCTGGACGATTCGCTGGCGAGCGTTGACACCGACACAGAGGAACGAATCTTGCGCCGGTTGCGCGAGGTGATGAGCCAGCGCACGACGATTTTGATTTCTCATCGTGTCTCGACCGTGAAGAACGCGGACATGATCATCGTTTTGCGCGACGGCTACATCCTCGAGCGCGGAACACACGACGAATTACTCGCGCATAACGGCTATTACGCGGACCTGTATCAGAAACAACTTCTGGAAGAAGAACTCGCACGCGAATGAGCGATTTCCGCGAAGAAGAGAAATTAGGCAAGCTTTACGACTCGGCGCTGACGCGGCGGCTGATGAAATATCTGCGTCCGTATCGCTGGCATGTGGTTGCTGCGGTTTCAATTACGCTGGGCGTCACGGCGATGGAAATCGTTTCGCCATACCTGTTTCACATCGCGGTGGATAAATACATCGTTCCTGGATTTAATTCCACAATTACGCGGCATCAGGCGCTGATGGGGCTGTTGTGGGTGGTGGCCGCGTCTGCCGGAGCGCTGTTGGGCAGCTTTGGGCTGCAATACGCGCAAGTGCGAATTATGCAGTGGGTCGGGCAGGAAACGATGTACGACCTGCGCAAGGAAATCTTCGAACATTTACAGCGCCTGCCTATGAGTTTTTTCGACCGAAGCCCGGTAGGTCGGTTGGTAACTCGAGCGACTACGGATGTGGACGCGTTAAATGATCTTTTTGCTTCCGGCGTGGTGGCCATGCTGAATGATTTCGTTCTGCTATTTGCCATGGCTGCAATTTTATTCAAGTGGCATCCATTTCTCGCGCTCGCAACGCTGTCACCGTTGCCGTTCATGATTTTGTTGACCTATTTTTTTCGCAACAAAGTGCGCAACGCGAACCGTCGCATTCGGACTGCCATCGCGCGCATTAACGCATTCCTGCAGGAACATATCAGCGGAATGGCCGTCGTGCAGCTTTTTAACCGCGAATGGAAATCGCGCAAGCAGTTTGAGGAATTGAATCGGACGCACATGGAAGCGTACAAGGAGGCCATTGACGCCTTCTCGTTCTTCTACCCCGCGGTGGAATTTCTGAGCATGGCGGGCCTCGCGTGGCTGTACTGGGTGGGCGGACTTAGGGCCATTGCCGGGACCATTCCGATCGGCGTCCTGCTGGCGTTCATGCTTTACGCGCAACGTTTTTTCCGCCCGATTCAGGACTTGAGCGAGAAATTCAATATTTTGCAGACGGCGATGGCGGCGTCCGAACGGATCTTTAAGCTGCTGGATGAACCTTTTACTATCGTGTCGCCTGCGGACGTGCGTTCTCTACCATCGGCGCGCGGGGAAATCGAATTTCGCAATGTTTGGTTCGCTTACACGGGCGGCGCTACGCCAAAAGAGGAAGATTGGGTGTTGCGCGACGTTTCATTCCGGGTGGATCCGGGGCAAACGCTCGCCATTGTCGGCCACACAGGCGCAGGCAAAACTACCATCATCCAGCTTTTGCTGCGGTTCTACGATATCCAGCGCGGCGAAATTCTGCTCGACGGCGTGGATATTCGGACCATGGAATTGCAGGAGCTGCGTCGGCTGTTCGGGATTGTGTTGCAAGATCCGTTCTTGTTTACCGGGACGCTTGAGTCCAACGTGAAGCTTGGTACTGAAAGAATTACTCGCGCCGCTACGGAAAGCGCGTTGCGCGAGGTTGGACTTGGTCCCTTTCTTGAATCACAACCGCAAGGAGTGGAAACGCAGGTCACCGAACGTGGCTCGACGCTTTCCGTGGGCCAGCGCCAACTTGTGAGTTTTGCTCGCGCCCTGGCTCACGATCCGAAGTTTTTGATTTTGGACGAAGCGACATCCAGCGTAGATACCAAGACCGAGCTTTTGATCCGGGAAGCACTCGACCGGCTGCTCGAGGGACGCACGGCGGTAGTAATCGCTCACCGGCTCAGCACGATTCAACATGCTCACCGCATTCTCGTTTTCCACAAAGGCAGGTTGCGCGAGCAGGGGTCGCATCAAGAGCTTCTGGGACTGCGTGGAATTTACTATCGCTTGTACCAGCTGCAATACAAAGAACAGGAATTGGCCACGCCGGTGGGGGGTGGCGGAGCAGGATATCCGCATGCTCTTCCTGCCGATGACTAGCGACTGGCTGCAGTCTGCTGATGCGGATTTTTTGAAACGTTCGGATATATCCCCGCCGCAAACCGTCCGCATCCGCGCCTTCCATGACTGAAAAACAAATTTTGATTTCCGCGGGCGAAGCGTCCAGCGATATGTACGCCGCGCGGCTGGTGACCGCTTTGCGAGAGCGCGTAGGCCCGGATGTGCGGTTTTTCGGGATGGGCGGGCCTGCCATGTCCGAGGCGGGCGTGGAATTGATGGCCGACTACCACGAAGTCGCAGTAGTGGGCATCGCGGAAGTGCTTCACAAAATTCCGACGGTTATCGGCGTCCAAAATCGTCTGAAGCGCGAAGCGAAGCGGCGCAATGCTGCGCTTGCGATTCTTGTGGATTCACCCGGGACGCATCTGGGAGTCGCTAGGCGTATGAAGCAAATTGGCGTTCCGGTTGGTTATTTTATCGGTCCACAGATTTGGGCTTGGCGCGCGGGGCGAATTCGCATCGTGAAGCGGTGGGTGAACCAGATGGTGGTGATATTTCCATTCGAGCAGAAGATCTATCGCGAGGCAGGCGTGCCGGTGAGTTTCGTAGGCCATCCGCTGGTGGACCTGGCGCGGCCGACCATTACGCGCGCGGAATTCGCAGCTTTGCATAAGCTGGACGGGAACAGGCCGATTGTCACCATCCTGCCTGGCAGCCGTCCGAACGAAATTCGCCAAAATTATGGCCGGATTCTCACCGCGTGCCAGCGTTTGAAGCGAGGTAACGGCGACATACAGTTCGTGCTGGCTGTGGCGCCTAATCTGTCAGCAGATTTTTTCTCCGCTTACTCGAGCAAAGAGGCCGCAATTAAACAGGTGACTGGCGCTACTTATAATGCTTTGGCCGCGGCGGATTGCGCGATGGTGGCTAGCGGGACAGCCACCATCGAAGCTGCTCTGCTCGGCACGCCCATGGTAGTGATCTACCGAGTTTCTGCGCTCTCCGCATTCATCCTTGGGCGCATGATTCGGACGCCTTTCTTCAGTATGGTGAACTTGATAGCAGGCCAGGGCGTGGTGCGCGAATTGATACAGGACGATTTCACAGCGGAGGCGGTGGAAAGCGAGATTCGCCGGCTGTTGGATTCCTCCAGCGCTCGCCACGAGATGAAAGCGAGCCTGGCGGAAGTGCGCGCGAAGTTGGGTCCGGGCGGGGCGATTGAGCGCGCTGCGGACATTTTCGCGCAGATGTTGTAACCTTTTTCGGAGGATTGGCGCGGGCAACTGCCCGCGATGCTCCTGTATCTTAGGTAGAAGTAGATTGCCTTCTGGAGAGGCCTTCTTGCTCAAAATTCATCGGCTGCTAATTCCGCTGACCCTGTCGCTCCTGTGGGCAGCCGCCGCCACCGCGCAAACGCCGCATCGCTTCCCTTTTCGCGCCGACCATTACGACGTACAAGTGCTGCTGCATCCCGACGATCAAACCATCTCCGCTCTCGCGCGCGTGGATTTTATTGCCAACGAAGTTTCGCGCACGGTGGTGGTGGAGTTACATCAGGACTTGAAAGTGAACTCCGTGAAGGTTCCCGGCGGCAAGCCGCTGGAATTCGAGCGGGACAGAAACTACCCGCTGCTGCTGACAATCGGGTTGCCTGATGCCGTGGCTCCGGGGAAACCGCTTAGCCTGGAATTTGATTATACCGGGCCGATTTCGAGCGAGGACGACAGTCCGACGAAAGGTGTCCGCTTCGCCTCCGTGGATAGAAATTCGGCATACTTGCTTCTGCCCGCGCGGTGGTTTCCGCTGACAAATTATCCGGCGAATCGCTACACCGGAACTTTTAAGATTATCGCGCCGGACACGATGTACGTTACCGGCACGGGCAAAGCAGATCCACCCACGATGCAACCTGGCATCGGAAAAGGCCCCGGACAGGCTTCTTACGTGTTTCATTGCGATCGTCCCGGGCCGGTGGGGACTTTCGTGGCGGGTGCGCTTCAGCTGAATCCTATCCAAGTGGAAGGATTGACGGTGTCGGTATTCACCCCGCCTGTCGAAGCCTCCACTGCTAACGCCTACGGAAACTCTCTGGCGCATATCGCGCTGTATTTCACAGACGCGTTTGGAGCACTCCAGGAGAGCGGGCCACCGCCGATTACAATCGCGCAAATGCCTGACGGCACGCTGTCGGGATATGCAGCGCCCGGTTTGCTGTTGATCAGTGCGCGGCAATGGACTACGAAAGCCAACGACCGTTTGCTTTCACAACTTGCCGCCGAGCAATGGTGGGGCGACCGGGTTCTACCCGAGACTTCTTCCGATACTTGGCTCACCGATGGGCTTTCGCGTTACGCGGAAGCCATGTATGCGGAGCAGAGCGACGGGAGCGCAGGTTTGCACAGAGCGCTCGAAGATTTTGCAGTGGGCGCGCTGATGTACGAAGATACTGCGCCGATTTCTCAGGCTGGCCGCTTGCAAACATTCTCCAATGAATATCGCTCGGTGGTTGCCGACAAAGGCGCTCTGGTTTTTCACATGTTGCGCACGGAAATAGGCGACGATGCGTTCAATGGTCTGCTTCACGATTTCTACAAGAAATATGAGGGCAAAAATGCGACGGTTGCAGAATTCGAAAAGATGGCTATTGCGAAAGTTCCGCCTCCGAAGAAGGGCGAGCCTCCCATTAATCTTGTTTCGTTTTTCTCCCAGTGGGTAAATTCGACGGGCATCCCGGAATTCAAACTCGAGTTCATCGTTTACCGAACCAGAAAAGGTTTTAAGGTTGTGGGAAGGATTCACCAGGATCTCGATACGTTCCGCATGCCGGTTGAAATTCGGGTGGACACAGAAGGAAATCCTGAATACAAAAAAATCCTGGTGACTGGAACAACGCAGCAATTCGAGATCGATACTTTCGGACGTCCCAAACCGAACGGGATCGTAATCGATCCGAACAATAACCTGCTGAAATCCAGCGCGCGATTGCGCATACGCGCTTTCGTGGCTCGGGGCGAAGGCTTCGCGGAGAATGGCCAATATTACGAGGCCATACAGCAATACCAGCACGCACTGGATCTACAATCCAGCAATTCGCTCGCGCACTTCCGCATGGGCGAAGCGATGTTCAATCAGAAAAATTATCAGTCCGCAGCGAACGCTTTTCGAGCAGCGCTTGGTGGCGATCTGGATCCGAAGTGGGTGGGTGTTTGGAGCCACATCTATATTGGGAAAATTTACGACATTCTGGGGCAGCGCGAGCGCGCCGTGAACGAGTACAGTCTGGCACAACATTTGGGCGACGATACGGCGGGAGCGCAGGAAGAAGCTGGAAAATTTTTACAGCGGCCATACACCGGCGATGCTGCGCTCGACGCTGCTCCCGCTGGCACGCCGCCTCCCACTCCAACGACAAACGCCGCCACTCCTGCGGATGCCGATCCAAACAAGCCTGTTCTGAAGAAACGCCCGTAACGGTGAGGCCTTACAGCGGTTCTAAGCCAGCCAAGTTGGGCCGCGTGATTCCTTTGTGTTGGATAAGGACCTGAAAGGTCTCGCCCATTCCTTCCGGATGAATTAGGGTTTTGAAGAGAAGCCGGCGTTGTGTTTGTTCCGCCTCGCTCAACTCGTCCGATTGTAAATCCCCGAAATCGCCGGCACGCGCGAGAGCCAGCAAGAAATTGCATTGGGAAGTGAAACCCGTGCGGGCGAGACCGCTCTTTTGTCCGTAGATATCCAGCGCGCTGAAATTGACATGGGCGGTTAGATCCTGTCGACCGGGAGCGCCATAAATATTTTCCGTGGCGCGGTGGCCTTCGTAAGCTAGTAGAGTTCCGCGCATGTGGCGTTGGTTGTAAAGTTCGGCAGCTTCGTGGCCGTAATCGATGGTTACGACGAATCCGCGCTTGAGTTTTTTACCGGCTTCAGCGATCCAGATGTCTGCGGCTAGATTTACTTCTGCTTGTTGCTCATCCTGCAAGGAAATTCCTTGGCCTAAAAAATATTCTTCGAGTGCGCTGGAAGGCAGATCCCCCCATTCATCACACAGTCCGTTCTTGCCTAAGCCGACATACATTTCCCGCAGATCGCTGCCATCTTGGATTACGCGATGGACGGGCATGGCATCGATGAGTTCGTTGGAGAAAATACAGCCGCACGGGATTGCGGCCGGCAATTCCTGTTGCCAGGCGAATTTGCCACGCTGAATGTGGGCCTCGAGATTTGTGGACGGCAAGGCGCGACGCGAAGTTGATCGTTCCACTGCGACGAAGCGCAGCGCGGTGTAAAAATCCGGCCACGACGCGACGGCACAATCGAGAATCTGTTTTGCTAAATGGCCGGTGCTTGCTCCGGCTTCCACCAGCCAGAAAGATTCCGGACGCCCGAGCAGATGCCACATTTCACGAAACTGGCGGGCCAGCAATCTTCCGAAAAGGGGGCTCGCGTCCACGCTCGTAAAATAATCGCCCCTGGGATGCTGCTCGGGCTTCGTGTAATAACCGTGGAGCGGATGATACAGGCATGCCTCCATGTATTCGGCGAAGGTGATGGGGCCGTGCGAGCGAATTTGCTCAGCCAGGAGCAGCGCGAGTGGCGTGGGCTCGCTGCGCGCAACCATTAATTCACGCGCTGCGGATTGCGGGTGAACATTTCGATGATGTAATCGTATAGGCAATCGTAGAGTTGCTTCTGAAAGGTCCATGGAAATTGCGCGTTTTCTATTTCGCGTGGATGGAGCTGGAAAGTATAGTTATGAACTTCCGCGTTTGTTGGCTTATAACGAATTTCAACTTCCACTCCGTCTCCAGTGGAGCGAGCTTCAAAATCGAACAGAGGATGTTCGTAGCGTACGAGCTGGTGGCGGACTTTGTCCGTGAGTAAATCGCTCATTTGAAGCCACTCGCTTGCAATTCGGTCCAAACACTGGTGAAACTTGCCAGCGCTTCTTTATCAAAGAGCACGAACGTGACCTTCTCGAGGGAGCTGGGTTGCTCGAAGTGCCGGGCGACTTCGCGCAACATAACCTCCGCGCACTCGCGCAACGGGAAACCGGCAATACCGGTGCCGACCGCCGGAAAAGCAATGGTCGTAAGGCCTTTTTGAGCGGCAATGCGGAGCGAATGGGCGGTTGAGCTGCGCAAAGAATGCGCGGAAGTTTTTCCGCCTAGCTGCATGCTAGCAGCGTGAATCACATTACGCGCTCTTAATTTGCCGCCAGTGGTGATAGCTGCTCCGCCAACGGGAACTTGGCCGATTTCGTCGCATTCTTTCTGGATCTCCGGGCCGCCTTTTCGCCGGATTGCGCCGGCCACTCCGCCGCCAAGTTGCAAATCATTGTTCGCGGCGTTGACGATGGCGTCCACATCCATTTCAGTCAAGTCGCCTTCGATGATTTGAATTCGGTCGGCAAATTTCATCTCGGAGAAAAACCCTCCCTTGTCTGAGCTGCGCAACGCGCTGGATCTACTGATTATTTCTTGACCCCGTTATCGCCGTACTGGTACACGCCGCGGCCGGATTTTCGTCCGGTGCGTCCGGCCTTTACATACTGGGCCAGAAGCGGACACGGGCGGTATTTTTCGCCCAGCGTCTTATGCAAGTATTCCAGAATATTCAGGCGGACATCCAGTCCTACCAAATCGACGAGTTCGAATGGGCCCAGGGGATGATTCAGCCCCAATTTTAAGGCCTTGTCGATGTCTTCAGCGCTGGCAATGCCTTCCTGCAGCATGTAAAAAGCTTCATTGCCGATCATGGCGTTAATGCGGCTGGTGACAAAGCCCGGCGATTCGCGAATCACCACGACTTCTTTACCCATTCGTCGCCCGACTTCCACGCAAGCTTGCAGCGTGGCCTCGGAAGTTTCCAGTGCGCGGACGATTTCCAGCAGCTTCATCTTGGGCACCGGATTGAAAAAATGCATTCCGATACAATTTTCCGCGCGGAAAGTGATGGAAGCCATTTCGGTGATCGACAGTGACGACGTATTACTGGCCAGAATCGCCTCGGGCTTCGCAAATTTATCGAAAATCGTGAAGATTTCCAGCTTCACTTCCATTTCTTCAGGGACTGCTTCGATCAGCAAGTCCGCTTCACGGCAGACGCCTTCCACCGAGCGCGAGGTGGTGAGGTTTGTGAGGGCTTTGTCCTTCTGCTCCGGTGCCACTTTTCCGCGCGCTAGCCCGTCTTCCAATGCCTGGGAAACATAAGCAGTTCCCTGTTCCAGCATTTCGCAGGAGACATCTTCGAGTACGGTGCGATAACCGCCGAGAGCCGCGGCGTAGGCGATTCCCCGGCCCATGGTTCCCGCGCCGATTACCGCGATCGTTTTTATTTCCATTCAGCAACCTCGCTCAGACGGGAAAAAGACGCGCTGCATTGTCATACAGGATTTTCTGTTGCGCGAGTTGTGAAATCGGAAGCGCACGAAACTTTTCGATATTTCCGCGTACTGCGGGTACGCCGGGCCCGGGCCAGTCCGTACCAAACAGAACTTTGTCGGCGATTTCCTCGATACGCGGAAAATACTCCATCAACTTTTGCGGAGGAATTCCAGAAATATCCATGTACATATTCAGATGGCGGCGAACGAGAAAAAATGCTTCGTTCATCCACAAGGGGCGTCCGCCGTGCGCCAAAATTACGATCAGATCAGGAAAATCGACACCTAGGTCATCGGCCAGCATGGGTTGCGCGTACACATTTCGGGCACCGGGAAAAATCGAAGTGCCGGTATGAATCATTACGGGCAAGCCAATTTCCTGGGCCGTCTCATACATCGCGCGCAACGGGCCCAGGCCGTTGCGATATTCATTGGGCGCAAATAGTTGATGCGAGGGATGTACTTTCAGCCCGCGTATGCCGATTTTCTTCAGGCCTCTGACTTCCGCAGCGGCATCCTCGACATATTTCGGATGCACGGAGCCGAAACCCAGCAAGCGGCGTGGATCAGCAGAACAATATTTCGCGCACCAGTCGTTTACTTCGGAAGTAAAACCGATCACGTCGGGACTGACGTAATTGATAATCCCTGCGCGCTCGATTTCCGCGTGGTCCAAAAACTTCAGGAAATCTTTTGGGCTGGCGGAGTATTTCACGATCTCCTCGTAGTCGCGACGGCTGTGGCGAATCAGTTCATGGGCCGCCGGCTTCAGCATCTTGTCGGGTTGAATATGGATGTGAATGTCGATGATCGGCGGCCAATCCGGATTCCTCTGAAGAACGGCGCGGCAAAAGTCGCGCCAGACTTGCTCTCACTGCTTATAACCGGGCAATTCCCTCTTGGTCGAATCCAAGGACTACGCGGCCGCCTGCGACAATCACCGGCCGCCGAATCAGATTCGGCTCGGCTGCCATCATTCGAATGGCTTCTTTGCGAGACGGTGGATTTTCCTTCATATTCTTCCGGCGGTAAAGTTCGTTTCGCGTGTTCAGGAACTGCGTATGATCGCGGTCACCGATTAATTTCTCAAGTTCTTCAGGGCTCAGCCGCTCTTTGCCAAGATCGCGAAATTCCATGCCCAAGCCGCGTTTTTCCATATAGCGGCGCGCTTTGCGGCAGGTGCTACAAGAAGGTTTATGCAGAAATTTTACTTTCGTTCGGACTCTCTTCGTTCGGTTTTGAGTTTTTCTAGCGAGCTTCCTGACCGCCATGGTTTATGCGCCTCGCGATTCCCAGAGTTTAGTAGCGGGGTATGTTGGGATCGACTTGCGCAGCCCAGAGATCAATCCCGCCCGCCATCGAGCGCGCGCCGGTGACCCCTTGCGAGCGCAACCATGCTGCCGCGTCCATGCTTCGCATACCATGGTGGCAAAAAAGTATGACTTCGTCCGCAGACTCCAGCTGCGGCAGGTTGGCAGGAATTTCGCGAAGCGGAATCCATACTGAACCTTCGATGTGCGAAGTGTCATATTCCCACTGCTCGCGAACGTCGACGAAGAGGATTTTCTCGCCGCGGGCAAGCTTGTCTTTCACTTCGCGCGGGGCCACTTCCATATTTGCGTAAAGATCTTCAGGCATAAGTCACCAAACTCCACGGAAAGCTCGTTAGTTTTTGAGTTAGAAAAATTCCGCTATAGCGGCGGCCCGCTAATCCATGTTCCCTTTGGGCGCTACCCACTTCGGCTCATTGTCCTGTATTTCGTTGACCAGCTTAATATCTTCCGGCTGCGGCAAAGTTTCCTTTCAGGTGCTCCGCATATTTCTCGGGTGATAGGAGTTCACCGGTCACACTGTATGGCTGATCTGCAAACTCGCCGATGTGACGGTTGAACTTCATGTCCGGAACATACAGTGGTTCGGCGCCCTTGGGAACGTGCTTGTTGATTTGCTCGATCAGTTTCTCGCACTCCAGGAAATAAAGGTGGCGATTGTGCTCGTTCATGTGGCCGAGGTCGGCTTCTTTTTGGGTTTGAGCTTCGTCGTAACGACCTTTCAGGCCCCAAATGTAAAACCAGTGCGCCGAACTTGACTGGTCTACACCAAACAAATCGTAGCTAACCGGAATCCATTTGTTCACATACTTCTGGACGATGTTGAGCGGGACGACTTCGGCCTTCACAATTCGTTTGAGGCCGTCGTGGCCGGTGCCCAGATGGAAGGATTCTTCGCGCAACATCGGGTTCATGGACTGCGCCAACGGTTCGAATGCTGAATAGCTCAGCATGGTGAGCTGAAATTTTCCGTCGCGATCGACGAAATCCGTGTAGGTGAAGAAGTCGAGCCAGTTCGCGACTTCCTGATTGAACGCGCCGAGCAACCGCTTGGATTCAAACGCGCGGCGCTCGAGCATTTTTTGGGCTTCCACTTTTCCGCTGTAGCCAAAGTGGTTGATGAGCAGATGGCACATCTGCCAGCCGTGGCGCATTTCTTCGGTTACGACGCGGCAAAGTGATTTGCGGTCATGTTCGCTTGGCGAATGCTCGAACAGGCGACGTTGTTGCTCAACGGAAGCAAATTCCGTGTCGCCCTGGTAGATGATCAAGTTCATCAGGCCGTCGCGAATGCGCTGGTCTGGAATATCCAGCACGCGGCGCCACTTTGGGCGACCTTTGAACGCTCCAAACTCAATTTCGTTCGAGCGCGTGGGTCCGAACTTGGCTTCAAAATGATAACTGTCAATTTCAGAATAATTCACGCCAATGTCGCTGCGCCAAACGCGGAATAAGTCCACCCAATCATCGAAAGTAGCGATACGTGTTGCGGACATTTATGAATTCCTCCCGTCGTTCGAATCAATGAATTTCATAAAATCAGTTTCAACCAAGGCCACCCTCAGTGGCCCTTAAAATTCGGCTTGCGCTTCTCGATAAAAGCGTTGAGCCCTTCCAGGCAGTCTTCGGACTGGAAGCAGTGAATCTGGAGGCGTATTTCCTCATCGAGCGCCGCGATGAGATCGGCGCGATTCGCGGTGGTCATGGCATGTTTCGAGTCTCGGACCGAAAGAGGAGCCGCCGCAGCAACGTCCTGCGTAACTTTCTTGGATTCTTCCTCGAATTGCGCGGCTGGAATGACACGAGAAACGATTCCCATCCTGAGGGCGTCTTCCGGCGAAAGCTTGGTCGAGGTCCAGAATAATTCCGCCGCTCGCGCACGTCCTACCAGCCGCGGCAAAAAGAAGGTGCCACCGAAATCCGGATACAGGCCGATCTGCGCGAAGCCTTCGGCGAACTTGGCCTGATCGGAAGCAACGCGGATGTCGCAGGCGATGGCGAGATTCATTCCCCCGCCGGCGGCCGGACCATTCACCGCTGCGACCACAGGTTTTGGCATACCTGCAATTACCAGGCAAATCTCTTTTCCGGTGACCAATAGATTTTCGAGTTCCTTGGCATCTTTGCGTTTTCTCAGGTCGTGGAGCAGCGCCAAATCGCCGCCGGCGCAAAAACCGCGTCCGGCTCCTGTAAGCCTGACCGCAGCAACGCTCTTATCTTCGCCAGCGCGTATCAGCGCATGCACAAGCTCGCGGCCAAGCTCGACATTCAATGCGTTTAGGCGATCGGGGCGATTCAAGCGCAGAGTCAGCGATATTTCCGTCGCGCTCTTCGAGCACGAATTGGTTGGTGGGATTTTGTTGCGTGGTTGCCGCCATTGCGATGACTCCCTAGTCCTTCAAACTCTTCAGCAACGCAGCGAGCTTCTTGAAATAACGCGTCTTTACGCCGCGATCGGTGGCGCAATTTGAGCCGCTGGTGGACGGCAGCACGAACACAAACGCACCGTACAGTTTCTCTTTCTGCAAGCCCAGCTTGCATGCACGGCCGGTAAATTTCGTGTAAACCATTTTCCCGTTGAAGGCGATCACCCGGGGCCGTAGGTCTTCCAACTTTTGCGCCAGCAGCACGCTTCCTTCGGAATATTCCTGTCGTTCGATTTCTTCCACCGCGCGCGTGGGGCGCTTTACTAAATCCGTCATGCCGATTCCGAATTCCAGCAAGCGGCGGTCGTCTTCATAGCCCAGCGGTTCGGGAATCACTCCCGATTCATACATTACCGGCCAGAACTGATTGCCACGCCCCGCATAATAATGCCCGACGCGAGCCGAACGGTCGCCCGGATTGGCGCCGATCAGAATCATTTTCATCCCTTTGCGAAGGTAATCCGGCAGTGTGCGCATTCAGTCCTTTAGTTTCCCCAGTGGTATTTCGCGTACTCGCTGAACTATCGAACTGCTTACCACTACTTTCCTTTGAACTCTGGCTGCCTCTTTTCCACGTACGCTTTCAGGCCTTCCTTAGCGTCTTCGCTGGTGAACAAAAGCTGCTGCAGCTCGCGCTCGATGCCCAGCGCTTCTCCAAAGCCTACTTCCGAACCGGTGACCACGGCGCGCTTGATGCGTCCCACCGCGCGCGAAGCTTTGTTGGGCGGACAGAACTGTTTGGCGTAGGCCATCACTTCTTCCCAAAAGTTTTCGCGCTCGTAAATGTAATGAATCAGGCCGAATTCGAGGGCTTCTTCAAAACTGAAGGTACGTCCAGTGGCCATTAACTCAAGAGCTCGCGAGCGGCCGATCACGCGCGATAAACGTTGCGTTCCGCCGGTGCCAGGAAGCACGCCGAGATTCACTTCCGGCAATCCAATCTTTCCGCCTTCTTTTTTGGCGATGCGAATATCGCAAGCCAGGGCAATTTCCAAACCGCCGCCCACGGTGTGGCCGTTGAGCGCCGCAATCACCAGCTTGGGAGTCTGCTCAAAGCGGCTAAGGGTCTCGTTGGCATGCAGGCAAAAATAATATTTGAATGTGGGATCGGCCTTGGTGAGCATGGGAATGCTCGCGCCCGCGGAGAAGAATTTGTCGCCTTTGCCGCGGACAACTATTACGTGCGCGTTTTCGTCCATGCGCGCTTTCAAAATGGCAGTGTCAATCTGCTGCATCATTTCATAGGTATAAGTATTCGCCGGCGGATCGTCCATTTCGATGATCGCCACTCCGCCTTCCACGCTGTAGTTAATCAGCTGCTTCTGTTCCACCGCCTGCATCGTCGCCATCATTTCCTCCAGATTTTTTCAAGCATTTATCTTTGACTTTAAAGATTATCCGCCCGCGCGCGACGGTTCCGCAAGGTTGCCGCAGCGGGACGCACCAATCTTGGACTGCTATTGGCGTGCCCGTTTGTCACACCGTGTAAAAACATCCCGGCAATCGTTTCCGCCAGTGCATCGGCTTTGGGGTCGGTTTCAGAACGGTGCCACGTGTAGGTCCAATTCATCATTCCAAAAAGCGTCAGCACCGCGACTCGAGGATTCAATTGCCGGGCCAAGCCCGTCCGCCGCATCTCTTCGAAAATTCCGAGAGCAATTTTCACGTAACGTCTTTTCACTTCGAGGACTTCTTTGCGGAAAGCGCCCTCGAGCGCTTCGTCTTCATGCGCGAGGACCTTCATCTCCACGGGGTGCTGCAGGAAATAATCGAGATGGTTGTGGACCAGAATGCGCAGCTTTTCTACTGCCGTGCTGGCTTCAGGAAGCCTCTTTTCAAGGCGCGCAACGATCGTTTTAAAAGTGTGGATTTGAATCAGGTACAAAAGTTCTTGCTTGCTCTTGATGTAGTAATAGAGGCCGGCTAGCGAAACCCCGCTGGAGCGACTGATATCGCGGATGGAAGCGCCCTCATAGCCTTTATCGCAGAATACCTGGGCAGCGTGCCTCAAAATGACTTGGAGCTTTTCCTGCGGTTCGCGCCGGGAGGTATAGAGTCTTGGCATAGGCAAGAGCGGCAATCCGTTCGAACGTTCGTTCGACAAATAGCATACTGCCCGGCGGAAGGGCTGTCAAGCCTCGCGAGGAGGCGGTTAGTAGGCTGTTTTGATGTTGAGGTGCTCGTAAAAGTATGTGAGATTATTGAACTAGCGAACGGCAGGAGCAGAGCATGAAACGCCGGATTGGTATGTGGGCGATTGTGGGCTTTCTCCTAGCGGGCTGCTGGGCATTTTATGCGTTGGCAGTCACGCCTCCAGCGTTGACCTCGATTATGACGCTCGTCCGGTTAACTTGCCCAATTGCGCTTTTTAGTTCTTATCCGCTTAGTTTGTATCTGGTTCTTGTTGCGAATGCCGCTACGTATGCCTTGGTCGGTCTGCTCGTAGAGACCCTGCGGCAACGACTGCATCTGGCAAGGTAATTCAAAATAGCCCACCACCCCAGCCCCTAGGCAAGAGAATCAAACTGTAGCACTACCCAGGAGGCTGGAACTATCGGGGACTTCCACGTGGAGAGAGATTTTTGAATCCGCCGGCTTCGGCCGGGCATCCAAACATCCGCGTGCGAGGCGCGGACGCCGTTCAAACTGTGCTACCCTTGCTCGCGCGAGTATCGTCTAAATGAGTGCTCCCAAATTGAATCCCACGAGTGAAAAATCGGCGCAGACGCGGGCTCCGCTTCCTTCTCAGGTGGTGAAGGAGGACGAGCCGATATTGGTGGCTGCGGCTAAAGGTGGGGATATCTCCGCTTTTGAAACACTGGTCAGCCGCTACGAGCGCAAAATTTTCCGCCTAGCTCAGAACATCACGCAGAACCGCGAAGATGCGGAAGACGTGATGCAAGAAGCATTTCTGAAAGCCTACGAACACCTTTCCGGCTTCCAGGGCAACTCGCGTTTCTATACCTGGCTCGTGCGCATCGCGGTGAACCAGGCGCTGATGAAGTTGCGCAAACGACGTCCCAATCAGGTTTCCATCGATGAAGATGTGAACACCGGGGACGATTTGATACCGCGCGAAATCGAAGACTGGGGTCCTTCGCCGGAAGACCGCTACAAACAAAGCGAGCTGGCCGGCATTCTGAACAGCACAATCGCAGATTTAGATCCTTCTTTCCGAATCGTTTTTCAGTTGCGCGACATCGAAGAATTGTCAACAGAAGAGACGGCCGAAGCGCTGGGACTTTCAGTGCCGGCCGTGAAGTCGAGGCTGTTGCGAGCACGGTTGAAGCTGCGCCAAAAACTAGACCGATACTTTCGACGGAGTGAAAATCAGTGAACTGCAAGACGCTTGTCGTTGAGTTGGAAGATTATTTAGACGAAGAATTGGATCTGGAACTGCGCACCTCCATCGAAGTACATTTGGCCAAGTGCAAGAATTGCAAGCTGATTGTGGATACGACCAAGAAGACAATACAGATCTTCTGCAACTCGGAACCCGCCCCGCTTTCTGAAGATACGCGACACCGCCTGCATGACGCACTCGTAAAAAAGCTCGGTCGCACGCACGCTTAGAACGGCGCACTTCAGCAAGTCCGTTTCAACTAACCGTTCGTACGCGTTTCTCCTTTTCGGCTTGCTGCCACATCGGAACTTGTCGACCGATTCCGCGCTCACGCGCCATCTCAAATATTCGTCCCGCCACTACGATGTCCTCGATAGCGATTCCGTTCGATTTAAAGAGCGTGATTTCGCTGGCGTTCGTGCGTCCGGCGATTTTTCCGCCCACCATGTCGGCTAGTTCTCTAACCGTCGCCCATTGCTTGGAGTCTTCGCCGAAAAACTGAATCAGGTCGCCGGCTTCCAGTTTCGATTGCTCGCGCGAATCGACCACGATTAGGTTACATCGTTTTACGGCCTCGGCATCCAACTCACGCTTCTCGGGGAAATTTGCGCCGATGGCATTGAGGTGCACGCCCGGCTTTAGCCAACGGCCGTCAACCACGGGGTTCCTGCTGGTGGTGGAAGTTACAATGATGTCCGCGCCTCGCACCGCAGCTTCCGCAGACAGAGCAGCTGAGACCGGAACTTTAAGTGCCTCCGCCATTTCTTTAGCAAAGATTTCTCTTTTTGCTGAGTCACGACTGAAGGCGCGGACTTCGGTCAACATCCGGACTTGCGCAATCGCGTGCAATTGCGTTCGTGCCTGCAAACCTGTTCCAACAATTCCGATTGTTCGCGCGTCCTCACGCGCTAATAGCCGCGTGGCTAGACCGCTCGCAGCGCCGGTCCGCATTTGGCCCACGAAATCAGCTTCGATCAACGCCAACAGCTCGCCTGACTCCACGCTAAAGAGTGTAATGAGAAAACGCAAACCCTCGCGAGAGCTGCTGTAAATTTTCAGGCCCATGTAGCCGCTGGCGCCGTCGGCCGCGGCCATGTAGTGCAAATAGCTTTTCGACGGCAGGTGCAGGCGCCGACGCGAATGCAGGAGCGCAGAGCCATCGGCGAGACGTTGGAACGAATTTTGCACGCACTCGAGCGCCAAGGGCATGGTAAGGAGCGATTTCACGTCCGCTTCGGTGAGCAGCAAAGGCATGGGGTTCTCCTGTTTCGTACGACACCGAATTCTGGTGGATGATATCGCGATGCCAGGCCGGTCGAAAGCAGTCTAAATATTGCTAGAAATTTATGCGGTAGCGCAGGACGCGGCGCTCGGGCGCGTCGAGCACGAGCAATTCATGGTGTGCGCTCACCGCGAGTGGAGGCGCGGGACGCGATCCTTGTCCGAGCTCCGGAGCAAGATCCACGTCCAGCTTGGGTTTGCCTTCGCTGTCTACGACATGAAGCATCCGGCCATCGTTATCCATCACAAAAATTAAATTATTTGAAACGGCGAACCCATCGGTAGGATTCCATTTGCCTTGGTTTGCTGCCGGGGCTATTTCCGAAACGAAATGGCCTTCGCGCGTGAATTTCGAAATACTCCCGGAAGAATTCGCGATGTAGAGAAACCCGTCATGACCGGTTTCAATGGGACCCGGAATTTTTGCGGGGCGCGAACCGCTTGTTGGGAGTGTCCAGGTTTGCTCCAAACGGAAACGCGAGTTGTAGGCAAATACTTTCGCGGCGTCAGAATCGAAGACGTAAATAAGCCCGTCATCGGCCACCACAACACTTAGAAAATTTGCTACGCTCGGGCGCGTCCTTAGCCTCAACTCTCGATAGCGGTCCCCACCTGGAAGAAAGATGAACACGCTAGCGCGCGCCGGATCCGTTACGTAAATTGCTCCGCCACCATCCACCGCGATCGATTGCGGATGTTTCAGTCCATCTTCCTGAAACGATAACAGCGCTTTTCCATAGGACGCGAATTTATGAATGAAACCGGTTCCGGGATCGGCAATATAGGCGTTGCCGAGGGTATCCGCAGCGATGCTCACGGGATCTTGCAACTCGCCCGGGCCGTCGCCTTTTGTGCCCCAGGCTCCCAGATATTCGAGCGCAGCTGCGGGCGGCTTCATCTGGACTGCCAGTGTTTCGGTTTGCAAGCATCCGGCCATCGAAAGAAAGCAGAAAAGAATTAAAGAGATGCCAAGAAATGAATGGCGATTGCGCATGAGAACAAATTTAGCGCACTTCCAGAATAAGTTTTGATGAAATGGAAGGCGATGAAGCGCTCTGATTAATGCTTGCGCTTGTGAGGTTTCGGCTCACCACCTTCGCGGACGCGCCGGACAACCGTTTGCCTCATCACGTAAGTGCGCGGCTCGGAGCCTTTCCCGCTCAAATTCTCGAATTCAAATTTCACTTCCCCGCCTGGCGGCGTGGCCTTCTGTAATTTAATCGGCAGCTTACCGCATACATCACTTTCCACGAAAGCGGTTTCGTATCGTTCTTTCTTTTCGCCCCAGGTGTACACACGCATCAGAGAAAAATCACACGGCCGCCCCTCTGGTCCGTGCGTGCCCACCAAAAGATATTGGGGCTTAGGCTTCCGCGCATCGGCAACGCGATTCAGTTCGAGCCATGCGACGATGCGCATACCGGCCGAGCTGGCATAGTCCGGAAGCGGCGCTGGTACGTCAAGGTCGATGAAACGGCCCACGATCCAACCTGTAATCGTGGTTTGATCGGCAATGTGGGCGCGAACGAGCCACCAATCCTCTTTTTTCCCCGGAGCGGCGCTGGAATCCTCCGCGGCTCCGGTAGCCTGCACAGAGGCGACGGACACGGGCTGGCGTTCCAGCACCTCCAGCGCAACGTCCTTATTCAGTTGGCGGATTCGAAGTGATTCGCGGCCGGGCGTGATGTGGAGATTGCTGAGAACTTTTGTGTGTCCGACTGCTTCCACCGGCATGGATGCGCCCTTCTTCTCCAGGTCCTTGGAGGTTTGCCACAAATCGACCGAAAGCAAATCGCGATCGGGTATCCAGCCAGTGGTTCCATTTGTGGTACGCACCTGTACCTGATCTTGAAAGCGCTGGAGGACATCGAGCTTTTCACCGTAAGTTACGATGGCTACCGGTTCGCGCACCTGCGCGGACGTGCTCCACAGAGTTACTTCGCGGTTGCCCGCGTAGCCGACTTCTATGGGGGCGCTCGTGTGATGGTAGCGAAGGTAAGCGGCCGTGGCCACAATCAACAGAACCGCTGAACCTATCAGGACTTTCCGCATTGCATTACGCGCCTGCATTTTTCCTTTTACTTTCGAAACATAGAATATAAGACGGAATTTTACACTAATGGCGGCGCACCTTTTGCTCGCAGTGTGAGATGCGGTTTCCAGCCGTGCCGAGGCTTCTCGGGCGATGCGGACGTTCTGATACAATGCGAACGATTTAGTCGTCAGGAGAAAGCATATGGAAGGCTGGGAGAAGCTAAAACCTCTCGCACTGCTTTTTTTGCGTCTAGGATTAGGAATTATTTTTATATTTCATGGGTATCCTAAACTTTTCACCCATCTGCAGCAAACAGCGGAAGCCTTTGCCAAGATGGAGTTGCCCGCTTACTTTGCTTACATTGCCGGCGTGTTGGAATTCTTTGGCGGGATTCTGTTAATTGCGGGATTGTTCACGCGCATCGCTGGACTACTGCTTGCGGCAGAGATGACGGTAGCTTTGGTGAAGGTTCACGGCATACTGTCTAATCCAATGAACGTACATAACTACGAATTCCCGTTGGCTTGCGCGGTGGGCTCGTTCGCGTTAGTTGGGGTCGGAGCGGGATTCATATCGCTGGATCACGCAATTTATAGCAAGAGGGGCAACTTTCCGAGGAAAGGCAGAAATAAGGGAAGAGACTAGGATCGAGTTAATCCCAATTCATGACCCAGACCGCCGCCCCATCTTCAGACCCCTGCCGTCAAATAGATCGGCCAGAGCGTATTGGCGCCGTTCAGTTCGATGCGGGTTGCGTGAAATTTGACGCCGGCGGAGCGCTGACGCTCACGGGCTCGACTACCGGTGCCGGCGCTTCTGGCATCACCAGCCAAGCGACGAGATAGGCGACCAAGCCTGGCACGACTCCGGTAAAAAACGTGATCAGAACCCACACAAGCCGCACCACCGTAGAGTCCACATCCATATATTCGGCGATACCGCCGCAGACGCCAGCAATCTTAGAATCGACCGAGGAACGCATGAGCCGCTTCTGAACCGGCGGCGCTCCGGAAGGAGCCACGCGCTGCGGCGCTCCACAGTAATAGCAGAAATTGGAATGCTCGGTTAACTCCCGCTTGCAGTGATTACAAATCATCGTCAGCCTCCTGCGCGAAAGAGCATCTGGTCGCGCGGGTTCCTATAGTTGGATACGATCCTACCACTCAAAAAGTTTCAAAAAGCTGCCAGATCGCGAACCGCGCGCACGATATCTTCCGTCTGGGGCAGAATCGCGTCTTCCAGCTTGGGCTGATAGGCGCAGAACGTATCGGTAGCGGCGACGCGACGGACCGGAGCATCGAGCTCCTCAAATAGCTCGTCGGCGATGCGCGCGGCGATTTCCGCTCCGTATCCCCAGGACAAAGTGTCTTCGTAGGCCACTATAACGCGATTCGTTTTGCGGACGGTGGCAGCAATCGCGTCCCAGTCGTAAGGACTGAGCGAGCGCAGATCGATAATCTCGGTGGAAATTCCAGCGCGCGATAATTCCGCGGCGGCAACTTCGGCGCGGTGCACCACGGCGCCGTAGGTGATGATGCTAACGTCCGTACCTTCGCGAACGACGCGCGCTTTGCCGAACGGAATCGTGAAGTCCGCGCCTGGGTATGGGGAGCGATTGTAGGGCTGACGGTAGAGATGTTTGTGCTCGAGGAACAGGACAGGATCGTCGGAACGAATCGCAGTGCGCAGCAATCCGCACACATCCAAGGCGGTAGAAGGCATCAGGACGCGCAGTCCCGGAATGTGGGTGAAGGTAACTTCACCGCACTGGCTATGGTAGATCGCGCCTCCGGTAAGGTAACCGCCAATCGCTACGCGCACCACCATCGGAGCCTTGAAGTGTCCCGCTGAACGCCAACGAAGGGTAGCAACCTCGTTGCGGAGCTGCATGGTGGCCGGCCATATGTAATCGAAGAACTGAATTTCGGGCACCGGCTTCATACCACGCAGAGCCATTCCCGCGGCACGACCGACAATGTTGGCCTCCGCGAGTGGCGAATTAAAAACTCGCGACGTGCCGAACCTGCGCTGCAAACCGGCGGTAGCTTTGAATACCCCGCCCTTCCCTTTCACCAGAGACAGGCTGTCTTCGCGGCTGCAGTCAGCTACGTCCTCACCGAAGATAACGATCCGCTCATCCGTTTTCATTTCGTCGAGGAGCGTAGCGGAAACCATTTCGACCATGGTCTTGGGTTCGCCCTCAAACTTAGGCTGGACCTCAAACTGGATTCCGCGCGGGTCAACCTCTGGCGAATAAACCCACTGGTAGATGGAATCCTGGGAGGGCAATTCCGCGGCGAGAGCGCGATCCGTAGCTTCCGCAACTTCGCGATCGACTTCAGCTTCCAGGGCGTTGAGTTCACTTTCTTCGAGGATCCCTTCGCGAACGAGGAAGAGGCCAAACTTCGGGATCGGGTCGCGACGCGATTCTTGTTCGCGCTCGGTATCGCAACGGTAGAGCTTTTCGTCGTCGGAAAGAGAATGCGAGTAGGGACGAATCACGTGCGAATGGACCAACGCAGGGCCTTTGCGCGCGCGGCAATACTCGACAGCGCGTTTCATGGCCGCATAGCTTTCCAGCGGCTCGGTGCCGTCGCATTCTTCGATGAGCATATGCGGATAATTTGCGAGCAGCTTGGAAATATTTCCGCCCGGAGTTTGCCGCTCTACCGGGACAGAAATTGCGTAGCCGTTGTCTTCAATGTGAAACAGAACCGGAAGACTTTCCATGCTGGCTGTGTTCAGCGCTTCGTAGAATTCACCTTCGCTGGTAGTGCCGTCGCCGGCCGAGACATACATCACGTCGTCTGGCTTGTATGCGACGGTCTCACCGAGCGGCCCTTGGCGGGCTTGCTCGAAGGCCTGCGGGAAATTCTTGTAATAGATCGACGCTTCTGCGGCCCCCACAGCGTGAAGAAACTGCGTCCCCGTGGGAGAAGAACGCGAAATAACATTGAGCTTCTGATTGCCCCAGTGAGAAGGCATCTGGCGTCCACCGGAGGCAGGGTCGTCTTTGGCGCCGACGCCTTGGAGCATCATTTCGTAGGGGGTTACGCCGAGCGCCAGCATCAGGGCGCGGTCACGATAATGCGGGAAAAACCAGTCGTAGGCGGGCTGGAGGACCAGACCGGCCGCCACCAATACAGCTTCGTGGCCGGCGCCGCTGATCTGGAAATAAATTTTGTTTTGACGCTTGAGCTGGATTTCGCGATCGTCCAGACGCCGCGAAAGGAACATTAGGCGATAAATTCGAATGAGAGTGTCGCGATCGAGTCCTTGATATTTTGCAGCGTCAAATTTTGCGGTCTTCGTTTTTATCTGTGTCGGCATGCTGTCGCTTCGTCCGAAACCCAAGAGGATCTTATGCAAGCTGCATTATATCGAATCACGCGGCATGCGGCCAAAATAACGAGGACCTTGGGGGGCGATTTGGCCGGCGGCTAAAGGCGGCTTCCAGTGCGGTCAAACTGCAAAGGCCCGCGAGGACCACCGTGTGCAGTCACTCCCTTTCCTGGGGCCGAGCCGCCGACCCTGAGCGAAATCTATGCAACTCAAAGAATAGACTTCTTCCCCAAAACCTCAATGCAGCAAAAGCTGTAGGCATTGTTTTGATTTCGACCACGGATGTGCGTTTTGTAAAATCTAGTCGAGAGACGCGCTAAGTTCTTAATTTTCTTCCATCAGCGAGGAGAATGCGAAACGGCAACCGCTTCGATGAGCGGCGCGTCCAATACTATAGCAGGCGAAAATGAGTGGAAGAGTGGTGCTGCTAGAAAGAAGGTCAGTATGAGTCACACTTCACCGATCAATCATCCGCATGGACTTGATAAACATATAGGAAAAGCTGAAAACGAACTCGAAATACATCCCCAAAGTCATCACCCCACTTTGAACGAAATTCAACTACGGGCTTGCCGGATTCATTCCAAGCACGGCGGTGTTTGCGGCGGGTACAATTTAGATGACTGGTTCGAGGCGGAACACGAAATGGAGGATGAGATTCAGTCGGCGGCGAAAACAGAACGCGTGCAATAGCTCGAGCAGAAATTTAATCCACCCGATTGCGGCGGGCTGCCAATACACTTGGTAAGCTATTGTACGTGGGCCTCGAAGACTCCAGTCTGCACTTGGCCGGCGCGCTTCACCTGCACGAAAATCCGGTAATCGCCCGGCTTCGGGAAGCCGTAAGGGAAGCTTACTTGGGCCGGCATCGTTCCCGTCGTTGGCGCCATGGCCATCCCGCTCTGCATCGAAGACATATCGCCCAGCAGTCCGGCTTGCGCCATCTCGAGTGCTGCCATCGGCACCGAACCTGCGGGGTGTACGTGCGCGAAAACGCTCAAGTCCGAGCGCACAAACTCAGCGTGGCCAGCCATTCCCATATAGGGTTCTAAATCCTGCGCTGGTTTTCCATCTTGGCCTTGTACGCTGAATTTGAAATCCATCGCGGTGTTGGCCCTTAATGGACCCGCGGAGCGCTCCCAAATCATCCGGCTACCGTCGGGAAGCTGCGACACCAACGGATCTTGCTGTGAAGCGATGGTTGCGCCAGACCAGCTCGAGTCGTCGCCGCGTAAAGCGCCACCTTTGATTTGCGGCAGATCCACCGTTCCCACCATCGTCCACGGAAATCCTCGCGCATCCACCACATCTGCAAAAACCTGATAATGCCCGGCAGGCATGTCCGGCAAATCGTCCGCAAACGCGCCGCCCTCTAAAAGTGTGGGATGAAGATGCCACATGCGGTTCATGCCCGGCAGTTCGATCAGAAACAAATGCATCAGGTGGTTGTGGTCCGGAATTACCTCGCCCATATTTATTTTGGCCGACCACGTGGGGTTCTCGCTCTTCGCGCGAATCACCAAGCGGTTACTGTTTTCGAGGGTGGTCTCGGCCGTCGGCGATTTGTAGAAAGCTACGCGGTTTTTGTAGTTGCTGTCCTCTACGCCCCACCAGGCTTTGCCAAGGTAGACCAGTCCAGCCACCAAAATAATCGTTACTGCGATAGCGATCTTGGCGCGGCGCGCACTCGTGGTTCCGGGCGTCTCGCCGCGTTCCAAGCTGGCTTCGCGTGCGCCTGCGCCGACTATCGAAATCACTCCCATGCCCAGAATCAGCATCAGCACAATCATCATTCCGGCCAGCGGCTTCTGCATGGGATAGGTGCGCTGTGCAAACGAAGCAACAGGCACGGACAGTTCCCCTTTGCCTTTTGCACCATCTACCGTGACACGGACCTGCAAAGCGCCGGATTCCATCAGCCAAAGACTGCCGGTGAAGAATTGCGGGTCGGCTTTCGACTGCAGAGCGAAATCGGGTGTAGGTGGATAGGTAGATCCAGGTCCGCTCAACCTCAATGGAACAATTTGTACCGTGTTCACATCGCCGCTTTGGCAGCGCACTTCGATTTCCGCCACGCCGGGGACCACTTGCGGGATTCGCACAGTAACAAACAAGTGATAAGGGCCGGCATCTCCCTCGTAGTAAACGTCCGGGCTGCCCACGTGCGCGAGCGCGGGAATTGCAGCTGCGAGCAAAAGAATGCAAAGGAGAGTTAGCTGACGCTTGAATTCTTTCATCGGCGGATTCGCCGCATCCATTCACCCCAGGCCATGCCGATACGCAGCATCAGGATGGACACGCCCAGAGCGACCAGCATGCGTATCCAGAATTGCGCAGGAGTATGCTCGGTGGGAATGTAGAGGTTGCGAACCCAAGGAGAGGTTGGCGGAACAAAATAGGGATAATTCGTGGTCTGGAAGATTCTATTTCGTGAAGCGGGAGACATCAGGAAGCTAGCAAATGGCCACTGCACTGCGACGAAGCTCACCAGGTAAGCTGCTCCCAATGTAGCGGCCTGTTTCCAGCGGCTCCAATCGGCTGTACGTTGCCGCAACAAGTCAAAGACGATAGCGGGAATAATCAACAGCGCTGGAAAATCTGGGGGAACCAGATGGGTGATGTGCTGATACACGGGACCGAGCTTGGGTTCCGCGGGGACCAATGGGAATCCCCAAACGAAACACAAGTGCAAAGCAGTGAACATCGCCGTCATGATGGTGGCGGCCCAGCGATTTTTTGCGACCCATGCGACGGTGGCTATCCAAATCGGCGCGGTGATCATCATCACCAGATAAAACTTTGCTCCGTGCATGAATACGCGGTTTGTGAATTCTTGCGCGATTCCGACCGTCATACCCATCAGAAAGACGACGGTAACAAATAAAATTCGCTCCAGCCTTTGGCGGTAGATGCCCTGGGAACGATTCATTTCGGCCAGGACCATCACCAGCAATCCGAACCTGATAGCGATCATGCCCAAGGCCAGCAAGACGTGCGGCGGGCTGAGAATCTTTACGTCGAGTCCATACGAGTTGTGCCACCAATTATCGAAGGGCGCTGAAGCGATCATGGCGAGGCCGCCCCAAGCGCAGATGAACGCGCCCAGCGGTCCGCGAAATCCCCACATCGAAATCGACACGTCGTAGAGCGGAGAGTTTTTGCGGAAGGTGGTGGAAAGAATTAGGTAGCCGCAGGAAATTCCGGCCAACACTCCGGACAAATAAATGAGCATGTGGGCAGCAGTCCAGAAAGAATCGCGCCCAATGCTTTCGTGCCAGGAAATGTCCCAGGCGCTTCCGACCACAGAGGAAACTACAGACGCCAGGCAGCACCAGATATACCAGGGGATCGATGCGGTCTCGGCGTAGGCGCGCTCGGCGGATGGCGCGTGAATTTGCTCGACCGAAATTGTTCCTGCCATCTCTAGTTTCTCCGATGCGTCTAGTTTACACCCGGAAGGACTTTCGCAGTGCTCTGGAAGTACTCCGCTACAACAAGAAAAAGCATCTGCGTTGACAAAAAAACGAGCCGCCGGAGAAGGCGGCCATTTTTGCTAACTTTGCCAGGGATGGAGAGGGTTAGCCGAGCTTGCGGCGCTGCATAAATCCGAGACCAAGCAAACCCGAACTGAGCATCACAACGAGGCCCGGCTCAGGAGTTGTAGTCACACTGCCAGCATAATCCAGACCGTAGGAACTGCCATTTTCCTGATACACATCGAAAGAGATTGTGTTTGATCCGTCCACTAGATAAGGCGCGATGTTCAAAGTCCCCTCGGTGTTCGTCAAACAACCGATCTGCACAGATGAGCAAGTCGGGTAGGAGCCACCAAGTGCGGCGGCGTCGACCGTGACTCCGTTTACGACCACGGAGGTAGTGTCGTCGGCCAGAACGGAAACAGTGGCGGCGGTGATGGTTCCGGAAAGATCGAACGTTTGGGAAAATATCGCGTTTGTGCCATTCGGCAAGGTGATGAATCCGGAAGTAGAGGGGTTGCCGGTATTCGCAAAGGAAATCCAATTCGAGCCAGGAAGAGCGGCGGCCCATGCGGGGTTTGAGGTGATGTTCTGTGTCGCACTGCCTGAGTTATTGGTCGTGTTGGTGGCGGAGCTGTCTAGAGGGGTGGAATCGGCGTTGATCGTCAAAAAACAGCCACTGGCGATGACCGCCAAAGCTAAAACCGCTAACCTCCTCATAATCGGGAGCCTCCGGGGCCTGGAATACAAGGAAATTACCATACTACTACGCGTATCGCAGACCTGAGGCCATTCATCAAGCTATTGATCTAAAGGAACTTGCTGTCAAATCGAGAATTCTAGGTGAAGAAACTCGTTCACTTCGGGGGTAAGGCTTTTCCTGCGGGTTAAGAGGCTTTCTCCTGCGCGTAGGCAAGATACTCCGCGTAGGGGCCCTTGAAGTCTTCCACCTTGCCACCGGCCACGAAGTGCCAGATACGGGTAGCCACCTCGTCGATTACGTCGTAATCGTGGGTCACAAGTAATACGGTGCCGTCGTACTTTTGGAGCGCGATATTCAGCGCGTTGATCGACTCCAAATCCAAATGGTTGGTAGGCTCGTCCAAGACCAGGACATTCGGCCGCTGCAGCATCAATCTACAAAAAATAAGGCGCGCCGATTCGCCGCCTGAAAGAGCCTGAGTCGGCTTTAAAGCGTCATCGCCGCTAAAGAGCATTTGTCCTAGGACACCTCGAAGTTCCTCTTGCGTGGCCTGCGGCTTGAACTGATGCAGCCATTCCACCACCGTGGGGCCTTTCACGATCGAATCACTATGGTCTTGCGCGAAATATCCAGCGGCTACGTTGTGGCCCCAGACTACCGTCCCCCCGTCCACGGGAAATTGCCGATCCACGTCGTCGATATATCCTGTCGCGTTGCGCACCAAAGACTTCAAAAGCGTAGTTTTGCCTGCGCCGTTGCGGCCGGTTAGGGCAATCTTTTCTCCGCGCGCCACACTAGCGGAGAAGGGTGAGAATATCTTCACACCGTCATAGGACTTTGCGATGCTCTTGATTTCCAGCGGATGCCGGCCGGAATGTTGATCCATTTGGAAGCGAATGTACGGCCGCGCGATATTAGATCTAGCCAGTTCCGCAGTCTGCAAGCGTTCCACTTCTTTCTTGCGCGAAGTAGCTTGTGCTGAGCGCGTACCCGCGGAAAACCGAGCAATAAACTCGTTTAATTGCGCGATTTTCTTTTCGCGTTGCGCATTTTCGGATTCAATGCGCGAGCGGATGGACGTCTTGGCCACCACCATATCGTCGTATCCGCCGTTGTACATAATCACGGTTTGATAGTCGATATCCGCCGTATGTGTGCAGACGCTGTTCAGAAAATGGCGATCGTGCGAAATCACGATCAGCACGCCTTGGTACTCGCACAAATAATCCTGCAGCCAGTGGACCGAATCCAAGTCCAAGTGGTTGGTAGGCTCGTCCAGCAGCAAGGCCAGCGGACTGCCGAATAAAGCTTGGGCCAGCAGCACGCGCACTTTCTGACCACCTTGCAATTCGCCCATTTTGCGCTCGTGCAATGAGTCGTCCACGTCCAAGCCATCAAGCAGTACTCCGGCGTCCGCCTCAGCCGTGTAGCCGCCCTCTTCACCGACGATTCCTTCCAGTTCCGCCAAGCGCATTCCGTCTTTGTCCGTCAATTGGTCATGCGGCTTCGCGTAGAGGGCGTCGCGCTCTTGCAACGCTTTCCATAAAGCTTTGTTGCCCATGATTACGGTGTCGATCACGCGAAATTCGTCAAACGCGAACTGATCCTGGCTCAAAGTTCCGAGCTTCTTTGGCCGCGTGACATCGCCCTTGGAAGGCTCGATTTCGCCGGTCAAGATCTTCATAAGCGTGGACTTCCCGGCGCCGTTTGGCCCGCTAATCGCGTAGCGCCTGCCGGTGAGGAACGCGCAGGTGACGTCCTCGAACAGTATTCGGGGACCGAAGCGCATCGAGATGTTGTTAACGGAGAGCAAAGGAGATTCAATTGTATCACACACGCCGAATGAGCCCGACTGACCCTAACCGATAGGTAGTGTCCTAATTTGAACGATGCCTTGCGAAGGGTGAAAGGTGGGAGTGAGTTAGTTGCCCTTTCAATCGGTCAAAGGCTATACGCCAGCGGATGCTTGGGCTCGTAAAGCATGATGTCGTCCGCGCCAGGTACGGCCATCATGACCACGAGTCCGTACCCGTGATCCTGAACTTCGCCGTGGAACTCCGCTCCTTTGCCCTTCAGTTCAGCGACCGTGTGTGAGATGTCGTCGCACATCAGGGAGATCAGATGGTGCCGCGGCGATTCGTACGTCTTGCCATCGTAGACGCTGTGGGTCGGGTGCACGCCCATCTCACTCCGCCCGGTCTTGAAGATCAGCCAACCCGCGCCTCCGCCCAGCGCATCCTCGACGTAGGGCCAGCCGAGGACGTCGCGAAGGAATGCGCGCGTTGCGGGGGCATCGTCGGAATAAATCAGGGTGTGGATGCTGGTGATCATCAGACTGAACTACTGAAATCGCCTAAAATTGTACTATTTCGGTCTATTGCCAATCAAGAAGCCGTTCATCGCACTGGAGATCGAAATTAGGACACTACCTACCGATAACAACAATTGTCACTCCCCCGCAGCATGAGGGGCGCCTTTCTCCTCGGTTGCCACCGGGGCCGAGCCTCCCGAAGGCCTATAAGAAAAAACCGATGAGTCTTTTGAACTTTCCTGTTCGTATAGGCAGCAGGTCTTGCAAGGTTCGGAGCCGACTTCTGTTTGCACAAGCTGATCGGCACCTGAGGTGGCAACCATGAAGCTGAAAACTGTCTATCTCATTCTGTGCTTCCTCGGTTCGGCACTAACCTACTGGCAGTTGGTGCCCTGGGTGGCGCAGAACGGCTTGAACATGCCGCTGTTCTTCCATCAGCTTTTCGCAAATCGCATCAGCGCCTTTTTTGGCATGGACGTCTTTGTTTCCGCTGTGGTGCTGCTGGCCTTCATGCGAAATGAGAGCTCACGGCTGCGCATTGGCGCCCGATGGTTACCGATTCTTGCCCTGCTGTTAGTGGGTGTTTCCCTTGCTTTTCCCATGTTTCTCTACATGCGTGAACGCAAACAGGAGCAGGTGAAGGATTGCGATTCCGTCGAATCTAGGAGACCGCTGAGAGATTCCTAATCTTGAGCCGAAGACCAAGTGGAACTGCTTATCATAAAAATTCTGTTGGGGCCTACAGGAAATATTGTATGGAAAATTATTCATGCAACAGGCAGATTGGAAGAGTTATTTGATTTTATTTAACCAAATGACCACCGGGACAAAAACCGCCATGCAGGCACCTTACCAGATTTTCAAAAGACTCTCGGACAACAGATTTGTATGGGTTGAAAACATCGAAGAACTTCAAGAAGCTCGCGGACGTCTTGCCCATCTGGCCGCTAGTTCCGAGGCCGCTTATGTACTCTTCGACCCTCGGGCCAAAACCGTTGTCGCCCATCAGGCGTAACGGTCACTCCAAAAATCCTGGTTCTGAAGGCCCAGCAACCTACCAGGGTAGGTTATGCCTGGTCCCTGGCACTCGGCGCGCCGACTACAGGAAATGGATCACCGAGTTTCGCCCTGCTCCGCGTCGTAAACGTATTGGATATAGACTTGCGGGGCCGCGTGACCAGCGCCGTATGCGCTAGCATCGATGCGAATGGTTTCATATAGCTGTTGCCCGTTGGGGGCCAATTCGAAGGTTCGCGAAAATTTGCCTCGCGAAGTTTTCTCGTCGCTCACCAAACTTCTACCGTCCCATTTGGCCTCAATCTCCTGATAGGTGTCATCGCTGGACTTGGCCGCTTTTCTGCCATCGGTCAAGAAGACTCTTTTGCGTGCCAAGTCGTCAGTCACATCTACTTCCGCTCCTTTAGGATCTTTCTGGGAAATGCTAAGGGCATCGGGAGGATCGGTTAGCTCCTTAAGCTCCGAGCGATCGGCATCGCTTATTTGGTTCATGCCACCTTGACGCCCGCCGCCACCAGGATATGTATTGCCACCTCCGCCGTCCGGGTAAGGATTTCCGCCGCCACCTCCGCCTGGGTAGGGGCTACCGCCTCCTGTACGTGGATTTCCGCTCCTTCCGGCGCTGTTCTGGCTTTTGGCCTGTGCTTGCTCCAACTTTCGTCGGCCGTCGTCGCTCTGGTCCGTATTAAGTTTCCACGCTCCCACGATGCTCGTTCGAGGCGGCATCGGCTTGGTGCTAACTCCATCGGCTGAATGGGAGATAGGGCCGGGTTCGAGTGGCGGGGCTTGCGGCGGCGTCGCTGGAAGCGGTCCTTGCGTTTCCTGCGCTTGTAATAGCTTCGGGGCCGCCAGCACGAAGGCCGAAAAAAAACTGAACAAAATCAATTTTCTAGCCACGCTGCAATTCATCTTAAAACCTCGCGACATACTATAAGCGGGTGTTGCGCTATGACATCTTGTCCTAATGTATTTTTCGATGCACGAATCCCCGAGCAAGATGTCATGCGCCAAGCCGTGAGGCGAATCCGCCAGCGCTCGATAATACTACTTCTTCGTCTGTCCCTAGAGGCCCTAGCGGCTATGCTATAGTTTTCCGATGATTGGTAAGTGCAGATTTCGAACTCCTCAAGTAAACGTCTGAGATGCTACCCCGTAAGCGCGCGAAACTAGCTTTGGCATTGGCTTTATCGTTGATCCTAATGGGTGTATTGGGTGCGGGCATCACCATGGCGCGTCTTTCCAGCAGCGCAAAATGGGTTACCCATTCTTATCAGGTAGAGCTGGCTATAAGCGATGTGGAATTTCTCCTGTCCGAAGCGGCGCGGGCCCGGCTGAACTATGTAAATTCCGGGGACGGTTCGTTGGAGCAACTATTCAATTCGAAGTATGACCAGACCAGAAAAGATCTGCAAAACATACGTCGTTTGACCAGCGATAATCCCAGGTAACAGGCCCTATGCGATCAACTTGAAAAGCTAGCGAACCAGCGGTTGGATGTGCTGAAGGAAGGTATCCACTTACGCAAGTCGGGGCAAACCGACGACGCCAAGCAGGCTGTTTTGAGCCGCGACAACCTGGCGGTCGCTACCGAAATCGACCATGTGATGCAGCAGATGGAGCACGAAGAGGACGCACTTCTGCATCAACGCATGCGGCGTTCCAACATACTTTTTGCGGCTTTCTTAATTATCTTGAGCGCGGCATTCGCGGTGGCAGTGAGTTTTTTCTGCATCCAATATCAGTTGCTATCGCAAGAGCTTTCCGCACGTGAACAAGCGGAAGCTAGCGCGCATCGACTAAGCGCCCGTGTTCTTCGCCTTCAGGATGAAGAGCGCAGACGTCTTTCACGGGAACTTCACGACGGATTAGGCCAAAACCTAGTGGCGGCGAAATTGTCCCTTTCTAATTTGGCGAATTCGAATCCGGATGACAGCGTGGTGAATGAGTGTTTGAAATCAATTGACGCGTCTCTAGCGGAAGCTCGCACGATTTCCTATCTACTCCATCCACCGCTTCTTGACGACATTGGTATCGCCTCCGCGGCTCGATGGTATGTGGAAGGATTCTCAAAACGCAGCGGAATTGAAGTGGCCGTTGATATTCCTGATCAGCCGAACCGCATGCCGCATGCTGCGGAGCTAGCTCTCTTTCGCGTTCTGCAAGAGTCGCTGACCAACATTCATCGTCACGCCAAGGCGTCACGAGCGGAGGTTTCGCTGCAGATTGTGAATCACAGTGCGGTTCTTCGAGTGCGAGACTACGGCACTGGAATTGCGCCAGCGACTTTAGAATGTTTCCTGAAAGACGGAACACATGTGGGGGTCGGCTTGGCGGGCATGCAAGAACGTGTGAGAGAACAAGGTGGAATGTTTGCGATTCAGTCAGACGAGGCTGGATCAACGATCGAAGTTAACATCCCGCTTTCGGCTGTTTCGCAAGTCGGCGACGAGCAAGCTCCTACGGCAGCAAATTGAGTCGGGAGTTGAAATCAGATAGACAAACTCCCCCCACGAGTTCCGTTGATGGCTGTGGAAGTCGAGAATAATGGCGCGGCGGACGCAAAGATCGTCTTTCGCGTCTGCCGCGCGAAGGAAGTTTAGGCAGCCAATGCGAGGCAATGCCACTTACCGCCGATGGCCTTTAGTTGGTGCACCCGGCCGTCGTCGGCATGCAAGAAGTATGTGCCGTCTGGAAACCTCTGCGCGTGAGCCGATCGTACCGAACACTTGGCCCAGCGCGTTGGCTTGAGTCCACGACCGTATTGCGACGTTTCGGGGACTATATCAATACCAAATTCCACCTTATACTCAACACCAGTTGCTTGTGCGGGAACTAAGCGTCCCCTGCCTTTCACTTTTTCGCTCATAATTTGGTTTGATGCTGGAAATAACCGCAGGTTGCTTGATTTACCAAGACATAGTACCAGTAAAGGGGTTCATTTTCAAGGCCTCAATGCGTGACTGTTTCGCTACGTAACTTCATGTAAATGAATGGCTTGTTTTTTCGCGTTCTTGCCGGGCGGACATTTCGGCGTCACGCGGATGCGTGTAATAGTTTCCCTGTATTTTCTCCCCTAAAATACCTGATTACACGGGATATGCAGGTTTCCAACGTTTTTTGAGCAGCCTGGCGCTATGGAGCGGTTCTTCAACCAAACACTTACGCGAGGTCCTCAAATAGCTGGTTGGTCGTCGCGAAGTCCGGATCGCTGTGGCGAACGATTTTGGCATGCACTGCTTTGAAGGGCTCTTCGGTGGGAATTCTATCGAGCCAACGTTGCAAAGACAGCTTCTCGTGGTCGGAAAAATTAAGACGGATTATGAGGCGTACGTTCCCAGTGCTATTTTCCTCATCACCTGCCGATCCTTTCGACTTTTGCCGTTTTCCAGGCGACTTTTGCTTCCCGCCACGCTTTCCTTCACCGGCGGGCTCTTGGGAAGCTCCCTCTATTTCTTCGGCTTTCGCGTCATCGTCCGCTTCGACTTGCTCGCGCTCGAATTTAATAGCTAGTTTGTCTCCGAGGCGAAAACCCTGCTTCCAGCCTTCCAGCCTGTGGCGAGCTTGTTGCGCGTTCTGTTCGTCTTCTCCGAAATCAAAAATCAGATAGGAACTTGGCATACCTGTTCTATAGCGGTAGGCGGCCTCCGATGTCAAGATGCCGCCCATGTTTATATTTGCAGACACGGAGGCGCCGGCGGCGAAGAACACTTGGCTCTTTCGAGTTCTTTGGAGATCATTCGTAAAGACAGACATTGTACTGGGTAACATCCTGTGTTAGCGTAAGCGAATAAAAGGCGAAAATCGAAACTGGGCGAAGCTCTGGCCGGACGAGGGGCGATTTATGAGAACCGAAGTGACGGCGCAAGATTTGGCACTCGGACCTAGGGGATTTGAAGCGCCGGCCAAACGAGCACAAACAACGATCGACATCGTCCACGAGGCTCTCAGCGCGCTGGCGGGCTGCTATAGGCCGGATGAAGTGTTAACCGCCGTGCGGCATATTCCGGCACGCCCCGCGCATTTTGTTCCGCTGCCGGCGTGGGTGCGGCCGGAATTAGCCGCCGCTTATGGCTGTAAAAGCATCCAGAAGCTTTACTCTCATCAAGGGGCGGCCGCCAAATTAGCGCGGGAGGGCAAGGATTTTGTTGTGGTTACGCCGACCGCTTCGGGAAAAACGCTTTGCTACAACTTGCCGATCCTAAATGCGATTCTTGAGGACGCGGACACTCGCGCTCTCTACCTCTTCCCCACCAAAGCGCTGGCGCAGGACCAACTTGCGGAACTGCACGATCTTTCTACCAGGCTGGATGACTGCTTCGGGGTCTTCACCTACGACGGTGACACGCCCAGCGACGCGCGCAAAGCGATACGCGAGCGCGGGCACATTATTTTGACCAACCCGGACATGTTGCACACCGGAATTCTGCCGCAGCACACCAAGTGGACTCGCGTATTTGAGAATTTGAAGTATGTGGTGCTGGATGAGCTGCACACATATCGCGGAGTGTTTGGGAGTCATCTGGGGAATGTGCTTCGGCGCCTCGCGCGTATCGCTGGGTTTTATGGCTCGAAGCCCCAGTTTATTTGCTGTTCGGCGACGATTGCCAATCCGGGGGAACTCGCGACGCAACTAATTGAGCGCCCGGTGGAGGTGGTGGAAGAAAACGGAGCGCCGGCCGCCGAGAAGCTTTTTGTTTTTTACAATCCGCCGATCTTGAACCGAAACCTGGGGATTCGGCGCAGCTACCTGAATGAGACCACGCGCGTGGCGAAGGAACTCCTTGCGCGCAAGTTACAGACGATTGTTTTTGCGAACAGCCGGCTACACACCGAGGTTCTGCTTACTTATCTGCAACAGGCCAACCGCCCGCAACCCGGGCAACCCGAGCCAGTGCGTGGATATCGTGGAGGATATTTGCCCGGCGAGCGGCGCGAAATCGAACGCGGGCTGCGCGAGGGCCGCGTGCGCGGTGTAGTTGCGACAAATGCTCTGGAGCTAGGAATCGATATCGGTTCGCTCGATGCGGCGGTGATGGCGGGATATGCGGGTTCGATTGCTTCCACCTGGCAGCGAGCGGGGCGCGCGGGGAGGCGGAGCGGAGCGTCTTGCGCGGTGCTGGTGGCGTCGTCCGCGCCGCTGGACCAATTTATCGTGCAGCATCCGGACTATTTCTTCGGTCGCTCGCCGGAACACGCCTACGTGCAGCCGGACAATTTGGAAATTCTGATTAATCACTTGAAATGCGCGGCTTTCGAACTGCCTCTTTCGCCCGACGAACGGATTGGCACTGTCCCTTTGCAGCAAATTTGCGAAGGGCTCGCGGAAGCAGGATATCTCCATCGCAGCGGCGGAAACTGGCACTGGGTGCAACAGGCTTATCCGGCCGATACGGTGAGCTTGCGGTCGGTTACGTCGGACAATTTCGTGATCATCGACGGAACGGGCGACAACGAAGGTGAACCGGAAGTGATTGGCGAAGTGGATTTTCCTTCGGCGCTGACGACGGTGCATCCGAAGGCGATCTACATCCATCAAGGCCAGCAGTACCATGTGGAGCGGCTGGATTTCGACCAGCGCAAGGCCTATGTGAAGCGCGTGAACGTGGATTATTTCACCGATGCGATTCGTTACACGCAAGTTCGCGTGCTGGAAATTGCAGAGCAGCAACGCATAGCGGGTCCTGCGGCTCGCGCGCACGGTGACGTGCTGGTGCGTTCGCAAGTTGTGGGATTCAAGAAGATTAAGTTTTTCACCAACGAAAATGTTGGCGCGGGGAAACTCGAGTTGCCGGAAAACGAGATGCACACGACCTCGTTCTGGATCACGCTCGAGCGCAAGCTGCTTACTTCGTTGCCTTTTGCGTTGTCCGACCGGCAGAGCGGGATTTTTGGTTTGCTATACGCGCTGGAGTCCATGGCCACGCTTTTGTTGATGTGCGACAAGCGTGACATGGGAACTGCTGTGGGCGAGCGGCCGGCGAGTCCGGGAATTGAAGTGGATTGGCAGGAGTTCACTGCGCCGATGACCGACCCATCGCAGATGAAAGAATTCTTTGAGCCTAATTTGTATCTCTACGATGCCTATCCTGGCGGAATTGGATTCAGCGAGCCGTTGTTTCACCTTCATGATTTATTGTTGCGGCGAACCCGCGAACTGATCGCGGCGTGCCCGTGCGAGCAGGGATGCCCATCGTGCGTGGGTCCCGCCGGAGAGAAGAGCGAGAAGACCAAGGAAGTTGCGCTAAGACTTTTGGAGCATCTCTACGCATGAGTAAAACATTGCTAAATCGATTCGCGCGAGTGAAGGCGCTGGAGAAACCATCGAATGCGATTGCGCAAAATTCATCGAGTTCCCTTCGGACGGCGAAGTCTGATCGGTTGTCAGAAAGCGGCTTGGAGGAACGGCCAGGATTTTCTCCCAGCACTCCGGAGGGCGCCGAGCGGCTGCTGGAGCTTCTGGGCGCCCAGCGGGTACAAAACCAGTATGGCGAGCATGTGGCGTTGCGAAAATGGTTTTCCGATGTAGCAAACGGCGTGAAAACGGATTGCTCGCCATTGGGCCACGGCATAGCGGACGAGAGAATCGATGCGTCGGCACTGCGTCTGCTGCTACCGGGCGCTCCCCAGGTGGTTGCCGACCCGCGGCAATGGCTTTTCCTGGATACAGAAACCACCGGGATCATGGGCGGGACGGGAACCTATCCGTTTATGGTGGGGATCGCCTGGTGGGATGCCGGCGGATTGGAAGTAGAACAATTTTTCATGCGCGACCACGGCGACGAGCACGCGCTGTTGGTGACGCTGGCGGAGCGCATGGCGGAGCGCTGCGTCCTGGTGACCTTTAATGGCAAATCGTTCGATTGGCCCTTGCTTGAAACGCGCTATCGCATGACGCGAAAGCTGCGGCCACCGGCACCTGAAGCGCATCTGGATTTTCTGCACCCTGCTAGAAATCTTTGGCGGCTGCGGATCGGGTCCGTCCGGCTGTGGGAACTTGAACGCCACGTGCTGGGTTGGAATCGCGGGCCTGACTTGGTCTCGGAATTGATTCCGGAGATTTACTTTGATTTCTTACGTGGCGGCCCTCCCGAACCGCTGGTGCCAATTTTCCTGCACAATCAAATGGACCTGCGAGGTCTTGCCGCGCTTTCAAGCCGAATCGTATCTCTGCTCGCAGAACATGGTAGAGAGGAAAAAGATGGGTTTGAGCTTTTCGGACTTTCGCGGATATGCGAGCGGCGGGGCGAAACCAAACGGGCCCGCAAACATTACGAACAGTCGATTGCATTGTCGGAGTTGCCACTGGAGAGCGACCAAGCTGCGAAACAATCGCTGGCGCGGCTGGCGAAGCGCGAAGGCGATCTGACACTGGCACGCCATCTTTGGCAAGGCCTGCTTGGGCCTTCGCGCCAAGGAGTGGAAGCTTACGAACAACTGGCGATTTATTACGAGCGCCACAGCGGAGAGACAGATCGCGCTGCCGAAATTTCGCGCGAGGCTTTGAAGGCGCTTCAGCAGGCCAGGCGTCTGGGGATTATTGGAACGGGTATTTATCAGCAACGGCGAGGGCGGTTCGAACGTCGATTAGCGCGGCTGGAGCGAAAAGCCGCAAATTTGCCATTGAAATCGATCCGTAGTGGAATCCGCAGCCCGACCTTCGCGAATCCAACAGTAGAGAGAAGCCCAGGGGATACCATGCGCGAATCGGATAGTGGCGCCGCCAGTGCTGCGAGAACCTCGGAAGTAGAGGAGAGAACCATGCCCGGAGTGACCGATCCGTATATTCGAGAGCAGCTTGAGAAAAGACGCCAGGAAATAACTTTGGCGATTTCGTCTGCAACGCCGGAAGTTGCTTCCGCACCTTTCCTCGATGCGTTGAGCGAAGTGAATTCGGCGCTGCAAAGAATGGACGACGGAACCTATGGAATTTGCCCGACCTGCAACGATACGGTGGAGAAGGACCGCCTGCTTGCCGACCCCCTGGTGCGCTTCTGCCTGGACCATCTGACCAGCGGAGAGCAACGCGCGCTCGAACGTGACATGGAGTTGGCGGCAAAAATCCAACGCGGTCTGCTTCCGGAAACAAATGTACGGTTCCACGATTGGCACGTCCAGTATCACTACAAACCGGCGGGACTGGTGAGCGGCGATTACTGCGATTTGATCCCTCCGACGAACGGTGACGGGAAGCTCGTCTTTCTATTCGGAGACGTTGCCGGAAAAGGCGTGGCCGCTTCGCTTTTAATGACGCATCTGCACGCGATGTTTCGGTCTCTGTCAGGAGTGGGATTGGAACTGGACGGCCTGCTGGAAAGAGCCAATCACGTTTTTTGCGAAAGTACGATTGCGGGACAGTACGCCACGCTTATCTGCGGGCGCGCCGGCGCATCGGGCGAAATTGAAATCGGAAGCGCGGGGCACTTCCCTGCACTGATTATCGAAAAGAACGGGGTGAGAAAAATTTCGTCCACCGGGCTTCCACTCGGAATGTTTTCTAAAAGCACTTACACCATCGACCGCGTAAACCTTGGGCCGGGAGACAGTTTGGTTTTATATACCGACGGAATTTCCGAGGCGGCAAACGCTCAAGGCGAGGAATACGGCGTGTCGCGGATTATGCGCGTAGTCGGCGAACGACACGGATGGAAGCCGCAGGAATTGCTGACGGCTTGCCTGAAGGACGTGAATAACTTTTCGTCGGGCACGCGGCAGTCAGACGATCAGACTTTGATGGTGATTCACCGGACAGATCCAGCCGGAGTATCACTCAACGACTAAAATTGGCGGCGACAAGAACTGGGATTTTAGCATTGGCCTGCCCGGCAATCGCGGAAATCAGATTCGGGCGGACGCTGTAGCCAGGTGATCGATTGCGGCGGTTTGGAATCCGCAGCGGTAGGAGCGGGAGCAGCCGGCAACGCCACTGCGCGGTTGATATTTTCAAAGGTTTCGCGAGTGGCATTCTCTACCACTAAGCAGCTCGTTGCGGCGCAGTGCAGAAAAACTCCGCCCGCATCGGTTTGAAACTGGAAAAAGTTGGGCCGGCGATAGAGTTCCTTGCGGTCCGAGTGCTTGAGCTCGAGCAATTCGCTGTACTGCCCGAAGAAGCGCGCTGCGTCGTCCGCATTGTCCAGTACGATGCGAAACACTAGCGAAGTATTTTTGCTCTTGGCGTTCTCAAATGTGGCGTAGTGGTCGCCTTTCCAAGCGGACGAAGTCATGTCCGCGCGCTCCGGACCAAGAAATTGCTTCAAGACCTCGCCAAAGCCAAACTCCCCCAATACATTTTCTTCCAGGAGCTTCCAATCGTCGGGAGCAAGATTTTTCCAATCCGGTAGGGTGACGGCTTCGGGTTTGACGTTCGACAAATAGAGATCGGGATGAATGATTTGCTGAGTGGAAACCGGCGGATTCTGGAAAATCAGGTGCAGATCTTTCCAACCGGAATGGGCCTTCAGAAATTGCTGTGAAAACCCGGTGCCGGCGAGATAAGGGAAAAGCAACTCGTCGCGAATGTAGGGGGGGGCTTTGGAGAGCTTGGGGTCTTTGTCCATTTCAGCCACGGCACCGGAACGAATAATCAGCGAGACGTCCGGCAAATCGCGAACGCCAACCTTCTGGTCCCGCATGGTGTAGTCCACCATCGCGGCGAGCGCGGAGCCTTCGCTGACGGCTTCGCGCGCAAGTTCAGCGTCATCATTGGGACGAGCGGCCTTAATCCACGGATCGATGTGAAACGACTGATCCTCGAGCGCGTGAGTCAATTCGTGAGACATCACTTCGCGCTGTTCGTCGGCTGGAATCCAATCAGCGATATAAAATTCTTTCGCTTTGGGGTCATAGAGTCCCGCGACCTGGTCCGTAAGAACATCAAGCATGAAGGAATCCAGAGGAAAGTCTTTCGGAAGTAAGCCAAAGGCTTGCAGAGTTTTTGAGTCGGCGTAGCGTTCTTGATCGGTCCTATCTTCTTTTTCCTCGCGGATGAGATAGTCGCGAATTTCCTGCTTCGAGCGAAGACTCTTCTTGAGAGGCTCTTTAATGGGCAAATCCAGGAGTTGGCTCATTTGTGCCAACACTTCGTCGGCCGCTTTCAGAAATTCTGGATTGGACGGAGCCGCCACTTGCACCGGAGGTGGTATTGGTGCCGGAAGCATTGACTTCGCGGCGGGACGCTGCTGAGCAGCAGCAAAAAGTCCGCATGAGATCGCCAGAATTAAGACACCGAACTGCTTCAATATTCACCTCCGACTAATCGGCCAGAAATAGACACAAGAACTTGGATGACCATCCAGAATAACAGGTTTCCCCGCGGGGTTCTCAAGGGGAGTAGCTAAAGTACGAAGGTTCATCGAATCAAAAAAGCTTAAGCGGCGGTGGAAACCATGGCGTGTTCAGCAACGATGGAGTTGAGGATGACGCGGATATTGGAGCAGAACAACTCGCGAAGATAAGCGCGCGTGCCGATCGGGACCCACATTCGGAAGGATTCGAGTTCAAGCCATCGGCTGGCAATTTCGAAAGAAGGCGCGACTATGTTACAAAAAGCCCTCTGATTCATCTCACGAATTTGGTCGCGAATCTTTCGGCTTACGCAGAAAACGCGATGGAACAACTGGAGCTGCCGGAGGCAAATCGTTAAATCGAACGTAACAGGTTCTGGCTAAGGCATTGCGCAAACTAGCACTCTGCCTCAACAAGGCGGGCTGGCCGGCATTTGGCGTGGATTATACTTAAGACGGATATATCCCGGAGTGGGCCCGTGGAACGAGAAAAAATCCTGGTGGTGGATGACGAAGAAGCGATTCGAGAGGTAGTGTCGACGCTGCTCGATGCGCAAGGCTATCGCTGCACCGTGTGCCCGAATGGGCTGATTGCGCTTGAAGCTTTCGGCAAGGATTCCTTCGATTTGGTTCTCAGCGATATCGTGATGCCGGAGATGGATGGCATCCGGCTTCTTTCGGAGTTGCGCGCGCAGGACCCGGACGTGCCGGTGATTATGGTTACGGCCATGCACGACATCTCCATCGCGCTGGAAGCGATTCGGGCCGGAGCCTACGACTACATTCTGAAACCGTTTGAGAAGGACCAGCTGCACCTGAGTGTGCGACGCGCGCTGGAGCATCGCCAGCTGGTGCTGGAAAATCGGACGTACCAAAGCGATCTCGAACACTTGGTGGCGGAGCGCACCCAGCAACTATCGATTGCACTGCAAGACTTGGAACAATCCTACGACTACACGCTGGAGGCCTTGGGCGGAGCGCTGGACGCCAAGGATGCAGAAACCGAAGGCCACTGCCAGCGCGTGACTGCGTTTACCATAACCATGGCCAAGCTCATGGGCGTGGACAAAGGGCTGATGCGGCACATCGCGCGTGGCGCTTTTTTACACGACATCGGGAAGATGGGGATTCCCGACAGCATCCTGCGAAAACCGGGACCTCTAACTGCAGAAGAACGCGAGATTATGCGCACGCACTGCGGGATCGGATTCGCGGTGCTCAAGCGCATTCCTTTTCTGAAAGACGCGGCAGAGATCGTGCTGACTCACCAGGAATGCTTCGACGGATCGGGATATCCTCGGGGCTTGAAAGGAGAACAGATCCCTCTGGGCGCGAGAATATTCGCTGTTGCCGACACTCTCGATGCGATGATTTCAGACCGTCCGTATCGCAAGGCCATGCCGATCTCTGTGGCGCGTGAAGAAATTCGCCGATATTCCGGGCGACAGTTCGATCCGAGAGTCGTAGAAGTATTTTTGTCTCAAGCGGACAGCGTCTGGCTGGAACTGCACGATAAAGTTGGCGATCCGTTCCGGCTTGCGCAACTCGAACACGTTTAGAAGTTGCCACACGCTAGGTTGCTGCCTTGCGTGCCCTAACGCTAGCGGGTAGTATCCTCCGGACGGAGGATTTCCGATGGGATTGGTTCCGATTAAAACTGCCTCAACAACCGGGTATTGCGACTGTATTTGCGAATGCTACGAGTTGGCGAGCCAGCGCGACGAAGAAACTGGGAAGGGCTACTGTCCGCGTTGCGCAAAAGAACACCTCGAAATGAATCGGGGAATTGGGATTCCGCAACTCCCTCCTTCTAAACTTCCAGATCGGGAAGGACCGGAATTGAAGATCGAAACACCGCTGACAGCGGACCCGCCAGGGCGACTGCGCGGATAATTATCGTGGATGCCGATCCGATCCTGTTGCACGAGGAAAGCGAAAACCTATTTTTGAATCCTAAAACACCGATAGCAAGCGTTTTACTCCTTCATCAAAATCTTCCGAAGGCGTAATTAGGCTGACGATCAGATATCCATCCGCTCGAAAGTCATAAAAATGTCCGGGATGGACGTAGATTCCCTGGGTATTTAGAAGTTCGATGGCTAAGTCCTCATCCGAGCGAGTGACCGGGACACGAAGTACGGCGTACCAGCCACCTTCTACTTCGAATCGGGAGCACGAACTCTGTGCCACCAGCTGCGCGTCGAGTTTTGCCAGGTTTTTGCGCACACGTGTCATCAACTGATTTTGAAATCCGTGGCGAAGTTCCAGAAAACGGGGAACGGCAAGTTGTACGGGCGTGTTCATCGACAGGAAAGTATCGGCAATCACTTCGAGACGGGAAAGTGCCTGAGCTTTTGATTCTTCCGGACCGCTGGCGATCAGCCATGCGGCTTTCATTTGCGGAAGACCGGCAATCTTGGAGAGGCCGCTCATGGTGAGGGTAAGGCTTGCAGCGTTCGCGGAGAAACTGAAAGGCCGCGTGGCACCGAGATGGAAATCCAGAAAGACTTCATCGCCGATTATCGCCATTTGCCGGGCCGAGCAAATTTCGTTTAACTTTTCGATTTCTTGCGCTTTGCAAAAATGTCCCGTGGGATTGTTGGGATTGACGACGATGATCCCACGAGTACGGGGCGTGATGGCCTGCTGCAGAGCGTGAAAATCAATCTGCCAACCGTGGTCGTACAGTAGCGGATAGCCAACGAGTTTTACGTCGTGAATGTCGGCAAGGAAACTGAAGAGTGGATAACTGGGCTCGGGAATTAGAACTTCATCGCCTGGATTGCAGAGAATCCGAAACGTGAACGAATATGCTTCGCTCGTGCTGGTGGTGAGAATTATGTTTTCAACCGGGGTGACGATTCCGTGTTCCGAATAATATTCGGCGATTCCCTCTCGAGCCGAACGTAGGCCTTTTGGCTCCGGGTCGTAGCAAAGAGAAGCGGGATTCGCTAAGGCTTGTAGGATGCTTCCTCGATCGTACACAAAACCACATCCCGTGGGATTGGAAACTGTCAGATCGAGCAGCGGCTTATTAGCGGCGCGATGCTTGGCGAGAGCTTCACTGAGACGATTGGAGTTTAGATTCCAGTTCGTGCGGTCGGCAAACATCGCGCGCTCAGCGCGCGACGTTCCGACGGCGGTAAATTAGGCCGAAGATACCGGTAAAAACGGTCAGCGTGGGAAACAAGAGGATGAGGATGCCATGACGAAGCGCCTGACTTCCCTGCGCTCCGGTAGCCGAAGCATTCTGGTAGCACATGGCGCAGCCTTGCGCCAATGCCGAAGGCGCGAGAGACGCATTCAGGATTACAAAGGCTAGTACCAGAACAATCGCGAATCGAATTGTCAGGCAGCTCTTCATAGGCACATCAACAAAACAAAATAAATCCCGCAAGGATGCCGCCAACCTAATGCGGCCGAAGGTTCATCAGCCGGATGCTGTCCGGGAAGAACATGATCAGCATCATGCAAATGCAGAATACCATGGCTGGAACAAGAAGCAGAAATAGTCCGAGCCGTTCAAATCGCAAGTGCATGAAGTAGCTCATGATCAAGGCGGCCTTAATGAGTGACAGGCCGACCAGAATCGTGAGCATCAGATGGACTTCAAGCCTCTCGTAAGCGAGAAAAACTTCCACGGCCGTCAGCAGCAGCAACCATACCCAAACTGTGGCAAAAAGTTTGGTGCTGCCTACGGAATGCTCGTGCGTAAGTTCGGCCTGTCCGTGCGCGCTCATTAGGCAGTGCTCTCCTTATTACTTCGGATTCACGCTCAGCAAATAAACCATGGGGAAAATGAACATCCAGACCAGGTCAACGAAATGCCAGTACAGTCCGCTTACTTCCACGTGCTCCGCGGTGTACTTTCCTTTCCCAAAACCCCAGGCGATGATGGCGAGGTAAACGACTCCGATCGTTACGTGCAGCATGTGAAGGCCGGTAAGGCCGAAAAACGTGCCGCCGAACAACGGCACGCCCCAGGGGTTTCCCCAGGGCGTCACACCTTCCCCGAACAGCGAGACCCATTCCGTGGCGTGGATCAGTACGAAAGCAATTCCGCAAACCATTGTGGCGATCAGATAGCGGACTGTTTTCTTGCGATCGCCCTGGAACGCGGCATTCACGCCCAAGACCATGGTCAAGCTGCTGGAGAGCAAAACGAAAGTCATGAACGACGATTTCGCGATGGCGGGCCAAATCTCAAACGGTCTGGGCCAGTTGGGTGTTTCCAGACGGACGTAGGCGTAACTAATAAGCAAGGCCGAAAAAGTAAGCGAATCGGAAACAATGAAAAGCCACATCCCCAACTTTTTGGAGTTGATGGCAAAGGGAGAGGCACCTCCCGACCAAGGTGACTCAACGATGCCTTCGAATTCCGTGTCACTCACTTTTCACCGTCCCAGAAGGAGGAGTAAAAACAAAAAGACCCAAAGTCCGTCCATAAAGTGCCAGTACATCGAAACGACTTCCGTAGCTGTGCCGCGCGTGAGTTTATGTGTCGGCCTGAAAGCTATCGATAGAAGGGCGAGAACCCCGCCCAAAAGATGAAGGCCGTGGGCCGCAGTGAAAACATAGAAAAAGCTGCTGGCCGGATTGGTTGAAAGAAAAAGTCCGGCGGCAGCCAGTTGGCGCCATGCGATTACTTGACCGACCAAAAAGAAAATTCCGAGGATGGTGGAAACGCCCCACCAGTGACGAAAGCCCGCGTCGTCGCTGGCGAGAAAGCGACTGCGGGAACGAGCGAGCGTAAAGCTGCTGGCAATCAGAATCAAAGTGTTCAGCCAAAGAATGCGCGGGACGTTGAGCTGTACCCAGGCGCTGTTGGGCATGTCCTTGCGGACAATGTAGGCGCTAACCAGCGCCATAAAAAACATCAGAATGCCGCTGAGCGCGACGGCCATGCCGGTAACGTAGGCGCGCTGCGGCACGCGAGCGGAACCGGACGAACCTTTCCAATCGTGGCCGCCTCCACCGGAGCCACCGTCGTCGCGGGAGGAATCCCCGCCGCCGCCTTTTCCGGTACCGATGAGCTCGACTTCTTCAGTGACAGTGCTGCCTGGCATAAAAACTCCTGCGCGTCATGGCTATTTCAATTTTAACAGCGCCGCTTCCTCTGGCGTCAAATTCTGCGGAATGAAATCCTGCTTGTAGCCGGGAACGCTGAATTCATAGGGACCACGATATGCGCTGGGATAGTGGCCGCCGAAATTATCGATGGGAGGCGGCGAGTCCGTGATCCATTCCAGTGTGGTGGCATTCCAGGGATTCTTGCCTGCCATGGCGCCGTGTTTCAGGCTCCAGAAAAAATTGAAAAGAAAAATCAGCTGAGCCGCTCCGGTGATAAACGCCGCGTAGGTCATAAACATATGCAGTGGCTGAAGGGCGGCAGCGTAGGTAGTGCCGGTGGAATCGGCATAACGGCGAATGCCGCCCACGATCCCTACGAAATGCATGGGCATGAAGATGCAGTAGGCTCCCACAAAGGTGAACCAGAAGTGTAGTTTGCCCAGAGGTTCGCTCATCATGCGGCCGAACATTTTCGGGAACCAGAAATAGGTAGCAGCGAAAATCCCGAAGATAGCAGCGACGCCCATCACCAAATGAAAATGCGCGACGACGTAATAGGTAGCGTGAAGCATATTGTCCACGGCCGGCTGCGCTAGAAACAATCCGGAAAGTCCACCGCTGACAAACAGGGAAACGAAGCCCAGAGCGAAGAGCATGGGCGATTTGAACTGAATTTTGCCGCCCCAGAGAGTTCCGATCCAGTTAAAGGTCTTAATAGCGGAAGGAACGCCAATCGACATGGTCAGCACGGAAAATGTAAAGCCTGAATAAGGGCTCATACCGCTGAGGAACATATGGTGGCCCCAAACCATGAAGCCCAGGAACCCAATGGCGCAAATCGCCATAGCCATCGCGCGATATCCGAACACAGGTTTCCGCGCAAAAGTGGAAAGGACATGTGAGGCCACTCCCATGCCGGGCAATATCGCGATGTAAACCTCGGGATGCCCGAAAAACCAGAAGAGGTGCTGCCAGAGGAGCGGAGAGCCGCCGCTGTGAGACTGCAACTGATCGTTTACAACCAGGCCGGCGGGAAGGAAGAAACTTGTTCCGGCCGAGCGATCAAGAAGGAGCAGAATTCCGCCAGCCAGCAGCACTCCGAAAGCGAGCAGGCCGAGAATCGCGGTGACAAACCAACCCCATACGGTGAGCGGCATGCGAAAAAGAGTCATGCCGGGTGCGCGCAGATCAATCGTAGTTGCGATGAAGTTCAGAGCCCCCAGCAGCGATGCCAGGCAAAAGAGCGAAATGCTGATGATCCACAGGGTCTGGCCCCCGCCCTCGCCGGGCCCAGTAACTTCGCCCATACCGCTTAGCGGTGTGTAGCCAGTCCAACCGCTGATGGGAGCGCCGCCGGGAACAACGAACGCTGCAAGAATTGCGACCAAGGCGAGAAACGTGACCCAGAAGGACAGCATATTCAGGCGCGGGAAAGCCATATCGGGTGCGCCAATTTGAATGGGAAGGAAATAATTGCCGAAGCCGCCCTGAGGAGCCGTGGTTAAAACAAAAAACACCATGATGGTACCGTGCATGGTGACCAGCGCGAGATACTGTTCAGGAGTAAGTATCCCTCCGCTTACAAAGGGAAGATGGGCTCCCGGATAAACCAAGTGGAAACGCATCAAGAGGGATAGAACGATTCCGACGCATACGGCGGTGAGAGCGAGAAGGAAATACTGAATGCCAATTACTTTGTGATCGACGCTGAAAATATATTTGCGAATAAACCCGCTGGGTTCTACTACCACCGCGTGCCCGGTGTGGGCGTGCGAACTCATGCATGGCCTCCTGACATATGGATCGGGTTCACTGGGCAGCGCCCGGTTGTTGCTGCTTCAGGAAATTCTGGAAGTCGGCTTCCGATACAACGTCGAGAAAACTGCGCATACGGTAGTGTCCCAGCCCGCAAAGTTGGGTGCACATGATTTCGTAATGGCCCGTTTGGTTCGCGGTGAAGTGGATGGGAATGACCATGCCTGGAACAGAATCCTGCTGAAGACGCAACTCGCGCACGTAAAAATTGTGAATCACGTCCTGGGAGCGGATGAGCAACTCGACTTGATGATTCACCGGAACGGTAAGGGTGGGCATCACGATGTCGTCTTTTCCGGCAGGATCATTTTCATCAAGGCCCAGAGGGTTTCCGGTGGAAGCGCTCACTTGTTTTGGATCGAGCCTGCCGAATTTCCCATCCGGCCCGGGATAGCGGAAGTTGAACACGAATTGGTTCGTGGTAACTTCCACTCGCACCGCATCCGGCTCCGCGGCAGTGAATCGCACTTCGGCCCAGGCTTTGCGCCCCATCAAACCGAGGCCCAGGAAAAGAATGATCGTTGCTGTCGTCCAGATCATTTCCAAGGTGTTATTGCCACGAGTGAAATGCGCTGGTTGGCCGCGATCACGGAAGCGCCAAATGGCGCAAGCAAGTCCTAGCTGGGAAAGAATAAAAACGGTGCCGGTAACGCACAATGTCAGGAAGTACTGATGATCCACCGCCTTACCCACTTCTGTTATGGTAGGGGGAGGTGGATAGAGGTTCGTGGCAAAAACATAAACGGTCACCGCAACAAGAATCGTGATTAGAAGCGCCAGCAGGCCTGCCGTCGCCGCGGAGCCGCTCATACTGTGGCGATTCCTAAGTGGCATCGCTATTGCTCCCGTCGCACCGTGCGCAGGAAGCGCGCTCGATGGAATTGCATTCTAATTTTCCAACGGCATCATATACAAGCGGTGCCGAATATCAAGAGTGATTGTGAGGGAAGGATTCCGACGCGTGCCACCAGAATCCGCTAAATCGGCGTTAAATCGAGTCGTAAACGGCAACGTGAAACTCAACCACGCACCTTGCGGCGCGTCGGCTTCGGCAATTTTGGCGGTCGGGGACCGTGACGCTGCGCGGTTGCAATCGGCACGTAGGTTAGTTGCACGTTCTCGCGGGCGCACCTGAGCATCAAGCCACCACGGCTCATATCTCCACGTCCCACAAACTCGGATGGAAACAGCAGGCGTTGGCCGAAAATTCCGAGCAAGGGTTCTACGTATTTCGGAGTGGCGATGCTTCCGAGAAGAACAACCTCGCCATGGGGACCCAGTATTTTGAGAAGCGCGCTGGCGTCGCGCTCCAGAGGCTCGCGAAACCGTGCGTCACGATGATCTATGGGTACTGCGGAAAGCTTTCTCAAATCCTCTTGGGTGACAATTGTGTGCGGTGGAATCAGCCCGCGTCCAGCCATAATGACGTAGGCGCTCGGCGTAACGCATGAAGCCCCGCCGAACGCATTGGCATAGGCCATCTTTCCGCGAAAATAGAGACCGCTTATGAAGCTGAATACATCACCCAGAGGGAGGCCCTGTTCACGCAACTCGACGGCTAGCTGAAATTTTGCTTTCGCGCTGGTAATCATTTTCGCGCGCACGCCGGCTGCCTGGACAGGCGATAACAGAAATATCCGACGCGGAACAGACGCCTGTTCGATTTCCAACTCAAGTTTCTGCGAATCAGAGTGGTGCTCTAGAAGAGCTTGGAGGATGGCGGAACCCACAAAGAGGACCTTTTTAGCTGCAGCGGATTAGTTTCCCACGCGATCACTCACCATGATAGCGCAGGTTCGTTCATTGCGTTAAATTCGCGTGCGCACCCCGCCGACTACGCCGGTAGTAACTCTTAGAAAATTCTAATGTGGATTTGCCCGCCAATCTCCTGTGGCTGACTTATCCTAAGTTTCCCAGGACTGAGAGACGAATATGTCCAATAGCTCGGCTGCTTTCCGGCCAGCGCGGCGCAGTACGCGCGTAGCACAAGCCATTCCTCTGAAAGTGGAAGGAGTGGATTCTTTCCGAGGCCCTTACAGTGAAGAAGTGTCCACTGTGGCCATCAGCTGCCATGGCTTCAAATATCTTTCCAAGCACCAGGTGTTGACGAATGCCCTGGTGGTTCTCGAACTAAAAGACCCAAAACCAAATTCTGCGCCAATTTCGGCACGCGGGCGCGTGAAGTGGGTCGATCGTCCGAAGGATCCTGTCGGGCTTTTTCAGACCGCTGTGGAACTGGAAACGCCCGGGAATATTTGGGGCATCGACTCTCCTCCCCAGGATTGGCTGCCTTTCACCGGACCTCGTAGTCTGGAAATGGACACATCAAAATCGAAGCCGTTCGCCGTGCCGCGACCGGAATCGATCGGGATCAAAGTGGAAGACAAGCGCGGAAAAGCAAGCAGCGCGCGACCGGTTGAATTGCCGACATCGACGCCATCCTCGGCCAGGCCGGTTGGCCAGTTAATGAACGATTTCCAGCAGCAGATGGAGGGCATGCTCGCAGAAGCAGCAGCGTCTTCGGTTCGCGAGAAAGCGGCATCGATGCTGGTTGAATTGCGCGCTACACTTCGCGAAGAAGCCAAGCAAGTTTTATCCGAAACAAGCACTTCGCAGGCGGGCCCCTGGATCGAACAATCCATCAAACAATTAAACAAAGCCAGCCAGGAAAGCGCGCGCATTCTTTACGGCCAATGGAAGAAAAAACTGGAAACCGACGTACAACAAGCGTTGGAACGAGTGGAACAGCGCACTCGTGAACTCGAAGATGCTTCACTGGGCCTGGCTGCGAAAGCGACGGAGCGCGTGCAGGGAGTGATCGAAGCGTCTCGAAAGGAAGGCGTGGCTCGAATCGTGGCGCGCATGAAAGAGCAAATGGCGCCCAGTATTGATAATGCGCTGAAAGTGACATCGGACATGGCCAAGCAGAAGGGCGAGCTGGAAAAAGCTGTCGAGCGATCGGTGGAAAAATCAGCGACGCGAATGGAAGAAACCTATGCGCGTTTTGAAAAACAGTTCGAGACAGCCATTCGGGAAAAGCTCGATGCCGCGAAAGAAGAATTGGAAACGCAGAGCAAACAAGCGACCCAGGCCGCTCTGAACAATCTTCGCGCTTCGGGCCAGAAATATTCGGCGGAGGCGGAACGCCACTTCCGCGAGGCGTTTCAGCCCATCTTGGACCAGGCGCTCAGTTCGCTGAAAGAGAAGGCCGCTGAGACTTCGCAGCACTTTGCGAGTGAATTGGCCAGCTACAGCCGCAGCCATCTGGAGTTTGTGGGTGGCGCGATTTCAGAACTTGCCAAGGGAATGGGAAAAGCGCCGAAAGAGAAGTAAGATGAACCTGTTAGATTGCTGGGGCGTACCGTGGAAAACCAAATAGAATCGCACAACGTGCCACAGACAATGGAGGACGCTGTTTGCAGTTCGAGCTCGTGCGGCGAACCGGCCGCGGCGGATTTCGATGCCAAGCGCCTTTGCACCGAGCATTTTCTCGCCGCTTGCTTTCAGGAACTGGAAGCGCGTAATGACCGGCTGAAAAGCCAGCCTGCTGATTCTGAAATCGAGTCCTTCAGGAAATTTTTGAATTCGAGCGTGGAGCAAGCACGGAGAATTTCTGACGGTCCTCCCCATGTGGACGGAGAAACGAAGACTCAGTTGCTTGAGTTTCTTCTTCGCGCGTCGGAATTAAGCAAGCGGATCCGCCGCAGTCCGCGGCTCACTTCTTCGGTGCCCGTTTGGCTGCGCCGCGAAGATCCCGCGCGGACCTGGGAAGAAGAAACCTGGACCGTAACCACCAGCCGGCATGGCGCGGGATTAGTGTGCCGGCACGCAGTCGAAGCTGGCGGCAGAGTCGTTCTATGCCGAAGAGATAAGGGCAGCCGTGCACAAGCGCGCGTAGTTTACTGTCGATATGATGGTGACGGACGCAGACAAATCGGAGTAGAACTTCTGGACCGCGACGACTTCTGGGATTAACCACAGAATCATCCTTCCCTAGCAACAGCGATTCTAGGTTGTTCTTTCAGAAAAGCAGATTTGGCTAAGGTGAGCAATCGCCAGGCGGCGCGTACGCTTGGGTTTAAGTGTTGGTGCGGCTGAGTGGATTCGAACCACCACGGTCTTGCGACCGCCAGCCCCTCAAGCTGGTGCGTCTGCCAATTCCGCCACAGCCGCAATTTGGGGCTACTTCCGAAAATCTAACTTTTTCTCTGTCGGTTACTTCTTTGGCGCAGTTGGCGGAGCCGGTGGCGCTAACGGAATCTGTCCGCCGCTAGGAACAGCGGGCTTTTCCGGCTTCGACGCTGGGTGCTGCGTGTCCTCCATAATGGAATGGACGCCCGCCGCTTCTGACGGAGCGCGCTTCACCGATAGCGTGAGCGAGGTCATCATGAATACGATCGCGCACCAGGTGGTAGCACGAGACAGAAAAGTCGCCGCGCCTCGAGGACCGAAGGCGGTTTGGCTACCAGCGCCGCCGAAGGCCCCGGCCAAATCTGCCGCCGAACCACTTTGCAACATGATGACGATTACCAGCACGAAACAAACAGCTACGTGCAGAGTCACCAGAATAAACGTCATTCGCCAGCCCACCCAAATCAGGGCGATGGCCAGGAGTAAAGATAATCCCCACTTGGTCCAAGACGACATTCAGAACTCCATTGTGCAGCCGCCGAATTACTACTTGTACGCGCGGTGCTAAAAATTCACGATTGCTGCAAACGACTTTGGGTCGAGACTCGCTCCGCCCACGAGCGCGCCGTCGATTTCCTCCTGCGCCATCAACCCTTTTATATTGTCGGGCTTGACGCTACCGCCGTAGAGGATGCGAAGTGCGGAGGCACATTCCGGCGAAAATCGCTTCCTAGCTAATTCGCGCAGGAAACCATGGGCGCTTGCCGCGATTTGCGGCGTTGCTGTCTGCCCCGTGCCGATCGCCCATACCGGTTCGTAAGCTAAGAGAATACGCGAGAACTCCACATCGGTCAACGCGGCAAAACCGCCTTCAAACTGGCGATTTAATACCGCGTGAGTCAGATGAGCGGCTCGTTCGGCCGCCAGTTCTCCCACGCAAACGATGGGAGTAAGAGCAGCCTGAAGCGCTGCCTTCAATTTGCGATTCACCGACTCGTCGGTCTCGCCGAAATACTGGCGCCGCTCGGAATGCCCGATGATTACGCCGCGACAGCCAGTCTCCACGAGCATGGGCATGGAAACTTCGCCGGTAAAGGCGCCTTCGGGTTCCCAGTGGGCGTTCTGGGCCGCAACGGTAATCGCGGTTCCAGCGGCAGCCTCGACGGCAGTGGAAAGCGCCGTAAAAGGCGGTGCAATGACGATGTCGCAATGATGCGATCGGGCGACAAGTGGTTTCAATGTTTCAAAAAATTGCCGGGTGTCTGCCCGAGTCTTGTACATCTTCCAATTCCCGGCGATTACGGGGCGGCGAGACAATTAGAAATCCTTTTGGCTTCCCGATTTATTTGTAAGCGCTTCAACGCCCGGAAGCTTTTGGCCGGCTAAAAACTCGAGCGAAGCTCCGCCACCGGTTGAAATGTGCGAGATTTTCGAGGCCACGCCGGACTGTTCGATGGCTGCGACGGAATCGCCGCCGCCAACGATCGAAGTGGCACCCGCTACCGAAGCCGCCGCTACGGCGCGCGCAATCGCTAAAGTCCCTTGGGCCAACGCGGGCTTCTCGAAAATGCCAACCGGGCCGTTCCATACGATCATGCGAGCGCCTGTAATTTGTTCGTTGAACAGGGCGATCGTCTTGGGGCCAATGTCGAGACCCATCAAGTTCTCGGGCGTTTTCGCAATGTCCACGATGCTTGTTTCCGCCGAATTTGGAGACTCCGCAACCACGTGATCGACGGGTAGCAAAAAACGGAAATTGCGACGGCGAGCATCTTCCAGCAGGCCGCGGGCAAGATCAAGTTTATCGTTTTCGACCAGCGACTTCCCTATCGGCAGGCCTTGTGATTTCAGGAAAGTGTAAGCCATGGCGCCACCGATCAGCAGAGTGTCTGCAAGCTTCATCAAATTCTGCACCACCTCAATTTTTTCGGAGACTTTTGCTCCCCCCAGAATGGCGACGAACGGACGATCGGGATTTGATATCGCTTTTCCGAGATAGGTGAGTTCCTTTTCCATCAGCAGCCCAGCCGCAGCCTGGCGAACAAACTTGGTTATGCCGACGACCGAGGCGTGCGCGCGATGAGAGGAGCCGAAAGCATCGCAAACAAAAAGCCTCGTCACACAAGTGCGCCAGCTGACGCGAAAATTCCGGGTCATTGGCTTCCTCTTGCGGATGGAAGCGCACATTTTCAAGAAGCAGAACTTCCCCATCGCGCAACGCTTTGCTTTTTGCTTCCGCATCAGCGCCTACACAATCCGGCGCGAAGGCGACGGACTTGCCGAGGAGTTCGCGCAACCGGTCAGCTACGGTCGCGAGCGTATATTTCGGGTCTACTTTTCCTTTTGGACGGCCCAAGTGGGAAGCCAGCACCAACCTCGCTCCCTGATCAATTGCGTAGCGCAGCGTGGGTAGTGTTTCGCGAATGCGTGTGTCATCTTCGACCTTATCGCCGGCCATGGGGACGTTGAAGTCCACACGTATGAACACACGTTTACCTGGTAGTTCAAGATCGCGAATGGAAAGTTTATTCATGTTCTCAGACAGACGTGCGGCGTTCTCCTGAATGGCTTAAAGCTTGGCAGCTAGAATTTTTATCAGATCGCGGCAGCGGCTGGAGTAGCCCCATTCATTGTCGTACCAGGCCAAAACTTTCACGCAGTTCCCACCCACCACGCGCGTATATCCAGAATCTACTATGCAGGAGTGCGGGTTGCCGCGAAAGTCGATGGAGACTAGTTCTTCCTCGGTGTAGGCGAGAATGCCTTTCATCGGCCCGTTAGCCGCATTCTTCAGTGCCGTGTTTACCGATTCCACCGTTGCGGGCTTATCCGTCATTACAGTTAAATCCACCACGCTGACGTTCGGAGTGGGCACGCGCAGCGAATAACCATCCAATTTTCCCTTGAGTTCCGGAATTACCAGATGGAGCGCCTTTGCGGCTCCGGTGGAGGTGGGAATCATGGAAAGGGCCGCGGCTCGTGAGCGGCGGAGATCGGGATGCGGCAGGTCCAGAAGTTTTTGGTCGTTGGTATAGGAATGCACCGTAGTCATGGTCCCGACGTTGATACCAAACGTATCGTGAATTACTTTTGCGACTGGCGCGAGACAGTTTGTGGTGCAGGAGGCGTTCGAAATCACGTGGTGTTTCGCGGGGTCGTAGGATTTGTCATTCACACCGAGAACAAAGGTGGCGTCGGGATCGGTGGCGGGCGCGGAAATAATTACTTTCTTCACAGATCCGCGAATGTGTTTGCGTGCATCCGCCCCTTTGGTAAAAAGCCCGGTAGATTCCACAACGATGGAGGCCCCGACGGACGTCCAATCCAGCTCAGCGGGATCCTTCACGCGGAAAACTTTGAAGCTTTTTCCGTCAACGGCGATGGAGTCTTCCGTGTGCGTAACTTTATTAGGCAAATTGCCCAGAATCGAATCGTATTTGAGCAAATGGGCCAGCGTTTTCGAGTCGGTGATGTCATTGACGGCTACAATTTCGATAGACGGATCTTCCAGCGCAGCGCGGAAAATGTTGCGCCCAATTCGCCCGAATCCGTTAATCCCAACCTTGATCGACATGAGGCCTCCCGGCACATGCAATGAAATGCGGACGAATCGAAGCGTCCGCGAGGTACTTACCGACTGGTGATGCTAGGGTGCGCGGGGGAAAAAGTCAACGCGGTCACTCGTATTCTTTCACGCGGATTACCTTATCGCCGTTAAAGGTGACAAAGACTGTCCTGGCCGGCGGATTCCCGTAGATCCAATCCTCGGTCTCTGCACCGTTCGGATCGCGCTCGCGAACTTTGTGGTCCGGACGTCCGAGCGCCGCCAGCACCATTTCGTGATCCATGCCTACGACTGCCTTCTGATCTTTGATGGCGTCCTTAAATTGAGCGGGCAAGGTATCCACCCAATTCACCGCAGCCGATTGCTCTTTGGAAAAACTCAAGAATGCTTGCAATGCGGTCATCACGTCATCGGCGCTCAAATCCGGAACAGGGCCACCGTAATCGAGGATCAGGGTAGCGCCCGGTTTCTCCTGCGGGCCGCTCGGCGCCGTTCCCGGGGCTTGTGATCCCCCGATTCCGACCTGCAGGTGTTCGCGAACATTGAAATGCTTTTTGCCTCCGCCGTTCACTTGGACGACAATTTCTCTAGTGCGGAACTCCACACTGGTGACTTGTACAGTTTCGCCGGCGCCCACCGCGGCGCCCTCATGGTGTAGCGCCCTTCTCAACTCGGCCTGGTTCAATTTCTCGCCCACCGGAATTCTGAATCCCTTTCGGCCTCCGGGAATCGGCGACACCGTTTTGGCAAACTCCCCTGAAACGTAGCGGATAATCTCCAACCGGGATTGCGGCTGTAGCGGAACCTGCTTGTTCGAGGCTTGCGGCCCCACCGAAATAAACATCCCCGGACCAAACATGTCCACGGAACGAACAGAGCTGGGCACCGTGCCAATGTCCGGGATGTCCGGGAGCACGGGCGTGCGGTAACGATTGACATCAGCGGTGCCACCAGCGATACCGATCGCAGCCACAATTACGAGAATGCAGCGAATGTACATGGATGCCTGTTACGCGGCTATTTTATTGCATTTTCATGAATAGAAGAATATGGATTCGCGGCAAGCTTGGATGGTTGCAGGTGAGCGGCCATTCGCCAGGCGAACATTCCCGCCCGGGCCGCACACCGCAAGCAGTGTCAGTGTACTAGTCGTACTCGCACACCGCGGCGGTCGATTCCTACAGGCAGCACTTGTCCACCTGCTTTGGTCGCGGCTTCTTCCACGCTTCTCCGCGATCCAGGTTCGATCAGCAGGGCAAGGCAACCTCCACCGCCGGCTCCGCATACTTTTCCGCCGAGGGCGCCTGCTTTTCTCGCTCTCGCAATGATGCGATCTATAGTAGGCGTCGAAATCGTGGGCAGATTGCGTCGGCGGTAGTTCCATTCTGCACGCAGCAATTTGCCAGCTTCTTTCCAATTGCCGGCGCGGATGCGGGCGGGCATTTCTTGCGCGATTTTTGCAATTTCTTCGAGGTTTCGCCAAACTCGGCGGTCGCCGTCAATATGAGCTTTCACGATTTTCCAATTGTTAATGCCCGACCGGCGCGGCTTGCCCGTGTAACAAACGACTAACCGCTTTTCGAGTTCGTCAGTATCGGCGCCAAGCTCCGAGCGATTTTCGCCGCCGAGACCATATGAAATTAGGCTCACACCGCCGAAGGCTGCGGGATAGTGGTCCTGCGTGCCAGTCGTGACACCCAAAACGACACATTCAACGTCGCGACTTAGGTGAATCCAGTCAACGCGACTCGCTCCCCAGTTAGTGAGTCGATCAAAGGCAGCCGAAAGCGCTACAGCCAGAGCGCTCGATCCGGAAATGCCGGCGCCAGCCGGAGCCTGCGAATTTGTGGTAATTGTCAAACCTCGCGAGAAATGAAAATGTTTCGCAAATTGCGCCAGCAGCGGAAGCCGGTAAGCTGAGGAATCCGCCAGCGCGCGCAAGGACGGAAATTCTTCGCGTTGATTTGTATCGAGTGAAATCAGCCTGATGGACTTGCTGTTCCGACGAGTTTCCAGAGTGCAGGAGGCGTACAAGTTGATCGCGCAATTCAAGGTAAATGCTGGCTGGTGAAACAAATATAGCGGCCAGATGTCCAGCGTGCCCCCTGCCAGATCGATTCTTGTCGGGGCACGCGCTTCGATACGCATCTTGTTCGAAAACTCCTTGGCGGCTACTCTGAATGCGATGACCATGGAACGAAATACTATAAGTTCGAAAGAACTCGCGCATCATAACAGATGAGCCGATGACTCCACCGCAAGTGTCTGCCGAAGTGCTCGAAAAATTAATTGTAGGTTTTCAAGGCCGCGCATTACCGGACGAATTGCGCGATCTTTTGGCGCGAGGTCTGGGTGGCGTGGTTCTCTTCCCTAGAAATTTTAGCAGGCCTGCGGAATTGCGGGCACTCACCGATGAAATCAGACGTCTCGCAGGCCACGCGGTCTTGATCGGAATCGATCAGGAAGGCGGCACGCGATTCTCACTGCCCGAACCATTCACGCAATGGATGTCACCTGAAGATCTAGGAAAATTGGACGACGGAGAACTCGTCGAGACGCAAGCTGCGGCGCTTGCGCGTGAGTTGCGCAGTGTAGGTTGCAACCTGGATTTTGCACCCATGCTTGATTTGCACCTGCATCCGGACAGTCCTGTGACGCTTGGCCGCAGCTTCGGGTCCGACCCGGAGAAAGTATCTCGTCTCGGCCTGGCTTTCGCGCGCGCGCTTGCCAAAGAAGGAGTCCTGGCGTGCGCGAAACACTTTCCAGGCCACGGCGACGCTACCGTCGATCCGCACCTTGACTCAGCGGTTTTTCTCGGCGACTTGAAACGACTGAAATCTGCGGAGCTCGTCCCGTTCGAGGCGCTTATATCCGCGAAGATCCCGATGATTATGACCGCTCACATTTTTCTTCCGGAAATTGACGCCGAATTTCCGGCAAGTTTGTCGCGCAACGTATTGAGCGGTATTTTACGCGACGCTAAATTTGATGGAGTGATTCTGGCCGACGATTTAGCCATGGGAGCAATCGCGAATACCTGGACGCCGGCGCAATCCGCTGTACTGACTTTTCAAGCTGGTAGTGATATGGCGCTGGTCTGCCACGATTGGAAGCTAGTAGCGCCTACGCTTGAACGTCTATCGCTGGCGCGGAGTCGCGGAGAGTTTGACATCGCGGAATGGCAGGCGAGTCACAAACGGATCGAGCGCCTGCGACAAAAATTGAAGCTATCAGATCCGGCTTGGCCTGCACTCGCGGTGGTGGGGTGCAAAAGGCACCGGGCAATCGTGGAGGAAATTCGTTCGCAGCTTGCGAGAAAATTCGGAAAGCTCAGCTGATCGCAGCGCGAACCTTCGGCGGAGCGGCGCCCTTTTCTTCTTCAATCTTCTGAGCCGCCAAAAGCGGTTCGAAGCAACGGCGACAGCGCGCTTCGTACATTCCGCCCGCGCCCACCACAATCAACTCTTCGGACGCGACCAGCCGCTGCGTATGCACGGCAGGATTGCCACAGCGCATGCAAATGGCCAGCAGCTTGGTGATTTCTTCCGCTACAGCGAGCAGACGCGGCATGGGCTCGAATGGACGTCCCATAAAATCCGTGTCGAGACCCGCCACGATCACTCGTTTGCCTAGATCGGCCAGTTTCACGCAACTTTCCACAACGCTCTCGCCGAGAAATTGGGCTTCGTCAATTCCGACGACTTCGGTGCGCGGCGCGACTTTTGTGAGAATCTCTTCGCCCGTTTTCACCAGCTCTGAATCCAGTTCCAAGCCGGAATGGCTGACGATTCCGTTCTTCGCGTAGCGCTGGTCGATTACCGGCTTAAAAATCTGAACGCGCTGTTTCGCAATCTCAGCGCGCCGCAAACGCCGTATCAGCTCTTCACTTTTGCCGGAGAACATTGGTCCGACCACAACTTCGATCCAGCCCATGTTGCCTTTTACAATGTCCACGCTGTCGCTCTCCTGCCTTAGGCTAGCACATACTCTGGTGAAAATTCAGCGCTCTGGATTCAGCCAGCCATGGCAATCTCGTCGTCTCGAACCACGCCAAGCTAGCCAATGCCGCGCTTAAAATGCTGTGAATATATCTCGCTATTAAAGAACGGCGCGAAGGCATTAATGACCGCAGCCTGAAAAGCGTCTTGGCGCGTGATCAGGTTGCGCGTAAGGATTCCCCAGGCCCCTTGCGCGTCACGTATTCCGTGGCTGCCGGCGAATGCGTCAATCGCCTCGATAATTCCACGCCTTGATCGACAACCGAGCTTAACGAGCGCATCCGGCAGCGGCACCGCTCCAGATTGTCCGAAAAATCCTCGCCGCGCTGCGATCTGCGACATAGGCCCAATTCTCAAGAAATACCAAACGAGCGGCGCCATCCCGTACGACGTCTAGACCTCCTTCGAGACCTACAAAATATTCCCAGGGCGCATTTTTTTCTCGCGCTATGTTCAGCAGGGCTTCCGCTCGCTGGCGTGCGCCAGTCATGGTGTCTTCGCGTGTAAGCGGAGTATGGCGGACGCCGCTTGGAACATCGATTCCTTCAATTTCAAATTCCGCGCTGGCATTCAAGAAGGAGCCGAAGGACCCGAGCGCCGCGGAGACCGCATTCATTTTCACCAGACGAGCGCTGCCCACGGCGATGATAATTTTTTCCATGCGGCGCGGATTCTATCAGGATAAAGATTTAGCGGCGAGAAGTTCTCTTGCCCGGCGGCGCAGAATTCTTAGGTCGGTATAGTTCTGCCAATTCGTTGGAGAACCGCAGCAGGACCGGGGTTGGAAGAAACTGCCAGAACCTATTTCCAGAGTTGGGTTTGTTTTTCGCGTGAAAACTTTAGTGCCAGAAATTCTTTTAATTCTTCGATGGACTTGAATAAATGGTCGGAGCACGCAAGCATCCAGCCGCTTACCTCTTCCAGCGCAATAGGGGTTACCAGGTAAACCGGAATGCCTTTGCGATAAGCAACGGTTAGTTCGGCGGGAGTGCCGCCGCTTTGAGCATTTGCCGAAGGCCAGAAACAGATGACGTAATCCGCTTTGTTTTCGATCAGGTCCAGGTCGAAGGCGATGATTTTGCGCACCGTTCGGCGGAAACGTTCAATGTCATTCGTCTTCCATTCACGAAAATGGGCGGCTTCCTCCGCGGTAAGGTTTTTCAACTCATCCTCGGCCGGATCGTAAACACGGTGGCCAAGTTGCTCTCGCAGAAAGGGCGCGAGTTTCTGCCGCCAAAGTCTTCCACCGTCCTCGGCGAATTCGATTGGACCGCAAAGATATCCCAACATGGCTAACCGAGACTCTAACACGGACCCGGCGTCCGAATCACACCGCTAAGATGAACACCGGCGAGGAACGTTGCCTATCGGATGTAAGCATATAAGCGACATCCGGAATGTTCCCACGTTGACTTTCCTAAGTCCGATGCGAAGATTGAACCTACGAAATTCGCTTCGAACAGGGAAAAACTATGAATCTGTTGAAACGTATTTTGGCGGGCCCGCTTTGTTTGCTGCTCTGTTCTTTACCGCTATTGGCCAGCCCACAGACGGGCGCTCAACACGCCGGACAGATCAGCGCCATGATCCCGGCCGCCACTCGTAATTCTCAGCCTGCGAAAGTGAAAGACGACCTGCAGTGGAACGATCTGTTGAAAACTACGCATTCGGGGCGCGTGCGAGCCGGATTGGACGATGGTTCGATCCTAAGCCTCGGTTCCGATAGCGAACTTCGTATCGTGCAGCACGACGGCGCTTCCCAACAAACCTCGCTCGAGATGAATTTCGGCAAAGTACGAAGCCAGGTAGTTAAGATTACGCAGCCCGCGGGCAAATTCCAGGTCACCACGCCGAATGCGGTGATCGGTGTGATCGGTACCGACTTCTATGTTTCCTACGCTTCAAACAAGACCACCGTCATTTGTTACGAGGGAAAAGTATCCGTCACTCCCACCGGGAACGCACAGGCGCAGAATAATTCGGGGCAAACAAGTTCGACCGGAAATTCGATTGTAGTCAACGCCGGTCAAATGGTTGAAATCGTTTCGGTGGTTCCTCCCGGCGGTTTTCAAACCTCACAAACTCCAGTAACCGTGTTGCAAAGCAGCCAATTGTCGACGGATGTCCCCGAGAACGGGCCTCCTCCAACTCACGTTGGCAAGAATCACGTTCTGCGCAATGTTATTATCGGCACGGCCATCGCCGTGGGGCTAAGTGTGGGAATCGGCGTCGGCACCAGCGGAACTCAGAACGGCAACCCTACCAAGACTAGATAAGACCTCGGGAGCCGTGACAATTATCGGGAAGCTGTAAAAGCGACGAACTGTATCTGCGGTCGCGATATTTATGACACTGCAGGAAGAGCACGGGGCTCGCTGGGCGGCGCGACTTAAAAAATTCCCCTTCGTTCGTATCGATATCGCCCTAGGTCTTCTGGTTACGCTCGCCGGGCTTACACTTTTTGTTTTCTCCGGAATCAATGGCGACAACCGCGCAGGCTTTGTTTTCCTTCAGAATATTGAACAGAGTTCGCTGGATACCAGATTCAGTCTGCGTGGAGCGCGCCCTCCTGACCCACGAATCGTCATCGTCGGTATCGACGAAAGAACCCTGCAGAAAATCAATTCCTTCCCTCTTCCACGAAGCAACTATGCAGCTCTGGTCGAGCGGCTAAATGCCGGCGGGGCGCGCATCATCGCATTTGACGAATCGTTCCCGACTCCGGAAAGTAATTCCGGTCCGCAAGCACTCCAACAATTGCAGAGGAATCTCGGCCCTTCTATCTCACCAAATATTCTGAAACAGGTACAGGAATTGGAAATCTCCACCGATCAAGATGCCAGCTTTGCCGCGGCGCTGAAGAAGGGCGGCGACGTAATCCTGGGCCATCTATTTCTCAATCCCGAGCGGGCAAAATCGACCGATACGAAATCAGCGGATGCGTATTTCAACATCGTATGGGCTCAAACGTTTCCTCAAGTTGTGCCGGTCAAGTCGAAAAACGGGAAAGCTTTTGATATGGGAACTGCTTGGATTCAGAACGGCGGAACCGTTGCCGCCGGTGTGGAAGCAAATATTACCAAGATTGCGGAGTCCGCAGCATCTTACGGCTTCCTGAATATTAATCCCGACGCCGACGGTACTCTGCGGCGCGCTTTGTTGATGATCCGCTATCAGGACCAAGATTTCTTTCCTTCGCTGCCTTTGCAAGTGATTCGCGAATACGAAAAAATTCCCGACCAGCAGATAGTGGCGTACATCGCCGAGGATGGCTTGGAGCGAATTGAGTTCGGCGGTCATATTCTGCGGCCGTCACGCAATGGCACCGCTCTGATCAATTACACAGGTCCCTACAATACCTATCCGCACTATTCCATGGCCGATGTCATAGAAGGAACTACTCCATCCGACGCATTTCGCGACAAGATCGTTCTCGTAGGCGCCACCGCACTGGCCACAGGTGACGTTCGTAATACTCCTTGGCAGGACCCCGGCTACATGGGCGTGGAGGTGCACGCGAACATCATCGACAATCTGTTGCATAGCGGAGAAAAAGGCCGCGGATTTCTGAACCGCAGTACCGACGAAGAAATAGTGGACGTAGCTTTTATTCTGGTCTTCGGTCTCCTTTTCGGATTCATATTCAGCCGTATCGCGCCGCTCTATTCCACCATCACGGTGATCGTCACACTGGTGTTATTCGCCTGGTTCGTCTATTTCAGTTTTGCTGGCCACGGAAGGTGGCTGAGTTTTGTGATTCCTGCCGGCACTCTGGCAGCCAACTACGCAGCCATCACTAGTTTTCGAATGATCCGGGAGGAGCGCGCCAAACGGCAAATTCGAAAGAGTTTCTCGCAGTACTTGTCGCCTGGCGTGATCGAGTTGATCGAGGAAGATCCGGAAAAGTACATTCGGCCCGGCGGCGAGATGAAAGAGCTGACCATCATGTTCAGCGATATCCGCAGTTTTACAACGCTGTCGGAAGGACTATCGCCGGACGACCTCGTGCACTTGTTGAACGAATACTTCGGCGCGATGACTGAAATTATTTTTTCGTATCAAGGCACACTCGACAAATACATCGGTGACGCCATTATGGCCTTCTGGGGCTCCCCCTATCCACAGCAAGACCACGCCTTCCGCAGTTGTAGTTGCGCGCTGGAGATGGTTCAAGGTCTCGAGAAACTCAACCTGAAATGGCGGAACGAGGGGCGTCCGCCGATTGCGGTGGGAATCGGACTGAACACGGGCCTGGTCAACGTGGGAAACATGGGTTCTGATCGGCGCCTGGCGTGGACCGTGATGGGCGACAATGTGAATCTGGCATCGCGCCTGGAAGGGATCACCAAGCAGTATCACTCCAAACTGGTTATAAGCGAGGCCACCTATCGTGAGGTTGCCTCCCAATTTGTCTGCCGCGAACTCGACAAAATAAAAGTTAAGGGGAAAAATCAGCCGGTGAATATTTACGAATTGCTCGACGTAGCGGCGGAAAGACCCAAGTACGAAACGTTATTGCAGCAATTCGATCACGCCATGGCCGCCTATCGCAGCCAGGATTGGCAGGAAGCCGCTGACAGATTCGCGCAAATTCTTACGATGTATCCAGACGACGGCCCGACCCAGGCTTTCCTGGAACGCGCCGAGGAATTCATAGAGGAGGCTCCGCAGGCGGATTGGGATGGCGTGTACGTAATGAAAACGAAGTGAAGGCTGTTTCGGGTTTTTTCTTCGCCGCCTAGCAATTTGAAATTCTGAAGATTTCACCCCGCGTCTTCCTTAGCGCTGGGGGAAATTCATGGCCGTATCTCCCACAACTAAACTGACGGCGGAAACAGGGTTGGAGCCGGCGGCACTCGATCCCCAGGTGATGGCCTCTCGCGTCTTTGAGAGTGGCGCGTCATCCACAAAACGGATGGTCCCGCCTTCCGTTTCAAGGCCTAACTGTTTCCATATGGCAGGAAGGTCCACGCCGTAAGGCTGATCTTTCATCTGGTCGTAGAGTGGCCGCAGAACTTTCAGGCCAACTGCTTGATCTCCGATATCCAGGGCCTTGGTAAGCTCCCCGTCCTGACGAATGTCGCCTCCCGCATTAAGGATTCCCCGCAGCGCGTCGTCCAAACCTTTTTTGTTTTGAGTTTGCCGGTGGATATCAATATCAGCGAGAAAACAGTAGAGCGCGCCTCCCCAATACGTGCGTCCCCAGGTGTGAGTGTTATCGAGCCCACGATCTCCGGCGGCAGGAAGCCCCTGATGCAAGTCCCGCACCAGTTCTCTCCACATTTCCGTGGCATCCAGATGTTTCGCTCGCACGCGCGCGATCGGCTCCACGTAGGTTGCAATTCCCTCTTCTATCCAATGATGTTCATCCGCAACAGAAGGAAATGCCAGGTGAACCATTTCGTGCGTCAACATCCAATCATTCGCGAGATCTTCAAACGTGGAATTTGCTCCCACATGAATGGTAATGAATCCGCCTCGTTCTCCAAACGTGCGGCCGTTCCGCACACCTTTGCCGTCCGCCGGGATGATGCGCAGCAAAACATGAGCAAGAGGAAAACGACCGTAATAGGTGCTGACGGACTCCGCGGCCCACTGCACCCACTTCAGCAAATCGTCCTTCGAAACCTGCAGCGTTCCTTTTTCCACCACCACATCAATTCGCGAATTTCCAATAACGATCGTGGATGTCATTTGGTCAGTTCGAAAGGAACCCGCAGAGATTACCAGGAATATGCAGAGTACGGCTGCACAGAGAACTGCGCTTCGAAACTTTTTTGATTTCATGCGTGCCAGGCCTGCCTTGCTCGCGGAAGTCGCTACGTTATCTGGCGAGCATCAAGCCGCAAAGGAGCGGGTCTCTGCGGAGTCTGGATACTTCCCTTTTCCCATCCTTCGCTTCAAGAGCGTATCGAGCGAGAGTTTCCCCGGGCCGAAGATCCATATGAGCAGCCCCACAAACAGAAAAATAAATGGATCGGCGCCGTAAAATTTTCCGGGGTTTGAGAAAAATGCGAAAAAAGAATCTCTGTCCCCGGTCAAATACGCCACGGTCATGTCAATGATCAGTCCCAAAGCGGCGATTCTGGACAACAATCCCACAGCCAGCAAAATTCCAGCGGTGAATTCAAAACTAGCAACGAACGCCGCTGTAAATCCGGGCGCCGGAAGCCCTAGACTCGCAAAGAATTGCGTCACATGCGGCAGGTTGTGAAGTTTTCCCCATCCATTTTGCGAGATTTGCCAGCCCCAATACAACCGCACCACCAGTAAAAATGGCGATTGCAGGCTGGAAACGCCTCGTACGAAGCCGTTATACAGCCGCAGAATTGGATTTGCTGCGTCGTTCATTCCTGGAGACCTTCGCTCCTTGCGGCCATGCTTCTCCCGCGGGATTGCGTTTTGAGTCCTGCTTGCCGATACGGCAGAACCAACCTAGCGCCGCCCAAGTTTGAAACCAGTGCTGTACGTGAGCCGGCCGCTCTTCCGCCGGGATCGAACTCTTTTTCAGCGCGGATTCCACCGCGCGGTCGAGCGGTTTACCACTACGAAGACCACGCAAAATGGCAAACTCCTCCGCCTGCAGCCGCCGGAAATAAACGGAATCGTCCAGGCGATGTACTGCCAAAAAAATGGGCTCGGTTTTTAGTCTGGCGACGGCCGAAACGCGTTTGCGATGATGGCGCTCGCTGAACGCATTGCTGGCGAAGTCCGTGTCCTCTTCGACTTTGCGAACCTCCAGCAACAGGTCGTCAACCGGGTAGCGCAAGTCGAGAAGCTGAATGTAAGGTTGAAGCCGCAAACGCAACTTCGCCGGATTCACACCGGCAAGATCTTCAGGTTTTAGCGGAGGCTCAGCGGCTCCGTCGAAAGCTTCGATATCAGCCCATTCCAGCCGCACCATATCGAGAGCGAGCTGCTGGCGCGCGCCAGCCCATTGAGGATTTTTCTTTAACCAGTCTTCCAGGCGCGCTCCTAAATTGCGCAGAGTGAATGATTGCGAAGGACAATCCGAAAGATAGGCCTTCGCCATGCGATCGAATTTACTTCCTCCGAGGACGCTGCGAAGTCCGGGAAAATCCTCGGCGAATCCTGACAGAATCCGAAACCAATATTGGCGATTGTAAATTTCCAGCCGCTCAAAAGAAGTTAGGCGATCATTTGGTTTGATAATTTCAGACGCCATAGCGCGCATCGAACGTCCATCGGACGCGACCGAACGCATATGCTCGGACGCGGTTAACGGCGTCATTACCGCGCGGGCCATGCGGCGTTGGAGAGCGAGCAGCTTCATACGGCCGTGGCCAGGGATGCGCTGGCGAGGAATCGATTGGCTTTCAAAGCTTCGTCGTGAACTTCGTCGAACGACGGAATGCTGTCATCCCACTCCAGCAGCGTGGCGGTATGTCCAACACGCTCGATAGCGCGAGAGTACAATTTCCACACCGGGTCGATCACGGGATGATCGTGCGTGTCCAAAATATATTTGCGATATTTTGAATGTCCGGCAATGTGAATCTGCGCCACACGCTCGGCGGGAACGCTGTTCACGTACGTAACAGGATCGAAATTGTGATTTTTTGACGAAACGTAAATATTGTTTACGTCCAGAAGAATTCCGCAGTCGGCGCGCTCCACGACTTCGTTCAGAAATTCCCACTCCGTCATTTCGGAAACGTGAAATTCGGCGTAGCTGCTTACGTTTTCCACCACCACGGGGACTTCCAGATAATCGCGGACTTCGCGAACCTTCTGCGCCGTGATACGCGCCGCCTCAAAGGTGTACGGCATGGGCAGCAGATCGTGCGTGTAACGACCATCCACACTTCCCCAGCAAAGGTGGTCCGACAGCCAGGGTGTCTTCGTGCGTTTCACCAAACTTTTCAGCCGGCGAAGATGCTCGCGGTTCGGACGTTCAGCAGACCCGAAGTACATCGAGACGCCGTGCTGAACGACTTTGTACTGCTCCAGAATTTGATCGAGGATATGCAACGGCCGCCCGCCATCGATCATGAAATTCTCGGAGATTATTTCGAACCAGTCCACCACCGGCTTGCGCGTAAGAATGTGATTGTAATGCGTGGCCCGCAGACCAATCCCGATTCCAAAGTCCGTAAAATTGTTAAAGCGATTGGCAGGCATTCGCTACTCCGGTAAATCGAAGGGGGGGGTCCAGGGCCGGTAAGTTCCAAACCGGCCCTGGACCCCAGAAAGCTTGCGCTTTCTTATTCGGGCATCTTGGAGCCGTCGGTTGCGCAGCCGCCCTTGCCTTTGCAAGAGTTCTTGCCTTTGCAGCCGTTGTCGCTCGATTTACATCCACCCTTGCCCTTGCAAGAATTCTGACCCTTGCAAGCGTGCTTTTCCTTCACCTTCTTGTCCGCTGGCGCCTGATCGGACTGCGCGGCAGCTCGCAAGCCAGGGAGAAGATTCGATGCTTGAATCGTTGCGCTGGAACCAGCAAGCAAACCTGCGAGTGCTGCACCAGCCACCAAAGCCTTCTTTGATTTTGTCATTTCCCGAATTACCTCCTGTAGAGTTTGGACATCAGACTTCAACCACTCCTATCGGTACTACGCCATCCGGACGAATTCGGATGTTTCTGTTTGGGTTGGTTTTGTAGAACTGGGCCGGTTCCAAGCCCCGGTGGAATCCGGGGGAGTGCGTCGGGGAGCATACTCCAACAAATCGGTAGCCGACAATAGATTTTAGGTCTAGGTACAGAGAATTTACATCCTGTTCGCAAGCCGACACCTGTGCTTAGACGTATGAGATTTACCGTGGGCTTTGAAAAATAACGTTACTCTTTTCATATGAGTGTATTCCAGACGAGCAAAGCAGGATAAGACGACCGGTTAACTGACAGCTACAAAATAGTGGAGCGGGATAAGAGAATCGAACTCTCGCCTCGACCTTGGCAAGGTCGCGTACTACCACTATACGAATCCCGCTTTCAATGACTTACAGACTTTGCACCCGAAAATTGCATCGTTTTTGCATTGTTTTCAGACTGACGAACAGAGTCTGCATTGTATTTTCCGACTTGAACCAGAGCGTCTCTCACATCTTCGCCGTCAGTAATAGCGTAGCGTCGAAAAAACGCCGATGTTTTGTGACCAGTAATTTTCATCGCCACGTCTTCCGGTACCTTCGCCTTCTGAAGATTGCGAGCCGCGCTTCTCCGCAAATCGTGAATCTTTAGGCCCCCGTATTTGCGGTGCTCTTTATCGAACTTGCCGACGCCGATTTTAGCACAGGCTTCAGCCCACGCCCAACGCAAATTGGTCGCGTCGAACACGGCACCGTCGTTCCGAAACATTTTCTTGAGCACGGCAGAAACTTCCTCTAGTCCGACAAGCGGAAGAGTTAAATGGATTTCGTTTCTTGATGATCTCTTTCGGTAGCGTGATCTCCGTGCAGTCTGCGTTGACCATTTCCCATGTAATTTTCTTCGCAGCCCCGAGCCTGCGTCCCGTGTAATACAAGAACGTGATAAGAGGTCGAAGATTTTTCGACAACGCATCTCGCAGTTGTTTAAACACGGCGGGGTCCACAAATCCCTGCCGAATCGGAAGGGTCTCTTAGGAGAACATCGGGAAGTGAGGAACGCTTCGGACTTTTCCACCCTTGTAGCCCTTGGTCAACATTGGGGAGTTGAATCCCCCGGACTATCATTCGTAATGCAGCGCCACCATGGGGTCCACGCGCATGGCGCGGCGTGTGGGGATGAAGCAGGCAAAGAGGGACACAGCGCAGAGCAGGATCGCGACGCTGGAAAACGTCAACGCGTCGTGGCTTGTTACGCCGAGAAGCAGGCCGCTCAGATAGCGCGTCAGGGCGAACGATGCTGCCAGGCCAAAACCCACACCGATAAGCGTTAAGCGAAGACCATGGCCGAGCACAAGCCGGAGAATGTCCTCTTTGCTCGCGCCAAGCGCCATACGGATGCCGATTTCGTGCGTGCGCTGCCGCGTGGTGTAAGCCGTGACGCCGTAAATTCCTACGGCAGCCAGAATCAAAGCGAGCAGGCCGAATGCGCCGACAAAAGTTCCAGCGACGCGCTGGCCGAAGCTGGCAAACAGCTCCTGCGATTCGAGCGTGTTCACATCGTACATCGCGAGGTCGGCGTTCAGTTCATGGACGGTATTCTGAATCGTTTTGCCGACAGCCAACGGATCTCCGGCTACACGCGCATTGATAATCATGTCGGCTTTGTAAACCTGGTACAGCGGCAAGTACACGAAAGGAGTTGATGTTTCGTTCAAAACTCTCACTTTTGTGTCTCGCGCCACCCCGACCACGGTGAACCATTCGTTCGTAAAGTCGGAGTTAAGTTGCTTGCCGAGCGCTTCCTGATGTGGCCAGTAACGCTCCGCGAATGCTTCGCTGACGATCGCGGCGCGTTGCGAACTCTTGGTGTCCTGCAACGAGAAATCGCGCCCCTTCACGATCGGAATCTGCATGGTTTTGAAATAATTTGGCGTGATGACGGCAGCCTGTGTCTCCATCACTTCATTCGGCTGCGATAGGTACCCTTCAGGCTTCACACTGGTGGAGTCTCCACCAAATCCCAGGGGCACGCGGTCTGACAAAGACACCGACTGGACGTCCGGAATCGCTTCCAGCTTTGCGACGAGTTGGCGGTCGAATTCGGCCCCGGTCCCTTCGGAATATCCCGCGGCAAACAAATCGTAGGAAGCGATCCACACGTTATGTGAGTTGAAGCCTGGATAGATTTGCTGCGCGCTCCTGACGCTGCGAATAAACAATCCCGCGCAAATCAGCAGCAGCAGCGACAGCGAAATTTGAGCTACCACCAACCCGCCGGCAAGGCGCGCCTTACGCAACGTACCTGACATACTGCTGCTGTCCTCTTTCAGCACCGTTATCGGCGCCACACCCGAGGACCGCAGCGCAGGTAGAATTCCGAAGATTATGCCTGTAAGCAGCGCAATAGCCAGAGTTGCGAACATAACCGTGCGATCCGTCCCGATGGTGAGCGACAATGGGTAATCCGTATCTGGCATGAATTTCATCAAACTTCCCGCGGTCCAGAAGGTGATCAGCAGCGCGACCCCACCTCCTGCCAGCGCCAGCATCAAACTTTCCACCAGCAGTTGCCGAACCAGCCGCCATCGACTCGCACCAAGCGACATTCGAATGGCGATTTCGCGACGCCGTGCTACCGAGCGCACCAGCATTAGATTCGCCACGTTCGCGCATGCCAGCAATAGCACCAGGCCGGCAATAATCATCAGCATCGGAAGCAGTGTCGAGAGAAACGAATTCAAGCCCCAAGGGTTACGCCAGAGCGGGTACGCTATTACAGTGTCTTTTCCTTTATGCTCCTCGGGATAATTCTTAGCCTCCGGCTTAAGGCGAAGCGTCATTTCCGCCTGCGCTTGGGCCAGCGATACGCCCGGCTTCAACCGTCCAAATATCAATAACCAGAAATTGTGATGGTCATGAATCAGGTCGCCCCTGGCGTCTAATTGCGCTTCCATCATGATGGGAACCCAAATTTCCGTGCGCACACCGGTCTGGCTTCCTTGAAACAGCGCTGGCGTTACGCCCACGATGGTATAGGAGTGTTTGTTGATTTCGATGTTTTGGCCCACTACCTCCGGACTTGCACCGAAATGTGTTTGCCACAGCCGGTAGCTGATCACCGCCACTGGTGCGCCTCCGGGCTTCTTGTCTTCCGAAGGAAGAAAAGCGCGGCCAAGGAACGGTCGCACCCCAAGTACATCAAAATAATTCGCCGACGTTACCATGCCCCAGATGCGCTCCGGTTTAGCTTTGCCCGTCACGCTCATTTGAGCGAACCAGCAGGCCGCGATGCCGGTAAAACTCTGCTGTCCGTTGCGCACAGCTTCGAGATCAGGGTAGGTAAACCCGAAAGGCTGGCCGGGCTTGCCTAACGTCAACGAAACGACCTCACTCGGATTGGAGATTCCGGGAACCGGGTTCAGCAATGCTGAATTGATCCAACTGAAAATCGTGGTGTTCGCGCCGATACCCAGCGCAAGCGTCAGGATGGCAATCGCCGCATATCCTGGCGCCTTGGCGATCATTCGCAGGCTGTACCGTATGTCTTGCCAGAACGAGGTCATCGCGTACCTCCCAGGACGAGTTACCATGATTCAAGCATGTCCTGGCCCATCCGAGACCCTCATTAAGCGAATGCTGCCGCATGGTTTAGCAAGTCTGCCTTTGACGAATCGCCCACCAACTGTCCGCCTATGGGACGCACCCGCAGCGGGACCGAACGGCTAACCGAACGTGTTTACATTGCAGTTCGAGCGAACATCAAGTAGGACGATAGGGATTCGCGCGGTGACGGAGGGGTGTTCAAATCCGATTGCCACCAGCAATTGAAGGGAGAAGTCAAATTCCACTTTTCCTGTAACAATCGCCAGTATTACGCGTTTTTAGACTTCGCTCTTTCGTGTTGATTCAGTTCCTCGGGCTTCCCGGGTTTTTCTTTGGCTGCTTCACGCGGTTCGTGACCATGAGTATCCGCCTGCGCATGATGGGCTGCTTGCCGATGCTCCAGCAATTCTTTTTCGGAATCGTATTGAGCGCCACATTGATTACACTCGAACGCATCCATTATTGAGTCGGTCATGTTCGCATCCTCCCAATTGGGTCGTGGCTGGGCCCGACACCCCTTAGTGTAGTCTCTCCGAGCGCAAGTCGGACAAAATTGCTTGAGTTACATGAAGACAAAATTAGTGCAAAGGATATATTAGAATTTTCAATACGCGAGCTATCCTGCCTAGTCTCTTTTTTACGCGGTTTTTCTCAGCTTCCTTGTTTTAGAAGCGCTTCCGCCCTTATTCTCGGCCAGACTTTTCTTTAGCGCAGACATGAGATCAATCACCGGAGCCAAGCGCTGCACTTTTTCCGCCTTCGGTGCGGGTCTGCCTTTGCTTTTGCTCTCAATCAGTTGTTCGACTCGTTCAGCGTATGTATCGTGAAACTGTTCAGGATGAAACGGCTTGACTAGGGCTTTGGCAAATTGCTCGGCAAGGTCGATTTCCTGCTTCTTCAGATTCGATGTGGAGGTCTTCCCGTACTAGCCGGCTTCAATCCACTTCAAGGATTCTGGTGGCTTTGACAATCGGAGATTTCTTCTGACGAGCGGCGAAACGTTGGGCACGATCGCGATCGATGTAGACGCGCGCAAACCGTTCCCCGTCGTGGTAGAACACGGTGACTTGCCAGTGCTGGTGTTTCCTTCGCTTATCTCGTTGCATCCGGCTCGACTTCTTTGCTCTCTTTTTTTTCACGTTGGACGGGGCCTCGGTCATTCCGACTATGGCAAGTTTAACAAGCGCGCGCAAGTACCTAGTTAATGGTTAACGCTCCTATACCTTCCAATCGCGTTTTTGGAACGCGGCCTGAGCCGGATTGAAACAACCGAGTTACAAGGAGTTCCTGGCTGGAAACTTCTGCGATGGACCTAACGTAATAGTAGATGAGGGACGATATAGGGCTGGAGGAACCCATGGTGACATGTTCAGAACGCGAATTGGAAATTGAAGACCTGCGTAATCATTCACAAGAAATGATCACCCATCTGCGCAATGTGCTGGCTCGCGGAGCAAAGGTCATTCCTGACCCCAAGCGTCCGGGCTTTTACGAGGTCAAACTCCGCGGACAGTTGTTTTTCATATACATTTCGCCCCCTACCGGGAAAGTCTTGCTAATCGCCGGCTGGAGCCGAGAGGAATTGGTTCCCGTGGAGGACCAAGCTTTGGCCTAACGCTCGTGAACTTCGGAATTTGGCGGGCTAGGACGTGGGGAACATATTGCTGAAACTCAAATCGCTGAGAATTTGCTTATTGAATTTGTAGATTGCCGGGCTGTCGCTTGTTCTAGCATAGACAAATCCGCCTGATTCTCCCGATATCTGTACGGTTAATTTCTTTCCAGATTTGTCCGTCAAGCTGGCCTCGAATGCCGGCTTAGCCAACTTAGCGCGAAGATCAGCCGATGGTTGGTCGAAAACTTGGTCGGCTACAGCCTGCTCCAACGGTAAAAATAGCTTTGAGATCTCAGGTGATTTTCCTTTCTGATCGGCAGGCGCTTCGATCGTCCAGTCGCTCTCTGATTTGCGCGTACAAATAAACGTCCCGCTGGCATTGTGTATTTCTACGTGATTTATCGCGGCGGGATCGAAATGCGCGAGCTTTTTATCTCGGAGGTCGCCCAAATTTTGCGCGAGTTTCTTGTACAGGTCCTCGTCCATGCGAAATATCGTGGGCCGTGAAGTATCGCGCGCGAAGTATTGGCCGTCTTCCTTCTTCCCGACGATCAGCGTGGATGTTTTCCCTTTGCTGTCTACGGCAGTGAACATTATTGCCGGACTCGCCAAACCATACTTCGCCAAATTATCCGGCGTCTCGCTGGCGATGCCGGTCATTTTCGCCGAGGCGATCGTAGCGAGCAAGCTGTCGATACTGTTTCCATCGCCTCTCGCTGCGGCAGGCTTGGTAAACCTCCATTCGTCTTTCTCCTTCTTTGCCGAAAGCTGGCCGGAAGGACTCTTCAGCTCGAAGGAAACCACATCGCCGCTCACCATGTGAAGCACATTTTTATCGCGCAAATCCTGGAGGTTTTTGCTGGTGCTAACCAGCAACGATTCCGGAAGAAGAGCCACATCTTTCGCCGCATCGACGATCGCGTAAACCGAAATGCCGGTGAAATCCTTATGGCCCAAGGCCAACGTGTGTTTGGCCCCATTCTGAAGCTGGAACTCAACTAAAACCGCCGGTGGATCGAGTCCGAACACTTTCAAACGGTCTGGCGCTCCCGGCTCATTTTGCGCGATTCGTGCGCTGGAGAGGCTATCGACGATTCCCTCCAACGAACTCTCGTCCGCCGGCGTCTCGAGTGGTTGGGTAACCTGCCAATTTCCGTTGCGTTTTTCGAAACGCAACACGGGTTCTGCGGAATTCTCCGGATGCTTGATGGTGAGCGAATTTATATCCTGCGGCTGGATCGCATAGGCCGGCTTCTCGGCATCCGCCGGCGGTTTTTCACTTTCCTTTTGGCTCCTTCGCCAGTCGAAGAAATAAACAGCGGCGCCCAAGACCATCGCCACGAGAAGCACAAGTAAGGTTGGTTTCCTGATCATAGGGATGGTAGTCCTAGCGGCAATCTAACGGCGCTTCCACCAGATGTAAACTCCCGACAAAATTACGATGCCTGGCAGAAAGATCAGATCGAGCCATGTGAGGGCGCTGCTTTGGCCTTGCGTCAGCGTAACCCGGCGATTTGTCTGAGATTTCGGGCGAATGGAAATCAGATTCTCGTCTTGCGCGAGCCAGTTAATCGTGTTGTAAAAGAGATCTCCGTTTTTCTGTTGATTCAAATAGGGATTCGCGGCGAATTCCGAGTTGCCGATCACCACGAGTCGAGCTTCGCCGCCTGCTGATTTTTGCGAACCAGCTAGGCCCAATGAAAGCGGACCTTGCATGCCCGTCTTCGGATCAAACGAAACTTTCTGCTGGCCTTCTTTCAAGCTCGGGATAGTGAAGCTGCGTTCTGATGTCTTCAGAAGCTCGACCATCTGCGGAGATGTTTTCGACTTATCCGCAATCGATACAGTGCGCGCCAACGGAAAGAAAGTCATCATGCCCGTGAAGTTCTTGGTAATCGGACTCTGCCCAAAGGTGCTAACCAACGGAATCGCCGGGCCGGCCCCGATCAGACTTCCCACGCCGCTTGCGTCGATCACCACGTTGTTGCCAACGCTGGTATTCCAGGCATTGAAAATATCACCCAGCTTCGGGTCCGTTTGAGGATCGACAAGGATCAAAACCTTACCGGTGCCCTCCAGATATTTTTTGAGCATTGCGCTTTCTTGCGAGAAGAATTCCTGCGTCGACCCCGCCACTACCACAACGTTGCAATCGGGCGCTACGCCGTTTTCTGAAACGAGATTGATGGTTTTGGTGTTGTAGTTCTGGCCTTTGAGCCCGGCGTCCACACGGCTGAAGCCGTTTTCGCCGCTGTCACTCAACGATTTCTCGCCATGTCCAGTCACGAAGCAAACTGTTTTAGCGGTGTCTTGCGTAACCTTCATGATCGCCCGAGTGATGTCTTCTTCCGAAATTCCGCCTTGCACGCCGGATTCCAGATGTTCCCTATGGGAGCCGGATGCAACAATCACGTCACCCATACGAGTGGCGCCGTATTGTTGGGCCACCTCGGGTTTCTGCTGCGGATCGATGTTCTCGAATTTTAAGCGCCTGCTCAGATTCGTGTATTCCGCCATCTCATCGTCCAGCGCAGGATTGCGCGACTTATCGAATCGAACGATGGTGACCTGCCTCTGTAAGCCGCCCACGATCTGTTGGGTCTGATTCGAGAGCGTGAAAAGCTTTTCAGTGGTTAGATCGAAACGCTTGTGGTGGCGAAACCCGAAAAAATTCACCAACACCAGGATTGCAATCACGGCGACAGTCAAAATAGTTGTATTCGTTCCAAGTTGCGAAGAGCGCCTGGAAAAAAAGCGGACAATGAATTTAAAACCGATCACCAGCGCAGCAAATACAAACAAAGCGCCCAGTATCAGTACGACTTTGCTGAAGGTGAGCAGCTCGCCCTGAATGGAATAGCGCAAATATCCGGCGATCAGCATCGCCACACCCATGGTGCCTATGAATCTTGCTAGTTCTTCACGATCCCATTTCATCCCGCGAATTCCTCCATGGTATTGCAAATCCCAAATTGCGATTTAAGCTCGGCGCCAGCGCATGGAATCCACCGAGCGCACCGTCAAAAAAATGAAAAGTACGATAAAGCTGAAGTAATAAATCAGGCTGGAAGTATCAATCACGCCTCGGGTGAAATCTTCGTAATGCCGTATAACTGAAAGATACTGCAGCACCGCGCCCGCCCCGGTATCCGAGCTGCGAGCAATATCAAGGACCCAAATGAATAAAGAGGCAGCGAAAGTGATTACAGCGGCGATCAACTGATTTTCCGTCAGCGAAGAAACAAACGATCCCAGAGCCAGCAACGATCCACCCAGCAGCAGCACGCCCGCATACCCGGCCAGCAGCATGCGCCACGGCAACATCGGCTCACTGCGCAGTACCATGAAAATCAGGTAACTGGCCGTGGGCAGGAGCATGATTGCGAACAAGGACAGCGAAGCCAGAAATTTCCCCAGCACGATTTCCAGCTCGCTGACCGGAGAAGTCATCAGCAACTCCATGGTGCCCCGCTTGCGCTCCTCGGCATAAACGCTCATGGTCAGAATCGGCGTGAAAAACAATATCAGGGTTGAGAGTAAGCCGAAGAAATCGCGCAATACTGCCGCCGGAACATCAAAACTGGAGGGCTGCCCGAACTGCATGCTTTGCATTTCCATCTGAAAAGATTGTTTGATTACCGCAGCGAGAATCACGTTGAAGAAAAATGCGGTCAGAATCAGGAAAAGTCCGATAAATATATAGGCGATGGGTGAAACAAAATAGTGACCCATCTCTTTTCGGTAAATTGCGTAGAAACCATGCATCGTTCTCTCCATTCCTCCGGTTTGTTTTGGTTAGCTGGATGGCTGCGCGTGCGTTGCGTCGTCCGTGGTCAGCTCGAGGAAAATATCCTCTAGGCTTAAACTAACTCCGCGTAACTCGAAAAGCGGCCAGCCGTTTTGGACAATTTTCGCCGCAACGTCGCTGCGGATATCCTTGCCTTGCGCCGCTTCCACCGTAACCGTCAGGCGCTCCCCGGCGCGTTCCGGCTCAACTTCCACGCGATTTGCCCCAGGAATTTGAGCCAGCACTTCGCGAAGTCGTCTTTCCGGGGCCTCCACCTCGATACGAATCTTCTGCCCACCCTTGAGTTGGGAAGTTAGGTTCTGCGGAGTGTCCACCGCAGCGATTTTCCCTTTGTTGATGATCACCACCCGGTCGCAGGTCATGCTCACTTCCGGAAGGATGTGCGTGGACAGAATTATCGTGTGGTTTCCCGCCAGGCCCTTGATCAAGTTACGAACTTCAATGATCTGTTTTGGGTCTAATCCCATGGTCGGCTCATCCAGAATAATCACGTCCGGATCGTGCACCAACGCTTGCGCGATGCCTACACGCTGCTTATAACCGCGCGACAGCCTTTTGATCAGCTCAGAGCGCCTGTCCTCCAGGTTCGTTTTTCTCAGCGCATCGTCGATGCGTACCGCTCGTCGCTCGGCCGGAACATTTTTGATGCGCGCCACAAAGTCTAGATACGACTCTACCGTCATGTCGGGATACACCGGGGGATTTTCGGGCAAGTAACCGATGTGGCGGCGGACTTGCATGGAATCGCGAAAAACGTCAAAGCCGGCGACGCGTGCGGTGCCTGATGTGGCGGGCATATAACCTGTCAAAATGCGCATGGTGGTGGTTTTTCCGGCGCCATTCGGTCCCAGAAAGCCAAGAATCTCGCCTTGGTTAACAGTAAACGAAATGTCATCCACGGCTTTGACCGCTCCGTAAGACTTTGTCAGATCCTGAACTTCAATCAACGTACTCCTCCTAATCAGACACGCAGCCGCATAGCACCTGCTTGCGAACCAACCTTTATACTAAAGACGGACAAAAATTGAAAATGCTGCGACTCGATTCTCGTGGAAGTTAATAGTCGGCGGACATTTCCTCTATAAGATGCGACGAGTGCCGCGAAAAGTTGTGGCCTTCAAAAGCAAATCCGCGTTTCCCGGACGAGCCATCCAGGGGGATAGCAGGCAACGGCCTGCGGATTCCCCGCATCCAGATGGCTGGTGAAAGGGCTCGCCCGTCGACTGCATAGGTGTCTCACCAGGCGAAGCGGCGGGCCATGCAAGTCGTTACCCGGAAAGCAGCAACGACCTCCGGAGATGTGCGTTGACACTTTGAGGCCGTTTTGTTATTCAATTTGTTTCGCATTCTTCGCGAATAGTTCGAGAACGGGTTCTGACCCACCGGTCTGGGCGGATCTGAAAAAGACATCCAAGGTGATATGACAACTTTGAAGGCGTATGCCCAGATTTCGAAAGCCGCTGCACGCCAGCGCAGAAATACAGCGGAAAACTCAAACTTCCCTAGGCAACCAGGTCGACTCCGCTTGTTCGCTCTCGTGTTGCTGACCGTTCTGGGTATTTCATTTCTAGCTGGTTGCGGTGGCGGCACGGGCGTAACGCTAGAAGTCATCCCGAATGCGTCGCAGACGGTCGATCAGGGCCAAACAATACAGTTCAGCGCGGTTCTTGGAAATGACCCGAGGAATCTGGGAGTCACTTGGAAAGCGTTAACCGGTACGGGCTGCGCCGGCACTGGTTGCGGTACTTTGACAAATGTCACGAAAACCTCGGTAACCTACACCGCGCCTACGAACAGTTCGGTTGCACTTTCGGTGAGTTTGGAAGCGGTGGCCAATGCGGCCAGCGGCGTCACCGTAACGACGACCATTAACGTGGTGCTGCCACCGACTTTTATCACCACAATTCTTCCGAACGGATCGAACGGCGTAGACTACAGCCAGCAAATTGTGGTAACAGGCGGAGTTGCACCGTTGGTTTTCAGTGTGGTATGTCCGACCAACCAGAACAATTGTCTCCCTCTTGGTTTAACTCTGAATCTAACGGGAAACTTGGTGGGCATACCGACCGCCGCCGGCACCTACACGTTTTATGTGAAAGCCACGGACCGAGGCGGCATTCAAGTGCCCAACCAACTACCGCCTCTTTCGGTCACCTCTACGCTTTTCACCGTGACCATCAATCCGCCCACGGCTCTTTCGGTTACCATAACGACCCTGCCCCCGGGATTCATTGGCCAACCTTATGGCGCGACACTGACTGCGAAGGGCGGCGTGACGCCTTATACTTGGACCATACCCGCAAATGGTTTGCCGCCCGGCCTCGCAGTAAATATGTCCACTGGCGTAATTTCAGGCACTCCGACAACACCGGGCTCTTATCCGTTCGTAGCAACGGTGCAGGATTCTTCTGTGCCGCAGCCGCAAAAAGCTACGTCCGGCACACTTGTGATTTCTGTTCAAACACCACAACCGTTGCAAGCGACCACTGCACCGCTACCTAACGGGATGATCGCAACCCCCTACAGCGGAACCTTAACCGCCACTGGCGGCGTTCAGCCGTACACCTGGAGTGTTGTCACCGGACAGCTTCCCGCAGGACTGATATTGAACGCTCAAGCCGGCACAATTACGGGAACTCCCATCCTCACCGGCACTTCGGTGTTTACTGTTCAAGTGCAGGACAATTCCCAAGGCGGGGGCGGCCCAGCCAAAGCGACGCAGCAGCTTCAGATCACCGTCACGACGGGCACGACCAGCAGCACTACTTTGATAAATGGTTCTTACAGTTTTCTGTTTAACGGCTTTGATGACAACGGAACAGTATTGATTGCCGGGAACTTTTTGACCGACAACAACGGGAAAATCCTAAGTGGTCAAGAAGCCATCAACCGCGTTAACCCCGGTGGTTCCACATATGCCGTCGTTGCGGCGACCTTGACCGGCACCTACGCGCTGGGCACGGACGGACGCGGCACCATGCAGCTGATTGCGACGAACGAAAAGACGGCTATATTCACCGCGAATTATTTGCTGGCCATTGATTCGAACCTCAATCTGCACGTGATCGAGAACGATACCACCGGCAATGCCAGCGTAGGAATCACGCATGGCTCGGGAATCATGAAACCTGCCGTGGGAACATTCTCCGCTGCGAATTTCAGTGGAAATTACTCATTTGAGTTAAACGGCCGGGACTATTTGGCGGCGCCAGAAGTGTTAGCAGGAATGGTCGTTGCTGACAGCAGCCAGACTCTGACAGGTATGGGTGACTTAAATGATGCGAGCGTCTATAGTCCCCAAATCTCGCTCGTTGGCAACTTTCGAGTATTTTCATCAAACTCAGAGGGTCAAGCCCTATTGACCTTTCAACCATTCGCTGGCGCGGCGGTGACCCTGACGTTCGACTTTTTCTTCGCTTCCTCGTCGGATATTTTCTTTATCGAGACGGACGCTGCCACGATGCTCAATCCCTTCCCGCGATTGAGCGGTGAGATGGTTCTTCAAAACACATCCACGCAATTCAACGACACTGTTTTGCAAGGGTCCGGAGTGGTGACCGGCACTGGACTGGCTGGATCTAACTCGACGGTGTTTGCAGGTCTGTTGGCTTCAACTCTTGGTAATGGCAGCGCGACGCTTTCTTACACCCAAAATGATGCTGGTACAGTCACGACGAACTCTTCGTCTGGGTCTTACCAGGTACAGTCGAATGGCCGTGTGGAATTTACGGGTCTAGGATCACGTCTGGCGGCAGCATATCTCACTGGCCCGAACCAAGGGTTCATCATTGGTTCCGATACCGCTGTGACATACGGCCTTCTCGAGCAACAGACCGGCGCGCCCTATTCTGCCTCGTCCATTCAAGGCAGTTATGCGCTATTCGCTCCTAAGGAAGCGGACACCAACGTCGTAAACATGATTGGCCAGATGGATGCCACCGGTGCCGGAACGATCTCCGGGATCTTAGATGAATTTATTCCACCCAGTACGCCGTCTACGGACCAGCATTTGGCCGGAACCTACACAGTCGCTTCTGATGGCAGCGGCACGATGACTCCGAATCAAATCGACGGCTTCCCGGCGAATCTTGTGTTGTATGTGGTCTCGCCGAGCGGCGTGCGAATGATTCCTACGGATCCAGCTTCGGGAGATCCTCAACCCCAGGTGATATTCCTGAATCACTAAACCCAGCCGAACGGGCGGATTGGCTTCCGTCATCGCGGCGGTCTACAAACGCGGATCTGACTCCTAATGGAAGACTGTGACGAACGTGGACTACTTCTTTTTTTCGTCCAGACGCAACGCAGCGGAGTTAATACAGAACCGCAAGCCGGTGGGCTTGGGCCCGTCCTCAAAGACATGACCCAGGTGTGCATCGCACCGGCTGCAAAGAGCTTCCGTACGAACCATTCCGTGACTCATGTCGCGCTGCATCTCCACATTTTCGGCTGCGACCGGCTGATAGTAGCTCGGCCACCCGGAGCCGGAGTGATACTTCGCATCTGAGCTGAAGAGCGGCTGCCCGCAGCAAACACAAACGTAGGTACCTTCTTTCTCCGTGTCTGCGTATTCGCCGGTGAACGGAGGCTCCGTTCCTTTTTTACGTGTAACTTCAAATTGCTCGTCGCTAAGTTTCGAACGCCATTCCGCATCGCTCTTTTTTATTTTTTCGCTCATGGGTCGTATTTTACACCGATGGTGTCGCTCTTGGAAATCCCCCTTCCACCGTCGGAGAGCCGCTAAGTGGAAATGCAAACCTCGTCAGTTATACTGGAAGCCGGATTCGGAGAAGATCTAGTGAACGAAGTTTTCATATGTGATGCCGTTCGCACGCCCATCGGACGCTATGGTGGAGCGCTCGCTTCCATTCGCGCTGATGACTTGGCCGCCATTCCGTTGCGGGCATTAATCGCGCGCAACACTCGCGTGGATTGGATGGCGCTGGACGATGTTATTTTCGGCTGCGCAAACCAGGCTGGTGAGGACAATCGTAACGTAGCGCGCATGGCTCTGCTGCTTGCGGGCCTGCCCCAGGAAGTTCCCGGTTCCACGGTGAACAGGCTTTGCGGCTCCAGCATGGACGCTATCGGCATGGCCTCCCGCGCTATTAAATCAGGAGAAGCAGAACTTATAATCGCGGGTGGCGTGGAGAGTATGACGCGCGCTCCATTCGTAATGAGTAAAGCAGATAGCGCGTTCAGCCGGTCAGCCGAAACTTTTGACACCACCATCGGTTGGCGCTTCGTCAACCCCTCGATGAAGTGCAAGTATGGCGTGGATTCTATGCCGGAGACGGCCGAAAATGTGGCGGAAGAGTTTCACGTTTCGCGAGCAGACCAGGACGCTTTCTCGCTGCGTACCCAACAACGCTGGGTTCGCGCCAATGCGGCAGGCTTTTTCAAACACGAAATCGTCCCGGTTTCGATTCCCCAGAAAAAAGGTGAAGCAAGGATTTTTGATACCGACGAACATCCGCGGCCGGACACCACACTGGAAGCGCTTTCGAAACTCAAGCCTATAGCGAAGCCGAACGGAACTGTGACCGCGGGAAACGCTTCCGGAGTGAACGACGGCGCATGCGCATTGATCATCGCTTCCAAAACGGCGGCTTCGAAGTTCGCTCTCACGCCTATCGCTCGCATTGTCGCAACCACCGTCGTCGGAGTGGCGCCGCGCATTATGGGATTTGCTCCCGCGCCCGCCACACGAAAAATCCTGGATAAAACCGAGCTGAAACTTTCACAAATGGAGGTGATCGAGCTGAACGAGGCTTTCGCAGCGCAGGCTCTCGCGGTTACCCGCGATCTGGGTTTGCCGGACGATGCTGAGCATGTGAATCCCAATGGAGGCGCTATCGCCATTGGGCATCCCCTCGGTGCCAGTGGAGCCAGGCTGGTGACGACCGCAGCGTATCAGTTGCGAACGACAAAGGCGAAGTACGCGCTTTGCACCATGTGCATCGGAGTAGGCCAGGGCATCGCCACAATTATTGAGCGCTGCTAGCATCCCGCGGTTCTTTGGCAGTCGCCGGAAGTCGCAAGACGCGCTTGCTACAGTTTCTAATGTATGGTTTAGTGACCCGTGTTGCGGTCATATCACCGGGCTGGAAAGGGAGGCTCCATGAAATCCGTCGTAGGAGTTTTCAAGTCTCGATCAGATGCAGAGGTTGGCGCGGCGGAGCTGGTGCCTCTGGATATTCCTCAAGATCGAGTCACGATCCTCACGCCTCATGCGACCGATCAAGAGATCGCGGCTGTGCCAACGGTTGCCGGCGAGCAGCCCGGGATGGGTAAAGCCATAGGCGCGGTCGTCGGTGGCGCTATGGGAGTTGCTGGCGGCGTCGGCCTAGTTCCAATGATCGCGAGCTTTCTGATTCCCGGTGTAGGCCCGGTGCTTGCGATTGGAGTGGCTGGTGGCGTGATACTCGGGGCCCTCGGTGCGGTTGGCGGCGGAGCTGTGGGTGGAAAACTAGAAGGTGAAGTATTCGAAGGACTGCCGGAAGATGAGCTGTACGTTTACGAGGATGCTTTGCGCAAAGGCCGCTCGGTTGTCGTAGTAATGGCCGATGATGACGAGGCTGACGCTGTTCGAGGCGCGCTGGAGCATGCCGGCGCTGAGAGCATCGACCGGGCCCGTGAAATGTGGTGGGTTGGCCTGCGCGACGCCGAAAAAGAAAAATATGAAACCGACGGCAGCAAATTCGACGACGATGAACGCTATTTTCGCTGTGGATTCGAGGCCGCTGTGATGCACAAGAACCGCGATCGAAGCTATGAGCAATGCCATCGCGAGCTCGGCGATCGCTACCCGCGCATGCACGAAAGCAGCCCATTCCAGCGCGGATTCGAACGCGGCAAGGAATATCTGAAGACAATCAGTAAACACCAGAACTGACATTTGTGATTCGCTGGTCGACTCTTATGGAAGAATAAGAGTTGAACCCCAGCGACAAACAGATGCTCATGATCATTATTTTCGCTTTCCCGTTCATTTTTGCCATCGGCATTCTCGCCTTTGCGCCGCGAGAATGTACCATGGTCGGTAATGAACTAAGGGTCAAAACGCTCATATGCACTTTAAAGTATGACCTCACAGAGATGCGTGGCGCGATGCCCGTTAGTCAGGAAGATATCCGCTTCGGAAAAACGATTCGATTGTTCGGCGCCGGTTGGCCGCTCAAACCATATGGATATTTCTCGAATGCTAAGTTGGGAAGTTTTCTTGCTTTTGTAACGGACTGGGAAAAAATGGTCCTTATTGTGCTTCCTACCAAGAGACTTCTGGTTTCGCCTGAGAATCCCAAGATCATTTTGGATCGGTTAGCGGTCTGACAAATCGCAGGATTCGGGTCACCAACGAATGGATGCGCACCCGCTATTAATTCTCGTTAGTTGAGTATAATGTTCGTTCATGATTCCGGCCTCCCCTGTGTGCATTTGGAGAACGAGTGACATCCTGTTCTAAGCTCCTTCAGAACTACGTGAACGGGCAATTTGTCCGCGGGCCACGCGAGTTCGCCGATATCAACCCGGCCGATGGCTCGGTAATCGCTCAAGTTTCAGAAGCTGACGAATCTTTGGTAAATCAAGCGGTCGAGTCGGCCCGCCGGGCGCTGAACGGGGATTGGGGCAAACTGACGGTACCAGCTCGCGCCGCCGTTTTGCACAAAATTGCCGACGGAATTGAAAAACGCTTTGAAGATTTCGTGCAGGCCGAGGTGGCCGACACGGGCAAGCCAATTTCACTTGCTTCAAAGATCGACATTCCACGCGGAGCCGCGAATTTCCGCATCTTTGCCGACCTTGTTAAAGCCGCTGGGCTGGAAGCCTTTCGCACCGAAGCGTCGGATAACGTCTCCGCGCTAAATTATTCAGTGCGCAAACCGCTCGGAGTGGTTGGCATCATTACGCCGTGGAATTTGCCGCTGCTGCTTCTTACGTGGAAGACCGCTCCGGCGCTGGCTTGCGGCAATTGCGTGGTGGTAAAACCTTCCGAAGAAACTCCGGCGACCGCGACGCTGCTGGCGCAGGTGATGCAATCGGCGGGAGTGCCTGCGGGAGTATTCAACGTCATCCACGGCTTCGGTTCCGGCTCGGCGGGCGAATTTCTAACCAGCCATTCTGATGTGAACGCCGTAACGTTTACCGGCGAATCGAAAACAGGATCGGCCATCATGAGTGCGGTGGCGCCCACTGTGAAGCCGATCTCGTTTGAACTCGGCGGGAAAAATGCCGCGATTGCTTTTGCGGATTGCGATTTCGATGAAACGATCAAGGGGTTGGCTGATGCTGTCTTCCTGAATACGGGCCAGGTCTGCCTCTGCGCCGAGCGTGTTTATGTGGAACGCCCGATCTTTGAGCGCTTCGTTTCCGCATTGAAGCAAAAAGCGGAAAGTTTGGTTCTCGGCTGGCCAACTGACAACAAAACGACGAGCGGGCCGCTGATTTCGAAAGAACATCGCGCAAAAGTCCTCTCCTACTACGAGCTGGCGAAAAAGGAAGGCGCTACAATCGTGACGGGCGGCTGCACTCCCGAATTTGGCGATGCTCGGGATCATGGATTCTACATTCAGCCGACGATTTTCACCGGCCTTCCGGAATCGGCTCGCTGCGTTAAAGAAGAAATCTTCGGACCCGTTTGCCATATCGCGCCGTTTGATACCGAAGAAGAAGCCATCGCGAAGGCAAACGACACAAAGTACGGCCTGGCCGCTTCGGTGTGGACGACAAATCTGAAGCGTGGGCATCGCGTGGCGGAAAAGTTGCACGTGGGAATCACCTGGGTTAATTGTTGGTTTCTTCGTGACCTGCGCACCCCGTTTGGAGGTGCCGGCTTGTCCGGCATAGGACGCGAAGGCGGCATGCATTCGCTGAATTTTTACTCTGAACTGAACAATATTTGTGTCAAGTTGTGACCCGGTTTTCTGCGTTTCGCTTAGAAGGATTCTGAATGGAAAGCAAGATCGTTGCAGGGAAAGCCAAGCCACGCGGACGTTTTCCGCATATTAAGCGCGCTGGAGATTTCCTCTTCGTGTCCGGGACAAGCTCGCGTCGCGCCGACGATACGATCGCCGGAGCAGGGACCGATAGTTTGGGAACCACACATCTCGACATCCGCGAGCAAACTCGCGCCGTAATTGAAAATATCAGAGACATTCTTGCCAGCATGGATGGCAGTCTGAAAGATGTCGTAGAAATTTCTACATATCTCGTCACCATGGATGATTTCGAAGCCTACAATGAGATTTATGCGCAATACTTCGACGAGGATGGGCCGGCGCGAACGACCGTGGCAGTCCGGCAACTACCGCACGCCTATCTGTTGATAGAAATGAAAGCGATCGCTTTCAAGCCTATGTCAAACGAGAAACCCAAGCGCTAGCCGAGAGGAGAAAGCAATGCCGTCCGTAAAAACTCTAAAAGCTTTTAACTTCCAGGGGTGGATCGAGGCCAACCGCGAAAAACTAAAACCTCCGGTGGGAAATGCGCAAGTCTGGGAAGATGGCGAGATGATGGTGACGGTGGTCGGCGGACCGAATAACCGCAACGATTATCACGATGATCCCACCGAAGAATTTTTCTACCAATTAAAAGGAGATATTTTTCTGCGTTTGATGCCCGAGGAAGGAAAGCCTCCGGTCGAAGTTCCCATTAAAGAGGGCGAAATTTTCCTTCTGCCAAAACACGTGCCGCACTCGCCGCAGAGACTTGCTCCAGGAACGATCGGATTGGTTGTTGAAATGCCCAGGCCCGCGGGAGAGAAGGACGGTTTTGAATGGTATTGCGCGAAGTGCCACCATCGCGTGTATCGAGCGGAAGTGCTTTTGAAAAGTATTGTGACCGATCTGCCCCCGCTGTTTGAAAAGTTTCATCAGAATCCTGAGTTGCGCAAATGTCCGCACTGCGGCGAAATTCATCCCGGCAAACGGCCGCCGAAGGCCTAACGCGAAACAGACAACATGCCCGTCATAGACATACACACGCATTTTTTTCCTGAGTCCTGGCCGGACCTGGCGGCGCGCTACGGCACTCCGGATTGGCCCTCTATCAAACACACGGGGCCTGGCAAAGCCGACATCATGCTGGGCGATCGTATGTTCCGGCAGGTTACTTCCGCCTGCTGGGACGTGAACGTACGTCTTGAAAACATGGATCGCAACGGCGTTGATATGCAAATCATTTCGGCCACGCCGGTCCTTTTTGCTTACGCCCGCGAGGCCAAGCACGCTCTGGATTGCTCGCGCTTATTCAACGATGTTGCGCTCGAGATGTGCCAACGCTCCCAAGGCAGGCTGAAATCTTTTTGCCAAGTTCCCCTGCAGGACATTGACCTTGCTTCCGCCGAGCTTGACCGCTGCCTGCGTGATGGTCACCTCGGCGTCCAGATCGGGAATCACGTTGGAGAAAAAAATCTCGACGATCCGGGCGTCGTGAAATTCCTGCAGCATTGCGCGGCTCAAAACGCGGCCGTATTCGTGCATCCCTGGGACATGTTGGCGCGGGAACGTATGCCCAACTACATGCTCCCCTGGACCGTGGGAATGCCCACGGAAACCTATCTGTCGGTCGCCTCGATGATTCTGAGTGGAGCTTTCGATCGCCTGCCGCCAAACTTGCGAATCTGCTTCGCACACGGCGGAGGGAGTTTTGCTTTCCTCTTGGGACGCCTGGAAAACGCGTGGAAAAACCACGAAGGCGCGCGGGGAGTGTCCCAGTTTGCTCCCAGCCATTATCTGGATCGTCTTGCCGTGGATTCCGCCGTATTCGAACAGCGCACTTTGCAATTCCTCGTTGCGATATTGGGCGGCGATCGCGTACTTCTCGGTTCCGACTATCCCTATCCGTTAGGTGAATTGCGCGCGGGCACGCTGATTCGCGAAAGTCAATTTCCGCAAGAAGTGAAAAAAAAGTTGCTGGGAGAAAATGCCGTCAAATTCCTGAATTTGCCGAGTCTGGATACGGGGGCCATACACGCCAGTGCCCTGGCCTCCGCAACGGCACAGAAGGCAGAAGCTGCCGGAGGCTGTCGGTTTACAAGTGGGTCGGCAAAAGAACAGAACCTATCTTCCGTTAGCGATACGCACGCGCCCGAGAAACGGCTGACCTACAGCTCTTATCTGCGAGTCCCGGAATTATTGGCATTGCAGCATCAGGTGTCTTCACCTGCACATCACGACGAGCTGCTCTTCATCATCATTCATCAAACTTACGAGCTCTGGTTCAAGGAATTGCTGCACGACCTGGACGCAGTGGTGGCGAACTTGCGCGCTGCTGGTGCTGACCCTGGCTCCCGTGATGGAGTCTACGAAGCTGCGCGATTGCTTCGCCGCTGTACTGAAATCATGCGCGTGCTGGTGGAGCAGTTCACTATTCTGGAGACCATGCTGCCCACTCATTTTCTTGCCTTCCGCGAGAAATTGAATCCGGCCAGCGGTTTTCAGTCCGAACAGTTTAGAGAACTCGAGTTTCTCTGCGGCCTGAAAGACGAAAAGATGCTGCGTTATCACGAGCTCACGCCGGAGACGCATGCCGTCCTGCACCGCAGGCTGCGTGAAGATTCTCTCCATGACATTTTCTTCGAAGCTCTGAAAACGTTGGGAAAACTCCCCGAATTGAGTAGTACAGCAACCGATCGCGAACATTTCGAGGCCCGCGCCAAAGCTGTGCAGGCACTCTACAGGGACGAGCGCAATCATCGCGATTGGATCGACGTGTGCGAGCGCTTGACGGAATTCGACGAGCTGGTCGTGAGTTGGCGATTGCGCCACATCCAAATGGTCGAACGCACCATAGGCGTGCGCATGGGCACAGGCGGAAGCACGGGTTCCTCCTATCTGAAACTTACGCTGGAGAAGAAATTCTTTCCGGAACTTTGGGAAGCGCGCTCGCTGTTGGAAGATTAAACGTCATGGCGCCAATCCGCGGCCACTGAGATTCCACCGCTACATGCCAAGTACATCCGATACAGTTACCATCGTCGGCGCCGGGCTTACCGGTCCCTTGCTCGCGATTTCACTCGTTCAACGCGGATTTCGCGTCACAATTTACGAACGGCGTCCGGACCCGCGCCACGTTCGCCTGTCGGCCGGCCGTTCTATCAACCTCGCCATTTCCGTTCGTGGAATCCACGCGCTGCGCGAAGCGGGCCTTTGGGAATCCATGCGCAATATCATTATTCCGATGAAGGGCCGCATGATGCACTCGCTGTCGGGAGAGCTAACGTTTCAGCCCTACGGCAAAGATGAAACGGAAGTGATTAATTCGATTTCTCGCGCGGACTTGAACGCTGCGCTCATGAACGAAGCCGAAAAGCGCGGCGTGAAAATGCATTTCGACAAGCGATGTCTGGGACTCGATTTGCATTCCGGAACCGCTCGTTTCCGCAACGAACAAACCGGCAGCGAAACTGATATCGATTCCGGCGTTATCATCGGCGCAGACGGCGCTTCCTCCGCGGTTCGGCTCGCCATGCTGAAACTTAATCGCTTCAATTTCTCACAGCAATATCTCGATTACGGCTATAAGGAGCTCACCATCGCAGCGGGACCATTTGCAAAACACGTTCTGGAGCCGAACGCATTGCACATATGGCCGCGCGGATCGCACATGCTGATCGCATTGCCCAATGTCGATGGCACTTTTGCCTGCATCCTTTTTCTGCCCTTTGAAGGGAAAACCAGCTTTGCAAATCTCGCTTCCGAAGACAGCCTCCTGGAATTCTTCGAGTCGAACTTCGCGGATGCCGTGCCGCGGATGCCCCAGCTCCGCGAAAACTTCCGCGACAATCCGACGGGCTCCATGGTTACGGTGAAGTGCTCGCCCTGGCAGGTGGATTCGAAATCGCTCCTGATCGGAGACGCTGCTCACGCGATCGTTCCCTTCTTCGGGCAAGGCATGAATTGCGCATTCGAAGACTGCACTGCCCTGCTGGAACTTCTCGATCGTCACGGATCGGATTGGGCGGCGATATTTCCCGAGTTTGAGCGCTTGCGAAGAGCGAACACCGACGCTATCGCCGATTTAGCCCTCGAAAATTTCGTCGAGATGCGTGATCGTGTTGCTGATCCGAGGTTCCTGTTCAAGAAAAAAGTGGAGCTCGCGCTCGAGGCCAAGTATCCGCGTCTTTTCGTTCCAAAGTATGCGATGGTCACCTTTCAGCGCATTCCCTATTCTGTGGCTCTTTTGCGGGGGCGCGTTCAGGACGCGATGTTGGCCGAATTATGCCAATCGATCGATCGCATCGAAGATATTGACTGGCAAAAAGCCGAATCCATGATCCATGGCCAGCTAACTCCACTGGAGCAACTCTAGGTGTCTGCTATCGCATTCGAGACGACCAAGCAATTTGCCGCGGCACAAACGGCTCGCGACCCGCTTGTGGCCTTTCGTGAACGTTTTCACATCCCCAAAATGACCAATGGCTCCGATTGCGTCTATCTCTGCGGCCACTCCCTTGGATTGCAGCCGAAATCAACGCGTAAGTATGTGCAACAGGAACTAGAAGACTGGGCCCGACTCGGCGTCGAAGCCCATTTTCAGGCGCGGAATCCGTGGATGCCGTATCACGAGATTCTCAGCGAGCCTATATCACGTTTGGTCGGCGGGCTTCCTACCGAAGTGGTGGCCATGAACTCGCTCACGGTTAACCTGCACTTGATGATGGTTTCCTTCTACCGTCCTACCGCGAAACGAAACAAAATACTGATCGAATCGAACGCCTTCCCTTCCGACCAATACGCGGTGAAGTCACAAATTCAATACCACGGCTACGATCCGGCGGAAGCCCTGCTTGAAGTCAAGCCGCACTCAGGCGAAACCTGGATTCGCACGGAGGAAATCGAAGAGCTGATCGAACGTGAGGGCGAAAAAATCGCGCTGATCATGCTCGGCGGCGTGAATTATTATTCCGGACAAGCATTCGAATTTCGCCGCATCACGGATGCCGGGCACACGAAAGGATGCGTGGTCGGCTTCGACATGGCGCACGCGGCCGGAAATGTACCTTTAAAATTGCATGACTGGGATATCGATTTCGCCGTCTGGTGCAGTTACAAATATCTCAACGCGGGTCCCGGTGCGATCGCCGGATGCTTTGTACACCAAGGCCACGAGAAAGATCCAAAATTGCCACGGTTCGCCGGCTGGTGGGGGCACCACAAGGGAAATCGTTTCCGCATGCCGCCGGATTTTGATGCCATTCCGGGAGCTGAAGGCTGGCAACTCAGCAACCCCTCCATTCTGTCGGCGGCCGCACTACGGGCTTCGCTGGATATTTTCGATGAAGCAACCATGCAGCGCTTGCGTGCGAAAAGTGAACTGCTGACAGGCTATCTGGAATTCTTGCTGAATCAAGCCTGGTCGAAGAATTTTTCGATCATCACTCCGCACGATAGCGCCCGTCGAGGAGCACAACTTTCCTTGCGAGTCAGTGAAAATGGCCGCGCGGTTTGCGAGGCTCTCGCGAAAGAAGGAATTATCTGCGATTGGCGCGAGCCCGACATCATGCGCGTCGCGCCAGTCCCTCTTTACAACACGTTCTCAGAGGTTCACACTTTTGTTGAGAAGTTTCTGGCCGCGACACGCAGCTAGCATCGCTTTCATGCAAGTGGCTGGCCTCCAATTAATTCCAGCGTCGCACGTCCTAACGGTGTCTGGCGGTCCGCCAAACCTAAAACGATGTCGAAGTGATTCGCTCCCGCGACTTCAAACGCCGAAACCGGGAAGCCCGCATCGCGCAATCGAGAAGCGTAGCTTTTGCTTTGGCGCTTCGACTCGCTCGTCTCGTTTTCTCCCCACGCCACGATGCTTGGCACCGGGCGCCCCAATGCTAAATTCACGGGGCTGAGACCGTGCGCGTCCGCGGCCGTAAGGTTCAGCGGCTTGGAAATGTAGGTTCCGACCAAAGGTTCCAGATCGTAGATCCCGCTGAGTAAAATCGCGCCCGCGACTACATGATCGGAAAGGCCCACCGTCGTTTGCCACCCCTTCAACAACATCATGGCCGCCAGATGCGCACCCGCAGAGCTGCCGGAAATGAAAATCCGGTCCCCATCGAAGCCCAGCGCATTACCTTGCTGATGAAGCCAGGCCACCGCTCGCCGGCATTGATCTACGATTTTCTCGACGCCCGCCCGTGGTGCCAACGTGTAGTTAAGAGCCGCAAACGCAATTCCGTTAGCTACGCAACCAGGCGCGGGAAACAACGATTCATTTTTCGACAACTCTTGCCAGTAGCCGCCATGAATAAAAACCAGCAACGGAGCGTTTTTCGACGGACTGAAAAAAAAATCCAATGTCTCATCGGGATGCCCACCCCAGCGCAAGTCCTTTTGATAAATTAGCGTCTCTTCAGCCTTGCGGCTCCTGATTGCGTACTCCGCGATAAACGGCGCGGCGGACGGCACGCAACTGCTCGGCGAATATTCCTTTTCGATTCGCACCAGCGGCCAATTCCGCCAAGCCTGATTTTTCTCGCTCATACTTTCGTCAGCATGATGAACCCGATTCTGCTCTCACTTATGATTAAGAATCGAGAGGAAAATCTGCTCTCCAATTGTCAGTGAACTTTATCAGCTTTGCAGATAGAATGTCGGCGCTAGAGATTGCGCGTTGTTCACAGTGGACCCCGCGCTTTCTCTGAAATTTTGCTTTAAGGACCTGTTCAAAACCTATTCGCATGAATTCTTCCCTCCTTAATTTCCGCATACAGTTCGTTCATCTTCACGTACCGTCCAAACCCAAAGCGCCAGTCTCGGAGAACCTCTCGTGATCGTAGGGGTGCCGCGCGAAAGCTTCCCGGGGGAGTTGCGCGTCGCGTTGACGCCGCCCGTAATTCCAAATCTCACGAAAGCTGGCATCGATGTTGTGCTAGAAGCCGGCGCAGGGGTGGGCGCCGGCTATCCTGATGCGGACTACCTGGCGAAAGGCGCAAAGATCGTTCCCCAGCGCGCCGACGTTTTTCATACCGCCGATATCATGGTCCAGGTATTGTGCTACGGCTCGAATGACAAATCCGGAAAAGGCGATCTTGCTCTGTTACGTCGCGACCAGGTTTTGATTGGATTCCTGCGACCATTGGGAAGCCTGCAAACGATACAAGAGATTGCCGCCACCGGCGCGATTTCGTTTTCCGTGGAATTGATGCCGCGAACGACTCGCGCGCAAAGCATGGACGCGCTTTCGTCCATGGGAACAATTTGCGGCTACAAAGCGGTCCTGATCGCCGCGGACACTCTTCCCAGAATGTTTCCCATGCTTACGACCGCTGCCGGAACCATCACGCCAGCGCGCGTTTTCGTGATCGGCGCTGGCGTTGCCGGCCTTCAGGCTATTGCTACCGCCAGACGGCTCGGAGCCGTTACCTCTGCTTATGACATGCGGCCTGCCGCCAAAGAACAGGTGCAGAGCTTGGGCGGTCGATTCGTGGAGCTTCCCATCCAAGCTACCGATGCACAGGACGCTGGAGGTTACGCGCGAGCGCAAAGTGAAGATTTCTATAGCCGCCAGCGCGAACTGCTCGGTCGCGCGGTGGCCGAAAGCGATGTGGTGATTACTGCTGCTGTGATTCCAGGACAGAAATCTCCCGTGCTGGTGACGCGAGAGATGGTCGCGCGCATGGCGCCTGGTTCTGTAATCGTTGATTTAGCTTCAGAGCGCGGTGGAAACTGTGAGCTTAGCAGGGCGGGCGAAGTTGTGATCGAGCATGGCGTCAGCATCATTGGCTGGATCAATCTGGCTAGCCGCGTGCCGTATCACGCGAGCCAAATGTACGCGCGCAACATCACTGCTTTTTTGCTGCACCTGGTCAAAGAAGGAAAGTTGCAGCTAGACCTGGAAGACGAAATTATTCGCAGCACGCTGGTAACCAGGCAAGGTGAAATAGTCAACCCACGAGTTCGCGAGTTTTACAAATTGCCTGCTCTCGCGGCAAAGCAGGGAGGAAATTAGACTCATGAAATTAGATTTGATGACCGATTTATACGTCTTCATGCTTGCGGCTTTCATCGGATTCGAAGTGATTCGGCGTATTTCCCCATTGCTTCACACTCCGCTCATGTCCTTGACCAACGCACTGGACGCCATCGCCGTCGTTGGCGCCATTCTTTTGGTGGGCGCTCATAAAAGCACACTGTCAACTGTCCTGGGCACGATTGCGATCGTTGCAGCCACCAGCAACGTAGTCGGTGGATTCCTAATCACTGATCGCATGCTCAAGATGTTCAAATCCAGCCGCCCACAGAAACCGTGATCTAGATGCAGGTTCCCCAACAGATCATCGAACTCACCTATCTGGCTGCCACCGCTCTGTTCATTCTCTCTTTGAAATGGATGAGCGCGCCGACAACTGCGCGCCACGGCGTTTGGGCCGGTGAAGTAGGCATGGTTCTGGCTATTGCTGGAACGCTTCTGAACCACGGCATCGTCGATTACAAATGGATCGCCATTGCCCTAGTGGCAGGGACCATCATTGGCGTGCCGCTCGGCATGGTGCAAATGACGGCGGTGCCGCAGCGAACTGCGCTCAGTCACGCGTTTGGAGCGCTTTGCGTGACATTGGTCGGCACCTCGGAGTTTTACCTTCGCGGCGCAGAAGTTTCGCGATTCACCATGTCGGTTCTTTGTATGGAAGTGATTCTGGGTTCGCTGACCTTTACCGGCAGCCTGATGGCCGCAGGAAAATTGCAGGAAGTCCTGCCGCAGCGCCCGATCACCTTTAAAGGACAGAACATCCTCAATCTCAGCGTGCTCGCTGTTGCGATTGCATTGGCAGCTTACGTTGTAATGCACCCCGGCCGCACGCAGGCCTTTCCTTTTATCGTTGGGATTCCTCTGTTGTTTGGCGTGCTGATGATTATTCCGATCGGCGGCGCGGACATGCCCACCGTGATTTCCCTGCTGAATTCTTACGCGGGACTTTCAGCGGCGGCCATGGGCTTTGTTCTCGACAGCAAACTCTTGATTGTCGCCGGCGCGTTGGATGGCGCTTCGGGTTTCATTCTGTCTTTGAATATGTCGAAGGCTATGAACCGTTCGTTTACCAATGTGCTGTTTGGCGCATTCGGACAGGAACAGGCAAGGGGTGCCCGGGCTCAAGAGGCTCGAAACGTGCGTAGCGCCACCGCCGAAGAAGCCGCCGCCATTCTTTCCACAGCGAGCAAAGTTGTAATCGTTCCCGGATACGGTCTGGCTGTCGCGCAGGCGCAGCACAAAGTGCGAGAGCTTTACGACGCGTTAACCAAGCGTGGCGTGGACGTGAAATTCGGCATTCACCCCGTCGCGGGCCGCATGCCCGGGCATATGAACGTTCTGTTGGCCGAAGCGGATATTCCCTACGACAAGCTGCTAGACCTCGAGGAAATCAACGGCGATTTTCCTCAAACAGACGTGGCGCTGGTGATCGGCGCGAACGACGTAACGAATCCCGCGGCTCGTAGCGACCCCAGCAGTCCAATCTATGGCATGCCAATTCTAGACGTTGATAAAGCGCGTACCGTGATGGTTATCAAACGCGGGATGAGTCCCGGCTTCGCGGGAATAGACAATCCGCTTTATTACCTCGATCAGACGTTGATGCTCTTCGGAGACGCCAAAGCCTTTGTTGGCGCCATCGTCCGTGAGCTCGGCGGCGGCGCCCAGGATTAGTTCCCCGTCAGATACCGTCAACCTCAGTTCTAGACTTTCTTGCTGTCACCGAAATATCTGTTACTTCTAAGATAACCAACGGTTTGCTGGAAATTGTTGCTGATTCTGGCATCGCGCTTGCAGCTTAACGTGCGGATTTTTCTTGACTTGTTGTCCGTCAGAATATAAATCGCAACCAAGCAATCAGATAACGCCACTGGGGGTGTTACATGATTTCTCAACGTACTACCGATAATTCAAAATTAATCCGATTTGTCATATTGCTGGCCTACGTTTTATTGGCAACGACCACAGCGCGGGCGCAGAGCACTACTGCGACCGGAAACATTCAGGGTACCTTGACCGACCCCAGCGGCGCGGTGGTGGAAGGTGCGAAGGTCACAATTACCAATAAAGATACCGGCCAGTCTATCGCCGTCACTAGTTCATCGGCTGGCGCGTATAACTCCGGCACGCTGGTTCCGGGAAATTACTCTGTTCGCGCCGAAGCTGCCGGTTTCAAAACCGTGGAACAGGGAGTAATCGTAAAGGTCGGTGTGGTCTCGGGCGTCAATTTCAGTCTTCAGGTGGGCGCCACTTCCACCGTCGTAGAAGTAGCCGAACAGGCCGTAGCCGTCAACACCGAGCAGCCAACCGTGCAGGGAGTTTTGAACCGGGAGCAGATCGAGAACTTGCCGGTCAACGGCCGAAACTTCCTCGACCTCGCGCAGCTCGAACCGGGCGTACAAATCCAGGATGGCGCCGATTTCGATCCCACAAAAGTTGGCTTCTCTTCCATATCGGTGGGCGGCCGTTTTGGACGCACAGCGCGTATTGAGGTCGATGGCGTGGACGTGAGCGACGAGACTGTTGGGACAACGACCGAAAATATCCCGGCCAGTGCGATCGACGAATTCCAAATCAGCCAGTCAACGCTGGACCTCTCGACCGACCTGACCTCTTCGGGCGCAGTGAATGTCACCACACGCTCGGGAACGAACAATTATCATGGCGAGGCTTTCGCTCTGTTCCGCGACAGCGATTTTTCGGCAGCTCTTCCCGGGCCACCCTCGCCCTATCAACGAAACCAGGACGGTGGCAATTTCGGCGGCCCGATTCTAAAAGACAAACTCTTCTTCTTCCTGGACGCGGAGCATACCAATCAGAATCTTTTGGCGCCAATCGTTCCTGCTCCACCCTTCAATGTTTACACCGGAAACACCGGCACTCCGTTCCGGGAAACCGATTATGACGCCAGGCTCGATTGGCAATTTTGGAAAAACGTTCGCATGTTTTATCGCTTTAGCTATTTTGACAGCTTAGCGGTGGCCACCGGCGGCACAATCGGTTATCAGCCCTTCGAGGACAAAAATTACACCCGTACGCACGTAATAGGTGCGGATTTCACAACCAAGGGTGGATACACGCACAGCTTCCGCTTCGAATACCTCAAGTTCATCAATAATCTGGGAGACACAGTTCTCGGATCGAACTTGCCTTTCGCGAACTTTCCGGTCAGCCTAAACTTCACAAGCTTCGCCTTCCTTACCGGCCCTAATTTCCTCGCGCCACAGCAAACCTTTCAGACCGACCGCCAGATCAAGTACGACGGCAGCAAATTGCTCGGGGCGCACATCCTTCGCTATGGAGTCGCATACAATCGTCTGCGCGGCGGCGGTTTATTTTCGTTTAGCGCTATTACCCCCAACGTCAGCCCGATTGGAAGCACTACGGAGATAAATAACGCGATGAACGCGCCGTTCGCGTGTCCTGGTGGTATCACCGGAGCATCTTGTGCGCTCAACTACCCGGTGGACAACGTAACCCTCGGCAACGGTGAGGAATGCGATACCGAAATCCCTGCATTCAACGAGCCTTGCAGCGGCACGCCGCCCGACAATCGGCTCGGCCTATACGTCGGAGATAGCTGGAAGATTAAACCCAATCTCACTGTGACTTATGGCGTTCGCTACGTTCGCGATACGGGACGTTCCGATAGCGACTTGCCTGGCTTTACCGGCACCGCGGCCACAGAACTCAATGCCGTGATGCCTGGCTTAGCCAACCGAGTAAACCAGCCGAACCATAATTTTGGCCCGCAGTTGGGCTTTGCTTGGGATCCACGAAAAGACTCTAAGACCGTAATTCGCGCCGGGATCGGCGTTTTCTACGAGAATGCCATTTGGAACAATGCGGAGTTTGATCGTCCGGAACGTCTTGCGACGGGAGCTTTTCTCGCGAACCCGATGCCGTGTTTCAACGCGAGCGCTTCCGGCGTTCCCTTTCCTGCTCCTCTCGGTACAGTTGAACCCTTGGAGTTCCTTGGCGGTAACTCGAAGGCGGCCGGTGTTATCTGCACCTCGCTCATCGGTGCCACGCTAGGGCCCACCGCTGGTACCTGCAGCGGGGTGACCGCCGCGCAATGCGTGGCAAACTTCCAAACAACCTACCAACAGGCCTCGAAGGCCGTGGGCGCAAGTGCTCCGAACCCATCGTACATTCCGAATCTGATTGCGAGTGGATCCGGGATATTTCTGGGCGCCCTGGCACCCAATTATAGGACGCCTTACTCAATCCAAATAAATGCTGGAATCCAGCGCGAGATAATGCCAGGCATGGTGCTCAGCGTCGATTATCTTCGTAACGTGAATTTGCACTATCTGATTGGAGTGGATGCGAATCACAGCGGAGATGTCAGATACTTCAATAAATCGGCCGCGCAGCTAGCCATTGCTGCGACGTTAGCGGCTTGTGGATCTCCGAGCATTAATGCGGCCATGGCCTCTTGTCCCGGGCTACATCCCTCCACCAGCGGACGCGGACCGGCCGGGCCTGCGACTATGTCCGATTTTGCGAGCTTCGGTCTTGATTCCGCCGCGGACTTGGGAATCAGCGGTTGCGAAACTGGCTTGGGAACGAGCTACCCGTGCGCCTTTACGGGAATTAACCCAGACCTGGGGCTAGTAACCTTCCTTTATCCAATAGGACGCTCGGTTTACAACGCGATGGACGTGAAATTGGTCGATAACGTGAAAAGCCCGTTGCCTGGAGTGAAGTATCTAAATTTCCAGTTCGCCTATTCTCTTTCACGGTTCACAAATTGCGGGGCGGCCCTGACCACTTCCGCAGGCACTTCTCCGGCGGCGGCGGACCAAGACTTTGTCAATCCAACGATAGATAACAACAGGCCGTGCGGTTTCAGCGGCCCCTCGGCTCTCGACCGAACCCATCAGTTTTCGTTCGGCGGATACGCCGACTTGCCTGGACATTTCCGCCTTGGAACGATTTTCCACTTCGATAGCCCTCTCGCCAGCGCACTTGCTGTTCCCGTGACAGGCAACGGACCCGGCGAGATTTTCAGCACTGACTTCGATGGGGACGGCACCGTTGGGGATCCAATCCCCGGCACTAAACAGGGTTCTTTTATGCGTAGCGTCTCTCTGAGCGACCTGCCTAACGTTGTGAATAATTACAACAATACTGTCGCAAACAACCCGACTCCAGCCGGCAATGTCCTCATCAATAACGGTTTGTTTACGCTCGCGCAGCTACAGGCGCTGGGCGGAGTTGCTCCGGCGCTGTCGCCTGTCGTTCCCGGAGAAGTTGGACTCACTTGGCTGAAGACGTTTGATATGAGTCTCACTTGGATCGGTAAAGTAAATATCAAGGAGAGAGAATTTTCAATCGAACCCAGCGCGAGTTTCTACAACTTGTTGAATTTTGCGAACTTCAATATTCCCGGCAACGTGTTGAGTGGAATCCTTACCGGAGGCGCCGGCTCGCTGAACGGCACAACTTATTCAAGCGCTAATTCCTTCCGAGTCGGCGTAGGTACAGGCGTTTTTGCGCTTGGCGCGCCGCGAACGATTGAGTTCGGACTAAAGTTGACGTTCTAAGATCATAGCATCAAGAGCGATATCGCAAAGCACAGAGCTAGCTAACTAAGCCGCGTGCCGGTTTACAGCTTCCTCGATAGCCGGTACCAAATCTGTCGTAACCAAAGATTTCGTTACGTAACCGCTTGCTCCCACCTCTGCAGCTAAGCGCGCAGCCTCCAACGAATGATGGCTTGTGACGATCAGAATCTCTGCCCGTGGCGAACCTTCACGTATAAGCTGCGCGGCCTTCAGGCCGTCGAGAGTCGGCATGCTCAAATCCAAGAGAATCACGTCGGGCTTGAGCTCGAAAGCTTTCTTGATGCCTTCGAGACCATCAGAAGCTTCGCCACAGACCGTCATGCCATCGTGCAATTCCAGGAACAAGCGTAGCCCGTTTCTGACGAGCTGTTTATCATCCACGATAAGGATCCTAACTTTTGACATAACTCGATCCTCCACCTACATGTTGACTGCCAAACAATTCACGCGTAATAGGGTCTTTAATGTATGTGTTAACTAAGGGTTATTGGTACGACACACGCGAAAACACGTAGGACGTACATTTTAGGATTTGCATCTATTGCGGCGGGTAACTCTGCCAGTCCCAAATAGGAACGGAGGCGCTGAATTGGTTCAAATCGATTTCAACTAAATGACGAGGCGGTTGGGCGGTCGGCCATCGCCCGTCCATTCACCGAACGCGGCAAGGTCACCAGGAAAATCGTTCCAGCACCGGAGGTGCGTTCCACAGTTACGGTCCCGCCGTGGTCGTGAACCACCTTACTCACAATAGCAAGCCCGAGGCCGGTGCCGTTCGATTTTCCTGAACTGACAAAGGGATGGAAGAGCGTCCCGCGGATGGAAGCCGGCACACCGGCGCCATTGTCCGCAACTCGAACCTCAAATGATTCCCCGGATGATCCGACTTCAATTTTTATCTGTCCCTCAGACTGCGCCGTGGCTTCGCAAGCATTCAACAGCAAATTGAAAAACGCACGTTCCATTTTCTTGGGATCGAACACACCGTTCATATCACCTGATGTGCTGATTGAAATCACCCGGCTACGCAGTTCAGGCCTCGCGCGGACTGATTCGATAGCCCGCCGCATACTCTGATCCAGGAAGGCCGGTACCGGGACAATCGAGCTGTCTGCCCGCGCCAGTTCACGCAGCGAATCCAATAAATCGGTCATTTGATCTGCCGCCGTTTTGATTTCGTCGTAAATTTCGTCTCGATTAAGTTTCAGTTTCTCGGCTTCGTATAGGAATTCTGCGTTGGCCACAACGGCGGCGAGATAATGACGCAGATCGTGCGAAATCGAACTAGCTGCCGTTCCAAACGCTGCAATGCGCTCGGTAGCGAGCTGCTGCTGTTGCGAAGCCAGCAGTTCTCCGCGCATTTTTGAGAAGGCCTTGCCCAGCTCGGCGACCTCGCTGCTCCCCCGCGGCGTAATAGAATATGTGTAGTCTCCAGCAGCCAGCGCCCGTACCCCCGAAACAAGGTTATCCAGAGGATGCGTAATCGTTCGTGACACGAAAGTCAGAAGCAAAGCCGCCAGCACAACCGCGGAAATCGCCAGTATGAAAATTTTGCGATTCAACCGCTGGATGACACCATTTGCCGGCTGCAAGGACATCAGCACGTAAGACTTTACGGGTGCGGGCGGTCCGCTCTGTATCAGTATGGACGCCACTTGGTATTGATTCGGCCCTAGTGTAATCTCACGTGAGTCGTTATCCGCATTGAAATTCCGCTGCAGGGACTGCTGCAGGTCGGCGTCTTCCTGCGGCGAAAGAGTCGAAGCGATGATCTTGTCACCCGTCGCCAGCGCGATTTCGCTTCCGGACACTTCGGCTAGCTGTTTCGCCATTGTTGAATTTATCTGGTACCCGATGGCGAGTATTCCAAGTTGCCTTTGGTTCTCTGCCGTACCGGCTGTGATCGGGTGCAAAAACACTCGATAGAGTTGTCCATCGGCATACCACCAAGCAGCGTCTTCTCCTTGCTGCAGGGAGCTTTTAAGGTCGCGTGCGGCAACATCCGGGTTCCATCCGGGCTTCGCAACGTGAAACCCAAGCAGGCTTCCATCCGATTTCGCAAGTAGAAAGAGATCGCTGCCGGCCAGCTTCCAGAATGGTTCCGACGCATCCTGGATAGTCAGCACGTGCTCCGTCGTCATGGAAGCCTTGAGCGTAGGGAGTTCAGCCAGAAGCGCCGCAGTGCGAGATAGCTGAAGCTCGCGTTCGCGCTGCATGTTTTCGAATGCCAGCAGCGAAGCATCCGTGCTCGCTCGTACCTGTTTGGCGATTTCCGAGCGTACGGTGTACCGCACGATCAAAAGCAGTCCGCCGGTAAGGGTGCAGATTATTAGAAGGGATGCGATCAGTAGTTGCGATCGTAATCTCAGACGGGCCATTCAGCTCCTCGCGCTATTTCCCAGGAACCGCAACGAGATCGCCGGGCGAGAATTTATATCCGGTGCCGTGCATGGTCAGAAAATACCGAGGATTGCCGGGATCGGGCTCGAGCTTCTGGCGCAGGCGCAAAACGTGATTATCCACCGTGCGTGTAGTTGGATAATTTTGATACCCCCACACGGCATTTAAGAGTTCCTCCCGCGAAATAACTTTCCCCGGCGAGTGCGCGAAAAACTTGAGCAACTTGAATTCTTGCGCTGTGAACGTCAGCGATTTTCCCCCGCGTGTGGCTACCATTCCGGTGAAGTCAATCTTTGCATCGCCAAACATAAGCAACTCGTGCCGAGGCGTCTCTTGGACAATCTTCCCGGCGTCCACCGCTTGCGCGCTCGCGCGACGCATTGCACGTCTCACACGGGCCAGAAGCTCTTTTGGGCTGAAGGGCTTGGTAACGTAATCATCGGCTCCAAGCTCCAAAAGAAGGACTTTGTCTTCCACTTCGGTGTTTGCGCTTAACACCACGACTGGCACCGCCGCAGCATGAGTTTTGAACGCGCGGCAAAGCTCCTTGCCTGGGAGGCGCGGGAGGGTTAGGTCGAGCACGACGACGTCAGGCGTCTGCTTTCGAAAGCTTTCCAGTCCCGCCACGCCGTCAGAAGCAATCTCCACTTGCAGTCCATCGGATTCGAACAGCCGCTGCAACGTCCGTTGCATGGGGCGGCTGTCTTCGACAATTAGAACGGTATCCATAAATTTAGTGTCCTCGGTCACGCCAAGCGGTGCGCGATCGGTCAAAGCAAAACGGGAGTATTTCATGCTAGCCCGTTCACTCTAGACCGTCAATGCGACGGGTATTTAGCGAGCCGACGGTGAGGCAATTAATCGCTGAAAGTCGGCTTAGCGCTAAGTCCCGTACTATCAGATGCTAGATTGCAAGAGAGTGTCGTGACCGTTGTCACCACCGTGTTTGCAATTTGTAAAAAATTTGTAACTTCGCTCCGAAATTTGCCGGTTGGCAAGCCAACTCAATAACACTTTATGGCTGCACGTATCCAGAATTGGGCGGGGGAACGTAATCCTGCCCATATTTATTTTTATGTGCCAAGGTGAAATCCGGGTTGTCCAGCACCCGGATTGGCGGCAAAGCACGGCTCGATCGCGAAATTAAAACCGTGCGTGCGAGACTCTTCAGGCTTTCCGGCGTGCCGCGTTCGTACCAAATGTGCATCTCATAGCGCCCATCCGGGACGTTGGGTAGGCTCACTCGCCCGAGTCGGTCCGAAATTGCGAAATAGGGCGTGTCGACCGCCACCACAGCAGCGCTCATTTCCGCGTGTATATTGCAAAACAGGAAGCTCACACCCGGACGGTCGAAGCGAACCGATCGCGTCGTTCCTGCTTCATACAGGCCCAGATCAAATCTTTTGCCGTCATATAACGAGAAAATATTGTGGAAAAACGGATCGCGGTTTGGAAACTGAACCACCGTGCCAACTTTCACTACGAGAACATGGGGCTCAAAGGTTTTGTTTTGTTGCACGAGTTGGGGACTTTGATCAGGCGCAACTTGCTTGGCAGCCGCCTGCGTTGAGTCGTCCAGTGGAATGAGCCACACCACAACATTGGGAGCGTTTGAAACGCTACTCGTTCCCTGCTTCACCTCCACAACCTTGGTAGTCACGGCACTGTCCTGCGCATACCCCGTAAGGGGAAAAAGCCAAAACCCAAGCAGGACTATGCCATAGTGAAATTTCGAGAATCGGGCTGTCCGCGACGATTTCATTAAAATATGTATCCGATGCTGATCCCAAATTGATTTGCCGCGTTGAAATTGCTGTCGATCGTGTATGTTTGTATCCGTTTATATTCGACTGAAAACAGCACGTCCGAGCGTACTTGATAGATGAAATTGATAAACGGGCTGAGATTCCGCGATATCGAATAACCGTAATAATACTGCGTGGCCGGGAAACGCCTCAATTCGTTCGCAAACGGATTGTCATCGCCCAGCGCCGCGTTGACCTCGAATCTTGCGGTTGGCTTGAATTTCAACTGCGTCCATCCTCCTATGGAGTCTAGCCCGCGAATACTGGTGGTCGGATCCGTCACCGAGCCCGAAAGCAGAATGTCCTGGCCCACCCCTCCTGCAAGCCCACCCACCGCGCGCCCTCTATAGAATTCTCCGGTCACTGTAAAAAATCTGCCAAGCGGTACCGCGACATCCGCTGTGACCGCCCATCCATCGACATGGCGACCGAAGTCCCAGTTCTGGCGTCCATAATACCCACCTACACCGGCAGTGAAGTCTCGTTCGAACAAATGGTGACTCCAGGCAATGCGCCCAGCGTACGCTGGCTGGCCGGATTGTTCACCCGCCGTTGGAGACCGATAGCCCTGCGTCAGCGGGATGTCTCCAGTAAGCGAATCCAAAATTCCCGCTTCAAACAGCAAGTTCGATCCGTCCCTTAAATCCTTACGATGTTCGATGCGGATTTGCGGCGTCCAGCTCCAAAGATTTCCAGCGTAAGACAGAGGGGGGATCGCCAGCGAGGCCAGCGAAGTCGGGGTCAAGGGCGAGAAAAACAACGAATCCTGGCCTGCAATAATCGAAGTATTCGCCCAATCCATTCGTATAGTGCCCGTGCGCAAGCGAACCAGCCCCATCGAGACTCCGTTTGGCAAATCGGCAAACCCACCCGCAAAATCAAATTTCACATTAGCGCTGGTGCGCGCCCCAGCGATCTCGGGACCAAAGACTTCCAACCCAATTTGCGACTGGCGAATTGTAGCCGCGAAAGCATTTGAAGAATTCCCAAATGCCGGCGGAACGGCCAGTTGTGGGAAATCCACATTGTCCACCGGCCCTCGAGTATCAAACAGATTTAACAGGACGATGCCCGATAACCTCACGCGATACTTTGACCCGCTTTCTACTTTGGTTTGGCTCTGCTCATTGATCTTGGCCTCGAGCAAATTCTGGGTGTCTTCCAGTTCCGTTAAGCGCTGCTCGAGAGTTGTCGCCGGAGCAGTTTGCATCGTCTCGGGAGAATTGGGATTTGGATTTGAATTCGGCGATGGCGGCAGAAATTTCTGTGACGAAGTCGAGGATTCAGCATAGTTCAACACCTCCGGGCGTGAAGACAGCTGTGCCCTGGTAAGCTCCAGTTCGCTACGAAGCTCGCGAGCTTCCGCGTGCCAACGCTGCTCATCCGTGTGCAACTCGCTCACTTGCGAGTTCAGCGTTTGCACCTGAGCTTGCAGACTCCGAATGGCGTCCGCCAACGCGCGCACGTCGGGCGCCGCGTCGGTCGGTGCAGGCTTGGTTGCCGCCTGCGGCGTCGGTTCTTGGCCTCCTGCGATAGTGCAACTCAGTAGGAAAGAAGTCGCACCAATGCAGACTCTCAAAAGCGAGCCTCGAATCTTGTTATTTCGCATGATCCACCTCCTCGCAAGCTCATCCAGGAAATATTATTCGGGAATACAGTAGCAGCGCGTTTCACTTCAGATGTGATGCGGCCAAACTGCGCCATGGACTTACAAAATCTCACATTTTGTACTTCGCAATTCCTACGCTTCTGTTGCGAACAGACCTACAGACATGTATTAGTTATTTTTGCTGAATCAGTTTCTGCCTAGTTCCTTGCTCGTAGTTAACCGATAGGTTAGTGTACGCCGATGGCTGGTTCCCCAGACGAGCTCGAGGCTTTGAAAGCTCAAGTTGCCGCACTAACCGCGCGAGTCTATCAGCTGGAGCAGACGAGTGGAATTTCGGCAGAACCGAAGACACAACCAACTCCTCCAACGCCACCGCGGCCTCTGGTTCCCGCTATCGGATCAACGCTTCAACCATCTTTATCTCAGCCTGACGCTGGGCCACATTTACCGAAGACCGCGGCACCACCCCCCCAACCCTTCATGCAGTCGAAGCTAAATCTACCGTCGACTCTGACTAAACAAGATGCTGGCCTCGAAAAAACGATTGGGCAGTTTTGGCTAAACCGAATCGGCATCGTCGCCCTGCTTGTCGGAGTTTCTTATTTTCTAAAATACGCTTTTGAAAACAATTGGATCGGCCCGGCAGGGCGTATTGCGATTGGCCTCTTAGCGGGCATCGGATTGATCGTCTGGAGTGAAAAGTTCCGTACTCGCGGCCACGCGGTATTTTCGTATTCGTTAAAAGCTGTCGGCATTGGCACGCTGTATTTATCGCTTTGGGGCGCTTTTCAGGTTTACCACTTGATCCCGGCAGCAGCGGCGTTCGCCGCCATGCTAATCGTAACTGCCGCCACCATCGTTCTGGCCTTAACACAAGATGCGGAATTGCTGGCGAGTTTTGCGTTAGCTGGAGGATTCGCTACTCCTGTCCTGCTTTCTACCGGAGAAAATCACGAGCTAGCGCTTTTTTCGTATGTCGCTCTGCTGGACATCGCGATCTTGGAGATGTCCATTTTCAAGCCCTGGCGGCGTTTGCTCTGGGGAAGTTTTGTTGGGACCATCCTCCTCTATATCGGTTGGTGCTCAGACTACTATTCTAAAGACCAGCGGACCCTCACCGTCTGTTTTACAGCGTTGTTTGCCGCTGTCTTTGCGGCGATTCCGCTGGCGTCCCCCTACGAAGAGTCGAAGCGATTCACTGGTCCGTCGGTCACGCTTACTTTAATTCCGCTATTTAATGCCGTCGCATTTTTCCTGGCCCTCTATGAGATGTACATGGATGAGAACGTCACACTCACCTGGTTTGCTCTGGCGCTTGCCGCCTTTTACTTGGTCATCGCCGCTGCCTTCCAGAAGCGCTTTCCTAAGCAAGACACAACCTTCATCCACTTATTGCATGTAGCCATCGCCATCACCTTCATTACCATCGCCATCCCACTGAAGCTGGAAGGCCAGTGGATCACCATTAGCTGGCTCATTGAATCCGCCGCGCTTCTGTGCATTAGCGTCAAGGCCCAAACAAATTTCTTGCGCTACCTCGCCTCTATAGCGCTGGTCTTGGGTCTTTTCCGACTGCTGTTTTACGACCACTTTCAAACGGAAACTTTGCTATTCAATCTGCGATTCTTCACCTACATGATCGCCATTGCTGTTTTAGGCGGAATTGCATTTTTTGGGAAGAAACTTGCCTCCGATCGGGAAATGCCCCTCATCCACCTGGCTGCAGTTGGGGTGAATTTGCTCGCTTTGATCGCGCTCACGCTGGAAGTCTCGGATTATTTTGCCCGACGAATGCAAGCCAGCGGAAACCGCTTCCTCCTTTATCATCAGAATCAATTAGCTCTCGCCCGCGATTTCACCTATTCGGCAATCTGGCTGATTTACGGTGTCGTCTTAATGACTATCGGGTTCCGGAAACGTTCAGCGTTCGTCCGCTGGCAGGCTTTGATTTTAATTGCGTTCACGATCGCCAAGGTTTTTATGTACGACGTTTCGCAACTTGGCGGCACTTACAGAATTGTCAGCTTTATTGCACTCGGCGCGGTGCTCCTTGCCATTTCTTTCATCTATCAACGCGATTGGCTGAAGCTTTCTTCCGGCTCCTCGGAGAAATTAACTTAATGATGAGGACATCTTTGCGGATTCTTGCAGTATGTTTTATAGCCACGGCCTCTATTTCTTATTTCAAATACGAGCGACAGTTGCAACCAATACAGTCCGGCGGCCAGCACTACATTGTATTGGACGAAAGCATTTGGCCGCATGCCCGCCCCGATTTGGAAGACTTGCGCATTTATTCAGCGCAAAAAGAAATTCCTTACATGCTAACGATCGAGCGCGGTGGTTCGGCGATCGAACAAAAAAAGATAAGCGTGCTACAGCCCGGTACACTGGATGGAAGAACTCAATTTCTTCTGGATATGTCCGATAACTCGCGCTACGACCGCGTTGAATTAAAACTCCGAACGAAAAACTTCGTGGCTCATGCTCATGTCGAAGGGAGTGACGACCCACACGGAATGAGCTGGTCCAATCTCGGCACTACTACTCTCTACGATCTCTCGGACGAGAAACTTGGCCACAACAGCACGCTGCAGATTCCCGTGACAACTTACAAATACTTGCGCGTCTGGATAGATAATTCCGTGAAACCTTCAGACGTGCAAAGCGCGAGCGCGGGAATGAATTTGGAAGAAAGGGCCGTGTGGCGTGACCTGAATAGCCAACCGGAACACACCCAGCAAGGCCATGACACCGTCTTCCTTGTCTCGGTTCCAAAGAATGTTCCGCTCGAAAGAGTGCTTTTGTCCATTGATCCGTCGCAAGCGAATTTTCGGCGTGACATCGAAATTCAAAGTGATAACGGAATCTGGTTCGGCTCCGGCGAGATCAGCCGCATTCACTTGAACAGAAATGGCCAAAGAATTGATGTGGAACAACCGTGGCTTGACGTCGGAGGAACTGGCCCAGGTCCATTCAAAATCATTGTCCACAACGGAGATGACCCGCCGTTGAAGATAACGGGTGTTCATCTGCAGCAATACGAGCGCCGCGTCTATTTCGACTCCGATCCCGGCGTTTCTGTCAGTCTCTACTACGGAGATGACAAACTTGGAGCTCCAATTTACGATTACGCGAAGCTATTTCAAAGAGATGCGAGTGCCGATCCGGTGCAACTGTCTCCCGAAGAACAGAATGCCGCCTATAGCGGACGCCCCGACGACCGCCCCTGGTCGGAACGTCACCCAGCCGTTCTGTGGGTGACCATTCTCGCGGCCGTTATGATTCTCGGCGGAATTGCACTGCGCTCGATGAAGCCCACTGCCACCTAATCGCGGGAACAGTCGAAGGCTTAATACCCTGCATTCAGCAGTAAGCAATAGAGTACGTCCAGTTAGCGACAGGCGATAATGGATGACAAATCTTCCGGTCAACCAGCAGTCCCCCCGGACAGGGCAATCTAACTCCTGCTTAGTCGACTTGGCGACCGTTTCACAATGTCCCACTTGATGAGGTTGGCGCTCAATTCGCAGAGTGGATTCGGGGTTCACAGCGGGGTGTAGTGAGCTTCCTTCGAATATTCGAATATTCTTCGTAATCTTCCAGCTTTGGCGGAAAAATCCGTTTAACGAAGATGACCCCGAAAAACGTTAAGACCGCTAGAGTCATGTAAAACGTCAACCAGAACAACCCAAATGGGGATTCCGGCGAAGGTAATCGGGATTCCGGGCTGATCGTGATCAGCGTTCCGGAGTGATGTGATCAGTCGTCGGAGCGAAGCGACGCTGGCCGGAGGATTCTGCAGAAAGTGGTCACGATCGTCAAAGGAAAGGTGTGGTCGCCGCCGTAGCTGTGGGAAAGTGGGAATCGCGGAGCGATTTCCAAGGGCGTCTTATGCCCGGCTTTTCCACAGCTTTTACCCGCCGATGATTGGTCACTTTTCCCCCTTCTCCCGCCGAGGTTCCGCATCGATTCGTCGCGCATCTCGATACGATATGGGGTCTACGTTCGCACCAAGTATTAGACTAGGTTTTGCTCGTCGAACCTCCATTCTCCGGAGGGCCGAGAACAGCGCGCAAATGTTCGACGGCGCGCTGGATCTCCGTGGGAGCGGTGCTTCCAAATCCCAGGATGAAGCCGTGAGCCGCGGCTTTCGTGATGTAGGAAGGCGAGAGCGGCCACAGCCACAGCGATTCGCGGGCAGCACGGTTAGCGATTTCACTATCATTCAGCCCAATCGGCAGGGTTACCGTGAGATGCATGCCGGCCATATCGCCGAGTATCTGCAATCGTGAGCCGATACTGCGCTGCAATGAATCGATCAGTAGGGTTCGGCGCTCGTTGTAGAGCGTTCTCATCCTGCGAATGTGGCGCGAGAAATGCCCTTCGCCGATGAAATCGGCCAGCACCGCCTGGTAAAGATGCGGAGGATTGACGTCCATGGCATAGCGCATGGACAAGAAACGATCGACCAGGTCGGGTGGGAGGACGAGATAACCGATCCTCAGCGAAGGAAACAGCACCTTACTGAACGTCCCGATGTAAATGACGCGCGAGGCTTCGTCAAGGCCCTGCAACGACGCCACTGGCTTGGATTCGTAACGATATTCGCTGTCGTAGTCGTCTTCGATGATCCAGGCGTCCGCGCTCCGGGCCCAGTCCAGCAAACGAAGACGCCGCGAGGCGCCCATAGTTACGCCGAGCGGAAATTGGTGCGATGGGGTGACAAATGCGGCGCGCGCAGTGCGGCAGCGCCGAATGCCGGCCGTTACGTCCAGTCCTTCGGCGTCTACAGGAATCGGGACGATGCGACAGCCAGCGGCAATGAGAACGTGCCGAGCGAGCCAGTAGCCGGGCTCCTCCATCCAAACCGGACTGCCGGGGTCCAAAAGAACGCGCGTTGACAGATCCACAGCCTGTTGCGAGCCGCTGACGATCATAATCTGTTGCGGCTCGCAGCGCACCGCGCGCGAAGTTCGTAGATAGATAGCAATCACTTCGCGCAGACGCCGGAGACCGATGGAATCGCCGTATCCCAGGCTACTCGTGAGCGGATTCCTGGAGTGCCGCGCGAGAAGATTCGCCCATACTTTGTGTGGAAACTCATCCAAAGCCCCCTGGCTTAGATCGAAGGCTCCTTCGTGACGTGCCCAAGGAGCTCTCTCGAAGCGGGGAAGCATTCCCGCGGTGCGCGCGACACGGCGACGAGCGAGATTCTCTGGAACCCAGGATTTCCCGCTTTTTCCGGGATGGCTTGCCTGTTCAGGCAGTGAGCTGCAGACGAAAGTTCCCGCGCCGACTCGAGCCTCAAAATATCCCTCGGCGAGGAGTTGTCCGTAGGCATTCAGGACCGGAATCCGCGAAATCCCCAATTCGGAGGCCAGCGTGCGAGTGGAGGGTATTTGTTGGCCGGAGCTTAGCGAGCCAGCCACAATCATGGAGCGGAAGGCGTCATAGATTTGTCGGTGTAGCGGTCGGCTAGATTTGCGATCAACGGAAATGACCAGGGTGAAAGTCGCGGCGACTTTACTCACCCCGCGAATATAATGGTCATATCAAAGTGCCGTCAAGTGGGTATTGCCACCAACCATTCTGTATAACAAATTGCTTCAGGTCCTGGGCTACCGCGCGAAAAGTAGACAGAAAGACCTGGAGGACAATTTCATGATTAAAGTGTTTCGGTTATTGGCAATTTGCACCATCAGTCTTACATTTGCGTCGATCGCGGGGGCGCAGAGCTATAAGCAGATCGACTTCCCTGGCGCGTGTCCCGGGACCACCTTTCTGGCCGGCGGTCCCAACCTAGAGGGCACAGGCGTCGGCGGTTACGTTGACTCAGGCTGTGTTGTCACTCATGGTTTCTCGGTGACGGCGAAGGGCGTGTTCACATCGTTCGATCCCCCAGGCTCCCAAAACACAGAACCTGCTTTCATCAACTTGCAGGGAGTCATCGTGGGCGAATACTTGGATTCGACTTCCGTCAGCCATTGCTTCATTCTTGATCGGGGAAACTACACGTTTGTTAACGTCAAAGGTGCGGCCGGCAGCGGTCTCAGCAGTATCAACGACCTGGGTGAACTTTCAGGATCTACCTGTTCTGATCCTGCGTGCGGCCTCACCGGCCTTGCTAACACTACCCACAGTTTCGTAAGGTCCACGAATGGCGTTTTCACATTTTTCGATCCCCCCGGCGCAACCAGCAGCAGTACCAGCACGGTGAGCTTGCTTGGTGCAGTCGTCGGTAATTACACGGATACTATAGGTGAGTTGAATCACGGATACCTGCTGTTCTTGGGAAAGTACACCACGATTGATTTTCCAGGCGCTACCGGCGGCACCTTTGCTACCGGGGGTAACGTCCAGAACGAGATCGTAGGCACGTACTTCGATGCTGCAGGTATCGCGCACGGCTGGTTGCTGCGCGATGGCAAGTTCACGGAGTTCGACTATCCCGTAGCCGGAGTCCTGTTCACTGAGCCAACCGGAATCAATGCGTTAGGGGTCATGGTCGGGTTCTATGAAGACGCGTCGGACCTTTTCCATGGATTTATCCGCACGCCGTAAACGATGTGGGTTGACCTGACCGGTTGACGTTTCCTGAGATGGCCTCTCGTTAATGCAGTTTTCTGCATGGACCTGAGGCCATTCTCGTTTGCAATTCTGGACACGAAAGCATCAGACAGGCTGATAACTATCAGTATTTTTACGGTCTGCGGCGGAACGCCAAAGCTTTCGCACGACAGGCGGCAGCACCGCTGGGTCTAACTGCGTTCTCATACAGTTTTCCCAAGTCCACTCCTGGCAGCGGAGGAAGTCATGTCAAACCAAAACACATTTTCGACCCTAATTGTCAGATGGTTTACCGTACCGACTCTAGCCATGTTTGTGTGTGCTGGTCCGGCCAAGGCTCAAAACAACCCTTCTAATTATACCTTCCTGCTCGCTTCAGGATTTCTTTGCGATCCCGGTGACTCTGCCACCTGCCCGGCCGTGGTCAAGTCAGCAAACGGCGACAGCTACGAGATGAGCGGTGCAGGCACGTTCGACGCACAAAGCAAGTCGGTCACAGCAACCGGAACCTTCACCCACAAGTCCTCCGATGGAACGGTCCTCGAGGCGGGTGTGTGGATCGTGAGTGACCTCGTCAGGTTCAACTCCTACGGCATGGCACCGAACGCACTACTGCATCAGGGGCGGGCGCTCGGCCCAACACCATTCAACCCCAAACACTTGCCGGTTGCTTCTGGCCCCATACCAACAGGCGGTCTTGCGGTATTCCATATCCGCCTGTTGCCGATGAGGGAAGCGACAAAAACAGCGGTGTTGCAAGTCAACTGCGCCCTGGGAGATGTGCCCCGCGAACGCCAGGTGCAAGGGGTTCGACTCACCTTCGAAAGTAATGGTAGCGAATTTTCTGAGGAGGTGAGCGGGCGCGTGATGTTCCTTTCGATGCGCCCCGAAGTAAGCGCGCCTGTCAAGACGCCGCAGCAAAAACCCGCGCCGGACTCTGCGGAACCGCCGAGTAAGTAGGGACAAGAGTCCGAGATGTAGTTGCGTCCCAGATTTGGTTTGACGAAATCAACGAAGTCCGACGTAGGGGCCTTTGTCGATCCCCCGGGAAAGGACAGGCGGCATTTCGTGACAAAAATTGCGTCAGTGTCTGATTAACGCGGCGCTGCTGCTATGAAAATAGGGTTCAGTGGGCGGATGAGTTGGGCATCATGCAGCTTGCTGCTCTCGTGTTACGGCGTAACCGAGACGCTCCAAGCGATGAACCAAGTTTCGAGTCAGGTGATGTTTGTTGAGTTTGTCCAGGTAGAGATCGCCTAATTCGTTGTCGCAGACACGCTGGGAAAACATGTGATCGATGGCCACCAAGATTTTATGGGCCACCGCTACCACCACGCGCTTGTACCCTCGGCGAGCTTTGAGTCGGTAAAATTTGTCCCTCAAGTAAGTGCCCTTAGCTTTGGCCGCCGCATTAGCGGCCTCTACCAAGGCCGTCTTCAGGTACACATTGCCCTTCGGGATGCGGCTGCTCTTGCGCTTGCCGCCGGCTTCGTTATTGCCAGGACAAAGGCCGGCCCAGGATGCCAGCTGAGAAACACTCCCGAAGACACTCATATCCACGCCCATTTCCGCGATGATCCCTGCGGCCAGCGTTCCGTCTACTCCCGGAATCTCAGGCAGCAGCTAGGGTGCGGCGCCTACCTCGCTAATCAGATAGATCAAGTGCGTCACTGCGAGCGAATGAGATCGCGGATTTCGCGCTCGAGACTGTCAAGCCGCACTAATGCTGCCTCAACTGCGGAGGTTCCTGCGGCCCGTGCGGCTCGGGCGCGCATGAATGCGCTATGGGCGATGCCCGACGCCTCACGCAAAACCGCTGTTATCTCTACTTCCAGCTTTTTGCGGCTTTTGGATACGCGCTCGTTAACGTCGCTTTGCACTCTTGAAGTGTTAACTTCGAGCAACTGGTCGAGGAACTCCTGCCCATTGCGGACGATCCCACCACGCACTCCCACACAACCAAGCATGAGATCCCAGATAAATAGCAACGGAGATGCTGGCGCAGCTACCCGCTCGATCACGTGGAAATGGAATTGCGACCTAACACTTAGCCTGTGATCGGTATCAAGGTCGTCCGGGAGTTCTTCCAACCCCGGCACTTCCGTTTCTCCTAAGCGATGCAAGAGTTCGTTTGCCAATTCGGCGAAACGTTTGGCCGTCTTGTGGAATTCCTTTTCCGCGAACTTGGCTTCTACTTCCAGCCAAGGTTTGAGTTTCGCGCGAACGACTTCCTGCGCCGCGTGATTAACGTTTCGACGATACGCGGGACCATTGTGACTGCTGGGCAACGAGGACAGATACGCGGTCAATCCAGTATGGGCCTGGACTTCCGCCTGCTTCACAAAGGCATTCCGTCGTTCTACAAAAACGCCTGACAGGCGTTGCTGCTCAGCGCTCAACAAAACTCCCAGATCTCGCATGGCGGCTTCTGACTCCGCCAGAGTTTTCCGAAGTCTTGCGATACGCCTCTCGGACTCCTCTAGAGGACGTCCGAGTGCACTTCGTTCTTCCTTGATCACAGCAAGCAGCTGACTTGCGGCACGCCGAACGCCTCTGTCCGTTGCTGCTCGAACTAGCGAGCTCCCCGAGTGCCGCACCAAATCTTCAAGCGTTTGAATGAACTTTGCCCAATCCCAGACGGCACCGCCTTGCAACCGGTCCAGAGCGCTTATCTCAAAAATCTTCGACGTGCGCGTGAGGCGTGTTTCCAGAACACGGCGGGCGAACTCCAGGGCAGCAGAGCGGTCCACTGCGTTTGTCCGATCTGCCTTATTCAAAACAAAAACAAGGTCGTGGACTTCCTTGGAGACAGTTTCCACAAGTTCGAGTTCATCGCCCGACAACGGAGGATCTGCGCCAATGACAAAGATGGCGGCATCAATATGGGGGATGAATGCATGGGTCGCCGCTGTGTTTCCCGCAAACACCGAACCGAGCCCTGGTGTATCCACCAGGCACATCCCGGTTGCCAGGAGTGGACTTGGAACAAACACTTCCACGCTCGCCACTTTCTTTGCGTTCTCAGGGTTCTTCTCTTCAGACACAAAGTGTTCGATGGTGCTAACCGGTATATCCGTCCAGGTCGCGGTCTGAAAGCGAACGCGTGCCGCAAGATGCTCACCGTGCCGGATGATCGTCGGAATGGCAGTCACCGGTACAACAGCGGTAGGGAGAACTGCATGCCCAATCAGCGCATTGAGCAGCGTCGATTTACCGCGTTTGAACTGACCCACACACGCTACATAGAATCGTCCTTCGGAAACTCTCTCGGCGATAGCGCGGGCGGTGGAAGCTAGGTGTTCTGCTCCGAATTCATTGGCTAACCCTGCCAGTCGGCAGAGAGCAGTTTCACCGGAAAGGTCTTGCAATAAACCCGGGCGATTTTCAAAGCCCTGTGTCATTGGAGCAAGGCAGGCGTTCGATTCATCGAAGATGGATTTGACTGCATCAAGTAATCGACATGCACGAGCTTAATTTTGATCTGATCTCGATAGTGATACCTCGAATTCCCTGCCAGCTCGCACATCTTTACGATAGACCCCGGCAAATACCCGCTCAGCCGGAGGATGTCTTCGCGGAACTCAGCCAGGTCCAGCGATGTTAGTCCAAATCTTGCTATGCAAGTTTCCAGCAGCTCTCTCGACGCTGATTCACTTAAAGGCCCCAAATGCATGCGGAGTCCATCGTTCCAGTACAAGCTCCAGGCGTATCCGATCTCATCTTGCGAATAATTTCGCGCGGCCAGATAAATCGGCGTCTTGCATCTGTAGAGAATCTCTTTCATCAGGCCAGCCATGTTGTGCGTTGGTGGAGGAAAATGATCCACGAAGAATCTGTAGTCGTTTTGTTCCAAAGCGGTGAACAGTATCCCACGAAGACGGAGGCTTGTTTGTTTGTGAAGCCACCGGTTTAACGCGATTGCGGTTCCCTCATCCGCATGTACCTTCTTTCGTACAAAGGAATCGCCTAGTTCGTAGAGCTGACCAACGAAGTGAGAAAGCAATTGCTTCCCACTCGCAGCTCCTGTCCAATAAATACAAGTATGCCGTTCTGCCTCGGTAAGTGCAGAAATGGATGTCTGGATAAGAGAGGTCTTTCCCACATCCATGGGCCCCCAAATCAACAGGCTCTTGCGTTTGCGAATCGCCGTAAGCATCCGCTGCACTTCTTTCTTACGACCGACTAGAGCTTCGCGTTGGGCGCTTGCTATCATTTTCTGTTCGCCGCCTTCGGAACCCGCCGGTTGCTCCACTACGAACGTGCTCCACCTTGGTGCACATACTTGATGACTTCGACCTCCGACATAGCAATTAAGCCCTCATCCACCATCTCGTCGAGGAACGGAATTAATTCTTTTACCTTGTCCTCGGAATCGATCACGCTGACCATGACGGGCGCGTCCGAAGAGAAAGAAAGAAGATGAGACCGATGTATCAGCGTGCTGGCACCGTATCCTGCAATGCCCCTGAACACTGTGGCTCCCGCAATATCCAGTTCCCGGCACTTCTCGACAATCGCGCGGTAAAGAGGTCTGTCCTTCCATTTGTCATCCTCGCCAAAATGGATCCGCAGCATCTTGGCTTTTCCCGCAAGTTTCATTGCCGTACCTCCTTCCTTCTCTCTTCCCCCTGGTAGTTGTGCGTGTATTTAATGATATCTACGTCGGAAAGGACGACGAGCCCCTGTTGCACCATGCTGTCGAGAATCGGAAAAAACGCGCGGAGCTTCTCTTCTGTATCCACAACCGATAGCATGATTGGCCGGTCGTGTGAAAGATGCAGCGCTGTATCCTTGTGCATCCGCCTGTTCGCTCCGTAGCCGAGAATCCCCTGATAGACCGTGACGCCCGCGATGTCATTCGCACGCATGCTTTCGATCAACGCTTTGTGCAGAGGTTTGTCGTGCCATTTGTCGTTCTCACCAACGAAAATCCGCATCAGCTTGGCCTTTCCTTCGCGCCTAAGGGGGGGAGTCGACGATTGCGGTATGGCCTTTCTGGATATTTCCGAGGGCTTGAAAACGTTCGTGTCCTGAACTTCAATCAATCCGGTACCCACCATTTCATGCAGCTTGGGTAGAAGTTCTTCGACCTTTTCCAACGAATCGATAAACTCAATCTTCACGGGCAGATTTTGCGTGAGCACCTCGATGCGTGTGGTATGCAAATGATGGTCCGCACCAAATCCCGCCATGCCGCGCATTACATTTGCGCCGGAGACACCGCGATAGAACAAAAAGTCGAGAATTGCCGAATAGACTGACTGTCCGTGGTATTTGTGGTCTTCGCCCACGTAAATGCTGACCTTTTTAGCGGGCCCGGCTTTGAGCATGACTCCTCCTAATCCAAGATCCCTCTCTAAGCGACGAGAAATTCTGCCGCACGTCCCAATAGGCCGCCTCCGGCATGATTGCCGAGTTTTGCTTGTTGGAGCTCCTTTTCAAGCGCTGAAGCAGTGCAGATGGCACTCTCGTCGATGGCTTTCCGCGTAGCTTCTGACATGATTCCCTTCGTTGCACTTAAATGGCGAACGCAAAATTTCGCATGGTCCTTGAGCCAAGGACCAACAGTCAAGGTTTTGAGTTCTTCAGAAGCCTCTTTAATCCTTAAGGTCTCTTCCTCATGAATCTTCTTACATACAATGCAAGAGGAAGGCGATGGGGAATGTGCACTCCACTCCTTAGACTTAAGGGCATTCAGGAACAAGCGGCCACCTCGGCAGGAGCCGACTTGGCAAGAGTCCAAGCGTGAACATTGCACAGTCGCACACCCTTTTCCGTACGCAGATTTGTGAGAGCAAAGACCCCTGGAAATGTTTCACTGCCGCGCAGACAGGGCAACTTGCCTTAACCGCAATCCGCGCAATCGGCGTTCTTTCGGAAGCGGCTTCAGTTTTCATGAGATGGTCCTCCCAGCAATAACGCCTAGCCAGACAGAGGCGAATCCAATAACGACGCTTAGTGCCACGTTCAATCCGGCGATGAGAATCTCTCCATCCTGGAAATTGCGAAATGTCTCCAACTCGAATGTCGAAAACGTTGTGTAGCCCCCGATGAAACCAATCGGAATCAGGTATCTCCAATTGGGGCTCCAGTGAGTCCTCTCGGCAAGAAGCGTGACGACGAAACCGATCAGAAAGGACCCTGTGCAATTGATGAGAAAAGTGCCGTAGGGAAAGCGAACGCCCAGTCGATTGCTGACGTAGCCTCCCACCCAGAAGCGCAATATGGATCCTAGCGCTCCTCCAATGCCGACCATCAAGTATTTTGTCATGTCAGCTAGTGTGACTCTCCCTTTCGAGCGTGACGCGCAACTTGGTGAGCAATCACCCGTGCTTCGCTCCGCTGAACTTGTTTGGAGATAGTCCCGGCTAAATCATCATTGGTCTGAGGTGCCCGGAGGACTCTCAAATTCTCCTGTATTGCGTCAGTCTGATCGGTCGTCAGTCCGATCCCGCTAAGTGATCGCTCCGCCTGCGCTCGATAACGCTCTGCGTATATTTCGAATCTTCGGTCAAGCTGGCTTGTCACCAATCTGGCCCACTCCTTCAACACTTCCGAATAAGTGGCCAGAGCTTTGTCCATCGGTTCTCCCAATTGCCTGTACAGCCGGTTGGCTAACCGTCTTTCGGCAAACCGCTTTCCTAAGATCATGGAAATCGTCGGCCGAGACACCGGAGAGTCAATTGAACCTGGATCGAAAACCGGCGTCCCGCGAACGAATGACTGAAACTCGTCGTCACTTGGTATGTCCGCAATGCCGAGGTCTGCCGCACTCGTTTTCAGGTCCTCTCTGAGTCGGAGCGCGAGCCCCTCCAGTGAGTCTTGGAGTTTCTTGACTCGCCGTTGCACAAACTGAAACACGGAGTCGTTGATAATCGTGTCGGTCGAAATCGTCGGACTTGATTTCATCGCCCAAGTCTCAAGCAGACTGACGGAGATTCCGTAGAACACCTCGGGCAGATCCTTAGTCATCCCATCAATTTCCGTTTCCGAGGCAGACCGCGTTTCCTCAATTAATCCTGTCGCACGACGTAAACGGGCCTCGATTGAGCGGACCCGCTCGGGCATCTCACCAGTTGATTTCTTGCTCCTTTCGAGCTGCACTTCCAAAGCGGAAACAACAGATTCGCGCAGTGCTCCAATCTTTCTTTGAATTGACGAGGCCCTAAGTTCCTGCGAGTTGGCATACAACGGAAGAATTTGCTCCTCGAACCATTGGCTCAACAAATCCTTGTGTGACGGAAACACACTTACAGGACAGACATCCAAAACGAGGTTACACTCCGAAGCGATGTGCTGCCTTACGTATTCGATGATCTTCTCGCGGTTTTCCAGGCTCAATAGATCGGCTTTGCTGAGAAGCACATTGGCAGGAACAGTCGCTTCCTGCAGCGTCAGAAGAGTTTGCAGGTCTTCGGTAGTGAGCGTTGACCCTGCATCAATCAGGACAACCCCAAGATCACACCTGGGCAGATAGGCGAGTGTTTCGGCGGCTCCGCTCGTTGCCAATGAGCCGAGACCAGGCGTATCGACAAAAGTGACACCATCTCGAAGACGAGCGGCTGGCAGCGTGACAGAAATCCGCGTCACACGCTTTTCATTTCCCGGATTCTGCTGTTCAGTCGCAAACTCGGCAAGTCTTGCAACTTCCATTATTTTCGCAGGCGTTTCAGCGAAGGAGACCGTCATCGCGGCTTTCTCCCCGTATGAGATTCGCGTGGGGACAGCTGTTATTGGAGTAACACCGACCGGGAGCGCATCCGTCTCCAGAATTGCATTCAGGAGAGATGATTTCCCGGAGCTGACTCGACCGAAAACTGCAATCTCGAATGTCTTGTCTTCTGCGCGATCCAAAATCAAAGCGATGCTGGTTCGAAACTCGACCAATCCACGATCAGCCACGATTTCTTCAATCGTGCCGAAAAGCGCCAGATCGTTGCTCTTCTGCTCCAGTCGCTGCAACCGTAACTTCAGGTCTTGCCCAATTCCTACAGCTAGATAACGGTCGAGCTTCAACACCAAACCCCGCAACTCGCCGACAATTCCATTCAGTTCGGTCACTGCGCCTTCTGGCAAGTCACCATATCCGCGCATGTATTGCGGTTTCAGCTCCTCCACCGCAATGTCAATCGCCCCAAGTGCGACATGGATCGCCCGGGAAGCCGGAATCGAAGGCTTTTCCCTTGCGATGCCCTGGCCATCCAAGACGCGCACCAGTTGAGCCCGAATGCGCGAAATGTAATCTTCAATTGTTCGGCGCTGTGCAGGAGCAATATCGCCCGAATAACGAGGGAATGCCGCCTTGGATGCAGCAGCATTCAGGATTCCTTCAACTTCCCCGAGGAGCTTGTCGATGTACTGGCAGGTTACGCGCAATCGTCCTGCTTGAAATTCATTCAGCGACCTTGCGTTTCCTGTCGGTTGGGAATCCATATCTCTTCAACCCTATCAGCGAACAACCATCACAGGACAGTGAGCGTACCGCAGCACCTTCTCGGCGGTAGATCCCACGAGCATTTTCTCGAATCTCGACTTGCCGCGTCGGCCGAGTACGATCAAATCAACGTGATCGATCTCCGCGCGATGGACGATCTGCTCAACGGGATGGCCCACGGCAATATCGGTTTGTAATTCAACGCCTAACTCTTTTGCCCGTTGGACGATTTTCTTGAACTGCGCTTCGAAATGCTCGCGGGCGTCATCGAGCATGGCATCGACTTCAACCATCGTCGCTGGCTCCGGCGGACGAGCGACGGCAAAAAGGAGCACTTTCGAGTCCAGCGACTGAGCCAACGCAAGAGCAGATTCCGTTGCCTTGTCCGATTGTGCAGAGCCATCGTACCCAATGAGCATCTTCTTGAACTGGGATTGTCTCCGGCCGGTCATATTTCCTCCTCAGTCCGTGCTGACGGCTGTGACTTCCTTCGCAACTGACTCTTGTTCTGCCTTCGGCAGCAAATGTCTTGGCATGAACCACGCGTTTGCGAACATTGTCGGAATCACAGCACTCCCTATCACGGTCGCGACGATGTATGAGTATTGAGCTTGGTCAATAACCCCGTGGCTCAGACCAAACAATGCTGAAATCGTTCCGAAGGTTAGACCGGTTGACATCATCAGCGTGTAATACAAACCTTCTTCGCGTTGGTACTTGAAGGATTTCACAGTCGGGTAAAGTCCGACCATTTTCGAGACCATCTTGGCACCAAACAAGGCCAGAAACACAAGTGGTGCTGCCACTAGCGCAGGAACAGAAACAAATGACCCGGCCCGTATGAAATAGAAGGGTGTAAGGAGACCGAAGGTCAGCGTCCGAAGCCTGCGAACCAAGACGTGATCTTTTCCTACAGTTCCGGCCAGCACCATCCCGATGATGTATGCAGGAAGAACCGCCTCGCTTCCAGACCATACTGCCAGCCCACCCATACCGAACAATAGAAAAAGAAGGTACTTTGCCTCTAGTTCGGACACTCGACCACCGTAGTGCTTGAAGAATCGGGGAGTCAGGAACGGCAGGATAAAGAACACCACAACGCTCACGACGATGAAGATCACCGTCCGTATGGTGAAAGGCGAAAAAATAAGTCCCAGAGCAATAACGGTCCCCAGGTCATTCACGAAACACGCCGCCAGAATCGCCTTACCAAATTCGGTCTTGTTGAGACTAAGTTCCAGCATCACGGCGTACACGACCGCAACAGACGTCGTGGAGAGGGCCACGCCAGCAAGCCAACTTGACATAACAGTCCAATGTAGGACGAAGTGCGCGACTGCGGTGCAGCCTAGAAATGGCCCGAAGAAGCCTACGAGTCCGACCACCACCGCTTCTTTCCACTTCGTTCGGAAAATCACCGGATCAAGTTCGGCGCCCGCGAGGAAAGTGAGGACAATCGCGCCCGTGCCAGCCAGAAAAGTTATCCATTCTGATTTCGCAGCCAGGCCCATAGGACCAACGACGGCGCCAATGATCAACTGCGCGACGGTTCCCACAACGATTTCCGACAGCGCCGTTGAAATCTTGAACCAAATCGCGAGCAGCGTGGCGATGAGTGCCAATCCGACCCATAGGGAAGCTAGTGCCCAGACATTCTGCATGTCAGTTCTCGCTTCAATCTAAGCTTTAGGATCGTTGCCGGGGACATGACTCCGCGACAAGGTCCTTGTCAGGAGTCATCATCTGTCCCGGCTTGAAGGGACAGCGGTTAGAGGGCGAACTCCTTCGCCACTGCAGAGAGCATATCAAGACCTATTCCCAAGTCAACTAGGTAGCCAATTCGTTGCTCAGTCCGGCAATTCGGCGTCACGATTCGTATGGCTTCACAACCAAACCTGGTTTGCCGGACTTCAAAATCTCAATATTGCTTTGCCGCTTCGCGGCTCCAGCAAGAGATTGAGCGCGTTTGCAGCACCGACGATGAGGAGGTTTGCATTCATGAGGCATGCACAGCGCAGCCTTCCCCATTGTCCACAGCAATCGCCAAACCGCCGCCCTCCTTAACCGTCTTCAAGAGCAATCTGTCATTGTTGCCGTTTCCAAAGGCCGCAACATACTTCAGTTCAAATCTCTTAACGTAATCCTGCTTCTACAAATCGTGCCTTTCTTTCGTCAGGATATCTGGAGTCACGATACCAGCGAGCTTTTCGTTTGCCGTGCCGAATGAATCGGAACTTACGATTGGAATATCGACAAGGCCCAGAAGAGCGACGAATTTCTCCCTGACGCCAGGAGCAGGTCTTCCGCTTGAGGACAAGGTTCCCGCGCAGTCGCTGACAATCACGCGTATCTCGCGTGTGCCGAATCCCGGGATTTCGATCAGAATGCAAGGCTTCTTCATCTTTACATCCTCTTCTGGAATCTTGCTCCTGACAATAGGGACATGGAAAGCGTTCCTTTCAAGGCCAGTTGCATCTGCTTCCGTAATCGAGTGACACTCGCCGAGGGTAATCGTCTCACCGCTCGCCATTGCAGATGCAAAAGGAAAAAGACCGAACCGAGACACTTTCACTCAGTCTCTCGAAGGAGATTCTGATTTCTGACCAGAAACAGGACTTAGCTCAACACGCGACGCTCACTGATCAGCCCGTGCTAGGATGAGCTGTGAAGATAGGTTTTCTCTCCAGGGGCTGAGGCGTAGGTAATCCGACCTGCACTTGATTGGCGCATTGTAAATCGAGGAGGATGACATGGAGAGTTGCCGCCGGATTGCTGTACAGTTGCGAGTTCCCCTCCGCAGCTACCTGATTTCCGCCGCCTTGATCGTATGGGGAACCCTCGCGGCGGGCGATAGCGTCGCACAGGAGCCGACCACTGCGCCAGTGGCACCAGTGCGAGCAGTCACCGAGGAATATTTTGACAGCAAAGTTTCAGACCCCTACCGATACATGGAAAACCTAACGGATCCAGAAGTCGTGGCGTGGTTCAAAGCGCAGGACGCATACACGCGTTCAGTACTTTCAACGATTCCCGGTCGGGCGGCGATGCTTGCGAGGATCAAGCAGTTCGACCGGTCGGGCCCGCCGCGTGTCTTCGACGTGCAGCGCTATCAGAGCGGAAGATATTTCTATCAAAAGAGGCTTCCCGACGAGAATGTCGCCAAACTTTATGAACGGATCGGGCTGCAGGGACCGGAGAGACTTCTTGTTGATCCCGATAAGTACGTGATGAAGCCAGATGAACACTACACGCTAGATTATTACGTGCCGTCATTCGACGGAAGTTATGTTGCGTACGGAGTCTCCCCGTCAGGTTCCGAGGATGCGGTGATTCACATCCTGAATCTAAGGACGGGCAAAGAGACCGGAGAATTGATTGACCGGAGTTGGTATGGCGGAATCTCGTGGCTTCCGGATGGACAGTCTTTTCTCCACGTGCGCTTCCAGAAACTTTCTTCAGGTGCAGATCCAACGGAACGAAGATTGAAGAGCCGAGTGTACCTGCATAAAGTCGGAACCGATCCGGAAAGTGATTTGCCCATCTTCGGCTACGGGGTGAACAGCGGTATTGACCTGGACCCCGCAGATAGTTGCAGCGTCCTTAGCGATCCTCGCACTCGGTATGCACTAGCGTTCGTCAATCACGGATTCAACAACGACTTGACGGTTTATGCCACTCCCTTGGAATCGATGGGGAAAGCCACAGTCAACTGGCAGAAGATCATTGACGTGGACGATGGGGTGGTTAATTTGGATGTCCGCCGCGACGATTTGTATTTGATCACCCATAAAGATGCTCCGCGCTTTAAGGTCATACGCGTCAGTCTCTCCCATCCTGCTCCGGTAAAGGCACAGGTTGTAATTCCTCCTAGTGAAGCTGTCATCATGAACGTTACGGCAATGGCGGACGCTCTGTACATTCAGGAACTTGATGGCGGGATCGGCAGGCTGCTGCGCCTGCCTTATACGGAGGACGCCGCACAAAAGATTCCTCTGCCGTTCGACGGAAGGATCGTATTAGACGGCGGCGATTCTCGGCTGGACGGCGTGGTGTTCGATCTGAGTTCGTGGACAAAAGCCCCAAAGATATTTGAATACCTTCCTAAGGAAAATCGCGTAGGAGATACCAAGCTTCAGCCCATGGGTGCCTTTGACGAGCCGGCCGACGTTGAGTCCACGGAAGCTAGAGTCCCAAGTTACGACGGCACATTAATCCCTCTCTCCATTGTATTCAAGAAAGGGACACAGCTCGATGGTTCACATCCCACGCTGCTAATTGGCTATGGCGCGTACTCCATTACTCTCGAACCTCGCTTCGATCCACGTCTTCTGGCCTGGTTCGAACAGGGCGGCATTATGGCCGTCGCCCACGTGCGAGGGGGCGGAGAGCATGGCGAAGAATGGCACCAAGGCGGCATGATGCAAAACAAGCCGAACACATGGCGCGATTTCATCGCCTGCGCCGAGTATCTGATCAAGGCGGGCTATACTTCTTCCGCGAAGCTTGCCGGACAGGGCGGCAGCGCGGGAGGCATCTTGATTGGACGTGCGTTTACGGAACGTCCCGAGCTGTTCGCCGCGGCACTCGATGACGTGGGGCTTTCTGACATGATCCGAGACATGTTTTCCCCCGACGGGCCTCTCAACGTTCCTGAGTACGGAGACCTGAAGACCAAGCAGGGATTTCAAAATCTCTTCGAGATCAGCGCGTATTATCACGTGAAAGACGGGGTGCATTATCCCGCCGTGATGATCACTGCGGGAATGAACGACCCTCGTGTCGTTCCCTGGGAGCCCGGAAAAATGGCGGCCCGCTTGCAAGCGGCGACGGCGAGCGGCAAACCGGTGTTGCTGCGCATCGATTATCAGGGTGGCCACGGCAACATCGGTGGAACCAGAGCTGCGGCACAAGAGTTGTTTGCGGATCAATGGAGCTTCCTGCTATGGCAATTTGGCGTTCCGGGCTACCAACCTGCAAAACTGGATTCGGGCCAATAGGCTCTTCCCATTAGGGAAACTCAAAATCGCAGTTGAGATACTCGTATAAGGAGTGATCCGGCCATGTAGCGTCAGGCCATCGGGTGGCCAGTTTCTACAACCGCACAGTCATTTCTGCGGATGAGAATTAACGAATGGGAACGTCGCTACCAGATAGTACCCTTCGTCGCTATTTACGGGATCCAAATCGAGACGCAACATTTTGTCTGAGAGCCAAATTCGCGTTCTGAAGTAGTAGACTTTTCCGGCTTCCGCGGTGAAGTTACTCAGTGAATAAAGAGAAGAGTAGCTTTTCAATCTAGACTGCTAATTTGAGCACAGATGATGCTCCCCTGGCAGTACGGAGAACGAAAAATTGCTGTTACCATGGTTCGCTCCAATCCACGATCCATCTAGTCCAACTCTAATCGTAATCCATCCGTAGGGGCTTTGCCCAACATCCCCAATAACGTAAACGAGCGCTTTGCCGGACGGCATCTCGGGAAGTGGTTGGGGTTGATCGGGTTTCACGTCAAATTTGACATCGGTTGGTCCGCACGCCGAAAGCGGATCGGTTGCGGCGGCACCATTTTGTGCCAAAGCGGGCGAAGCTAAAAGAAAGAGCATCAGCACGGTTCTCATTTTTTCCTTGAAAGACCCGAGTCGATCCGCCGCATCAGACTCTGATCGACGGTCACACTTGTATGACGTGAATAACCTACCTGCGGGCACGGGAATTGCCGACCCTATAGTCTAGCCCGAATTTCTCACACTAAATTGAAAAAGGCTGTTGCTTCATGGCATAACTCTTTTGTCTGGAAAGATTCTGCCAAGAAGGAGCAACAGCCTTATGACCACAGAGTGTAACCAGTTTATCTTCGGATTTCATCCCCAAAAGCGACGCGAGATTCGGGCACAGTTTGACGGCGGAGCGATCACCAGCGACGGCGGTGGTTTGCTCCTGCGGGAAGTCGAGAAGCGCATCCGGATCCTCCGCCAGTTTGCCGCCTGCTTTACCGATTATCGCAATCCGGATTGGATCGAACATACGGTGGAAGAGTTGGTGGCACAGAGGGTCTATGGTTTGGCCCTGGGATACGAAGATCTGAACGATCATGAGGAGTTGCGGAACGATCCCTTGCTGGCGGTGCTGGTGGAAAAGGGGGATCCCGGGAAGCAAGCGTTAGCTGGAAAGAGCACCTTGAATCGGTTGGAACTGACCAAAGAGACGGCCAGTCGGAAGGAGCGCTACAAAAAGATCGTGCTGGATCACGGAGCGGTGGACCGTCTGCTGGTGGAGATCTTTCTGGAAGCCCACCGGGAGGCGCCGGAAGAAATCATTTTGGACCTGGACGCCACCGACGATCCGCTGCACGGGCAGCAGGAGGGGCGTTTCTTCCATGGCTACTACGGACACTATTGCTACCTACCGTTGTACATCTTCTGCGGAGAGTTCTTGCTGTGTGCGCGGTTGCGATCATCGAACATCGATGCGCCGGCGGGAAGTGTAGAGGAGCTGCAGCGCATCGTAGACCAGATTCGTTCGGCGTGGCCAGAGGTGCGCGTGATCGTGCGGGGGGATGCTGGATTTTGCCGCGAGGAGCTGATGGCTTGGTGTGAAGCGCACCGCGTAGAGTACTTGCTGGGACTGGCAAAAAACGAACGTCTGAAGGCGGAGATTGCCAAGCAGATGGGGGAGGCCCAAGCCCAGTACCAACAGACCGGACGCGCCGCTCGGCTGTTCCAAGAATTCGTCTATCAGACGCGGAAGAGTTGGAGCCGTGCGCGACGGGTGGTGGCCAAGGCCGAGCATCTGGAGAAAGGAGAGAACCCGCGATTCGTGGTGACCTCTCTGAGCGGAGAAGCATGGCCGGCACAGGCTCTGTATGAGGAGCACTACTGCGCCCGCGGCGACATGGAGAATCGCATCAAAGAACAACTGATGTTGTTCAGTGACCGTACCAGCACGCACTACCTGCGCAGCAATCAACTGCGGCTTTACTTTTCTTCGATCGCTTATGTGCTGTTGCAGATGCTGCGGCGACTGGGACTGGCGGGAACGGAGTTGGCCCAGGCCCAGTGCAGCACCATTCGGCTCAAGGTGTTGAAGATCGGTGCGCTGATCCGCATTACGGTACGCAAGGTGTGGGTCTCCCTGGCGGGTGGTTACCCCAACGTCGCGCTGTTCCAGCAAGTCCATAAAAAGCTGTGCGCCGTGCCGCTAAAGTGCTGAAAAAGAAAGATCCCCAACAACTTTTTCCTCGCTTCTGTCAACCGGGGGAAAGGTGTGCGACAAAACAGCCTCGCAGAGAGGAAAACTCTCACGCCAAGCGAAAAAAGGATCAGCGACGCAACAGCACCCCGCGAACTATTTCGCAACTCCCAATTCGAACAAACTTCATCCCACTTCTGCCAAGTTGTGAGAAATGACGGCTAGCCCCTATGGCACCTGAAAGGACACGTTGCTCGAAAGCGTGCCGCTGGGGGTTACTACCTCGACTGTGCCAGTGGTGGCGCCCGCGGGCACAGCAGTGGTGATTTCGGAACTCGAAACTACGGTGAACTTGGCCGCAGTGCGGTTAAAGGTGACGCTGGTAGCACCGGTCAGGTCGGTCCCCAGAATGTTGACGGCCGATCCAACCACGCCAGACCCAGGTTGTGTCTCGACGAACGGACCCAGACCTAAAGACAGGCTGTAAATCGTGCCATAGTCGAGCCCTCCACCGTTCGTTGCCCCGTAGAAACTCCCATTGGTGCCTTGGGTCAGCCCCGCGTCGGGAATCCCGTTCACGGGCGGCCCCGGGATGCTGTAAACCACAGTCAACGTGCCACTGGGGGTGATTTTGTATAGCGTTCCACAGCCAGCAGTACCGCAGGCACTGCCGCTTCCCCCTTCCACCGTTAGTCCGTAGAAGTTCCCATCGGTGCCCGTGCCCTGGACCAACGCGCCCACCAGGGGGCCGCCGGGGTTCTGGTTGTTAAGGTTGTCGAAGTTGAAAAGCGTTGTCAGCGTGCCACTGGGAGTAATTTCGAAGACCGTGCCGCTGGGAGCGTTGTCGGCGTTCCCGCCGGTTCCGCCCCCAATTGTTGTCCCATAGAAGTTCCCGTTGGAGCCCTGGACTAGCGCGTTGGGCTCACTCCCGTCTGTGCCATCGAAACTGTGCAGTGTAGTCAATGTTCCGCTGGGAGTGATTTTGAAGACCGTGCCATTGCCATTGGCACCGCCAGCTCCGGTTGTTCCGTAGAAATTCCCGTCAGCGCTCTGTACCAGGCCCACGTACAGATCGGCGCCGTCCGCACCGTCGAAGCTGTGCAGTGTAGTCAACGTGCCGCTGGGAGTGATTTTGAAAACTGTGCCATCGCCGTTGGCACCGCCAGCCCCCGTTGCTCCGTAGAAATTCCCATCGGTGCCTTGTACCAGCTTACGCGCGGGTGTGGCTCCGTCCGTTAGCTGAAAGCTGTGCAGCGACGTAAACGCGCCACTGGGCGTTATCTTGAAGATGGTGCCACAACCAGGGATCTCGCCCGTGCAGCCGCTGCCGGTCCCGCCCGCTTGTGTTGTGCCGTAGAAATTCCCGTCGATGCCCTGGATAACCCCCGACTCAGGGTACTCTCCGTCCTTGCCGTCGAAGCTGTGTAGCGAAGTCAAAGCACCACTTGGGGTGATTCTGAAGATCGTGCCACAGCCTTCATTTACTCCGTTAGGATTAGAATGGGTACGGTCGACCTTGCAAACGTTGATCCCGCCCTCGACCGTTGTCCCGTAGAAGTTCCCATCAGTGGCCTGGACCAGCCCTCCGATGGGGAGTTCACCGTCCGTCACGTCAAAGCTGTGCAACGTTGTAACTGTCTGTGCAGGTAAAGACCCCGACGCACATAGCCAGAACGCCGCTAACATCACAGAAATTCCAGACTTTCTCATGGTGTACATTTACTTTTCTCCTTATTCGCGGAACTGCCTGTCTAGTTCGGGCCGAGCCGGACGGCGTGGTCATTGCCGCTTGTTGTCGTGGCGTCGACAAGCGCAAAGCCGGTGGCGGTGGGAATCAGCGCATGCAGCGCAGTTGTCCGAATCATGACAGCTTACTGTAGACGGCTAGAAGGAAAGCCAGAATCCGTGTCGTCATGGCGGTTCTGGTCGAGGAGATCGACGAATGGATGATCCATCCAGACGATTCTCCCGGGGATCTTGCGAGTCAACATCATTTAACCGGATGCAATGATTGCTTGTGTCATACAGTTGTAAAAAGTTTGTCATTGGTTGCGCATCGGTAGCTTACCCGCCGCGCGTCTAAGGATCGTTTGCAAACATCAAGGGGAGATCTTGTTTGCGCGGAGAGGGGTTACCGGTACGAATCTTCCAAGGTTCCCAACAATGTGATGCGCGATTACCAACCCATTTGGCGCATCCGTTCTAGGATGAGTCCGCTATAGTGATTCATGTGATCGGGCCGTCGCTTCAGGGGCAACGGCAGAATTGCGGCGAGTTGGGCCGCTTGTTGCCGGTCGATACTCCGAGCTGAGGTTCGGTAGTAGTAACGGCACGCCGACTCCGCACCATAAACACCAGGGCCCCATTCGACCACGTTGAGGTAGAGTTCCAAAATGCGCTGCTTGCCGAGCACCAATTCGGCCACCGGGACAAGTGTGAACTCGGCGCCCTTGCGGAGGATGGAGCGGCCGGTTCCGAAGAACAGGTTTTTTACCAGTTGCTGCGTAAGGGTGGACCCACCGCGAATGCGGCCGCCTTCCATATCGTCTTCAGCAGCGATTTCCATCGCGCCCCAATCGAATCCATGATGCTGGTAGAAGCTCGCGTCTTCCGCGGCGATGACAGCATGCTGGAAATCGGGCGAGATTTGGCTCAGCGGAACGAATTCGTATCTTTCGTGGTACGGCGTGTGGTGAATCCATGCCTGCAAACGGCGCTCGATGTGCACCGCGGTGGTCGGTGGATCGACCCACCGGGCAGCCACAAGGATCAGCACAGCCAGCGACCAAAGAAGCGCCATTCCGATCAGAAACCATCGAACGAAGGATCGGAGAGTGCCTTTCCGATGCGGGGTCTTCGGGGGTGTGTCTGGATTTTCAGTCACACTTCAGAATAATCGTTTGGGCTGGATTGACATAGCGCCTTCCATGAGAAGACCGGTGTGAGTCAAGACGGTTTTGTTTTTACTTATGTGGATTCATTGCCGTCCAGCCGAGCCGCCTCTGTCGTCATCCTCCCATCCGCAGTCTGTTCTGAGCGATTCTCGCTCGCTGCAAGGTGGGCGTACTCAATTCTGTCCTTTAGGGCCTGCGGCCCGCGAAACTTTATGAAAGCCGAGTACAGCAATGGCCTATTACCAGCACCAAGTCCTTTGTTTTCAGTTCGGCTGTGATTGCGAACACAGTTCTTTCGACCCAGTAGGTGCTGCTACCTGATTATCGACCTCGCTCCCATCTTCTGCGATGGGAGGTGGGGCCAGGCATTAGTCGCAGTCACCTGATCTTGGCGGTTGAGCTCGGCTACGTCTCGCCTCTGCGCATTGCGTTGTTCATGCGTTTTTAGCTTTTGCCTTAGCCCGTTGATTCACAACCTTCGTTTTCCCCAATTCGCTCTCTGATGTCTGCTGCAGGTTGTTGCGGTTAGTCGCATGGTGGGCAGACTGTTCATGTTCAACCAATTCTTTTTCCGAGGCGTATTCAGCTCCGCACTGATTGCACTTGAACGCATCCACTATTGACTCTGTCATGTTCGTGCTCCTCTAAAGCCTTTTACTTCGCGTCGTGAAAAACCTCATATAATGGCCTCAACTACTATTGACGGAGACTCCGTCCTCTTATTTGCCAGTGGAACTCCTGAAATTTGATTCATACAACGCCCTTAGAGGCCGGGCAGGCAGGCAACACCGAGGGTTCTGAGCGCTGGGCGAGTGGAAGATCGATTAAAGGCTGCGTTGACCTGCCGTCGCTGCCATTAACTTGAATGTGATCGGTTTGGAGGTGTGCTCTTGTCTGAGTTGGTTTTCGGCCATGAGCCAGTTTTCTACCGCGGAACTATTTTCTCCACGATCCAGATAAATTTCATAAGCCTTGGCTTCTATCTGTTCATGGGTCGGAAAATCGTCTTCAATGTTTGGCATTTCATTTCCTCCCAAATTGTGCATTCCCCGCCCCAAATCCGAGTCTCGTTTTCAGTAACTCCCTGTGCAATCCAGTATTCACTGTATATATATATCGTGGCGTGAAGCTACTACTGGCGTAGCACTGAGGGGCCCTCCCGTTCGGCCATACCGAGATAGGCTTGAAATCTTTAGACGCCTGAAAGACTATTTATTCTTCTCTTCGATACGTGCCAGTCTCGCGTGCCGTTCCAATTCGCAGCTTGTCATCATCGGTAAAAGCCAAATTCCACACCTGAAAATATGCCGGCGATCCCGCATGCGCGCAATTCATTCGAATGTGCGTCTCGTCCGGAAAATCGTAAACGCATTGATGAAACTCGCTCGGACTTTTCATAACCAAAGTCCCATCCGCTTTGAAATGTAAAGTTTCCTTGGTGCCATGCACCTCTTCCCAATCGCCCACAATCTGCGACTTCAACTCCGGAGTCGCTTCTTGTCGGCATCCTTGTGGCCAAAGAGCGGCACTAAACAGCAAGACCGCACTTAGCCAATAGTTCGTGCGTCTCGTAACAAAAATTTTCATTTCGCACCTGCGCTAGCTGATCGGCCTGAATTTATCGAATCGTGCTGGAACTTCGGCCAAGCGCTTTGCATCAGGCCATGACTTCCAGTCTGTACCGCATACAACGTGCCTTCCGCCATCGCAATGTACAGCGTTCCGTCCGGCGCCAATGCCGGTGACCCAACCGTAGTCCCTCGCAGCGGCAAATCCCAAAGTATGTGGCCCTTATCCGACAGCGCAACCAGCCTGGTCTCCGCCATGATGTAAATCGTTCCATCGCTTCCGAGAACAGGCGCAGGGTGTCGGCCGCGATCTCGCGTCTGCGGCAAACGGAACGTCCATTTCACCGCGCCATCATCCGGAGCAAATGCATACACCACCTCTTGCATCGAGACCGCGATGATCGTTCCGTCCGCAGCGATCACCGGAGAGATGCGAAATCCCGCCTTATTTTCGCTGTCGTAACTCCACTTCACCTGGCCTTGCGGGTCTAGCGCGACAAATTTGTACAACTGCGAACCTCCATAGATCGTTCCGTCCTCGCCCACCGCAATCGGAGTATCAATATAGGTATCCGTCGACCCGTTCGCTGGTGCGCCAAAACCCGCCAACGAAACGTGCGGATAGGACCAAAGCGTCTTCCCATCTCGATCCACCACAAAAACTCTGCGCTCGCGCACGAACGCCACTTCCCCATCCTTCAGCATCACCGGCGAGTTTTCATAGTCCAACGTCGGCAAGGACCACCGCAGCGTCCCGTCCTCTTTATTGAAAGCTGAAAAAGATTGCCCGCAGATGGTGTACACCGCGCTCCCGTCCGACGTCCCGCCTTGATCGCTCGAAGCCATCTTCTGCATCCCGCACGAAGTCTCCCATCGTTTGAGCCCCGCAGGCGTCAACGAATACACCTTGTTCGTCGTACCGAAATAAATGTTCCGCTCCTCGTCCTGAAATATCATGCCTTCGATCATGTCGTGCAGATCCACGCGATATTCCCATCGGAGCGCGCTAGAGGGATCCACGCAATAAATTTCGCTACCGGCGACGAACAGCTCTCCATCCTTTCCCACCGTCGGTGAAGTATAAAATCCGTCCATAGAGCTGAAATATTTCGTCCATTTCACTTCGGGAATTTTGCCGGAGGCAGGAACCGGACGCCGCACCACGCGATACCAATAGAAAATGCATCCAGCCGCCACCAGAATCACAACGCACAAGTTCAACACTCTTTGGTTCACGAAGGCGCCCGCCCCCCGCAGCACTCCGCGCCTTTACGAATGCGCCTGTTCGCTGCGTTCCCACCGCACATTTCCCAAGTCGAGTCGGCCCAGTCCTACTTTGTAACCCGATGCTAACATCCTGCCAGAGCGCAACCGCCGCCCGCTTATACTTTTGTTAACAAGTTAAATAACCATGGCTTAGGGGCGAGTCGCGTCCAATGCGCGTATTGATGATTATCTTGGAAGTGATACTGATTTTTGTGGCCTCTTCGGCCCTCATCAGATACGTTGCCTCGAAACCCACTTCAACTCGTGACGCCACCGAAATAAAATTTAATGCTGCCAATGCGAAAAAGTTCCGTTCGCTCTACGATACAGGCGGCAAGCAACTGAAGAACGCTGAATATCCCGAAGCTCTCGAAAGTTTTCAGGAAGCAGAACAGTCCAGCGGCCAGCTCTCCGACGATCAATACGCCTCGCTGAAAAATGCGCGCCTGCAAATCGCCACCTATTACGAATCCTCAGGTCGCGCCGCCGACGCCGAAGCAGTTTACAAAACCCTGCAAACCTCCGCCCTCCAGGAAGGCTACGTTCTGTCCCGCGCCCACCTCCCCGCGCAAGCTCTGCCGCGCCTGCAGGACGCGCAACAATTCTCCGAGCACCTCACCGAGGGCAAGCAAGCCGCGCTCGTAGAATCGAGCGGCGCAGTAGTTGAATGTTTTCGCGAGATGCAGCAATTCGACGAGGCCGAAGAGAATTCGCACCAGATGATCGACTACCTGCGCACCTCTTCCAGTCCTTCCGATCTCGCCCTCACTGGCAAATATATGGAGCTTGCCGAAACCTACTCGCAAGCCAATCGCTGGGACATGGCAGAAGAAACTCTCGTCGTCGCTTGGCCCAGCATTGATCAAGTCATCGCGCATCGTTCCAACCTACCCGATAACGATCCATCCCTGATCCAGGCCCTCTCCGAAAAGGACCTCCTTCTGTCTTGGTTGGTAAATGCCTACGCGCAGGAAGGCAAAATCGAAACCGCGCTAGCCACCTCCGAATCGCTTTACAATTATGTCGCCGACCACTCCAAACCCTGGAGCGACCTAGGCCCCTACGGTCGCAAACAAGTAGCAGCGCAAGCCGTAACCGTCGCCCTAAAAGCCAACCGCCCAGACCTCGCCGCCCCCTGGCAAGCCCGCCTCTCCACCCTCCACTAATTTCTTTCCCTGTGGTTGTGGTTTTCGTTTTCGCAGCGCCGGCCTGTCCTCAGCCTCGCCGGAAGGCATCCTGCCGGCTCTTTTGAACTCTCGTGTTCACACGATCTCGCCTCTTTCGAGTCTTAACGAAAGAGCCTGCTACCGGCGGCCAAAACAGTTCTCAGGGAACGCGGTCCCGGGCTAATCGCAGGCGAGATTCCTGACAGTATGTCGTTAGCAAGTTAAAATGTCCGCTTTTTAGAGCACCCGATCTGTCCGGTTTGAGGTTGAGAGAGCGCAGCCGCCGTGGCTGTGGAAAGTGGGAATCCCGCGGTTTGGACCGGATTTCCAAGCGAGGTGAGAAAGTCCGAAGGATTTTCCACGGAGCGTCTTTTCCACAGTCTTCCCCCGCCCGTTTCGCTTCGTCTCTGGCAGGCAGGGCCATTCCTGCGCGTTGTAGCGACCCACAGCGTGAGGCCCATAGCGAATGCTCCAGTTCTGATCGAGATGTTCGCAAACGTCCGAATGCAGAATTGGGTGCGATATTACGGCTTCCAATTCGATAGGCACATCGTTCCTTCCCTAGGTTCAAGTTCGCTCTGCGATCTGAGCCGCGGGCAGATCGAGGCGCTTCTATCGAACCTGAGGCAGAAAGGTCACGCGGGCGCCACACTTCGCGGCGTTCGGGCAACACTCTCGACGGTGCTGCAAGCTGCTGTAGAGCGGGGCTATCTTGAAAAGAATCCGGCGCATGGCATCGGTATTCGCGGAGCAGATGCCAAAAACCGAGCGCAGGTTCTATTCACCTGTTCAGGTGCGCCAGCTTCTTGCAAAACTCACGGAACTTTGCCGTACCGTCGCACTGCTCGCCGTACTCACGGGAATGCGAATCGGTGAGATCCTCGCTCTCCGGTGGAAACGTCTAGATCTGCTGCTAGGCACAAACGAGATCGCCGAAACGTATTCGGACGGGCAATTCGGCTCACCGAAGACTCGCAGCAGCAATCGCGTGATCCCAGTGAGTTCAACCGGATTAGAATAGAGCATCCTTGAATGTAGCGTGTACGCGAGGATGTAGTCTTGAGGTAAGAAGTGCGGAGAGGCAAGAGCTGGCAATGAGACTTTGGATGTTTGCGGTCTTGGTCGGATTTACTTGCTTAAGCGCTGCGGCACAGGACGAGCCTGCATCAACGGGCGCGAAGGTTGAGACTCTAACTCTCGCGGTGCCCAAAGGCACTGCTTTACAAGTTGCGCTGGACATAGAGGTGCGAGTGCAGCGAGTTGGACAGCCAATTCACGGACACATCGTAGAACCGGTATATGCGTTTGACCGGCTGGTGGTTCCGGTGGGTTCTGAAGTAAATGGAAACATCACGGAAATTGAAGGTGTTTCGGCGGGAATACGGACGCTCGACGCGCTGGATGCGGATTTCACTCCTGCTCGTAAAATCAGCGTGAAATTTACAGAATTAGTTCTGGCGAACGGCGAACACATTGCGGTGAATACAATTGTGACACCTGGTTCGGGAGAGCCGATACGTTTTGTAACGGCTGCGGACGAAAACCCCAAGGGGGTGAAAGACGCGGCGTCGCAAAAGGCTCACGAAGCGAAAGAAGAAGCCAAGAAAGAATGGAATACCGCGATGCAGCAGGTGAAAGAACCTGGGAAGGTTCACAAAATTGAACGATACGCGATCGCGCAGCTTCCCGTGCGTCCGCAATACATCGATGCCGGGACAGTTTATTTCGCAGAACTGCAAGAGCCGCTAAATTTTGGGACGGAGCGGCTTACACCGGAACTTGCTGCCTGGATTGGTTCAACTCCGCCACCTGGGAGTTTCGTGCATGCGCGGCTGTTAAGCTCACTAAGCTCGTCAACTTCTCACAATGGCGACGAGGTGGACGCCGTTATTTCCCGGCCACTCTTTGACGATGGCCGTTTGATTTATCCCCAAGGCACCCTGTTGAAAGGCACAGTGCTTCAGGCGAGACGCGCCGGTTATATGAGCCGCAGCGGTCAACTGCGAATCGTCTTTCACGATGTCGTTCTGCAAGACGGAGTGGCGACTAAAGTCCAGGCGAGTTTGGAAGGGGTGCAAAGCGCAAATGCGCAGAATGTGGCGCTCGACGCGGAAGGCGGGGCAAAGGCAAATCCCCCTAAGACCAGATTTTTAACGACAACTATTTCTGTGGGGCTCGGCGCTGCGTCGTTTCTAGGCGACACCTTCGGAGATACCGGGCCTCGCGCAGCGGGCGGCGCTACAGGATTTAAATTGGTCGGAATTGTAATCGGGCTCACAGTGCATTCAACGGCTGTGGGGATGGCTATGGGAGCGCTCGGGGGCACGCGGTCTATTTACACGAATTTCATAGCTCGCGGCCGGGATGTTGTTTTTCCCAAGAATACGGCAATGCAAATCGGTGTGGGTGTCCGCGAATCAAGTCAACCCAAGGCGTCAAAACAATAACTGAAAATCACAAGATTTTCGAAAAAATACTTTGCACTATAATGCCGGTCGATCCACGCACGCGTGAACATGTAAAAAATACACTAAAAATCTTAATTCCCTGCTAGGCGGCCGATTTTGGCCGCGTTTTGTTTTGGGTATCACCTGAAACCCACTGATGAATCATGCCCATCACTAAAAAACACACGAAAATGCCAACAAAAACGCTTGGTTTACGACCAGTGTCTATGCCGGTGTCCACTGGGAACGGCGTCGAGCGGCATTTTCGGATGGCTGAAGCAGCCGCGTTAACGTGAGTCGTAACCCACCTCCGACTGTGGCGGAAAATGTAGCATGGAACAGCCCCGAAGCTCGATAATGGCGGAGAACATGAGGGAGCAAAGAAGAAGCCGGCGTATCTTGGCAAGCATCTCTTTAGAGATTGAATGGGATGGAGAGCCCCAACCAGCAATGACGGCAGTGATAAACCTTAATGGAGCTTTGATTCTTTCTCCCCTGAACTGGCCGACAGGCTGCGAGCTTAGAATTAAAAACCCCGACACAGAATTGCAAACCCTAGGACGCGTGGTGTGGTGTGGAAATCACGATTCGACGGGATGGTATAAGCTCGGCGTCGAATTTCGAGATTCGTGCCCTGAATTTTGGGGCGACCGCTACAATGCTCAAGGTGAAGAAGCGCCTTAGCGCTGACCTAAATCTTCTTCTATGCACCGCTCAGAAAATGGCTCGAAAGAAAGAGTTCCCTCACGAGGCTTAAATGATTGCTGAACTAATCAAGAATTACCGTGGAGTATCTTGCGTTCGATGCAGAAAGCCAATTCCTGTCTCTGCTAAGGTCGCGAGACTGCAAGATGAACTTGAATCCGAGGCGAGTGCAACCCATTCTTTCATCGCTCGCTGCAAGCTGTGCGAGTGCGAAAACATATACGCCATAACCGACGTTCAAATCTTCAACGGGGAACCACGGAAACGAAACTCAAAGGCACGGGCAGCTGGATCAGCGGCATAAACCAAAAGAATAAAACTTTTCGCGTCAGCCCGACAGCTCGTCACATATCCAAGAATCTCTTACTACGTCGTTCGGTGGTATGATGCCCGCGACCCCGAGTAGTCCCAAGCAAATGGCGTTCGAGTTGCGCGCCTCTGACGCCATTCTTATTAAAGGCCTGGTAAAATTCTTTTCCTCAGCGGAGAGACACCCCCGTGAGCGACCGTAGCATGTACATGGCGGATGAGCTGATGGAGTATTGGCCTTACTTGCCCAAGTCTGAGCGAGCGGCAAAAATGATTCACCGCGAATCCATAGATAGTTTCTTAATTAGTTTGAAAGCCAGCCCGCAGTTTGGCCCTGCGCTCGCGTGGAAGGCGGACGCGGGTAGTTTACACGGAACTTGGCGGACGGCTGGGTAGCGCCGGGTATTGCGCAGTTCTGGTACTGATGTCCACAAGATAACCCAAAGTAGCAATGGCGTTCGGGGTTTCAGCCGGACGCCATTTTAATTTTCAGGAAGCCCGTAAAGGTGGTGAGCAAGCAGCCTTTCTTCGTTCTGAATTCCTAGTCCCGCGCCTTTCGGCCGTTGAGGGTAGCGATAACAGCATTAGTCGGAAGGTGAAAGATATAGCAATCATTCATGGTCTTGTCGGCTATCTCGCGCAACCTAGCGATTGCGTTTTCATGTCCAACGACAACTTCCTTCCAAAAGAGGGAACCGTCATCAAATTTCTCGAAGATATCGTACTCACGGTTCAAAGCTAGCGGGAGTATGACAGGAAAAGTGAATCCACAATGTTCAATGCAGGACATCAGGAGGAAGAGGAAGGGAAAGAGCAATAGAGGGTGTTAACCCACGCGGGATATATAATCACCCGGTGGCATCTCCCATCTATCTCGGAACCTCTGCTTTCACCGCGGCAGGTTGGGAAAAAGCGTTCTATCCTCCGGGTCTAAAACCCACGGATTACCTCGGCTATTACGCCTCGAAATTTCAAAGTATCGAAATCGATTCGACTTTCTACCGCAGGCCTTCCGTTTCCACCGTTACCGGCTGGAAAAACAAAACGCCCGAGAATTTTATAATTGCGGCGAAGGTTCCTCAAGAAATCACGCATGAAAAGTGTTTGTTGGAATGCGAGGAAGAATTTAAGCAATTCATAGAAACGATGAGCATATTGGGCAGCCGGCTGGGTCCACTCCTGCTTCAGTTTCCCTATTTCAATACGGAAGTATTTCAATCAGGCGTTCAATTCCTGCCGCGTCTGAAAGCATTCTTCAAGAAATTGCCCACGGATAAGAAATTCGCTATCGAGATTAGAAACAAGCGGTGGATTAAGCCTCAATTCCTGGATCTGCTTCGTGAGTACAACGTCGCGTTTGTCCTGCAAGATCAAGCGTGGATGCCACGACCGACTGTACTTTTCGAGAAATACGATCCCATCACGGCGGACTTCACCTACATTCGTTGGCTTGGCGACAGAAAAGAAATTGAAAAACAAACCAAGGTTTGGGATAAGACGATCATTGATCGCACGAGTGACCTACAAGAGTGGGTGAATTATTGCCAGAAGATTCAGAAGCGGGGCGTCACGATCTACGCCTACGCAAATAACCACTACTCCGGATTCGGCCCGGCCACCGTAGAACAGTTTCGGAAGCTATGCCGAGAGGAAGGAGTTGAAATTCCACGCGACATTCAGTTGCCGATGAAACTTGTGACAGGAACGCTCTTCGATGGCACGGATTCCGATGAACAACATTAGTCGCCTCGTGTGCCGAGGAAATTGCGTCGAAGCCCCAGTGGTCAAGCTGGTCATATCTGGGTCATGCCGCCATCGACGACCAGTTCGATGCCAGTGATATAGCTGCTTTCGTCGGAAGCGAGAAACGACACCACTTTGGCAATTTCGTCCAAGGTTCCGGTGCGACCGAGGGGTATATTGCCCACCACGCTGTCTGCGTACTGTTTGACTTGTTCTTCCGTCATCCCCAACGAACTGCGATAGCCCGGTGAGGGAATTACGCCAGGGCTAACAGCGTTCACGCGGATTTTGCGGTCTTTAAGATCCGAGGTGAAGGTGCGCGCGAAGGAACGCACGGCGGCTTTGGACGCGCTATAGACGCTGAACGCGGGCGCTCCAGTACTCGCAACGATCGACGCATTCAAAATGATGGAGCTTCCATCCTTAAGGAGAGGAAGTGCCTTTTGCACGGTGAATAGAAGACCCTTGACGTTCGCGTTGAACGTTGCGTCGAAGTGCTCTTCGGTGATTGCGCCGAGCGGGGCGAATTGTCCGGTGCCGGCGTTGGCGAATAGAATGTCGATGTGCCCCTTCTGCTGCTTCACAGTGGCGTACAAGCGGTCAAGATCGGCGAGATTTGAGACATCGCCCTGCACCGCGGTAACGTCCTTGCCGATCAGCTTCACCGCCGTGTCGAGTTCGCTTTGACGACGGCCCGTGATAAAGACGTGCGCGCCCTCCGCAACGAAGCGTTGCGCCGTAGCGAGACCGATTCCGCTATTGCCTCCGGTGATGACTGCTACTTTTCCTTCCAGCTTACTCATGATCTTTCTCCTGATTGATTTCCCATTTTTCGTGCCATATTTCCGTACCGCATAGTACAGATCCGTTGTGATTAATGCCAACGCGACTCTGCTGGGCGATCTCGGCGAATCAATCAAAACCGCTCAGTCAATTCTGGGTCACAGGGACCTGGAAACGACACTCCGCACATACATGCGCGCAATTCCAGACTGGCAACGACGTGCGGTCGAGCGAGTCGCGGGAGTTTTGTTACCAGATGTTCCCAAATCAAGCGATGGCTCGGAAGAGCCGAAGAGAGTCAACTGATGGTGCTCGAAGAAGTTACGACTAAAAGCTGGTGAGCCGAGGAGGACTCGAACCTCCAACCCGCTGACTGTGGAGTACAGCAGCACTCGCGCTTCGCCCTGGAATAAAAGGTTCCCTGAAGCCCGATATGCCAGCCCTAACCTGAGTGTCCGGGTTCGTGACTCGTGCATCCCAGAACCGAGCACCCCGGCATTTGCCATGCCCTCCTGTTTGACTAAGACCCTGCAATTTCGATACTTACGCCGTCTTGCTTCTGGTGTCCGAATTGCGCGCGTTAGATCGTCTCTGAAGAAGGAGATATTCGATGAAGTCCCTTTGGCAGGATCTTCGTTACGGCATGCGGATGCTCGTCAAGAACCCCGGTTTCACCACCGTGGTCGTGATCACCCTCGCGCTCGGCATCGGCGCGAATGCGGCGATCTTCACCGTAGTGAACGCCGTGCTGATCCGGCCGTTGCCATATAAGGATCCCGACAGGCTCGTGCGCATCACCAGTGATGAGCAGAAGTTAGGGCAACGCGATCTTGGAGTTTCGGTCCCGGAACTTTTCGATCTCCAGAAACGCACAAGAGTATTTGCGGAAGTTGCGGGCGTCCTGCCGGTCAACTCCAACCTCACGGGAGGAGATGAGCCAGCGCGCGTAGAAACGCATCTGGATTCGGGAAATTATTTCAAAGTGCTTGGCGTCGAAGCTGCGCTCGGCCGGGTTTTCGGTCCGGAAGACCAAGTGCCAGGCAACGCGACGGTTGCGGTCATGACCGACGGAATTTGGAAACGACGATTTGGCGCCGACCCGAATATTCTTGGCAGGCAAATCCGGATCGATAACGACGCCTACACGGTAATTGGAGTGCTGCCATCCGGTTTCCGCCATCCCGGTAAGTCCATCGAGAGAGAAGCGGAAGTCTGGGTTCCTGCGGGCTACGCGGCGGCCCCCTGGCCCACACCGCCGGTTCGGCCGGCGCGCTTTGTGAGCGCGCTTGCGCGGCTGAAGCCGGGCGAAACAATCCAAACAGCGCAAGCTGATTTGGATTCGCTGACCAACACACTCAGCCGCGAGTACTCGAATTTCTATCCCGCGAATGCCGGATGGGCTTTGCGGGTCATTCCGTTGCAGCAGGACTTGACGGGCAACGTGCGCCCGGCTTTGCTCGTGCTGCTGATCGTTGTCGGCTTCGTACTTCTGATTGCTTGTGTGAACATCGCGAATTTGATGCTCTCGCGGGCGAATGCCCGACAAGGAGAAATCGCTATTCGTCTGGCCCTCGGCGCAACTCGCCGTCGTCTAGTGCAGCAGCTTCTGGCGGAAAGCGCACTGCTCTCTTTGCTCGGCGGACTTCTCGGTCTGGCGCTTGCGTCTTTAACACTTGGGGGATTGACCAGCTTGATTCCTGCGGATTTACCCCGCGTGCGCGACATTCAAATAGACGGCTCCGTGCTGGGGTTCACCCTAGCGGCGTCGCTGCTGACCGCGCTCCTTTTCGGGATCGTTCCCGCCCTCTACGGATTCTCAACCGATCTGCAGAACAGGTTGAAGAATGCCGGGACCCGTATGACACGCGGGGAAGCGCGCAACCGTCTGGGCTCGGCGTTAGTAATTGCCGAATTCGCGATGGCGTTAACGCTCGTGATTGGGGCGGTCCTGCTGGTGAGAAGTTTCTGGAACGTCGCGAGCGTTTCTCCGGGCTTCCGCCCACAGCAGGTTCAGACCGTCAGCGTGTGGCTCCCGGTGCCGAACGATCCAACCACCGGCCCTTATTTCAAACCGGAAAAGAAAATCGAATTCTATAAGAAGGTTTTGGATCGGCTGCAGAATCTTCCCGGAGTAGAAGCGGTCGGCGGTGTGGACCAACTGCCGCTTTCCGGACAGCGGTTCTTCGAAATTCCGGTCAAAATTGAGGGCCGCGGCGAAAATTTCGACGAGCGGATCCAAACAAGGTGGAGCGTGGCCACTCCCGATTACTTCAGTGTGATGGGAATTCCAGTTCTGCTCGGGCGCAACTTCAAAGAGTCCGACAACATGCAAGCACAGCAGGTTGCCATCGTCAGTCAAACTTTCGTGCGCAAATATCTAGCAGGCGAAGAGCCTATTGGGAAGCACATTCAAGTTCCCGACGGGATGCCGGCGCTGGCGCCCGGGGCGCCTCCGCAATTCCAGATTGTGGGGGTCGTAGGAGATGTTAAGGCTACTGCTCTCGATGCCGAGCAAGCCCCGCTCATGTACACCTCGGCCCTGCAGGGCACGGTCTTCAATCTCGCATTCGTTCTGCGTACGGCCCCTGGATTCAACAATCCCGGCGGGATTGCGAATGACCTTGCGCGGGAAGTCCGCGCGGTCGATCCGGAAGTTCCGGTGTATGCAGCGCGGACGATGAATGAAGTCGTCTCCCGCGCGCTGAGTAACCGCCGGTTCGCGATGCTACTGCTCATGCTATTTGCTGGACTGGCGCTTCTGCTATCGGCGATCGGCATCTACGGCGTGATGGCGTACACCGTGAGCCAGCGCATTCACGAAATCGGAGTTCGTCTGGCGCTTGGAGCTCAGCCACGAGACGTCCTGCGCGTGGTATTGAAACGTGGAGTATCGATGGCTCTCACAGGCGCCGCGATTGGTGCCGTAGCCGCCCTCACGCTTACGCGTTGGATGGCCGGTTTACTCTATGGTGTGACTTCGATGGATCCGTTGACATACATCATTGCTCCAACGTTGTTAAGCCTCGTCGCATTGCTGGCTTGTTTTCTACCGGCTCGGCGTGCGGCGAAAGTCGATCCGATAGTCGCTCTCCGCTACGAATGAGAGTTCTGCCTGATTTACGCACGACTTATCAGGCAAGTGGAGTTCATTCGGGAAAATGCAAAATGCGCTCGCCCGTTCCTGCAAATCTTGCTATGAAATCCTCGGACTATCTACCGAACAGCTTTCGCCGGAAGGGTGCCAAGCCCAGCAGGCCCGTGCCAAACAGAAGGAGCGATGAAGGCTCCGGAGTGGCGGCTACAGAAGAAATTACAAGTTTTCCCTGGTAAGTGTCGCCGCCGTAGGAGTTATAGAATTTGTAGGTACCAAGGGCGCCAATATTGTACGCAGGCGTTTCCTCAACAAGAAAATCGAAGCAACAGTTGAACCTGACATGGTCCCGCAGCTAGATTCATCCTTCGCCGTTTAACTGTTTGCGCCTCCCTCCGACCTGACGTATGGCGTAGGAACCAGTCGATACATGTTGACATAAAGAGCTTATTTTGTCATTATATATACATGCCGACAACGATGACAGTCGACGGCGCTGCCGTCAGGCGCGCGAAGATACTGACCGCCGCGCGCTGGAGCTTCCTTAACTTCGGCTTTGCGAAGACGACGTTTGAGGACATCGCCAAGCGCGCCAACCTCTCGCGGACACTGCTCTATCGGATCTTCAAGGACAAGGAAGAGATCTATCAGGCCGTCTTCGTGGATTGGCTAGTCTCCCGGAAACCCGCGGCGAAGCAAGCGGCGAATGGGCCTGGCAGACCTTCCGAGCGCTTGGTCAGCGTGTGCCGTTTGTTGGTGCTCGAGCCCTACGCTGAGATGGTCGGCACGCCCATGGGGAGTGAGTTTGTCGAGGTCTGTGAGCGGATCGCCCCCGAGAGTGAGGCGCTCTATCGCAAGGTCGCGCTCGGATGCATCGTCGCCATCCTGGGCGACAAAACGAGTGCCGAGGTTTTCCTGCTCGCGATGGACGGGTTGCTGGCAGACAAGCCCTCGATGGAGGTGCTCGAACAGCGGACGCAGCTCCTCGCAGCGCGCTTCGCTCCCCGCTCGACGAAGAAAAGAGCACAGTCATGACAGCGTCAGTTGAAACCCAAGAGATCGTCATCGTAACGGGTGCGTCCAGCGGCATCGGCGAGGCCACGACACGTGAACTGGCTCGGCGGGGATTCCACGTCCTAGCGGGCATCCGGCGCGATCAGGACGCGGACGCAATCCGGGGGTTGAATATAGAGCCACTGATCCTCGACATCACCAATCCGGACCACATTCGGGCGCTAGCTGATCGGGTACACGGCGACCCGCAGGGACGGGCAGTGCGGGCACTAATAAACAACGCCGGCATGGGGGTCAACGCACCCGTCGAGGTTTTCGCGCTCGACCAGTGGCGACACCTGTTTGAGGTCAACTTCTTCGACGTTACCCAGACACTCTTGCCGGCCCTGATCCGCAGCAAGGGTCGCGTGATAAACATCAGCTCTGTGGGCGGCAAGATCGCTATGGCCACGTATGGTCCTTACGCGAGCACGAAGTTCGCACTCGAGGCGGTCAGTGATTCATTGCGACGCGAGATCGCTGCGCTCGGCGTCCAGGTGGTCGTGGTCGAACCGGCCGCTGTGCGTACGAAAATTGGGGACCGGGCAATCGCCAGAGCCCAAGAGGTGGCGTCGACCATGACGCCCGAGCAAAGCGAGCGCTACGGCAGGTTGGTGGAATCCATCACCGCGCAGGCCACGTCGGCAATGGAGTCGGGCCTGTCCGCCGAAGCCGCGGCCAAGGTGATCGCCCAGGCAGTGACGGCGCGCAAACCGCGAACTCGCTATACCATCGGCCGCGAGGCTGCACTGCTTCCCCTGCTCACGACCCTGCCCGACCGGATGCTCGACCGCATCCTCGCCGCCGCTCTGCGTCCCCACTTCCCCAAGGAGACCAATTAAGTACTGCGACGCCGCTACCGCTTCCAGATAAGACCGTGCTCTTCACGGATGCGACCAGGAGCATCGGTGCCGAAATCGCCCTCACGTAGGCGCGAAAAGATGCCAAGGTTGTTGACAACCGAACGATCAGTCCTGATAAAAAAACGCTAGCGCTTTACCGGATGCGCGTTCTCGGTCAGGAGTGAACGGAGGCGGGAAGCTCTGCGCGCGTCCGGTAAAGCCGTTTGGAGGTGGCCGCCCGTGGTTGCGGTGGACGCGGGCGCTATGCAAATTCAATCATAGGAAGGAGCGGCGTTAAGCGGTGCCGAGGCTGTGCTGCAGGGCACGACACATGACACCGTGCGCGCGGAAATTGGATACGGCGAAAAAGGATCGCAAAGACGGTGGTCGAAGAAGGTGGAAGAAGGGATCGGTTTGACGGCGAGGCACAGAGATACGGAGCGCCCGGAAGGACCCAGAGTTTTCGAGTTGGAGAGAGTAGTCTCATGCCGCAACGCTGATCCGTGGTGGAGAACGAAGTTGAATTTCGGCAGCGGTGAGCCTTTCGATGACCTTCATCGGTCCACCGCATTTAGGGCAGCGCCAAAGATCGGGGCGGTCTTCGGTGGAAGAGGCGTGTTGGTCGGCTTGTGGCTGTTGTTCCGAACCCAACAACTGAAAGCAAAGCGGTAGGAGCGTGGCGCGTTTGCGGTTGGCCAAAAAGCCGCAGTTACGGATGCGCACGAAGCCTTTTGGAAGAATGTGCAGTAAGAAGCGGCACAAGAATTCATCGAGCGATAGGGACAGCAACTTCTGTTCGTTGTGGTGAGCAGAATCACGCCAGCGAAAAGTGACTTGGCCATCGGTGAGGGAGACCAAGCGATGGTTGGAGATGGCCACACGATGAGTGTAGCGGCCCAGATAGTGCAGCACATATTCGGGACCACCGAAGGGACGTTTCAAGTAGACCACCCAGTCTTGCCGGTACAGTGGCCGCAGCCAGGCAGCGAAGATCTTGGGTTGCGCAAGAAGCTTCAGGTCTCCCTGGAAGCGGAGCTGGCCATTCTGGAAAGCCTGCTCAAGAGCGTCGACGAACTTGCCGCGAAAGATTTTCCGCAGCACTTCCTTGGGAAGAAAGTAGTTGTCTCGGGAACGAACCCAGCGGGTGTGATCGCGTGAGAGGCCGCCGGCAGGAACGACACAATGGACATGCGGATGAATTTTGAGTTTTTGGCTCCACGTGTGTAACACGCTGAAGAAACCGATCTCTGCACCCAGATGCCTGGGATCGCGAGCCACTTCGAGAAGGGTTTCCGCACTGGTACGGAACAGGAGGCCGTAGAGGACCTTCTTGTTCTGTAGCACCAGTGGAGCCAAGCGATGGGGCAGTGTGAACACCACGTGCAGGTAGCGGGTGGGGAGAAGTTCTCGTCGACGCGCAGCGATCCAGCGGTCCCGCGCAGCGGTCTGACACTTCGGGCAATGGCGATCGCGACAGCTGTTATAGGAGATGGTGGCACGATACCCGCAACGGGTGCACTCATCGAGATGACCGCCGAGGGCGGCGGTACGACACCGGCGAATGGCCCGCAACACTTTGATGTGCTTCCAACGGAGCCAGTGGCGATTTCGTTCGAGGAAAGCAGCTCCCGCGGCGCGGATCAGATCGGCCACCTCGAGTGGTGGCCGGGCCATCTACTCCTCCTGCGGCGAAGGTCCTTCGAGCGGCAGTGAATCCAATGGACTCGCGGCCGCGTGCAAGTGACGTTGGGAGAGATGCAGATAGCGGGCCGTCTCCTTCAGATCGTTATGACCTAACAGGATCTGAATGGTGCGCAGATCGGCACCAGCCTCGAGGAGATGCGTCGCAAAACAGTGCCGCAGCGTGTGAGGATGCACACCTTTCTGGAGGCCCGCTCGCTGGGCGGCTTCCTGGCAAGCGTTCCAGACCACCTTGGTGGTGATCGGTGTATCACCGGTATGCCAGCGGTTGCCTGGAAACAGCCAGGCGCTGGGCTTGCGCGGTAATCCGCGCCAGTGCTCACGCAGCGCCTCGAGTAGTTTTGGGCTGAGCAGCACATCGCGGTCTTTGCGTCCCTTGCCGCCCTGGACGTGAATCACCATGCGTTGGCTATCGATGTCGCTGACTTTCAGGTGGGTCAATTCAGCGCGTCGTACTCCGGTGGCGTAGAGCGTCATCAACAGGGTGCGATGGAAGGAAGTGCTGGCCGCCCGAATGAGTTGAGTAACTTCTTCCCGGCTGAGGATCGCTGGCAGGCGATGGGCCCCTTTCGGATAGGGAGTGTCGGCGATGCTCCAAGCTCTCTTGAGCGTCTTACAGTAAAAGAACCGCAAGGCTGCCAGACGGACCGCGACGCTACCCGCTGACAACTTGCACTTCTCAAATAGTTCCGCTTGGTATTCGCGAATGTGTCGAGGACCTAGGCGGTCTGGGGAACAGTTGAAGCGTCGAGAAAAATCCTCGACTGTGCGGATGTATTGGCGTGTGGTATTTTCAGAATAATTACGACGCTGGAGCTCTTCCAGCATCATTTTTCGCAAATGGGTCATAGGGAAACCTCCTGTGACCCACACTTACCTCACAAACCATAGAACAACCAACGCTCCACTACCTCACGCGTAGCGTCCGCCGCCGGGCGGCTACGTCCAAACGCGCTAGTGTGTACTAATTTTCGATGGGCGTGCGGAAACGGTTTCGTTTCGAACAGAGCTGAGACTTGTGCAACAAGTACGGCGATTGCAGTACTTTCAGCTTGCCGAAAGGCGTTGTGAGGCGGTTCTGGCAGCCGACCTGATAAGGAAAGTGCGCATGCCCACACAGCCAAAGTCTTGACATTCTGCTAGGGGCCAAAGTAGAAGAGAGTTGAACGAAGAGTTCAGGCGGCCACCGCCATCGGGACAGGAGCCGCCAGCATCACGGCAGGGTTCGACGGCTGGGAGCTAAGCATCACCCAGGTCGCCCCGGCAGCCGACGCTTCGCAATCAGGCCTGTCTAGCTCGACGCTGATTTCGCGAAGCCCCCGCTTACCGGCTGCCGGAGCGAGTGTGCCTCCAAAGCAGCCAATCCCTTCAGATAGTCGGACCTCTAAGTGTGTGTCGCCTCGTCCCGTCATTCGACGGGAGCAAGACCAGCCAGAGCCGAATCGAGATTCTGCATCAGTTGTCGAGGACCCGGTAAGAGACATGCCTTCCCAGATTGGTGCACTGGCGCCGGACGAACAGGCTGCACTCTGCGCATTCTTCACGTTGCTGTCGCGGTGGGACGAATCAACGAAAGGAGAAATCGAACATGAGTGGAGCCTTCTATCGAAGTGACTCAGATAACGTAAACGTAACGTTGGCTCAGACTGGCCTCCAGGGAAGTCCCTTATTGGGCAGGCAATTTCCGTGTTGTGTCTGTGGAGCGGGCATGGAAATTCGTTTTACGCAGAAAAAGAATTCCAAACCGTACATGGCGCGCCCGGAGGGATTCGAACCCCCGACCCTCTGCTTAGAAGCGTGAACGGCGGGAAATCCTAAATGCCTTGTCGTCCGTTGCTTTCCGACGCATGCGCTCTAATAATTGCCCCTCAATTGGGCTACAAGATTGAATTGACTCATGCCAGATCGCTTCGAGAACGACCGCAAGAAATAACAATTGGAAACTCGATAACGTCCACAGCCGGATTCCAACCGTTGCTGGCCTCTCGAGTCAAGAAGCCGGGTGCCTGAATCGTTCTCTGGACCCTTTTGGCAAACAGAAGCTTGCGAAGACCATTACACTTCTCGTGAACTTCGGAAGCTGCTCGAAAGGAAAACAGTTTTGACCGCGATCCGATTCTGTCGAATTGCTGTCATCAGATTCTTCACAAGATGGCTGGCGAGGTCCCAAACGATGCCATTCCAGGGAAAGCTGCTCGGTGTCGCACGCTGGGACCACAGTGTTCTGTCGCCCTTACCCTTCAATTCAGCCTGAAGATACCCGTCATACATCGGTTGTGAAACGCTACCGTGAGGTCCAAGTCGAATAGACCCTGTTTGCCAAATCTTTCCGTCTCCACTGATAACGGCATCCGCTTCGGTTGCGGTTGCCACAATTTGAATGTCTCCGTTCTTGCGAAACGCTTTGATCATCGCGTCTCGAAGTTCGGTCGCGCCCTTGTCCGTACCCAGCGAGTCTACGAACACTTTTTTCACTTGCGACAAAGAATCTGCAGCCTGACCATTTGCCTTTTTCAAGGGTACGAAGGCGAGAACAAGAATGGCGCCAAGAGCACAAATTGGCTTCCGCGGGCTCGGATACAACTTCATACTGGCCAAGGGTAACGCTCAAAAGTCTTCAGTGCCAGCACATTAAATCTTCGAGGTGAATTCGTGCCGAGAGGGACTTTCGGCTGACATGTCCAGTTATTCGAGTTATTAGGACGTAGTTCATACCGAACCCCGATCGTGGCGATACAATTGTTCACAGGGTTAACGTCTATATGGAATTTCTCGTTTCCCAAGGCGATTGACGGATGGTATCGTAAAACCGAAAAGTGCTATGGCAAAAGTCGCTTACAACCCCACTGCCAGGTTCGGCCCTCTCTCGGCCTTGACGGGCGAACTCTCGACGAGATGCCCTCTCTTCCTCCCCCTCCTATTTTTATTGTTGCACCTTGGCTTTTTCGGTGGGACTGCCGCGGCGAATTCGAACGATCAGAATCCGCCCGCTAATTCGCTTGCGGCGGGTTCGCCGTTCGCGATTGCGGATTTCGATGGGGACCGTCGGCCGGATTTAGCCAGCGTTCAAGCCGGACCGAACAACTCGGGCACAACTGACTATTGGATTCAGCTTCAGCTTTCGGAATCGGGCCGGCAATCGATTCGGATTGTGGCTCCAACCGGCGGCTTGCTGATCGAAGCGCGCGATGTGAACGGCGACCGCGCGGTTGACTTGGTGCTCGTCACGGCATGGTTTAGAAGACCGGTCGCGATATATCTCAACGATGGCCACGGCGGTTTTTCGCGCGCCGAACCGGCGGCATTCCCGGCCGCTTTCAATGCACTTGCGTCGGAGTGGACTTCGACCTCCAGCCGCGCGACGGACACGATTGGCGTCCCGCCACAATCGCGAGACGGACTCTGCTTGTGCCGCGAAGTTCTGCCGCATATAGCGTTGCGCGCGGATGCGATTGCCGTTTCGAATGCTGGGTTCCATCTCAGTTCTTTCGTAATCTCGCACGCAGGACGAGCACCTCCTTCCGAAGTTCACCACTCCTAATCGCTCGGCTTATCGATGCGTAGACGTGCAGCCGCATTCTTTTTCGGCGTAGGTCTGCGTAACGAGCCGCGCAATTTCTCCGACTGCACATCTCCCGAAGGGTTCTGCCCTTTTCGAGGAATCATTTTATAAATCGGCTGCATTGGGCAGTCAGGTGTGAGGTCATACATGACATGCATAAGCTGGCGTGTATTTGTAATGGCGTTTGTAGCCACATTACTTTTAGCGAGCTGTGGCAGCAATAAAAGAGAGGCCACAGAGGGAGTGCCTGCGAACGTTTCGGTCGAACAAGAGCAGGATTCCAGCGTCGTCACAGTCGAGCATCCCGAGCAGTTTCCGGTTGTGGCGGCGGTTGAGCATGCTGCTCCGTCCTCATTGGAGGCCACCGGCAGTGTGCTGCCAGATATTGCGCGCACGGTTCCGGTCATCTCGTTAGCGTCCGGCCGCGTGGTCGAAATCCGAGCCCGGCTGGGTGACCGGGTGGAAAAGGGCCAGTTGTTGCTTCGCGTTCGAAGCGACGATGTTTCAAATGGATTTTCCGATTACCGCAAGGCGGTAGCCGACGAGCTTCTCGCGCGCAAGCAGTTGAACCGGGACAAGGATCTGCTCGCGCATGGAGCCATCGCGGAAGCGGACTTAGAAGCGGCACAGGACGCGGAAGACGATGCGAAGGTTACGCTGGAAACCACCGCGGAGCATCTCCGCCTTCTTGGCAACGATCCAAGTCATCCGGTTGGAACCGTGGATATATACGCGCCTGTTGCCGGTGTGATCACCGACCAGCAGGTAACCAACGCGGCGGGCGTGCAAGGACTGTCGTCTCCAAATCCGTTCGCTATCTCCGATTTGTCCTACGTGTGGGTGGTTTGTGACGTTTACGAAAACGATCTGCCCGGCGTGCACCTCGGTGAGACAGCAGACATCCGGCTGAACGCTTATCCGAAAGACATTATCAAAGGGACGATCAGCAACATCGGCGCTGTCCTCGATCCCAATATCCGAACAGCGAAGGTTCGCATCGAAGTGCGCAATCCCGGGATGCTGCGCCCCGGCATGTTTGTGACGGCTGCGTTCCATGGATTGACAAAGGAAACCCACACCGCCGTACCGGCCTCCGCCATTTTGAATATGCACGATCGGGATTGGGTCTACGTTCCCGCGGGAGCCGGAAAGTTTCGCCGAGTAGAAGTGAAAAGCGGCGACATGTCGCCAAACGGTATTCAGGAAGTGCTGTCCGGATTGCAACCGGGACAGCAGGTTGTGGTCAACGCACTGGAATTACAAAACACATCGGAGCAGTAATGATAAGCAAGCTGGTCGATTTTGCTTTAGAGAATCGCTTTCTGGTGCTGGCAGTGGCGCTGGTGCTGTTCGGCTGGGGTGCGGTGTCGTTCCATCAGCTTCCAGTCGAAGCTTATCCGGACGTAGCGGACAATTACGTGGAAATCATCACGCAGTGGCCGGGAATTTCCGCAGAACAAATCGAACAGCAGGTAACGATTCCGCTTGAGATTGTGATGAACGGCATCCCTCACGTCGTTCATTTGCGCTCGTTCTCGCTTTTCGGCCTCTCCGACCTGAAGCTGATTTTTGATGATCAGGAGGCCAATGCCTGGGACCGGGAGCGAGTGCTCGAACGACTCACACAAGTTACCTTGCCGCCCGGCGTGCAGCCTCAGATGGGCACAGACTGGAGTCCGGTCGGCCAAATCTATTTCTTCACGCTGCACAGCACGAATCCCCAATACGACGTGATGGAGTTGAAGTCGATCGAAGACTGGGTCATCGAGAAAAACTTCAAAGCGGTCCCGGATATCGTTGACGTTTCCAGTTTCGGTGGCCCCACACGGGAATATCAAGTGCGTGTCGACCCCAATAAGTTGATCGCGTACGGACTCAGCTTGGCCCAACTGGAGCAGCAGCTCACCAACAACAACGCGAACGCTGGCGGCAGCTTTATCGAAAACGGCATGCAGCAAGTGAATATTCGAGAAGTGGGCCTGGTCAAAAATGTCCGCGATATCGAAAACACAGTCATCATCAGCAAGGTCGGCACACCGCTGCGCATAAAAGACATCGGCGTCGTTGCGCAAGGACCGAAAGTTCGGCTCGGCCAGTTCGCCCGAGCTATTCATCGCGAAGACGGCAAGATCATCGATAACGGCGATGTGGTTTCAGGCATTGTCCTCTTACGCAAGGGCGCAAATGCGGACGAGGCACTGCGAGGAATCAACGCGAAGGTTCAGCAGTTGAACGACCACATTCTGCCACCCGGGGTAAAAGTGATTCCGTTCATCGACCGCAGCGATCTGTTGCACTACACCACGCACACGGTGCTTCACAACCTGACGGAAGGCATCATCCTGGTTGTAATCATCTTGTTTCTGTTTCTCGGAAATATCCGTGGGGCGATTATCGTCGCCCTGACTATCCCGTTTGCGCTGTTGTTCGCAGCAACCTGCCTCAACCTGAAGGGTATTCCGGCTAACCTGCTGTCACTCGGCGCATTGGATTTCGGAATGGTTGTGGATGGTGCGGTGGTCATGGTGGAAAACATCGTTCGCCATCTCGCCGCCCGCGGCGAAAAAACAACTATGCAATGCATACGGGATGCGGCCCATGAAGTCCAGCGTCCTGTGTTTTACGCGATCACTATCATCATCACGGCGTACCTTCCTGTCTTTACCTTACAGCGCGTGGAAGGACGATTGTTCAAGCCCATGGCTTGGACGGTGGCCTTTGCTCTGCTTGGCGCACTCCTGTTTTCCATGCTTGTCGCTCCAGTTCTATCGAGCCTGCTATTCGCCAAGGGCGTGAGCGAATGGCGCAACCCGGTAATGGAATTCTTGAAAAAAGAGTATCGCCCGGCTGTGCGATGGGCGATTGAGCATCGCTTTATCACGGTCGGTGCGGCGCTGATTGGTTTGATGGTGACTATTTATCTCGCAGTAGGTGGCGCGATCGGGTCTGAGTTTCTGCCTCATCTGGATGAGGGCGCGTTGTGGGTGCGCGGCACTCTGGCTCCAAGCACGGGACCAAGCGAAGGTATTCGCGTGATGAACCAGGCCCGGATCCTGCTGTGTTCCTTTCCTGAGGTGCCGCAATGCACGAGCCAAGTGGGGCGTCCGGATGACGGAACAGATACGACTGGTTTCTTCAATACCGAATACTTCGTGGATTTGAAACCTAAGGAACAGTGGCGACCTGGATTCCACGAAGACAAGGAAGCGTTGATCGCATCCATGAATCGCGAACTCATCAAGATTCCCGGCGTCGTGTGGGGTTTCTCGCAACCGATCGAAGACAATATGGAAGAGGCCGTCAGCGGCGTGAAGGGCGAATTGGCCACAAAGGTGTATGGCGATGACTTGAAGGTTTTAGAACAAAAATCCGATGAGGTCGTAAATATCATGCGACGTATAAAAGGAATTGAGGATCTCGGCGTCTTTCGGGCGCTCGGCCAGCCAAATATAAATTTTGAAGTGGACCGCGATCAGGCCGCCCGTTATCAGATCAACGTGGCCGACGTGCAGGACGCCATCCAAACCGCTGTTGGCGGTAATGCTCTTACGCAAGTGCTTCAAGGCGAGGCCCGATACGACCTGGTGCTGCGCTACCTCCCGCGCTACCGCACAACGAAGGACGCAATCGAAAGCATTCGCTTGCTGTCTCCCTCCGGCGAACGCGTCTCGCTGGCGCAGCTTTGCAAAATCCAGGAACAGGATGGCGGCTCAGAAATCTACCGTGAAGGAAATCAGCGCTATGTCGCGATTAAGTACAGCGTACGCGGGCGCGACCTAGGTGGCGCGGTCGAAGAAGCAATTCAGAAGGTAAACGCCGGGATTCAACTTCCGCGCGGGTATCACATAGACTGGGAAGGCGAATACGAAAGCGAAAAGCGGGCCGAAGCACGACTGCTTGTCATCGTGCCGCTAACGGTCATGGTGATTTTCGTCATCCTCTACACCATGTTTCGGTCGTTCAAATGGGCCGCACTGATCCTGGCTAACGTTGCGCTGGCGCGCATCGGGGGCGTGCTCGCGCTGCTTGTCACCCATACCAATTTCAGTGTTTCTTCGGGCGTGGGTTTTCTGGCGCTCTTTGGCGTGTCGGTGCAAACCGGCGTCATCATGCTCGAATACATCAATCAACTTCGCGTGCGTGGTCACGGGATAGAAGACTCCGCGATTGAAGGGGCGGTCCTAAGGCTCCGCCCGATCATGATGACGATGCTTGTAGCTACACTCGGCTTGCTGCCAGCCGCGTTGTCGCACGCCATCGGCTCCGATTCGCAACGCCCGTTCGCGATTGTCATCGTAGGAGGTTTGATTGCCGACCTGCTCATGAGCATTTTCATCCTGCCCACGCTCTATGTGTGGTTCGCGCGAGACGGAGACAAGCTTCCCGATTCGGAGGAGCCATTTGAAACTTAATCCTGCAATGCAGTCGCTCAAGAATATTTGCGGAGATTCGAACGAGCGGGTCGCGATGGATTTGATTCTGAGGGTGAAGTGCCCTTTCGATCAGTCGCGATGAGCATAAGGCTCGATGAGGCTATTTTGATGATTGCAACGCGACCCCCGATTCCTTGGGAGCGTCTGTCCGACGTGGGCGATTGGGTTGTAGTGCTATTTGGAATGTTGCTCTGGGCGGCCTGTTTATTCAGCTTGTTTGGGCTGGGAGTGCGCGCAATGTCCGCCGGGCGCCATAAACGGAGAAGGCGCAGAAGCGCGAGGCACGCGAAACCTCGACTCAACTAGCATTAACAACTGAGCCTACCGCGAGATTTTCCGATTGGACAAGTCACTTCCTGGGTCGAAACCATGTGTTTTAGCCACGATTCAGGGAAGATAGCTCAGAGATTGAATCACATCAGTCTACGGAACTCACGGACGCTATGGTTCTTGGCACGCTTCAGAATTGGCCTTTAGAACTTCCGATCATTCGCCTCAAAATGCCTGGGAACCCTTTTGGGCTTTCCACTGCTCCATCCTCTCAACGACAAGCGCCTCAACTTCGGTCCATGAATTTGCGCGTGGACCCAGCAAAGCCCGAATGGTCGAATTGGTAAAAACGATAGTCGGGTGGTCATCGGCCCGAAGCTTTTCAACGTTTTTCGGGGAGTCCTCGATATACAAATCGGCTCCGACCGCCGCCTTCTCTCTCATAAAGCAAAGGTCCCAGTAAGGAATGTCATAGTGGTCGAGCCACTCAATCGTTTGACGAACTGCTTCTTGATGGAAATACTTGATGAACAGTCTATGCGTAATAATTCTGATCCGTATATCTCTCACGGAAAGGCGGCGTAGCACAACAGGCGCGCCTTCCAGCGGCTCAAGTTTGCGGAACAGTTCCCTCTGAGTCACGGCAAAACGATGAAGCGCCTCGTAGCCTCCTGCCGCATTCAGCGGCCATTCAGGAAGCCCGTAACTCACTTCTTTGGTTAGCTGGACGATCGGAACTCCCAGCCACTCCGCCGCAACCACACGAAGCCCGCCATAGAAATCTGCACAGACTCCATCCAGATCCACGCCGAGTACAAACCGAGCCTCCGTCATGATGCCTCCTTCGACTAACGGTCAACGCCGGTAATCCTATCGCGATTGGCTCGGCACGATCACATTTACCTAGCCGCCGCTTCGCAGGTTGGTTGGTTTCAAAAAGGGTCAAAGAAATAGGGGCGCTAAACTACATGGTTTCCAACACGGAAACAGGAATGGTGATCAGTAAACACCAGGCGACTGATGCGGAGCGTTGTAGGAAGTTTCACAAACCAACCCCATTAAAAATTGCTTTCAGTTAGTCCACTAGAGAGCGACTGATCCATTTCTCTTTGGCTTGTTAGTCCATTTGGCGTTCTCATACTATATTCACTTGCATTAATAATGTGTATTAAGTAAGGTTAACCATAAGAGTGGTCCAAACAAATAGAGTTGGGCCTACAACCATGCTGCGTTGGAGTCTTTCGATACTTGTTCTTGTCGGGTCATTTCATTTTCTCTTGCCTGAGGTAGCCTTCTCGCAGGGTGAAACTACCAGCGCGATCGTCGGCCAAGTGAGCGATGCGACTAGCGCGGGAGTACCGCGCGCTACAGTGACGGTCACGAATAACGAGACTGGACTGAAGCGAAGTGCCACGACGGATGATTCGGGACGATTCAACTTCCCGCAGCTGAAACCCGGTAATTACACAGTAAAGGTGGAAGCCGACGGCTTTGAACCACAGCAGAATGACGCTGTATCGGCTGCCCTAGGCCAAAAACAAACCGTTGACTTCAGACTCAAAATCGCACATTCAGAGCAGGCCATTGAGATAAGTAGCGAAGCTCCAATACTTAACCCGGAGAATTCGAATACCTCCACAACTCTCGATGCACACGCGCTGGAAGACCTTCCAAATCCGGGCGGTGACTTAACCTACCCACTTCAGTTCGCGCCAGGAGCGCTCATCAATACGGCAGGCAGCGGCAATGACTTTGTTGGCGGGACGAACGGGTACGGCAACGTTGAGTTCAATGGACTGCCAGCTCTCTCAAACGGTTACATCGTCGACGGACTAGAAACAAACGACCCGCTAACGAATCTGAACAGTGGACTCTCAACAAACCTCGTTCTCGGATTGAACTCGATATCCGAAGTAACTGTCAACACGCTTTCCTATGCCGTCGATCAGGGCCGGTATGGAGCGTCTCAAGTTAACTATGTTACAAAATCCGGTTCGAACCAGTTTCACGGGAACCTATATGAGTTGTGGAATGGCTCGAAGTTCAATGCGGCCAACTATTTCACGAATGCGACTCCGGGAAATCACAAGCCGCGCTCAACCGTAAACCACTTCGGAGGCAGTGTGGGCGGCCCAATTGTTCGTGACGAGCTATTTTTCTTCTTCGATAGCGAGTGGGTGCGGATTGCACTACCCATTGTCACACCGACAATCGTTCCAACTACGGCATTCCAGAATTACGTTTTGCAGCAACTCCCTTCGCAGTCGGTGCCGTTCTATAGAGAGATGTTTTCCCTGTACGGAAATACTAGTGGGACTCCACGAGCAATACTCGGGTGTCCGCTCGGCACGGGAGGAAATGGTTGCGCAAATAGCCAGAGTGTTTCGCACTCAAGCGATGATCACGAACAGGTCCAGACTGTTCGCATCGATTACAACGTCAATGAGAAAAACACCACCTGGTTCCGCTTTCAGGCGGACACCGGACTCCAAGCTGCCTATACAGATCCCATCAATCCTTTGTTCAACGCTCTTTCCCCTCAACCCCTGTACTCGTTCGCAGCCGGATATACGCACGTCTTTTCGCAGAATCTTGTGAACTACTTCAACCCAGCATTTTCGTGGTACGAAAGCTTGTTCGGACCTGCAGATTTTCAGAAGACTCTCTCCGCCTTTCCCATTGTGCTGGAAGGCATCGGCCCAAATGCATTCACACCGATCGGAGGATTGGACAACACCTGGGTCCAGGGAAGACGCGCCTCAAGGTTTTTCATCAACGACAACCTCGCCTGGAGCCGCGGGGCACATGAACTACGGTTTGGCACGAATACGCGAATCCTCCGCTTGAATGACTATGATTTCGGCGAGGGCTCGGTCCCGACCGTGACCTACGCCACCCTACAGCAATACATTCAGGGGGTCGCATCCACGGCAACGAAGACGTTCCCTACGTCCGCGAACGAGCCATTCAACTTCTTGAATCTGGATCTGTACGCGCAAGACACCTGGAAAGTAACCAGAAAGCTGACATGGACTTTCGGCATTCGAGACACCTTCAATTCCAACCCATTAAATCCTCACGACCAAATTGCTCGCCTTCCCGGCTCTTTCGATTCCATCTCGCATGATCTGAATCAACCTTTGAACGCCACCATTCAAACCGGTCTCGGTAAGGTCTTCTCCTCGACGCCCCTCGCGATCCTGCAACCGCGAACGGCGATCGCATGGCAATTTGAATCCAAGTCCGTGCTCCGTGCTGGCTTCGGCCTTTTCAGTGACATTTTGCCGGGCAGCATCGCCGACGTTGTCGGTGTCAACCCACCTTACGTCAAAACTTTCCAAGGCGGCCTTCTTGGCACGGCCGGCGGCACAGCCATCGCGCTCGGAATTCCTAACAGTGCGGTTGACGCAACGGTGGCCGCCGATCAGACCTTCAGCCTGGGATTTCCCCAGGGCCAGCTTTCCTGTGCGTCTTCGCAAGCGAATCCCTCAACCTGTCTTCCTCCAGTCGCCATCACCGCGGTCCCAGACGGAAAGCTTCATGCACCATACTTCATAGAGTGGAGTCTTGGTTTGGAACACGAATTGGGAACCACGGGAAGCATCCACGCCCAATACGTCGGCACCCGCGCTGTAAACCAAGCGTATCTGACACAAGTGAACGGCTATCAAACAGTCTGTGACGGATGCTTCGCTCCTTTTCCTTATGCCCACTCCACTGATCCAAGATTCGGGGCAGTGACTCAATTTTCCACTGGTGCTAACAGTCACTACAACGGCTTCCAAATATCTGCCATGAAGCGCATCGGTCACGGCCTAATGGGTCAAGTCAACTACACCTGGAGCCGCTGCATGGACACCGTCTCGAACGGCGGATTCTTACAGTTCTCAGCCGGAGGAATCCTATCCCCTCTCCCAGGAGATTTAGCCCGAGACTACGGTCCCTGCGACTACGACATCCGCCACAACCTCAACGCTCAATATGTCTATCAATTTCCCGTCAGGGTCCAAAATCGGCTTCTTGGCTACGCGCTGAACGGTTGGCAAGTGTCGGGAACCGCGTTTTGGCATAGTGGGATTCCCTTCTCCGTCCTAAGCACGCCCTATTCAGCAAATGGAAATGGCATCGTCAACGGCAGTGGACCTCAATTCGCAAGCATTGTTCCCGGCGTGCCGCTCTACGAACACAGTGCCATACCGGGCGTCACCCAACCGGGCTCGGTTCAGTGGCTCAATCCCAATGCGTTCGTCTCTACTGTGGATCCGAGTACCGGCGCATGCCTCGGTGGCGACAGCCCGGAGAATTGTCAATTCGGAAACCTCGGTCGTAACGCACTACGCGGCCCCGATTTTGCGTGGAGTGATTTCTACCTTACCAAATCGTTTCTCCTAACCGAGCGCGTGAAGCTGCGCTTCGACATACAGTTCTTCAATGTCTTCAACCATCCGAATTTCGGCCTTCCGAGCATGGCGCTGGCTGGTATTCCGGGGAAGCCTACTACGCAGACTGGGTTTGGCGCTCTTACTTACACGACCTCTCCGCCGACAGGCTTACTCGGTGTCGGTTTGGGGGGCGATAGCACGCCCCGCATGATCGCGTTTCAGTTGCGCATCGAGTTTTAGTCTCGCTTAAGCCTGACAGAGCGGATAGCTCCGTGAGTCGGCTACCGGAAGCTGGGCCAAAACCATTTCCTTTCGTTCCATAAACTCGATGTGGGAATAATTATCTGCAGCATAACCGACGAATTTAAATTTCCGTGTGTGAAAATTAAAATATCTGCGAAACTTTGCATGGAATAACTAAAAAAGCCAACGCAAAACTCTGAAATATCAAATTCTTATCTAAGCAGTTTTGTATCTTGCTGTACCGCAAGAACATAGAATTACCGATCTTAATGAATGTCGCCATTTCGGACTGGCCAGCGGCAAAACGGATAATTGGTAGCGAAATTCCACGTCGTACAACAGAATAAAGAATATTGTCTTCAACCAAGATTAAAATTGTGTGCCAGGTTGGGTGAAAAGGCCCAAGCGGGTTTTGGCGCAAATCGCTAGACAATTAGCCGCTTGGGCTAGGGCAGAGCGTTTGGCGCCTATTCGGTCAACCAGTTGACAGAATAGGAAGTAAAATACAAAGTGAAACAGGACCGCTTTAGCTATCGCATTGGCGGAGGAATGGAAAATGACTCCTGGCGTCACGAATCGGAAACGCGAGCTCGTTCAAATCGCCTACAAGCTAATCGCCGAAAAAGGATTTGAAGGCTTCCGAATTCGCCAGGTTGCCGCCGCAGCCGGAATCGATAACGGGACGCTTCACTATCATTTTCCGGGAAAACAGGACTTAATTCGGGGCGTGCTGGATCATCTTCTTGAGGACCTCAGAACCAGCAGGTTAAAACAGACGGAGGGAAAAACTTCTACGGGGCTCGGCCAATTGCGCCGAGAGTTCGAGGAGTTGCGCGTCCGACTTCGCGAAGTCCCCGAACAGTTCACAGTGATGACAGAGTTGTTCGCGCATGCCCAACGGCATCCCGATGTCGCACGCGTCGTTCGCCGATTCGAAGAAGGTTGGAGAGATCGTATTCTCGGTATTTTGGAATCTGGCGTGAAAGATGGCAGTTTTCGTACTGATCTGGACGCCGATGCAACTGCTAACGCCCTAATGACCCAGTTCACCGGTATCATTTTTCAGGTGCAGTCGCTCCGGTCGCGGTTTTTCGGGGCGCGGCGCTTGGATCCCGTCATCGCGGAAATCCGCACACAAGTGGAATGCTGGATAATCCGTCCCGAACGTCAGCCCGACGGGACAAAAGCGGCGCGATCTGCGAGATAATCTCCTTGCAATATTTCGCCGCGCGCGTCGTGCCCGCTGGGGAAATAGCTCGGCTACCAAATAATCGCAGTGCCCAAAGACTCTCCATGACTAAGCCTGACAAACCGAGAATCGAAGAACTGCAAGCTGAACGCATCTTTTGGAACACCGTCCAGAAGACTCGTCTGGCGAAGGGAATCGATGTCAATCAGAACCTTAAAGAATGGGCTGCGGATCAAGCGAAACGACTTACGTCGCCGGGTGCGCGAGAAGATTTTGCCGAACTCTGTCAAGACGGCTGTGCTCCACAAGTTCTCGCTGGAATCGTCGCTCTGATGCGGAATTCCCCGGATTTAGAAATATTCTGGAAAACTATTACGGGTCCTGCGTCGAAGCGCCAGAAAACTACCCGAACTCTCGAAAAGGCGGCGGCCACGCTTGAAGAGATCTTTGGCGGATTCATGGCCTTGGCTGACGAAGATACAGCGATATTCCCCAAGATTGGGCGAATTTCCCCCTCTGACGTGGTTTCCGAGCTTCGGTTTTATATCCGACTGACAAACTTTGCGAAATCGATTCGCAAGACAACGGGAAGCCACTCTCTCGCGGAGGTCTCCAAGTACCTTTTGTCGAGCTACGTCAGGCGCATGACCGGGAACTTTCACGACCGAAGTGTATCGGGCTTGGTCGCAGAACTTACCGATTCCGTCGAATATAACGAGGTTGCCCAACGCATGTGGCGTTTGCGCAATTACCGGCGTTTGGATAAGCACTATTCCTGGATGACCGACATTTTAGTCGCAGCGAGTGTGGTCATTACCTCACCAACGTAACCGATCCCCACAAAAAGTAAGAACCCGCGTTCTGTTAGTGTCGCCCGAAGAAGCGGTCTAATCAGTCCGTGGTACAGCCAACAAAACGCTCGCGGAACGTCGAGCGAAATCCGACTGTAACGCCGGTCGCAAAGAAAGATTCGACAGCCCGTGCTACCATCGCGTCCGCAACGACGACAAGGCGGAAAAGAGGACCATCCTTGTCACGTCGAATTGGTCAAAGGGGCAGTGTGTTCCAGCATTGCAAACCGTGGAACCCGAAGGTACCCGCTTACGGACGCTTTTGGGTTGATGTGCCCGGTGAATACCGTCAAAGGAAGACTGTTTCCCTAGGCGTTTGCCGCACCCCGAGCATTGCCAAACAAAAGCTCCGTGAGTATATCGACTCCGCGGGCATCAATAGTGAGCAGTCCTTCACAACAAAAACAGCACCGGCCATTACATTTCGCGCCCAAGCAGAAAGATGGATTGACTCTCTTTCTACACGGCGACGTAAGCCGGTCAAACCCGCTACGATTTGGGGATGGCAGCACGCCTTAGATAAATGGCTATTACCGAATCTTGGCGACACGGCTCTTTCAGAAGTGGGAAATGCCGCGCTAAAAGAGCTGATTGAGAAAATGGCCTCTGCGGGGCTTTCCGCACAGTCCATCGTCAATTACACAAAGGTGGTAAAGATGGTTGTGGCTTCTGCGGTTAACGCGGAGGGCGAAGAAATTCACCCTCGCAAATGGAACCACAACTTTATCGGGATGCCGATCGTTAAAAGAGAAGAGCAGCGCAGGCCAACTGTAACCGAAGCGGAACTCGGAGAAATCCTTGCCACAGCACAAAAGCGATATCGTGTGCTTTTCGCATTGTTGGCTGGGACCGGGATACGCATCGGCGAGGCAATGGCTCTGAAACCCACGGACCTCTCGCCGGATTTCCGAGTACTGCTTGTACGGCGAAGCATTTGGCACGGTCAAGAACAGGCACCGAAAACACCCAACGCTGTACGTGTGGTTGACATCCCGGAGCCGTTGGCCCAACTCTTACGCGAATACGTTGCCGGCAAATCCGGTTATCTATTTGCCGCAAAGAGCGGACAGCCACTCCAACAACGTAACGTCCTTCGAGCCCTACACGCTACCGGCAAAAAAGTTGGCTTCCATGCTTTTCGTCGATTTCGCACGGAGACATTGCGTCGAGCGCGGGTGCCTGAGGATCTGATCCGACTCTGGCTCGGACACTCCAAGCAATCCGTGACCGACCTCTACGCGAGCGGTTTGGAAAGAGACGAGGCGTGGCGGCGGGAATGGTGCGAACGTGTGGGACTGGGTTTTTCTCTAGTTGGGCTACTTGGGCTACAAAATGTAGTTCAAATTAAATCAGAAGACGCAGCGTAAACCCGATGTGGGGCAGTGATTAGAGTGGCGCGCCCGGAGGGATTCGAACCCCCGACCCTCTGCTTAGAAGGTAGGTGCTCTGTCCAACTGAGCTACGGGCGCGTTCACCCTGATTTTAGAACAGTTACGTTCCGCGTGACACTGTTTTGCTCTGAATGGCCTTCTGCCCGAACGGAAGACGCTGAATCTAGTGCGTTGGTCGGACGCTTTGATGAAATCTTCAGGGTAAATGCACATCCAGCGCCGCACGCGTCGGAGACCGTGCGGTTACTGGGTCAAAAAACTGATCGAATCTCTTGACTCTGAAACTATGCCGGGATAGTACACCTGCCTCGTGAGCAGGGGCACTACTGCGAAGCTCAGAGCGTGGATCTTAGCGTTGAGAAATGGCTGCAGGTGTCGGCGGGACAATCCTAAGTCAGGCCGTCCGCCAACGGGAGCCACACTTGGAAACGTGTGTCGCCGGGTTTCGAGCTGACTTGAATATTGCCCCTGTGCTTCTTCACAATTCGCTGAACCGTGTCGAGGCCGAGCCCGGTTCCTTCGCCCACTCCCTTCGTGGTGAAGAAGGGTTCGAAGATGTGCGGCTGCATTTCGGGCGAAATCCCGGGACCGTTATCGCCGATCTCAACCACAACGCAATTGTCCTCGCGATAGGTTCGAACTCGAAGCTCGCCTTTGCCGCCCATGGCGTCAATGGCATTGTCGATGATGTTGGTCCAAACCTGATTCAGCTCGCTCCCGAATGAATTCACGAGAAGAGGAACGCGCTGGTAGTCGCGCTGCACGACCACTCCGCGTTTGAGCTTGTGGTTCATGATGGTAAGCGTGGTTTCCAGACTTTTCACGATATCGACGTTTTGCACGGGCGTCTGGTCCATGTAGGTGTATTCCTTGATGGCACGGACCAGATCTGAGATTCGCGACGTGCCGCTCTCGATTTCGTTCAGCAGGGTTGCGACCTCGACCGAAGCAGCGATCCTCACCAGGGCGGCTCGGGCGGTGTCTGCATCGAGGATGGCGAACAACGATTCGAGCGCTTCCGGCTTGACGTTCTTCCGCGCCAGATCGGCTGCCATTTGCCACAAGTCGTTCTGCCCGTGACTGCGCAGCAAGGAATCAATCTGGTCTTCGAGGTCGCTGATGGCGAGCGGATCGGGCGGAACTTCGTTGCTTTGGACGAAGGAAGCTTCCAGCTTCTCGATTTCCGATTTCTGGGCGGCGGTGAGGTCGCGCCTTCCCAATTCGTGGCTTGCGTCGCGGATTTTTTTCAGGACGTCGCGCAACTGGCTCGTGGCGCGCTTGGCGGCGGAAGCTGGATTGTTGAGTTCATGCGCGAGTCCTGCCGAAAGCTTTCCTAAAGAAGCCAAGCGGTCGCGTTGCTGCTCCAGGCGCGTGGTTTCGCGAATTCTGTCGGACATCAGGCCGACCAGACGCTGGGTCAACTCCGGCATCTTCTGTACGAGTTCGGGAAACAGCGAAGAAGGGAAACGCAGGACGCGGGCGTCCGTGACTGCGCGTGCGCCCACCGTAAACTGCTTCATTCTGGAAAAGGGCAGCACTCCGGTCACGTCGCCCGGCTTCATCGAAATCACGACTGTTTCGCCGCCGATTTCGCCGCGCGCCTGGACTTGTCCTTCCAGGATGACGAACATGGCGTCCGCCGGATCGCCCTGGCGAAAGTATGTATCACCCGCCTTGAGACGCATCTCTTCCGCATTGGCCGATGAACCAGGTGATCTGATCGTCGGGCAGATCGGCGAATACCGGGACGCGAAGCAGTTCTGATTTTTCGACCATTTATACCTTGCTCAAATACTGATGGATGAACTGCACGGCGACCGATCCTTCACCGACTCCGGAAGCGACCCGTTTCACCGAACCATGCCGCACATCGCCTACCGCAAAAAGGCCGGGAACATTAGTCTCGAGCAGGAAAGGATCTCTATCGAGCGCCCAGCCCTTGGGACGCTGCCCGTCTCGTATCAGATCGGGACCGGTCAGGATGAAGCCGCGTTCGTCGCGCTCGACGACATCGGCCAGCCAGTCGGTTCGCGGCAGCGCTCCAATAAAGATGAACATCGCACTCGCCGGCACGCGCTCCACCTTGTTCGGTATCCGAACAAAGGAACGAAATCTCTTCCAGATGCGTTTCGCCGTGCGCCTCGGACACGCTGGCGTGCGGCCAAAGTCTGAATGTTGGGCGTCTCCTTGATTTGGTCAATCAGATACTGCGACATCGTGCTCGACGAGAGAGCTCCCTCGCACGACGATGACCACGCGGTCCGCGTACTTCGCGAAGTTCATGGCTGCCTGGCCCGCCGAATTCGCGCCGCCCACCACGTAAACGATTTCGCCCTTGCAGGACAGAGCTTCCGTGGAGCCACCGCCGTAGTAGACACCCGCCCCCTGCAACCGATCGATTCCCGGGGCTTCGAGTCGCCGCCACTGCACTCCTGTGGCGATCATCAGCGCGTGGCAGGAGATCTCGTTGCCGTCCGCCAACTTGATGATCCGGTAAGACCCTTCGGTTCGGACGCCGACAGCTTCCTGCGGCGACAGGATTTCCACTCCAAAACGCTGGGCCTGCACCACCGCGCGCCGGGCCAGATCGCCGCCACTGAGCCCCATCGGAAATCCGAGATAGTTCTCGATGCGCGAACTCATTCCTGCCTGCCCGCCCGGCGCTTCGCGCTCGATCATCACCGTGTGCAGGCCTTCCGACGCGCCATAGACAGCAGCAGCCAGGCCAGCCGGCCCTCCACCCACGATCGCCAGATCGTAAAAGCTGGTTTGCGCGCGTGTCCGCAACCCGACCCTTTGCGCGACTTCCGCCGGGACGCTCTCAAGAAGTTTCGTGCCGTCCGGGAAGAGTACGACCGGAAGGCTGGTGGCCTCCGGCCCCAGAGCTTCCAGAAGGCGCTTGGTTTCCGGGTCGTTGGCGGAAAGCTCGACGTCAATCCACTGATAGGGAACGCGGTTGCGCGCCAGGAAGTCTCGCAACTCATACGACCGGGGCGACCAGCGTGTCCCCAATACCCGGATTCCCTCGAATGTTGGCCGGTAGGAAGCTCGCCAATCATCGAGCAAATCATCCAATTGCGGGTAGAGGTGCTCGGCGGGAGGATCCCACGGCTTCAAGAAAAAGTAGTTGATGTTGGCTTGATTGATGGCGCTGATCGCAGCGTTCGTGTCGGCGTAGGCGGTGAGCAGTGCCCGCTTCGCCTCGGGGAAGATCCGCATTCCTTCCTGCAGAAATGCGACACCATCCATGTGAGGCATGCGCTGGTCGGCAAGAAGCAGGGCCACGCTGTCGTTGCGCACCTTCAACTGCTTCAAGAGGGTGAGTGCTCCCTCGGGAGAATCGCTTCCTATCACACGGTATTCAGCGCCGTACTTTGAGCGCAGGTCGCGCTCGATCGCCCGCAGAACGTCGGAGTCGTCATCCACACTCAACAAAATTGGTTTCGCCATGATCAGTCCAGTTTTGGTACAGAAGGTAATTCTAGACTGCTGAGCCGCCTAAACAAGCTCATAAGATGAAGGAATTGGGGTTTGGTCGCACGGTAGATTTCACGGGCAAACCCTCTTGTGATTATTCGTTCCAAGATCGACACTAGCGGTGGAGTGGGGGAAGGCTCAGTCCTGAGTTGCGGATTGGAACTTGTCCAAGCAATGGCATCGCTGACGAAGGTGGCAACGTCTTGGGGAGTGCGGCTGTACCACATGAGGTCCCCGGTATTTGACTCGGTCTCGTTTCATGGGCGAGGATCCCAACCAGCCATGGCCGTGGGCATAACCCGCCGTCGTCGTATTGGAAGACGCCGATATGGTGACAGTCGGCGTGGCGCCTCCCGCGCCTCTGCTATTCCCGCCTCCTCCGCCGCAGGCGCTGAGGAGGCGCAAGCTGCAAACAACGATTGGAAGCACGCCTCCTCAAGACCGTATTCGCTATGCGCGGGCTCGATGCAGACGCTTTCGGCCACACTACTGCGGCGAAGTTTGCGGGGCGCCGAAGCGACGATTGCGGCCTGCCTTTAAGGTCCGGAATCGAGCCATCATTTCGGCCGGCGACGGGTTGACCTGACTCACCGCCACTGCTGGTGCCTTCGTGATGTCCGCCGGGCGCACTTCAACCGGAGTGCCCGAATCCACCGGGCTGTAGTCGCAGCCTTCGATGTCTGGATGATTTTCGTCGCAGGGGATCAGCAAGTATGTGTGACCGCAGGATTCGGCGCCGTCGCAACTGGGGGGATTTCCTCCCGGGACGATTTCCCCGCTTGCGTTGCTCCAAAACGCGACGTTCAAATACGCTCCGGAAGCAGATGTGACCAACGAATTCAAGTCGACGCTGGGCCCACCGTTCTCCCACAGAAATGCAGTTGTCCATTCAGGGCACCCGCCTGCCGTAGACTGCGATTGCCTGTCTTTCAGGCACGCTAGTCTTAAGCATGCGCGTGGGCAGGTCTCCGAGACGATTTGCGGGGCGGATCGTCCTCAGATAAATCAGACAGCACTACGGGCGCACGATCGGGAAATTCAGCAACAATACGAACGTCGCCGCCCATCGCCTTGACTGTTTTCCTTAGAGTCGACAGCAATATATCGGTACGTTTTTCAAGCCGCGAGACGCTATCCTGAGTGACCCCGAGAACCTTGGCGACGCGTGCCTGTGTAAGCTTCCGGGCTTTCCGAAGATCGCGCAGGCTCATTTCTTCGGCAATTAACTCAGCCGCACGGTTCTCGACCTTCTTTCGCTGGGTGGCATTCAGTTTTCCGATCTTGTCACGCACGTTCACAGACATGGCTATTTCCTTTCCTTTTTCAGCCGAGCAAGATGGGCGTCGAAACGGACATCTGCCTTTCTGATCAACTCGCGATAGAACCGCTTCTCGCTACCTCCCGATTTATCTCCCGCCACAAGCAAGATTGCCCTGCGCTTGGGATCAAACGCGAAGGCCACTCGCCATTCACCATCTGCCGCGCTGAACCGCAACTCCTTCATGTTTACATGGCGGGAGCCGTTGAGCGTGTCAACACGAGGCCGCCCCAACTGTGGTCCAAATTCCTCCAGAACAAGCGACAACGCCAGAATCTCCGTCCGCACATCTTCGTGCAGCGCGTCGAACTCCGGCCCAAATTCGTCGGCCAGCTCAACGGTCCATCGCACCCTAATAATATGGCATATACTCCATATGATGTCAACTACATATTAGAGACACCTTGCCATAGAGAGGAGCGAGAGGTAGAAACTCCAAGTGGGGGTATTGGTGAGGCTTATTGTCCGAAGGGCGCCGAGTCGCGACGAGCCGAGCAACTGTCCGCATTTGTCACACGCCTCGGTGATCCAAATGCCAAAGTCACAAAGCAATTTCTGGGTTTGCTCATTGGTCAGTTTCATGTGTCCGGCCAGAGTGAGAAAGGAGTGAGATTCTGAGAGTGCTGACAAAACAGGGGATGCTAGGGGTCCAGGGAGTTGGCCATCGTCGTTCCTAGGCGATCCTGGCGCGAAATTTCTCTGTGAAAAACTGAGAACGTCAGGAAGAAAGAAAAAAAGGAGCAAAGAAGAAGGAAAGAAGAGAGAGGGTATCCAGACAGCCGAGCTCGACCGCCGAGATCAGGTGACTGCGACTAAGTCCTGGCCCAGTTTCCTTCGAAAGGGGGAACAGAGGTCGCTAATCAGGTAGCAGCACCTACTGGGTCGAAAATCACTGCACTTGTGCTTGGCTGGGTTGAGGTTTCGGTGGTTCGATCCGATAGCCGAGTCTCCGGAGTTGTCGGATCATTCTTGCGGTGCGCTTTTGCTTGGATTGTTTGGTGACGGCTGGACCCCGTTCTTCGTACCGGACTCCCTGGTGCAAGATCAGCCAGATCAGTCGACACTGTCGATGGGAGATGGCCCCGATGGCTTGATTGTGTCCCAGTCGCGGGACCGAGCGGCGATACACGATCTCGAAGATGCTTCCTTTGGTCTTTACTGCGGCGTTGGCGGTCTGGTTGAGAAGGCGCCGCATGTGGCGGTTGCCCTTCGGAGACCGGTGGCTGTAATTCACGCCTGTGCTTTCCTCGTCGCCTGGGCAGGTGCCCGCCCACGAGGAGAGCTGCTCGGCCGAAGGAAAGGTTGCGGCCGTGGCACCCACTTCGGCAATGATCTGCTGTGCCGAATCGACGGCTAGTCCGGGCACTTCCGCCAGTCGCTCGACCGCATCTTGATGCCGACTCAGCAGATTCGCCATCTCTTGGTCGAGCTGACCGGTTTGCTCGTCGATCAATCGCAACTCCTCTAGCATCATGTTCAACAGTCGTCGGTAGACGGGATTGAGCTCCGTGCACGCGCCCAGAGCGTCACACAACTGCTCCGGCGTGGCACGCAATTTCCGATCAGCCAGTGCAGCCAGAGCTGCTGGGTTGGTTTCGCCTTCTGCCAGCACCTTCAGCATGCGTCGGGCACTGACACCTAGCAGATCCGAAACCAGGCTGGACAACTTAATGTGGGCCTCTTCCAGAAGAGACTCCAAATGGTTTTGCAGCCGCACCCGAACGCGCGTCAGCTGGTACTTTCTCCGCGTCACCGTCCGCCACAGACGCTGCTCGGCATCGGGCACAAAGCTCAGAGTCAATTCCCGAGCCACCAGTCGCTTCACCAGGCGTTCGGCATCGGGGAAATCCCTCTTGCGTCCTCGCGGTCCGCGATTGGACTGCGCCTGCGCCAGGTGCAACGTTCCTGACCTCCGGCTTGCGCCTTCTCGCTTCTGGCGCACCGGCTTCCAGTACCGTTCCAGCGTTTCCCACACTGGTTTCCAATATTGCGCCGTCGATTCCATGACTACTTCTTCGGTTTCTTGCTCGAGCAGCCATGCAGCCAACGATCGCAGTTGTTCGGGGTTGCTGCCAAACATTCGTCGCTCAAACTGGTACTCACCGTCGACTTCCACGTCAGACACAACTACCGCCAGCATCTTTTTATGAACATCGATTCCCGCTATCCTGTGGGACATCACTTCCTCCTGGCGGGAGCGGAGAGCGTGCTGCGGTTACTTTAACCAGGGTCGCGGGCTATCGCCGCTCCTCAGGGGAAAACAACGACGCCCAATTATTCGCTCAATCACGCACGCTCCGGATCAGACTGAAACACAGCTTCGACTTCTCCAATGTAGGTACGACCTCACCGCCCGGCGCCGTTGCGATCTTACCTCTAAGTGATTTTCATCAGTTTTCGCGGGCCGTTGGCCCAAAAGGACTGAATCGAGTACGCCCAACTTGCACCGAGCGACAATCGCTCAACAAAGAGTGCGGATGGAAGGGTGGCGACAGAGGCGGCTTGGCTCCATGGGAACAATTTGGAAAAAGAAGAAATAAAGAAGAAGAAAGAAAAAAGAGAAAAAAGAAAAAACCCTTGACACTCACCGGCCTTCTCATGGAAGGACTTAGCCCTGGCTGTCCCTCTTCGTTGACTTGCTTTCCCTCCCCACTTAATATGTGCGCGCATGCCGGAATCCTCATCTCGAATCGGCCAGACCATCTCGCATTACCGCATCGTTCAAAAACTCGGTGGCGGCGGCATGGGCGTGGTGTACAAAGCCGAAGACATCACCCTGCGCCGCTTCGTCGCCCTTAAATTCCTGCCCGACGACGTTGCGCGCGATCGGCAGGCGTTGGACCGCTTCCGTCGCGAAGCGCAAGCCGCCTCAGCGTTGAATCATCCGAACATCTGCACCGTTTATGAGATCGGTGAGGAGGACGGTCACGCTTTCATCGCTATGGAGTATTTGGACGGTCAGACGCTCAAGCATCGCATCGGCGGCCAGCCGATGGAAATGGATGCCATTCTTGACTTGGGCATTCAAGTAGCGGACGGTCTCGACGCGGCCCACGCCGAAGGGGTGGTTCACCGCGACATCAAGCCTGCCAATATTTTTGTAACCAAGCGCGGACACGCCAAGATTCTCGATTTCGGCCTGGCCAAGCTGGCGCCCTCACCTCGCATCGCGCAAGGCGTCGGCGTTTCGTCGATGCCCACTGTCGGGGCCGAGATGTTGACCAGCCCCGGCGTGGCAGTCGGCACCGTGGCATACATGTCGCCCGAGCAGGTACGCGGCAAGGAACTTGACGCGCGCACCGACCTGTTCTCTTTTGGCGTAGTGCTGTATGAGATGGCTACCGGCGTCCTCCCATTTCGCGGCGACACATCCGGAGTGATCACCGACGCGATTCTGCACCAGGCTCCCGTGGCTCCCGTGCGATTGAATCCGGATGTTCCCGCAAAGTTCGAAGACATCATAAACAAGGCGCTCGAAAAAGAGCGCGACCTGCGTTACCAGTCGGCGCCGGAAATGCGTGCGGATTTGAAGCGCCTTCGGAGAGATACGGATTCGGGCCGCATTCCCGCGTCCGCCGAAAGCGGTCCGCACAATGCCGCCGCCGCGCCTCCAGGCTCCTCGGCATCAATTCGTAGTATCAGCGATGCGGCTGCAAAGCCTGTATCCAGCGGTGGGGGCTGGAAATATATTCTGGCTGCGCTGTGCGCCATCATCGTGCTAGGCGTGTCGTTCGCTGCATTTCACTTTTGGAACCACGCAAGCGCGCCAATTGTTACCGGTCAAGTGAAGAAAATCAGCCACTGGAATAAACCCATGGAGCGAGCAACGCTCTCGCCGGACGGCCATACAGTAGCATTCGCTTCACCCGTGAGCGGCACGTTTCAGGTCTTCGTCATGCTCACCTCCGGTGGCGAACCCCTACAGCTCACATCCGACGAAGGCGACAAGAATGTGAGCGGTTTTTCGTTCGACGGCGGCGAGATTTTCTATCAGCGCTCCCTCGGAAACTACGAAATCTGGGCTGTTCCCACTCTGGGCGGTGCGCCGCGAAAGGTGTTGACAGGCGGCGCAGTAGTTCCATCCGTGGACGGCAATTCTCTTTTCTACTTGAACCCGCCAGCCCCAACGATATTTCGTGCGAACAAGTCCGGTGTCGGCGCGGAAGAGATCTTCAAATTCGACGAAGCCGCCGGTTATCCAATTGGATTATTGCCCTACCCCGGTGGCGATGCTCTGCTAGTGGCCACGGCGACCTCCGCATTAAGTGACACTCGGCTTCACAAAGTGACCATTTCAACCCACTCACAGTCCGATCTGGGCGAAGTACCGGGAGACGTGGGTCACGCAGAATGGGCGGACCCCGGAAAGTCGCTGCTTTTTAGCCACACTATTAACGGGCTGACGAACATCTGGAAATACGATTTGGCGGATCGCTCCTTGACGCAGGTAACCTTGGGCGCCGGTCCAGACCTTTCACCGATGCCGGACCCGGGCGGAAAGGGTTTTTACTATGTAAATGGAAAATCGTCCGGCTTTCTCACCGCCTACCACGTGCGCTCGAAAGAATCCGTGGACATCGTTTCCGAGATTGCCACCCAACCTTCGATTTCGCCCGACGGCAAACGCGTGATGTACATCACTTCTCCGGAAGTAAGCCACTCCGAACTTTGGTTGTCCGACATCGACGGGAAGAACAAAGTGAGGGTGGCCTCCTCGGAACATTTGGCCACCGGCACCTGGTCGCACGACAGCAGCAAGGTTAATTACGTGGACTCCGCAAAGAAGTCGAGCCGGATTTACATCGCGAGTGCAGACGGCAGCAGCATTCACGAAGTGCCATGGAATGGAGAATATATCGCCACGAGCATCTGGAGCAGTGATGATAAGGCCCTTTACATGGGTTCATTTCAACCACCCTCGAAGATATCCACTTGGAAAGTAAATGTCGACGGTTCGGATTTGCGTAAAATCTCGGACTTGTGTGCGTTTGCCGCCGACGAGAGTGCGGACGGAAAATATTTGTTCGCGTTTGTACCAAGAGGGGGACGCGCGGGAATCTACCAGATTTCTCTCGCCGACAATAAATGCGACGCCTTGGTTCCAGGCGCGGCGACTTTTGGCGTCGTACTCGCTCCGGATCACAAATCGTTTTTGTACGCCGTGGCCGCCCGCGGGCAAATAACTGTCTATCGCCAACCCTGGATCGATGGAAAACTGGCCGGCCCCGTTCAGGTCGCGCTAACGCTTCCCTTTTCGTTCAGCATCGCCTTCAGCGGCAACGGCTACGATTTCTCGCACGATCTTTCCACCTTTGTCTACGCGCGCCCCGGCGGTCAGCACGATTTGTATTTCCTGAGCCAGAAATAGTTTCCAGTCGCTAAACAACTATTCTACCGCGCTCGTACCCACTAAATAGGTGTTGGGTAACCTTCGCCAAGCGCTCGTAACCGGACATTTGAAGTAATACTCTACTTTT
>CAVSWI010000002.1:0-92350 GCA_963731535.1 uncultured Acidobacteriota bacterium | reverse complement strand
AATTTTCGCCTGCGTCTCGAGATAATTCTCCATATCCATGAACTCATCGTAAGAGTTCGAATCCGCGAACGGCAACATGTTCTGCGATTCTTTGTCTACTTCGACTCGTGCCGACGCCACGTACACCGGCTTCATTTTGAACGACGCGATGCGTGACAATGGTTACAACAGTCAGAAAGAATGTGAGCGATCATCCACTGGTGCTTCCGCAGAATGATGACGTAATCGAGCAAGTGCGGTTCTCTGGGAACCTGCTCCCAGGAAAGAACCGAAGGTGCGGGAATAACGGTTAATGCTTCCGCCGCTTTCCGGTCGCGCAGATTTGCTGATTCTAGAAGGCTCTTCCATTTATCCTATTATCCTAAATCACTCGGTACATCACTAATCATAATCAGAACCTGTAAATGGCCAAACCAGTTCCGATCGTAATACCGCCTCGGCACCTCTTGCTAAGACCTTTAGACCTTTGCTGTCGGGAACATAAAGAATGTCGTTCGATTTCATGGTGACGTCATCGGCTTTCTGATTTTGGATCTGCTTAATGTGTACCGGTATCATGTCCTTCTGCCCGGTATCGGTATTGTTTCGCATGATGACCGCTTGATCCGCCTTTGCAAAACCCGTCAGGCCATGCGCGAGCGCGACCGCCTTCAGAACGGTGACTTGCTCCCCGTGGCTCTGGAGAATATAGCCGCCCGGGTTGGGAATTCCCGCTCCCATAACGTACACGATGCCGCACGTGGAACGCTCACAGCATCGCCGCCGTAAATCTGAATGTTGTAAACGGGATTTCCCGACTCCAGTAAATCCTGCAGACGAATTGTGATCGTCTGCGTATCCAGGCCAGTGGCTGTCAATCGTCCCTGCCGCGCCATTCTTATCGTCTTGTCGGATGCCCGTTACGCGTGACGATTACCACACTGCCGGCCTCATCCGTGACGCCTCCTGCCTGTGCCAGCAATTCCAGTAAGGTGGTGGGCCGGATAACTTGGTAAACCATCGGCCTTTCGACGGCGCCTACCAAAGAAACCGGCTGGCTGTTCTGTTCTTTTACGAAGACGCGAAACTTGCGGGTGAGAGACCAAACCGTTTTCGATCAGAAGCTTTGCCAATTTCTGTTCCAGTTGGTCGGCGGTCAACCCGCTCGCTGGAATCTTGCCGGGAATCAGCGGATAAGTGATGTCGCCTGTTTCACTAACCCGCAGGTCTCGGGAAAGTTCCGGAACGTCAAAAACTTCCACGTGAATAAGATCGCCGCTTCCAATCGGCGTATCGGCTACCCGGGCAGCGGCAAGTCCGGCCAATTCTTGGATTCTTTGATTGGTCTGTTGAGACGTTGGAGCCTTTGCTGGCCGTAGACCTGCGCACCCAGTAGCAACAAAATAGGGAGCAACAAGGCAGGCTTCGCTATTAGCCAGTCCGAAACGCACCGGACGGATGGAACCATGATAGATAACCCCGCAAACACTATTACCTAGCCCCGTGCCGGTGTCAACCAAGACGGTGCTGTGGCCTAGACGACAACTATCAATAGTTCCGAAGACCTGCGCGGAATTTGGCCGATGCAGAGAAGCTTATATGTTAGCGAGGATGTCGGTGCCAAGCCCTATTCGCTTGCGAGATATCCGTTTCGCGGGCGCGCACGCGCCGTCGCGTCACAACAGCTTCACTTGCCAACGGCGCTGAAGTCGCCAGGTGCGCCAACAATAAGAACAGCAAAGCGTTGGATGGAATGTGCAAATTGAAATCCACGAAACTGTGAAGCAGCATCCCGCACAGGCCAGCGACCGCGCCGGCGTGAAGAGCGCGAGAGAAATGCCCTTGCTCTGCGGCATAACAAGACTTGGCCTCGCGAAACAAAATCCACAAGAACGCGAGACCGCAAATTCCCCCGAGTAATCCAGTCTCCGCTAACATTTCGATGTAGTCGTCATGAACGTGATCCACAAGCTTCCCGTCATAAACAGTCTCATAGCGCGGATAAGCGGCGACAAGGGCACCGAGCCCAACCCCCATGATTGGATGATCCTCAAAAATGTGGGCTGCTCCGCGAAACATCGAAACGCGACGGTCCACCGTCACTTCTCCAATATGTATCGTCGAAAATCGCTCAATCGCCCGGCCTGCGCCTAACCAGGCGACCAGCGCCAAAGCCGCCAGCGCTACAATTCCGATTCCTACAAACTGCGGACGTTCGGATGCTTGCTTGCCTCTGGCTAGCAGCCACAGCACAGCTATTTCAAATGCGAAACTGACAATCCCGCCCCGCGAACCGGAGAGAATCAGCGCTCCAGCTGGAACAATGGATAATAAGCCTACGAGTGGATACCCATCTCGTTGCACACCGCGAAAAACGAGCATGGCCAAACCTATCGGCAGCGTCAATTCAACAAAGCCGGCGAAATGGTTGCGATTCACGAAGGGTCCGAAGGGATCACCGACTTTCAACGGGCGCAGCCAATAAAGCGCCCCTTCCGATGTGAAATGCTGGATGATGCCGAACAAAGAAACTCCGAAACAAAAGAAAATCAGAAACCACGCCAGCTTTTTAAGGTCGGGCCGCTCGCGGAAAACCTGCACGGACAGAAAGAAGATAATTAAATATGCCCCGAATCTTAAGAGTTCCAGCCGCGTGAGATAGCGATACGGTGTTGCTCCAAACAAGAGCTGCAGGATGCCCATGACAAGGAGGCCCAGAATGGGCCAAATTAACGAGTTCCAATAAATCGTGCCTTTCGAATCTAGAATAACAATGATGGCCCACAGTAAGAACAGCATCCCGGCGGCGATTTCGAGGAGCGACTGAGACCAAACTTCCACGGTGCCGAACGCCAGCACACTAAATGCGAAAAGAATGCAAAGACCTATGCGGACGATCTTCAACGCTGCGCTCCGGTTTCATTCGCGCTGGCGGGAATCATCGATAAATCCGCAATCCAAACAGTTCCGCTCAATTTATTGTCAAATAAACGACTTGTATTGCGACGCAAAGAAACCACCAAGAAACGCGTCTCCGGTCCCGTGACCACCTGCAGTTCCGCAGCATTCCAGAGATGAGTGCCGGTAAGATTCTCGGTTTGCAGATCGACGGCATCGCCGTGATGGGGATCATAGATGGAAAAACGCATTCCGCTTTCGGTGGAAATCGATTCCGTCCGCAGATAACCCCGAAAGCGATAAGTGCGGCCAGGCTCTACCGGCACGTACTCGAGTGGTTGAGTGATATCAGGGTTGTTGCCGCCGCCGAAATCCAGGCGGACAGAACGCCCTTTGCTTCCTGCCATTGCGGCATCAAAGTCGATTGATGTGCCGATAGGATTGTCCCAGCGCCAACCGAGGCCTCCATTTGTAAAATCGCCGGCAAAGTCACCGTTCCATATCACAGATCCATTTTGTGGCTCCTGACTGGACACGCTGGCAGCGACGAGCGCCTGGCGCCAAACTCGGACTGCGTCTGCGGAGTGATCTTCGCGGATCAGTTCATCGAGAAATGGAAATGAACGTGGCAACGCAAAAGGTTTTCCCAAGGAAATCAAGCGTTGCCAAACCATAAGTCCGGCCTCCGCTTGTTGGGCGGATGCGAAAAAATCAAGGGCTTGAAAATAAGCCTCCTGATCGGCCGGGAGCACCTGGTTCAACAGTGTATTTACGTCATGATTGGAGCGCCATGTGCGGGATATCGCCAGAGGTAGTAGCGCGGGATCCGCACGAATGGCCAGCTGAATTTCAGCATAACCTTCGGCTAGCTGCTCTTGCCTAAGCAAAAAGTTGCCGTAATTCCAGGCGACTTGCGCGGAGAGGGGGTAAACCTCTCGCGCATGGCTAAATGCGTCGCGGGCGTGGGCTACATCTCCGACAGATTCATACGCGCCGGCCAGGTTCATCCAGTAATAAGCGGAAAGCGGATCATCCTGGATGGCTTTTTGAAATGCTTTAATGGCCTGGTTGGGGTCGCCAGCTATAAAATCCAATTGCTGGAAGCGTCCTAAAGTATCCCAAGCGGCTGCATTTTCGGGCTCCAACGCAGCGCCTCTTTTGATGGCATTCAGATTGTCGGAATTAACGCGATGATCCGCGATCCAAATGCGGACGGCCTGGTAAGAAAAAAAGAACGCCACACCCAGCGCGGCAATTAGCAGCGCCGAGCGCGATCCTTTACCTTCGAGTGAGATCTCCACGAACTCGTAATCTGCACTGAGCGTCGGCTCTTCTGCAAGTCCAAAATGGCAGACGTTCAATAAAGAAAAATTTCGGAATGTGGCAGAGAAGTTACTTTATTCCGAATCGGTAGACCAAACCGACTGATATTCGATAGTTGCCTTGACTCGGAGAGCCGGAATAGAAGCGCGTCTGTTCATAATCAGCCTGGATAATTCGGATGGCCCAACGCTTCCGGACTCGCCAATCTAGTCCGCCGCCGCCCATCCATGACGATCCCGCAAAGGAGGTCGAAACGGGATTAAATCCGTTTTGGGCTGGAAGATGGTAAACAAGGGCTCCACCCCCGAATAGAATTTGACCAAAAACCGTAATTTTGTGCTGATGGCCGAAGGGATATAGCTGTGGGCCCACCAGGAAGTTGTAAATACTCGTGTTTCCAAAATTGCTGTTTCGATTGTAAGTGCCGGAGAAATCCGCAGCGAGATTAATAAACCTCCAGATATGGCGGTCGCCGTAGGCAGTCCATCCAACCATATTGAGCCGCGAACCGTTGGTAGTTATCAAACGACCGGTAAGCGAAACCGCCACCAACTTCGTATTTCGAAGAATCCTGCGCCAAAGCGGGCAGGCAAAAAAGACCGACCATGATGAAAAGCCCCGCAAACTTCCTCATCTCGTATGTCCTCCGGATATTCTTTCAGCGCCCTTTGATGCGGGCAGTGGGACTTTAGGTTACCGCGTGGCTAAGAGCAAATGGAAATAGTGGGTGCCAGATGTAGGGCGCAAAGGAGCCTGGAAAACGAGACCTGCCGTTTCTAACACGTTGGAGATCTTATCTTTCCCCGAAGCGAACCAGCAGTCCGGCTCCAACTTTGAAGTTATCTTGATAAGGGTTGCCGGCGGTGCCTGCATTGAAGAAACCCGTTCGTTCATACTCGAATTCGCCCAGGCGAATAGCAACGTGCCGCGATACTGTAAGGTCCACGCCACCACCGCCGCCCCAGGCAAACTCGGTGTCTGACAGGTTACAGCCGCCGCACTTCCTGGCACCAATATGCGCGCCTCCCGCAAGAACATTCACAAACGGGGTCAGAGTATGGTGACCCAGCGGGTAAATTTGCGGGCCCGCCATAAACGAGTAAACTGAATAAGCTGCTCCACTGAAAGTCTTGTAGGTTCCATCGAAATCGGTGGTCACACCAAGCCAACGATTGATATTCCCGTCTGCGGATGCCTGCCATCCATCCATATTAAGTCTTTGCTCTGCCGGGAAATTGAAGGAGCGATACTGGTATCCTACGCCTGCTTCAAAGATCGGAGTATTTTGTGCCAACGCCGGCAGCGCGAAAATCATGAGTAAAGGCAAGATTCCGAATAACTTCTTCATGCAACAGCCTCCTGGAATTGCGGCCTGCTCAGGGTTATAGCCGGACACTCTGCGCTATCCAGATTGGCACATTCCGAGCAGCATCAAAATAAAGAAAAGCCGGATGTGTGCTGAAGAAAGCACGCACTAACCTTTAAACGATCGCGGAGATAGGGCTATTGAACCGCAGCAATGTCGAACGATCGCAGAACCACATCGCGCAGCCGCTCGACTTGGCTTGGATCCTGGTGAGGTATGAGTCGTTGGACCGGCACGCTTGGAAGCATGCGGCCAAGGAACTCGAATTCGGCCGTGCGCATGTCCTTATCTAATAGATTGGTCGCGTAGGAATTCGCTACCAACGAAAGCAGACCCTCTTTCGGAGTCAAAGGCTCAACACGAGGCGAATCCGGCAGGGAGCTTCTTTCACCGAGTATGAAAAGCGCGCCCAACTGTAGTTGCTTGTCCTCAAACCTAAGGTTATTCGCGGAAAGGGAAAGCAGGCGCTTATCCCAGTTAGCTGAAAAACTGGGTAGTTTTTTCTCCGGGCCATACACGATCGTTACCGAGTCAGCCCACAAACTCAGATATGGATAGGCCGGGAAAACGTAATAAGACCCTTGCCGCTCTGTTATTGCTAGAACGTCATCGGAAATTACCGGGCAGCCCTTTTGAGCGAATATCGCTGCTGTGGTCGATTTGCCCGCTCCTTCAGACCCGACGAACGCAATAGCGCGGTCACCGACGGAAATTGCGCTGGCGTGAAGGCAGGTCACGCCTCGCAGTCGTAGAAGAAGCCCAAGCACAGGACCCAACAAGTATGTCGCGGTGTCTTCAATTGTTAAATTGTCGGGCCATTGTGCCCAAAGCTCAGTCCCCTTGCGATCCATCCAAAATTGGGTTCCGTCAAAGTACGCGAGAAACAGAAACTGACCGTCCACAGTTTTCCAGATTCTTAGGGCTGGCTGGCCGGCTGGATCAGTATACTCACTCGTATAGATAAGGGCTTTTGGTTCGGAGGAAAACTCTCGGGGTGGCGATTCATTCATGTGAATATTTACTACCGGGTCAGAGTTAGGAGCTTCCGCAGGCACGAGTTCCGGAATGGGAAGACTCGAGCGGAGGAGCAGACCGAAAACCGAATAAGCGAAGTTCACTTCTTGCAGACTAAACTCTCGCTATTTGGAAATTGCAAGTCGCCATAGGACGTCTCACCTGTACGATGCCAAAAGTGCTCTAAGTAATTGCGGGGACTACATACGGGTCTTAAACGCATGAGCAGTGCCATGGTTGTCGTCATTTCCCCTCAAACCAGTATGTTTTGTAAGCTGTTGAACAGTTCCATAAATAATTAATGCAGGAGCGGAGTAAGGTTTCTTAGGCTCCCTTATGACTTGCTTAGACATTGCGGGCCTCCGCATGCAATTTATACAAGACTGGTCGCGCTGACCGCAACCAAAAGTTAAGACAAAGCGGGCGCGCATTTATCGAGATCTGCTCTGGGTCTGACGACGCTTGGAGCGGCACCAAAGCCGAAGGATCAACATACCGCCGGATGTCCACACTCCAGTGTACCTGATTCCACCGTTCCGAAATGGTCACATTCTTCCGCAGACTTTGGGATAAAGGATTGCCCGACAAAGGTGTCTTCGGTCTAAGTCTGACGTTCTCGGGCAAGCGTCCGACCATCGCGTCGCGCAACAGTCTCTTCTCGAAGAAGAATGGAAAGGGAGGCAGCGCGAGAAGAAAATTTACGATCCGTAAATCGAGAAACGGGTAGCGTACTTCCACAGGATATCGCGAGACGCCTGGACTTCCTTGTTCGAATGCGTTCGTCCAATGCGGAATCGAAAGAGAAGCATGCGCCTTCGGAAGAATGGGATGCGGACGTAGGGCCGGCAATTCGCTCCATTCTTTCCATCGCTCAACCAGATTCAATCGGCGAGAGAATTCAGCATCGAACCAGGACGGGAACAAAGACGAGTCTGGGTCCTTTACAAAGAGTCCTCTTATACGCCGGCGAATTCCCGGCCAGATTGAGGAACGCACCCTAAGATAGCCGGAGATTTCTCGCACCAAACCCAAGAGATCTCTGTTTCGCAACAGTTGCTTGGCAAAGGGAAACATCTCGAAATACATCAGGTTGTCGGGTCCTTCGCCACATAGAACAACATTGCAATCGGCCGCAATCATTTTAAATTCGTCGAAAAGTCCCGCGAACAAAGGATTGCCAACGGGTTCCGGGCTAATCGATTCGGAATCGTTCCAACGCTCGAATGGTTCAATCTTGCTCATTTCCAGGAATTGAATCGGGATGTGAAGGTAATCAGCCACTTGCTGAGCGTAGGTCCCTTCCCGATCCGAAGTTAATAATTTGTTTATGACAGTATAAGCATGCAAATCTCTGGCACCCAAAGGAGTTCCGCACAGCTCTCGAGCAGTCGCCGCGATGGCTCCGGAGTCCAGACCGCCGCTGAGCAATATTCCCGCACGGTCCACACGCAAGCGATCCGCTACGGCCGATTGAATGAGATTTTGAAAATGTTCCACATATTCATCTGCACGTCGATAACGGATGGCGCCGGAAGTGGGAGCCGACCAATATCGCAAAATTCTCACGCCCTCAGCGGAAACGGACAGGCAGTGCGCCGGCGGCAACCTTCGGATGTCGCGAAAGGTTGTGGTGCTTACGTCACAATTAAGTCCAAAGAGTAGAAAATCGCCGATCGCGGCATCGTTCAGACTTTCGGATATCTCCGGGTGCGCGCGAACGCAATTCAACACATTGCTGAAAAGAAAAATGTTTCCGATCTCGGCGTAGTAAAAAGGCTTGATTCCAAAATGATCGCGCGCACAAAAAAGTGTTTTTCTCCGGGCGTCCCAGATCGCGAACGCAAAATCACCTCGAAGATACCGAACGCATTCTTCGCCCCAGACAGCGTACGCGTGCAAAATCAGTTCGGAATCGGTGACGGCAGGCCGGCGATTTGGTTCTGCTTTTTCGATGCCCCGCTTCAATTCATCTCGACTATCGATTCGCGCATCGGCGGTAATCCAAAGTTGACTATCAAGACTCACGGGCATCCGCTCAAGGAAGGATTCTCTAGTGCTGCGCAGCATCGTGTGGCCTAGACCGACAGAACCATCTGAATAGGTGTCTAGACCATCCGGACCCGCGTAAGAAATAAAATGCATGAGCGCATGCAAGAGCGCGCGATCTACCGGCGCTCCACTTCGATCGAACATGCCCACGATTCCGCTCAATTCGTTCCCATCCAGGTTGCCGGTTCTTCGAACGGTGTGAATTGAAGGTGCTCCTCTCCCTCGCTGTTCAAGGCCATTCCACAGAATTCCACCCAGGCATGAGCTTCGAAACGCTGCTCATCTCTGCGCGCGCCAATCCGTAAATCGGCGGCTAGGCCACGCCTTCGCAGGAGCCACCAGAGCACCAACGATTGTTCCAGGCAATTTGTAGTTACAAACAGATTCCGTGCAGCGGCTTGCTCCATTCGCAAAACGCCCGCTACTGTGTTGTGGGAATTATTCTCAGTCGCGAGTTCGGTCTTGCGCGGCGCAGTCCACTGCAGCACGCCCGTCCAGCGCCGAAATCCAAAGAGACGCAGACCCACCCTGGTGGCTACCAATGCTATGGCGGCTTCCAGAACGATGCGCCGCTCAGGTCCGGTTAATCGCGAAAAGGTTTGCCAGTTGCCCATCGTGGAGTTCAACCCACCCCTCTGAATAAAGTCGCCCCTAATTATTACTGATGTTCCATAAATATGTGAAGTAACAGAGTATTAACAATGTGGCTACCCAGTCATCACACCTCGCACCTCAATCAGGCCTTCGCTTTTCATTTTCTCCAACAAAACCAATAGATCCCGCTCGCACAATTTTTCGTCCACGTCATATTCGCTTAACAAAGTGTCCCGCAGCTGCAGCACGCTTCGCGGCTCTTTCAACAGAGACCATATGCGCGTGCCGATGGGGTTTATTCCGTAATACTTGCTATTTTTTAGATTTAATATCGCGGATTCGTCACCCAGCGGACACGACACTTGCTCGGCGCTGGCGACCACGACGGAATGCACGGACAGAGATGCGTCCATATTGGCGCCTAAATCCTTTCGGACTGGAATACATTTTTCGTGCCTGCAGGCTGGGCTATTCGCGAACAGTTCGAATGCTCCGAGCCTGATGACTTCATTACTCCCACCGGTATTCTAACCGCAGTTTCTGTTACTGGGCAATGACGGAACTGGATTCGGCTCAGTCATTTCGGATATAAACCCTAGATGCCTTCGCCTGCTATTTCCGTCAGGGAACTCGAGAAATATTTTCCCCCAGCTCTCGACCGGTTGGCGCGCTTTAACGCAGCCTGTGGCACGGGCGACGGAAAGAGCGCTAGCGGGAGTTTCTTTCAATGTGAAGGAAAATGAAGCGGTCGCGTTGATCGGCTCCAACGGCTCCGGAAAATCGACGTTGCTTCGAATCCTCGCCACATTGCTCATCCCTACGCGGGGGCAGGCAACTCTGGGGGGGTTCGATGTGGGGCGAGAATCCGCGGAGGCGCGGCGAATGTTTGGCTACCACACCGGCGGGGATGAAGGATTTTACGCACGGCTGAGCGCACGAGAGAATCTGGCCTTCTTTGCGGCCATGAATAATTTGAGCCGGGCGGATACTCGGCAGCGCATCGAAACCATTGCAGAATTGATGGGTATCCAGAACGATTTGAGCCGGCAAGTCCGCACATTTTCAACTGGGATGATGCACCGCCTGGGCCTGGCGCGAGCTTTGCTGCACCGGCCGGCTATTTTGCTGCTCGATGAGCCCACACGTAGTCTTGATCCGCTCGCGGCCGCAGCATTCCGCCGCTTGTTGAAGGAGGATCTGATCCGCAAAGGCGGGGCCACTCTTTTGTTCGCTTCCCACACCTTGAGCGAAGTTGAGGAACTTGCCGATCGGGTCATTTTATTGGACCGAGGGCGGGTGATTGCGTTCGATTCTCCGCGGGGACTTTGCTCCGCCACAGGCACGGCGACGCTGGAAGCAGCGGTGTCGAGTCTGGTGAGCCATCTCATACCCTATAGGATCACGCGTGAGCATTGAGCAGCCAATCCGGAAAATAGCAGCTTTTTTCTGGCGAGATTTTGCGATTGCGCGCGGTTATCGTGGGGCCCTGGTGTTGGAGACGCTAGAAGCCCTTTTTGGCGTGGCGACGTTTTATTATTTGTCGCGATTCGTGCAAAGCCCGGAACTGAATAGCGAACTGCCGGCGGGAACAAATTATTTTGCCTTTGCTTTGGTAGGTTTCGCCTTCTTTGACTACCTGAGCGTGTCGCTGAGCGCCTTCGATTCCAGTCTGGAAGAAGCGCGCCAGAACCGCACGCTCGAGGCGCTGCTGGTGACGCAAACGCCGCTTCCGGTAATTATCGCAGGCTCGGCAGTTTATCCTTTTGTCGCGGTGGCAATACGAACTTGCGTTTATCTTGCCTGGGGCGCGCTGCTGTTTGGATTCAGACCGCAGTCTGCGAATTGGCCTGGAGCATTGGCGATTCTGTTGGTTTCGATTTTGGCTTTCGCGGGGCTGGGAATTCTTTCTGCCAGCTACTCGATTCTTTTCAAGCGCGGGAATCCGGCTAAATGGTTGGTGCTCGGCGTTTCAGGCCTAGTGGGTGGAATGATGTACCCGATCTCGGTTTTACCTGCGCCTTTGCAGATGCTTGCCCGGCTGATTCCGGTGACCTATTCCTTGGAAGGAATGCGCGCTGCACTTTTGGCCGGCGCGGGCTGGAAGGAACTCTTCCCTTCCATATTTGCTTTGCTTGTTTTCGCTGCGGTGCTCATTCCACTATCGTTTGCCGTTTTTTCCTGGGCGCTCCGACGCACAAAAATTACCGGGACGCTCACTCATATATAGGTCACATATTCTCCGGGCATCTAGGGACCTCACAAATGTTCCTTTTTGACGCTCCCTTAAGACGAGCCTGCTCTTGTAGCGGCGTCTGCCTTACAGTAGAGTTTTCATCTGCGCGTTATGCGCGGCTAGATGAGAGTTCCACTCCTCGATCTTAAGTCTGAGTACGCCGAGCTGCGCGACGAAATCCTGCCGGCTCTCGACCGCGTTTGCCAAACATCCGCGTTCGTTCAAGGCGCGGAAGTGGAAGCATTTGAAACTGCATTCGCGGAATATTGCGGGACCAAACACTGCGTAGCCCTCAGCAGCGGGACGGCTGCTCTTCATCTCGGCTTGCTTGCGCTCGGAGTGCAGCCGGGCGACGAAGTGATTACGACTCCCAATACATTTCTGGCCACCGTCGAGGCGATCAGCTATTGCGGCGCGCAACCTGTGCTGGTGGATATCAATCCGGCTACCGCGAACATGGATGCGAACTTAATCGAGCGAGCGATCACGCAGCGTACGCGAGCCATACTCCCGGTGCATTTGTACGGCCGTCCTGCGGACATGGATGCGATCCGTTCGGTTGCGAGCCGACCTGGTATTCGCGTTCTGGAGGATGCGGCGCAAGCACACGGCGCGCGTTATCGTGGCAAGCGAGTAGGCGGGCTTGCGGATGCGGCTGCGTTCAGTTTTTATCCAACGAAAAATTTGGGAGCCTACGGCGAAGGTGGCGCGCTCACTACCAATGACGACTTGGTTGCGCAATTCGCGCGGGCGGCACGCTCGCACGGTCAAACTGCGCGCTACGATCACGAATTCGTGGGTTACAACTATCGCATGCAGGGATTTCAGGGCGCCGTCTTGCGCATCAAATTAGGCTACCTGCATGCATGGACTGAAAAACGGCAGGCCATCGCCCGCGCGTATCGACGCGCGCTGGCAAACGCCCGCTTGGACTTGCCGGTGGATGATTCCCGCGACGAATGCGTGTATCACCAATTTGTGATCTACGTGAATAGCAGGTGTTCAGTAATTTCGAAACTGGCAGATAAAGGGGTGGAAACTTCAATTCACTATCCCAAGCCGGTACATCTTCAGCCGGCTTATTCTTCGCTAGGCGATCCAGCGGGTAGCTATCCCCTTGCTGAGCGCGCCTGCGACCGTGTCTTAAGCCTGCCGATATTTCCGAGCATGACTGCCGAACAAGTGAGCCACGTGGTTAATTCAGTTATGGAAGTTGTTGGAAAAAAGTAAGACTTCCCGCGCAAGAAAGCCGGCACTGAAACGAAAACCTTAAATTATTTCGTTACGAGGGCCGGAAGACTCCACGTCACGACTGGGCGGTGGCGGCGGGGCGAAACCGGCTACTCCCGCTCCAGCAGCATTGGCCGATCTTTCGCGTAATATTTCAGCCAGACCTTCAAAAACTTTTGAACAGGAGTCGCGCAGAGCCTGGTCGGCAGATCGCAGCATCGATTCGATCACGTTTTGTCCATGCTCGCTAAGCCGGCGGACGGAAGAAACAATCCAGGAATCGCAGGAGGTCTGCAGACGCTCCTGATAGGTACCAATCGCCTCGCCGCTGAGGCGGTCGAGATCGGAAGCCCAATTCTGAAGGTGCAGATCGCGCTCTGCTCGATAGCCTTCGAGCGCGGTTGCAAACTCGGTGGAAAGAGCGGCGCGGGACTCTCGGATGCTGTTATCGAGTTGCGAGGACATTTGTACTTGAAGCTGCTCGAGTGAAGCCGCTGCCTTCGCCTCGAACTGGCTGAGAACCTGTTGCGCGGAACGGTCGAGGTCTTCGGTGCGCCCAAGAACTGTGTCGTTTGTTGTCTGCATGAACTGCTCGGCCTCGCGGCCGGCGATCCCTCGCAAAACATGTCCGAACGAACTAGCAGCAGCCTCCGCTGCTTTATCGAATTCGCTGCGAGCTCGCCCGGCCGCTTCTCCAGCCAGACCTTCAATTCGTTGATGAACCAGCGCCAGATGGCTTGTGGATTCTTCCGCCAGTTGCGCTCCGTATTTTTTCGCGGCTTCAGCGGTTTTCTCATCGAAACCGCCGGCTGCGGTGGTGACAGTCTGCTCCACCAGCACCTGTAACCGCGCCCGCGCTTCTTGCTGAAACCATTCCGAACTGCGGCCGATGGATTCGGAAGCGGAATGAGCGGCGCGCGCGCCACCCGCGTCCAGCTCTTCGTTCCATTTATTGAGAGCTTCTTTGCGCGCGGACTCGAAATCGTTGCGCACCTCGAGCAACGTGGCGGACAGTTGTGCGGAAACTTCCCGTTGATTGTTCTCCGACGCCTGGCGCAAACGCTCGCGATGCAGCCGCAAGCTTTCTTCTGCTTGAGCTTCGCGCGCAGCAAGCTCGCGAAGGAGTTCGGGCACGCGTTCAAAATGCGGAGCAAGTTTTGCCTCCACTTGAACATGGGCGCGGTTTACGAATTCCTGCTGCAATGCATCGAGGGCAGGAGTCACGCGTTGCGAGATGCCAGCGGCCAGATTGTCAGCGCGGCGATGCAATTCAGCGGACTGCGCCTCCAGAATCTTTTCCAGGCGGCGATGGAGCTCGTTCAAAGTGTCGTGGCTGGCTGCTTCGAGCTGCGCCGAGTATTCTTTCGTGTGGCTTGCGACGGACTCGATTTCGGACAAGGACGAGCGAGCTCGTGCGACTTCCTGGTCTAGAGAAGTTTTGATTTGCGCCAGCGTCTGGCGCGCCTCTGAAGCGGCCTGGGCCAAAGGCTGGCTTGCCTCGGCGAGGCGTTCCCGCATCTTTGATTCGGTGCTGCCCAAGATATCTTGAGAGCGCTCGGTTACTTGCTCCACCAAGCGTTGGACATTGTTATCCAATGAAGATTGCAGCAATTCATTCCACTGAGCTCGCGCAACGTCCATTTCCTTTGCAAGAGCCGCGCGCCATTCTTCCACGACGTTTTCTTTGGCCACTGACTCTTCCTTGTTCGGCTCCGGCTCCGCAGGTTTTGCGTTCCTGGCGGTTTCCATAGCCTCAAACTGCAGACGAGCCTGGGCCAAACGGCTGGCGGCCTCCTGCACCGCATCGTTCTCTGCGCGTAACTTTTCCATTTGATAGTGAAGGTCGTCGATTAACTTGCGCGCTTGATTGAAATTCTCCTCAAATTCGGATTTGAGACCAGTTAGAAATTCGCCTTGCCGCTCAGCGAGTTGTTTCGAAAGTTCCTCACGCGCGCCGGTCTGGGCCTGCTCAAACTCAGGCTTCCAATGCGCGAAAAACTCCTGAACTGCAGCAGCCCGGCGGTTATCACTCTCTTCAGCGGCTCGACGAACTTCCTCCTGCACTTGCCTGGAGGCTTGCAGAATCGTTTCCCGGGACTGACTTTCCAGTTCTTTCCGCAGTTCGCGGAAAAGCGGGCTGTTCGCAACATCCGGATCATTGGCGGAACGAAATTCGGCCGATGAAGTAGGATTGGGCAATTCGTTTCTATAGTCCACGGGAGTCCCCGGAAGGCCTGCATTTTTCAACCAGACCGAATCATCGCGTTTTTCGAAGCTGGGTTTCAGTTCGACCTGTTCCTCGTTATAAGAGGATCCCTCGGCGATTGCCCAGCCTTCAGGAAGAGCGTCCAGTCCCCAAATATTGGCGGGGTCTTCCAGCTCCACGGCCACCTGAAAAAAATCTCTAATCGAGTGCGGGCGCTGGACCCAAGCGACGCGCGCGCGTACATTCGGCCGGTTTTGAGTCTGCGGCAACTCCAACGTAACCCAGGTATTTTTCGGCAGGTGATGTTTGGAGGAATAGCGGCAGCCATGAAGATTCAACGCAAGTGTAGCTGTGCGTTCTTCAAAGGGCTGGCCTAAAAGATCGATCCCGCGTACCACTAAAGGCACTGGTTCAAAAAGGCGGTCGCTCCGACGGCGTTCTGTGGCGGGTAGATTTGAATTCACGTGGTCCATCCAATCCCTCAGGTCTCTTGCGTAAGAATAACACCCCAGCGACGGCGGGTCGAGAGGCGAGAATTTAGATAAAAAACCGTAACGTCAAAACAGAAACGAGATTTTCCTGTAGAACTTGGTCCAGCCTGCCGAAGAATTTACTAGCTCTTCTTTTTCTTTTTTGAAACCGTCGTGTCGGTGCCGCCAGCGGCGGCTATGGCGCCATCAAGGTTTTCTTTGCAATCTTTTCCCAGCGGACTGTTTGGGTCGATATCGATACACTTCTGATAGGCTTCCTGAGTTCCGGGGGCAAGAGTGCAAGTCATCTTTTCGCCTTCCTGCTTGCAATCCATCAACGCGGTCAACGCGCTCCCCATCAGATACCAGGCCTGAGCGTCCTTGGGATTTGCCTGCGTGGCTTTCTGAAGAGGCGCCACGGCATCTTTCTGGCGCCCTCGGTTATTGAGCACGATTCCCAAGTTTTTGTAGCATGTGGCTCCCGCGGTCGGGTCCAGAGCAAGGGCCTTGTCACAGTCCGCGTTTGCCTCCGCGAGTTTGGTTTCCGCCACTTTTGGATCGGTCTGTGCGGCTGCTGCGGAGTTCGCAAGATTGGTGGCAAGTCCGGAATAAGCGGCGGCTTGAGGTTTCAGGTCCACTGCTTTTTGAAATGCAGCGGCGGCGTCCTCGTAGCGCCCGACGCATTCGTAGGCGGCGCCGAGATCTTGCAAAACCGTTGCGTGGTTTTGGACCTCTTTGGGTCCCACCCCTTGTTCCGCTTGCTGGAATTCCGTGACGGCTGTTTGACAATCGGTCACACGCTTCTCTTGTAGTGGCGCTTTCTGGTCGGCGGGAGCGGTTTTAGCTTGCTTTTGTAAATCAGTGGCCTCGGTCATGGCCGCGAGTCCATTCTGGAAATGGGCTTTCATTGCCTTAAACTTGTCTTCTTCCTCTTCCTTTTTCTTAGCTTCTTCAGGGTGCGCGGCGGCGGTTTCAGCGACGATGTCCTTGAAGTTGATCTTAAAGTTGTTGTCCTTCGTAACGTCGACCTGGAATTTCACCGGACCGTAATTCAAGGCATCCTTCTGATTCGTGAGCGTAATCGTATAAATAGCGTTTCGCAGTCCCAGTTGCACAAACTTTCCGTTCTTGTCGGTCTTCACCGTGTAACTTTGTCCAGTATCGGGGTTCTTTACCGTCACGGTGACATCGGGGTAGGGCTTGCCTTCTTTGTCCAGAATTTCGCCGTCCAATCTGCCGCTGTCTTGCGCTGCCGCTACCATGGCAAGCAAAAGGACCAAAGCGAACGCTCCCCAGATACGAACCAGCTTTTTCATATGATGATCTCCTCGCTTAGTATTGGGCCGCCTATTATTGCGCAACTCGCGCTCGGTAGGCGATAGGATCGCTCAATCCCGCTTCCGCAAAAGCGCGGAGGCGCAGCCGGCAACTATCGCACGTTCCGCAAGCTTCGTCTTCAAATTGATAACAAGACCAGGTTAGATTTAATGGCGCGCCGAGTTCAAGGCCGCGGCGTATGATTTCGGATTTGCGCAAGGCGATTACTGGCGTCGCGATTTCGATGTGCGTCTCGGGCCTGGTTCCCTGCCGCACTAATTCCGCGAAGGCACGGTAATACTCCGGACGGCAATCGGGATAACCGGAACTATCTTCCGCTACGGCACCGACGAAAATTGCATTTGCGCCGATCACTTCCGCCCAACTTACAGCAGCGGAGAGAAAATGAGCGTTGCGAAACGGAACGTAGGTAATGGGGATTTCGCTGCGGTGCGCGGCAGAGTCATTGGATTCCGGGACGGCTATCTTGCGATCGGTAAGAGCTGAACCGCCGATTTGCGCGAAGGAATCCAAGCGGATCATGAGACGGTCTTTCGCTCCGTAAAAATCCGCAATCTCTTGAAACGCGCGGCGCTCGCGGGCTTCCGTGCGCTGGCCGTAACTCGCATGCAATAGCGCTAGCTGGTGCGACTGATTTGCGATTGCTGCGGTGACGCAGGAATCCATGCCGCCACTGAGCAAAACGACCGCTTTGCGTTTTCCCGCTGCCATCGATCGACTACGACCTCAAACAGCCTTCATTGCAGGGTCCCAAATGAATTTGTGCAATTGTAAGCCCAGGCGCACGCGCAATCCATCGCCGAGTATCCATTCCGCGAGTTCGCGCGCGGTGAGTCCGGGCCAGGCGCCATTGGGATCCGCGAACACGGGCGAAAAAAGAACTTCGTGAACGCGCTCCACCAACTGGTGCTTTGTTACAAAGTCGCGCGCGAAATCATAATCGCGGCGAGTGGAGATGACAAATTTAATTTCGTCGTTAGCGCCGATGCCATCGAGATTGGCCATGTTAAACGTGTCGGCCTCGCCGGAGTCGGGGCATTTCACATCGACAATTTTTATCACCGCGCTCGGTAGGACACCGACGAAGCGCTCGCCGCTGGTTTCGATCATGACAGTGTAGCCGGCCGAAATTAATTTTTGAGCCAGAGTGGGAGTTTCCCGTTGCAGCAGCGGCTCTCCACCCGTGATTTCCACGAGTGGGACGCGTTGTTGGCCATCTCCAGCTAATGCGTTCACTTTTTCCAGGATTTCTTCGATCGAATATTTTGTTCCACCGTGGAAGGCGTAGGCGGTGTCGCACCAAGTGCAGCGAAGATTGCATCCGGTGAGACGCACGAAAATGCAGGGCAGACCTGCGCGGGTGCCTTCGCCTTGAATTGATTTGAAGATTTCGGTGATAAGCATCGAAAAACCGTGGACTTTGCCTATTCCAAGACTCCGCCACAGCCCGGATTTGGCGGCGGCTTTTTCCGTCTGGAGAAATAATTCACCGCCCCGGACGCAATGGCAAGCTCCAGGCACCCGACGACCAACGCCGTGCGCCATCCCCACCCAAGCGTAAGCCAGAAAATGGAAACGAGGAAGGCGGGGATCGCGATTAGTAGGAGCGCTCGATTCATGTTTTAGAACTCTACTTGTGCCAACAGCATCTTTGCCCGCCTTTTACCACCGCGAAATCTCCCCTTTTGCATTGGCGATCGTCGCTAAGGGCGATATGTCGCCGCTGTTAGGTCTGACTCCCAGACCGTAATGCTGGAAACTGTTGCGCCGTTTGGAGCCTGCTGAAGCTGCTTGGCAGTTTGATCGTAGATGTAGCGCGCGATATTTTCGGCGGATGGGTTCAGTACGTCAAACGGCGAAAGCTCATTCAAATATTTGTGATCCAGCAAACGAATCACGGACTGAATTACCTGCTTCAAGTGCACGAAGTCGTAGAGAAGGCCTACCGAATCAACTTCCGAGCCGGCCAGGGTCACGCGGACTTTGTAATTATGGCCGTGCAGGTTCTCGCATTTACCTTTGTAGCCGCGCAGATTGTGCGCTGCGGCGAATGTTTCATCCACGCTAACTTCGTACATGCAGGTCCTTCCCGTTGTGCAAACCGCCGGTCGCTGCCATCACTTATTCCGCATCCATGAAGCGCGCGACTTCGGCTAGATCCTGCGTGGTTTTGTATGCAGGCAGGGACTCAAGAAAAATTCTACCATACTGCATGCGCGAGATACGGTTATCGAGAATGGCCAGAATGCCGCGGTCGGTCTTCGAACGTATCAGGCGGCCGAAGCCTTGTTTCAACGCCAGAACTGCTTCCGGAACCTGGTATTCAGCGAAAGCGTTGCGTCCGTCTTCTTGTAATGCTCGCACGCGCGCAGCCACGATGGGATCGCTGGGGACGGCGAAAGGCAACTTATCAACAATTACGCAGGAAAGTTGCGCGCCGGGTACGTCAACTCCCTGCCAGAAACTTGCTGTGGCGAACAGAACCGCATTTGGAGTGGTACGAAAACGATCGAGCAGAACTGACTTTGGCGCGGTGCCTTGTAACAGCAATGGAAAACCTACCCATGCCGACACGCGCTGATACACGTCGCGCATCTGGGCGTAACTGGTAAAGAGGCAAAACGCACGGCCTTGCGAGATTTCCAGCAGCTTCACGATTTCTTGCGCGCATCGCACGGAAAATGTTTCGTGTCGCACGTCGGGCATTCTGCTGGGAATGTAAAGGAGGGCCTGTTCGCGGAAGTTGAATTCCTGCGGCAAGACGACTTCTTTTGCTGGCATCACTCCCAGGCGCTGTTTCAAGTAATCAAAACGGCTACCGACCGCAAGCGTTGCGGATGTGAGCACTACGCTGTCGAACCGGTCAAAAAGCTGTTCACGTAGGATTTCGCTCACATCAATCGGAGTGGCCGTGAGAATCACACCTTTTCCGCGACGCTCGTACCAATAGACGTAGCTCTTTTCTTCGCTTTCCAGCAGAAATTCAAGTTCGCGACGCAATTCCGCGGCACGACGGGCGAGGGTGATCACCTCTTCGGGCTTAGGTGTCATTGCGGACAATTCGGTCTCGACGCGTTTTACTGCGGCAGCCAGGTCTTCAAATGCTTCGTGATGCTGCTCCAGAAATGATTTTCTCTCCGCTGCACCAAAGGCGAAGCGGCCTTCGCGTTCTGGGAAACTCTCGAAAAAACTGCGGCCGCGTTCGCGCACTCGTGTGAGGTGCTGGCGCACCGGCGCCGCTTCAATGCGCAGCACGCGCAGCATATTCTCAGTGTCACGCGACAGCTCTTCAAATTGATAACTCGATACGCGGCGGCCGAAGTAATCGCTGGCAACATCTTCGATTTCATGTGCTTCGTCAAAAACCACCGCTGAGTATTCGGGCAGGATCGAGCCAAAATCGTCTTGTCGTATTGCGAGATCGGCAAAAAACAAATGATGATTCACGATGATCAGGTCCGCTTCCTGCGCGCGCTGGTGCATGGCGGTGATAAAGCAGCGGCTGAAGTCTGGACATTTCTGTCCGGTGCACAGGTCGCTGCGCGCGTCGATTCGATGCCATAGGTCGGCATCATCGGGCAAAAATGTCAGTTCGCTGCGGTCGCCGGTTTCGGTAAGTTTTCCCCAATCGCGGATTTGCGAGAACCAATCGATCTCGTCGATGCCCTTCAGTACAGCCTGGCCCTCCATCTGATTCACTTTTGTGCGACAGAGAAAATTGTTGCGGCCTTTCATCAGCGCGGCTTTCAGGTTGGGCGCGAAATGTTTCTGCAAAAATGGTATGTCCTTATTGAAGAGCTGTTCTTGAAGTGATTTGGTCGCAGTGGAAATCACCACGCGACGGCCGCTGCGGATGGCGGGAATCAAGTAAGCCAGAGTTTTTCCCGTTCCGGTTCCGGCCTCAATGATGGAATGTTGTTTTTTTTGGAAAGCTTCATGGACCATCCTGGCCATTTCAAGCTGCGAAGAACGGAACTCGTAGCCGGGATGGCTCTGTTCGAGCAGGCCACCCGCTCCAAAGATATCGTCGATGGTGAGGTCAGCGGATTTTGTAGCCGCAGTTTTCTTAGCCATGATGGTTTTCGGACTCAGCGGACGCGCAGGCTCGAACTCCTAAAGTAACACAGGGGAAAGGTTTCATGAGATGCGGTCGATTGCCTTACCTGCATTCGAAATCTTCATTCCAGCACCATCGATGATAATCTAGTGACCCTCGCCAGCATCCGGTGCGGAACTCAATGACCGAAAAGCTGCCATCCATCGTAATTGTCGGACGCCCTAACGTGGGCAAATCCACGCTGTTTAACCGGCTAACCGGGACGCGCCGGTCCATTGTTACGAACGAGCCGGGCATCACGCGCGACCGCATTTACGGCACCGCAAATTGGGAAGGCCGAAACTTTCAAGTGGTGGATACGGGCGGAATCGTGCCGGAAGACAAGGCCGGCATCCCGGGAGAAATACTGCGTCAGGCTCGCGTAGCGATTGATAACGCGACGCGCGTTGTCCAGGTGGTGGACGGCCGCACTGGCCCCACACCCCTGGATGAAGAGCTCGCACTGCTCCTTCGCCGCGCCGGAAAGCCCCCTGTTTTGGCGGTAAACAAAGTTGACATGCCAAAACAAGCCGAGCTTGCCGCGCAGTTCTACGAATTAGGCGACGAAATTTTCCCCCTGTCTGCCGAGCATGGGTTCGGTGTGGACACGCTGCTGGACGCACTGACCGAAGATTTTCCGCGCGGCGAAACGGTGGAAGAAAAGCCCTATGTGAACATCGCCATCATCGGCCGGCCTAACGTCGGGAAGTCCACGCTGCTGAATCAATTGGTAGGCGCCGAGCGATCGATTGTTTCGCCGGAACCTGGCACCACGCGCGACGCGGTGGATACTGTTCTGGAGCGCAAAGGCAAACTGTATCGATTCCTGGATACGGCTGGAATCCGGCGCAAGGGAAAAACCAAACTCATCGCGGAAAAATTGAGCGTCATTATGGCCCGGCGTCACTTGGAACGTGCCGACGTTGCGCTGCTGGTTGCGGATGCCTCCGTTGGGATCACCTCGCACGACGCTACGATCGCAAGCTACGCCGAGCAGTCCGGCCGGTCCGTTATCATCGTGCTGAATAAGTGGGATCTCGCGCTCGAAGCAGCCCAGGAAAAATCTTCAGCCGAGAAAAAGCGTGGCGGAAAAGGCGGAGGCGCGAATCCAAACAAGCTGATTCAGGATTACGAACCTTTGGTGCGGCAGAGGTTGAAATTTCTCTCCTACGCCCCGGTAGTTTTTCTTTCGGCAAAAACGGGCGAACACATTGACAGGCTGTACACCGTAATCGATCAGGTGGTAGAAGCGCGCAACCGACGAATTTCCACCGGCGAGTTGAACCGCTGGCTCAAGGAAGTGGACCTAGATCGCGGTACGTCTCCGGCTAGCCGGGAAGTGAAGATTTTCTACATTACGCAGGCTACTACTGCGCCGCCTACTTTCGTTCTATTCACCAATCAGTTGAAACCACTGCACTTTAGTTATCAACGCTTCCTGGAAAACCAATTGCGCGCCAAATTTGGCTTTATCGGCACGCCAATTCGGTTCAACCAGCGCCTAAAAAAGCGCGGCTCGCGTCATCGCGAAAGACGCGACCCTCGCGACTCTTAATGCCCTCTGGGTTTACATCCCAGTAGATCAGAAATCGACGTGAAATCTCAGGCTGGGAACTACTACCGGGCCGCGGTCTTTGTTATACCCAGGATTGTTTGTGTGCTGAATGTCAAAAGATGCGAAGAAGCCTCGCCATAGATGCGCAGTGTAAAATGCTTCAAAGATTTTTTCGTGGCCGTAATTCAGCCCGCCATCGCCAAGAAGGAACCCGCGTCCGCCTAGCGCGAGATATTCCTGGTGGGCAGCGACGATTCCGTTCATCACGAACACTCCACCGGCGCGATCGTTTTTCCGCTTCCATTTTTCGGCCTTAGTGAAAACGCCGAGCTCGAGCGTGCGGTCACATTCAGTGTAGGCAAACGATTCATTGCGACCATCGCCCCAACCCAGGCGGCCGAAGAGGGCCAATTGCGAGGTGAGCTCCTGTTCGAAATTAAGTCCGAAGCCATACTTGTGGCGCCCTTGTTTACGCGTAGAAATAATGTCAGGTACAGGCGTTTCGCCTTCCTGGAAATCGCGGATGGCTTGCTCATAGTTCCCCATGTTCGCGTGGTTCAGAAAACTAACCAGGCGAACGGTGCCGGCGCGGTGAAGGAAAAGATTTCCGGTAGCATCGAGTTCCAGATTCTCAGACCGCGCTCTGGCCAGATCGGCATCAAGGAAAATGCCATTGGCTACTTTGGGCATCATTGCTTCACCAAACCGAGCAGTGAACCAATGGTCGTCGTACTCGATGATGGCCGCGTCGGTATAGCCGCGAGTGTTCGCGGCGTAGTCGTAGGCGCCATTGTTGTCTACCGTCCAATTCAGAAATTGCAGGTGGCTGTCAGTTCCGTAAGTATTTGTATCGAAGAAATCCACCAATCCCATTTTGCCTATGCGAAATTCCAGCCGCCGTGCGGGAAGCGAGGTGGCCAAACCGAAGGGGCCGCGCGCGGCGGGAACGCGCTCGTCGCTCAGCGGAATAATCTGGCGCATCATCGCGCGCGCCAGATAGGGTGTAGCCCCTAATTCAGGATTGCGCACAACGTCGAGGTTTACGAATCCCGCCAATCCAAGTGCGGCGCTCAGGCCATGCCCGCCAGCACTTTCCACGTCCATGAAAACTTCCGTATTGGGGGTAAGCTCGTATCCAAGGTACAGCGTATAAACTTTCGATGTAGCATTTTCCCCATGTGAGTGGAAACTGTTGGGGCCGCTGTATTTCGCGGGGAACGAAGGATGCCACTGAAAGATAATGTTCGCTTGGCCGGAAATCCAGAACGGAGCGGTGTCTGAATGTGGAAAGAGCGTTAACACATCTTCGGAATTAGAATTGTCGTCAGCCGTCGAAGGAGGGGGGGTCGGCGTACCCGGCTGGTTAGGATTATCGGGTTTTGATTCCTGCGGGAATGTAAGCCGGGGCGAAATTAAACACACAAACAGCAGACAAAATGCCAGGCGGGCGAGTTGGGCAAAATGCCAGCGCATTTAAGTGGAACAGGGGCTTCGTGCGAGTTCATTTCCACGCCGGGCAGCGTAGACGGCACATCGATATTCGTCAAGAGAATTGCGAAAGAAATGCAGAGAAAGTTGTTAATGTTTTGTAAAGATTCTGGGTCTGCGGAAGATACTAGAAGCAAAGATCCCTCTGTGTTTCGGGCAACCTGCCTTACGCTAGGATAAATTTGCGTCCAGATAATTTGAGAGCGCAGGCATCCCGATTGCTCCATGCGGTCATCTTTAGTAGTCTCTACTATTGTGCTTACGCCGGTAGTTCCAACCTATCGACCAGGGGTGCGTAATTTGCGGGGACTATTTCGACTGCCTTTCTGGCTTCTGATTGTCATGGCCATCATTCTGCCATCTTGCGGCGAGAATGTGAATTATCCTTCGCCCACGTTGACCGCGATTAATCCCACCAGTATTACCACCAACCAGCCGAATCCATTCGTGCTAAAGGTAATTGGAAGCAACTTCGTGCAGCAGTCTGCAATACAGTGGAACGGCGGTCCCCTCACCGACACTACTTTCGTGAACACGGGAGAGTTGACGGCCGTGATTCCGCCGTCATTTTACGCGGCTCCAGGAACGTCGATGATAACCGTACTTACTCCTCAGCCTGGCGGCGGGATCACTCAAGCCATTACTTTCAGCATTGCGCCTACGGTAAGTCCGGTTCCGCATATTTCCTCACTGTCTCCATCAGGGGTCTTGACCGGAGGCTCGGGGTTCACGCTTCGTGTATTCGGCTCGAATTTTGTGCAACAGTCGACTGTCGCGGTGAATGGCAGCAACCGCCCGAGCGGTTATGTGAATTCCACAGAGATTGACGCTACGTTGAACTCCACCGATATCGCCACGGCTGGAATCCTACAGGTTACGGTCACAAACCCGGTGAATCCTCCACCGGGTGGCGGTTCTTCGAATTCCTATCCGTTGAGCGTATTGAATCCGCTTCCGACTGCGACCAGCGTCAGTCCCACTAGTGCACAGGCAGGAAGTACGCCGACTACTCTAACTGTGACGGGGACCGGGTTCGTCAATCAAAGCTCTTTCATTACAGTAAACGGAACGCAGCGCCCGACTACATTTATTAGCGCCACGCAAGTGACCACGCCATTGACAGGGTCCGATTTGCTTGTTGGCGGCGTCAACCAAGTAGCGGTGGTGAACTCGACGCCCGGCGGCGGAGCATCGAACACGCTGACATTTGCGGTGAATCCTACTCATTTACTTGGTTTGCCCGTCCTTGTGGATCTTGCTGCCGACGGATCACAGGCGAACCAGGGAATCTGCGGAGGCCAGTTGGATTGTCAGCATGGCACGCTCGGTCTTAATTTGACGACGGTGGGGCCTTCCACAAGCACGACCGGGCAGTACGTAGCTTTTGCCTCTATATCCAATAATTTGATCCTGAACGAGCCCAATAATGGCGGCGTCGTTTTCGTTCGTAATACTTGCTTGGGAACTGCGTCATGCACGCCGGCAACTACCGCTGTGAGCACCGATCCCAATGGCAACGCGGCCAATGGCGCGAGCTCCGAGCCTTCACTGGACACGGCGGCGAGCGATGCTGCGTTCACTTCGATAGCGACGAATTTGGTTACAAGTGTGGGAGTGCCCGAGGGAATAAGCCAAGTCTATTGGCGGCCGGTATGCTTGCCGACTTCCACCACCACCGTGTGCGATGTGACGCCCACGACGTTTGTTACCCAACTCGTTTCCGTGTCAGCAGACGGGCTGTCCGCCGGAAATGGCGACAGTTACAATCCATCGATCAGTCCCGACGGCCGGTACGTAGCGTTCGTTTCTCTGGCCACCAATTTGGTTTCCGGTATTTCTCCAGACGGAGTTACGCCGCAGGTGTATTTGCGCGATACCTGCAGCGGAGTAACCGGGACGACTTGTACCGGCACAACCTATCTAATATCCACACCGGATGGGACGACACCTGGCAACGGCCTAAGTTCGAATCCTTCGACAGCCTCGGGCGGATTGTACGTTTCGTTTACCTCCGTGGCGACAAATCTGGGAGCAACTGCCCCCAACTCAGACGGCGCCCAAGAAGTTTTTGAGCGCAGTACGTGCCTAACAGAGGAATGCACGGCAAACACGACTCTGATATCCACGCCCGACGGGGTGACTCCGGCCGACGGCGCTAGTTCGGAATCCTCCATTTCGAATACGGGCCGGTTTATTGTGTTCGCGTCCACCGGAACGAATCTGGTGACCGGGGCAGGTCCTACACAGCAAATCTATTTGCGCGATACGTGCATTGCAATCGTGACGGTGTGCACGCCTTCAACCACGCTAATTTCCATTACCACCAGTGGCGTCCCTGGAAACGGCACAAGCGAATACCCGAGCATCAATAGCACGGGTCAATACGTGGCCTTCGCCTCTTTCTCATCCAATATTGCCAGCACCACGAATGGCGTCGAGAATATTTTTGCGCGCAATACCTGCGAAACGATTACGACCGAGTGTACGACGAGCACTGTACCGGTGACTCAGGGAGCGGGCTCGGGTGCGACACCGGCTAACGGCAATAGCCTGGTGCCCTCCATTAGCCAGGACGGCACTACGGTGAGCTTGCTTTCCTTCGCCAGCAATTTGGTTCCGCGTGACAATAACGGAGTCGAAGACATCTTTCTGGGTTCCACCACTTTCACGGCTTCTACCACTACAGCGGAGCTTACTCCGCAGGGTGTGCCGCCAGCCGCTGAAGCTCGGCATCGCGCGCGGTAACCAGCGTGAAGGTGAGTGACTCACGCGGAACGGTGGTGACGAACGGGCCGAGCACCCAGCCAAGTCCGGTGGGAATGTCGCGCGTGAGCGAAACCGACTGGCACTCCACATAAGTTCCCCCGTCTTTTTGCTGAAATCTCCAGTAAGTATCCATACCCCACAAGAAGCCGCGGTCGTGGCCTTGCGGATCTAGGCGCTCGTTGGACTCGCCGGGATTTTCTACTTCCTGAATGCGCGTGGCGTGTGAGCGGCTCCAGGCGTGTGTGGCGTCCACGACGTGGTAGTGAACCTGGTGGTCCGTGTCATCCACGATGGTGATAACTTTCTTTTTGTAAAAGCGCAGGTTCACCAGAAAATCGTCGCCTTGATGCTGCAGGATTCTTGAGCGCTGAATATCCGGGCGGAAATAGTCCTTTTTATGATCGTAGTCCTGCATGAACTCGAGGGTTTGCGCGAGAGTGGCTCCGGGTATGAAAACGGTGCCAATCCAGTGATGAATTAGCGCTCCAGGAACCGCGATTGTCTTGCCGTTGTCCAGCGTCTCGAGTCGTTCGATTACGACCCCACCTTTGCGTAACTCGGCATAGTAAGCGTCGCGGTGTGTTGCCAGCGATGCTGCATCGATCCATAGATACGGAGTTGCTTGCGCGAGTTCGGTGTCGATCTTGGCTTGGGTGAGTTGGAGGTAATGGTTATATGCGGCGAGCGCCTCCGGTTTCAGGTCATCAGCGCCAGCCGAACCCGACAGGGAGAAAAAACAGGCGAGGACGATTGCAAGCGGCTTCCGGGCAATGCGGGTCATCGTTGCTTTCGTTTTGCGCAAGCCTAAGTTTCCTCGCGATTCAGTTCCCACTACTTCAAGAGATCTAGCGACCCGCTACAACCACATTACGTCGTCAGTTGTTAATACGCAATCCAGCGGCAAAAGGGATGCGTAGCACGGGAGAAAGTTCTAATTGCCTGGTATGGGCAGACCCCGCTGCCGGTGGGGGTCAGGGGGAATTACGCCGGCAGGAGGGTTGGACGGGTTGGCTAGCGTGCCCGGCTCCTTTTTTTGTGGAACCGTCGTCCCCGCATCGCAGCCACCCAACCCGCAGAGCAATCGTGGAATATGAAATGGGGGCGACCAATGGTCCGCTGGTTCACATCGGAAGGTACCGGGGTTTTAGTACCGTCTTTTCATACCTGTCTGAAGGCACCAAGGTTTGTGGCTAGTCTCTGTTTTGGCCCTCGTCTAGCCCCACATAAGCTTCCCTTGACAATCTACAAGAGCGATGGCAGCCTCTTCCTCTAGTTTACCTAGGGGGGACAGCCCATTATCATCTATAAGGGGAAAATATGAAGTTCACCAAATTCCTGTTATTCCTTGGCATTGTCCTGGCCGCGATGCCGGCCCGCTCGATGCAACTGAGTCCTGTTCCCGGTGACCAGCGTGCGGCCGACCGCGACGCTATCCGGAACCACATCGATAAGATTTTTCAGGCTTACATCCAGAAAAACGCTGAGGTGATTCGCGCCACGCACGCGAAGGACTGGACTGGTTTCCAGAACTCCTCGCGCACGACGGTACAAGGCATCGATCAATACATGAATGGCGCGAACGGATTTCTGAAGTCTCCTGTGAAGATGACCGGCTACAAGATGGTCGAATTCAACGTCATTTTCTACGGGGACGTCGCGCTAGTTCCCTATATCGCCGATGTTAATTACGAATATGAGGGCCACGTATCTCCGGAAAAACTTCGTATCCTGGATATCTACGCAAAACTGGGAGGTGATTGGGTGCAAATTGGCTCGGATACTACGTTGCATCCCGATTCGCTCGCGGCCGATTTGCAGCGAGCACAAACAGTGGACCCGGAAGAAAAACAGGAATTGCTTAGCGCTCGTGAAGCGGTGTGGCGCTCGTGGTTCTCAGACGACAGTCCGCGCTTGGCTGAACTCTTGCCTTCTGAAGTGATAGCCATCGATCAGGGAGAGAACTGGGAAAATCGCGATGAAGTTCTCGCCGGCTCCAAAGATTTTGTCGCCAAGGGCGGCAAAGCTCGTACGCCTGGAATTTCCCGAGACGCAAGTTCAAATGTACGGGTACACCGCCATCGTCTATTCGAAATATGTCTACGAAATCGAAGTGGATGGAAAGCGTTCGACACATTCAGGACGCGCCACGGAGATGTTCGTCGATCGCCAGGGAAAATGGGTCAACGTGGGCTGGCATCTGGACTCCGGCAGTTAATCGTCTGATCTTCGCTCAAGGAGAAACGAATGAGTCCGTCGATGGAAATACTGCAAGGCACGCTGGACCTGCTAATCCTCAAAACGCTCGCGCTGGAGCCCATGCACGGCTGGGGTGTGGCGCAACGCATCCAACAAGTTTCGCGTGAGGCTCTCCAAGTACAACAAGGCTCGCTCTATCCCGCGCTGTACCGTCTGGAACGCAAGAAATGGATTCGCGCCGAGTGGGGCGCCTCTGAGAATAATCGGAAGGCGAAATTTTATTCCCTCACGAAGACCGGGCACCAGCAGCTCGAGAAAGAGATGGCGGACTGGCAACGGCTCTCTTCGGCTGTGGCGTTGATTCTTCAACGGGCCTGAACTTCTCACGGGAGCCATGAGAAAGGAGTTCGAGTCATGAATTTCTTGCGGCGGCAGGATCCCGGCAATCAGTGGGAAGAAAACCTCAACGAAGAACTGCGTTTCCATCTGGAAAAACAGATGGCCCTTTACATCTCCGCCGGCATGTCCCCTCAGGAGGCGCGCCGCCAAGCCTTGCTGGAATTCGGCGGCCTGGAATCAGTGAAAGAAGAATGCCGCGAACATCGCAGGACATTTTTGCTGGAAACATTATGCACTGACTTGCGCTACGGCTTGCGCATGTTGCGCCTGAACCCGGGTTTCGCTGCGATTGCAGTTTTGACGCTTGCGCTTGGTATCGGCGCCAACACGGCAATCTTCAGCGTACTCGATGCTGTGGTTCTGAAACCACTTCCCTATCCGCAAGCGGACCGTTTGGCTCTGATCTGGACGGAAATGAAGAGTGCGGGACAAAGTCGCGCTCCATCTTCCGGACCTGACCTGATTGATATTCGCCATCGTGCCAAGCTGTTTCAGGATGTCGGCGGGATTTGGGTGGGCAGCGCAGCGGTAACCGGCACGGGCGAGCCCGAACAGATTAAGTTGGGATTCACGACCGCGAATTTCCTGACGCTTCTAGGCATTCCTCCCGCCCAGGGTCGCTTGTTCAATGCCCAAGACGAGTCGGAAAACGCTGGTGCAGTAATCATTATCACCGACGGTTTATGGCGCAGGAAATTTGGTGGCGACGAACATATCATTGGCCGTTCTTTGATTATCAATGGACGGGCTTTGACGATCGTTGGCGTCATGCCCGCATCCTTCCGCCTTATTTTTCCCGAAGATGCGAGCGTTCCACCGGACGTACAAGCGTGGGTTCCTTTTGGCTACGATCTTTCGAGCGCGCCGCGAGATTTAAACTATCTTCGGGTGGTCGGCAGACTTCGTTCGGGTGTAACACTCCCGCAGGCCCGCGAAGAATTGCATTCCATTGCGGCGCAGCTTCGCGCCGAATACCCCGTGGATTCGAAAGCCGGTATTGATTTCGAAGCCTTCTCGCTGCAACAGGACACCACGCGCGACACACAACCTGCCGTGTTGGCACTATTCGTTGGAGTTGGACTCGTCTTGCTCATCGCCTGCGCCAATGTTGCGAATCTTTTGTTATCTCGCGCCGGCCTGCGGCATAGAGAGATAGCTCTGCGGGCTACGTTGGGTGCATCGCGAAGCCGTATCATTCGCCAACTTCTAACCGAAAGCGTTTTTCTCTCTCTTCTCGGTGGACTCGCGGGATTGCTGCTCGGTTGGTGGGGAATGAAGTGGTTGCTGGCGCTTCGCCCCAAGTCTATGGTGCTGCTCGATGCCGTGAAATTTAATTTCCCGGTGCTGGGTTACGCCTTTGCAATTTCGCTGTTGGCGGGAATAATTTTCGGACTTGCACCGTCTCTGGAAGCCTCGAAAGCAAACCTAAATGAAACTTTGAAGGCCACCGGGAGGGGCACAGTCTCCACCAAACAACGGTATAGAACATTGCTGGTGACAACCGAAGTGGCTCTGGGATTTCTCCTGCTCGTCGGCGCCGGCCTGATGACGAGAACGTTTTTGCGCTTGATTAATGTGGACACGGGGTTCCACAGCGATCACGTACTGACCTTTCAGATATCTCCGCCGGGAAGCCGTTATCCGAAAGACCAAGATCGCGTTCGCTTGATTTATCAGTTGAAGAAAAATCTTGAAGCGCTGCCGGGCGTCCAGTCCGTGGGCGGCGTCCACCTTTTGCCTTTCGATGATTACGCGAATTGGTATAGCTACTATTGGCTTCCGGGCGCTACGCCGCAAGATCAGAACACTCTGCTGGCCGACCACCGCTCGGTCACTCCCGGTTTCTTTCGAACGCTAGGCATAGCTCTGACCGGTGGCCGAGACTTTGACCAATCGGACGTGGCCGCGCGACGCCGCGTGGTTATCGTGGACGATTCCTTGGCCAAACAAATGTGGCCTAATCAGAGTGCTATAGGAAAAGAACTCAATGTGGAAACGATTCAAGAAGGAGATTTCAGTCGAGTCACCGCAGTTGTGATTGGTGTGGTGAAGCACACCAAATATCTTCAGCTCACTGGCGATGGACGGCCGCAGATTTATGAGCCGTACGCGCAATCCACGCGAGAAATCATGGCCCTTGCCATCCGAACGGAAGGCGAGCCGCAAGCGCTGATGGGAGCCGTTCGCGCGGAAGTGGCCAGGTTTGATACAAACCTTCCTCTCTCGAAAGTGCGTGCGATGGACGAATACGTCCGCATGGCGCGCGCTTCGGCGCGTTTCACCATGTTGCTCGCGCTGGCACTCGCTGGGTTGGCTCTGGCGCTCGCGTCCATTGGAATCTACGGCGTCACTTCCTATACGGTTGCGCAGCGAAAGAATGAGATTGGGATTCGCATGGCGCTGGGCGCTCAAGCGCGCGATATTTTAGAGATTGTGTTGGCCCAGGGAATGACCGCCGTATTTGCGGGTGTCGCCATCGGTCTGCTGTTGTCGCTGCTCGTAACACCGATGCTCTCGAGCCTGTTATTTGGAGTTCGCTCAACGGACACCCTAACTTTCGTAGCCGTAGCGCTGTTTCTCTCTGCCGTAGGATTGCTGGCATGCTGCATTCCCGCGCGGCGCGCCATGCGCGTGGATCCTATGATCGCTCTGCGATACGAATGACGAATCTTCCTGGAATCCAGGGATTCTTGCTATTTCGCCGTAGGGGATAATCGCAGAGTGATTTCCGTGGTTTTCTTTGGGCGAATCACCACACGCTTCGACCAATCCGAAAAAACTTTATTTGAATAGGCGCGGACGTCGTATTGTCCCGCTTCGAAACGCGTGAATTCGAAGTGGCCAATCGAATCGGTGTGCGTAGCGTGGGGACGCAGGCCGTCGGATGTTTGTATCGTCACACTGGCATCTGCAACGGGCTTGCCTTGCTGGTCCAAAACACTTCCTGAAAGCGTTCCCAAGCCTCCGGCAAATTGGGCGTGTGCCGCCAAAGCGAAAATCATCGTTGCGAAGACTGCCGTAATCAAAACTCTTCGTTTCATTGCTCACCCCGGGTTGAGCCTGAGAACATTCTATATCTCAAGCGTACGCCGCCGATGGTGCTCACCAAATTGTTCCCAATAAGGGACTGTGCGAACGGACAGGTTAGACCCGTTAGTATTTATAGTGGCGGCTGGCGGCGGCATGTGCGGGCTGATCCTGGCGGCCCGTGTCGGGATTCAGCCCGCGTTCGAGCGCTAGAAAATAGGTGAGGAATTGGAGCGGAACCAGATGCACAAAAGCAGTGAGCCATTCCGGCGTTTCGGGGACCATCAATACTTGTTCCGCTGAAATATCGCGATTTGCGGAAGGACTAACGATCGCGGCGCGAAGCATTTTCAATTCTCCGGCGGCTTGGAGGATCTGGCGCGCGCGGTCGTCGGTCTTGCGGCCAGTGAGCAATCCAATTAGCGCTGCACGAGAATCGGTTTCCGAAAATGGTCCATGCAGTATTTCTTCGGTCTCGAAACCTTCGGCTGCAATGTAACAAGCCTCTTTGATTTTTAGCGCGGCCTCGCTCGCCGTGCCCCAACCCACTCCTGTGCCGAAAATCTCAGTGCGCGCAAGAGGGGACATTTGTTTTGCTAACTCGCGCACTTGGGGCTCAAGCTTCAGCGCTTCACGCATTAGCTCGGGAACTTGCGGGAGTTCCTTTCGAGAATATCCGTGGCCCAGAAGTTTTCTACGCTCCACAATGCGCGCGATCAAAATTGCCAGCGCTGCCAGCGCCGTGGTGTAACTTTTCGTGTAGGCAAAGGCTACTTCTTGTTCACATGTTTCGATTTGAAAGTCTGCGCCGCGGACTCCTTCGCCGCTCATTTCTCCAGTAATCGCGACGGTCATCGCCCCGGCCGCGCGCGCCATGCGCAGCGCCTCAACCGACGCCGTCGTCGTGCCAGTGTGCGTGATCACGATGACGGCATCATTAGCGGTGAACACGATCGGGTGATGCACGAGTTCGAAGGACTGTTCATAGTGAGCCCACAAGTGTCCTGCGGAAAACTCGCGCATCCAGCTTTCCGCGACGCGCGCGGCATGCAACGAAGTTCCGATTCCAACGAAAGTGATACGCTCTTTTTCGGCAATGGCGTCGGCAACGCGTTCAATTGCTTCCCTTTTCTGCAGAATCCTTTCAATTAACTCAGGTTGGGCCTGAATCGCATCGTAAACATAATAGGGGTGCGCCTTGCGCATTTCGGGTGGCATTGAGTATTCTCCGCCGACAAGATACTTAAATTGCTCGCGCTATCGGCGGCTATTCTAGCGGAACAGGAGTCTGAATGGCTTTATACATCTCGCAACACACGCTGGCCTGCCTCACGCGCCAGGGCACGGAAGAGCTTACGAAGCGGTTGCTGGCGGCGACGCCGGTTAAGGGGCGGCGCGTGCTGGTAAATATGCAGGAAGGGAAAATGCTCGTGGAATTTGAAGCGGGTAGCCGCGAGGAACTTGAAAAATGGCTGGCAGCGGAAAAATTTCATTTCGATTGGCTACTGCGAATCGAGCTCGAGTCGGACGGAGGCACACTTCGAGCCGTCTGCTAGCGGTTGCGAGTCCCCTGCTTCCATCCCAAGTGTCTACCGCGCAGCGCTATTGCCAGCACGCGCCGTTCCGGTGTAGTCTTTTCGCATGTCGCACCTCACCGGGGACCGGCGTATCTGTTGTTGTACACGCGTGTCTTTTGGCGGGGTAGGCTAGCTATTTAAGAACGACTTCTAGCCGATCTTTTTGAACCCACCGCCCGGACAAGCTGGCAGGTGGGTTTTTTATTTTAGGTCGTTTTCAGGGCCATGGAGTCTAATTACCAGGGGGAAAATGATATGTCAGATTACAAGCATCCCGAGACTTTAGTCTCCACGCAATGGGCGGCAGAGCACCTGAATGATCCGAAAGTCCGGCTAGTGGAGGTTGATGTTGATACCTCCGCGTACGATCAGGGGCACATCCCCGGAGCGGTGGGCTGGAATTGGCAGTCGCAGCTTCAGGACAATATTCGTCGCGATTTAATCGATCAGAAAGCGCTGGAATCGCTGCTCGGCCAGTCAGGAATTTCCAACGACACGATCATCCTTCTATATGGGGACAACAACAACTGGTTCGCGGCGTACGCTTTTTGGCAATTGAAGTATTACGGCCACAAGGATGTGCGATTGATCAATGGCGGCCGCAAGAAATGGGTGGAAGAAAAGCGTCCGCTGACCACAGAGCCCACGAAAGTAGCGGCCACGGCATATCACGCAACCGCTCCCGACGAATCGATCCGCGCGCGCAAGGAAGACATCTTCAGCACCCTCGACAAGAAAACGGCAGCGCAGCTCGTTGACGTTCGCTCCGGCGACGAGTTCACCGGAAAGATTATCGCGCCGCCGGGAATGTCGGAAACCGCGCAACGCGCTGGACATATCCCTGCAGCCGCCAACATTCCCTGGGCCCAGGCGGCAAACGAAGATGGCACGTTCAAGTCACCGGATGCGCTGAAGGCTCTTTACGAAGGCAAGGGTATAACCGGGAAGAATGAAGTGATCGCGTACTGCCGCATCGGCGAACGCAGCTCGCACACATGGTTTGTCCTGAAATATTTGCTGGGCTACGACAAGGTGAAAAATTACGACGGCTCGTGGACCGAATGGGGCAACTTGGTTGGCGCGCCGATTGAAAAAGAAGTAGCCGTGGCAGCACGATAAATTAGATTGCGATTACCGCAGAACAGCCCCGAGGAGAAATCTTCGGGGCTGTTTTTTTTTATCGATATTTTAAGGAATTTCGTTTTCAGGGACTCCGCTGTGGCGGGCTTCGTCTTCTAAGGCGCTGATCTTCGTCTGAATATCCTCGCGCTGCTTCTGGTATTGGGCGAGTTGCGTGTGCCAATCGTCCGGCTTTGACCAACCGTACGGCCTTGGTGTATTGACCAGCTGTCCGTTTAGCGCCGCCTGCAACTGCGCGATTTTTTCGTCGAGCGGCGGGATTTGGCCTTGGAGTTTGGAAATTTGGCCGCGGTACCAGGCGGCATTCTTGCCCCCGTTGTTCGGTTTGGACTTATTCGCCGTATTCGCAGGCTTTGAATTTGAGTTCGGCGAAGATGAAGAGTCCCTGCGGGGATGCGAGTTGAAATCATCGTTGGTCCAGACTTTTTTCTCAGGCGGCTGCGCTCCCGCGTCAGACGAACTTGCGGTGCCGGAGTCTTGCGCTGGAACTGCGGAATCGTTTTGCGCTCGCGCGCTAGCCGCCGTAAATGACACAAGGCTGGTGGTGAAAATGGTTGCAGCGAAGAATCTAAGGGCCCGATTCATGATTGGCTCCTGGTTCCACGCTACTCGGGAGATCGGAGGCGTGGAGAGACTATGGGTCTCCGTACACTACTTTGCCGCTCGCGATTTCGCTTTCAACCAGTGCGAGCGCTTCTTTTGGAGGGCCGATGCGATGATACTGACTAGCTTCAATGTACTGGTGCTGCTCGAAGGTGAAAAGAAATTTCCTGCCCATGAAGTCGTATTGGTAACGGGTGGCCAGCCAAACACCAGGTGAAATCTCCGTTTGCTCGAAAGAAAATACTCCGCCTCTATATAGCTTTCCCAGAACACCGCCGCCGAAAGCCATGTCTCGCATCACGTGGGCTTCGGCGCGCGCCAATTGATTTTTCTCATGGTCCACCCAGATTTTCGCTGTCACATGCGTCATGGCGTCTTGAAATATCGTATGTGGATGGAAGCTGGGATTCGGATTCAGTTCCAGGATGTCGCAAAGCCGCCCGTTCAGCATCTCCTGACCTGTCCATTTCGTGAGAAAGGCTTCGCGCGTCGCGTCCACCAGCTGCTCGCGGTCAGTTTTCTTTTTTTGCCATTTCGCGTAGGCCAGTTTCGCTCTGGAATCGTCCGGCTTGAGAGCAAGTTCGAGCAGTTCGTGCCACGTTTGCAACTGCTGCCGGTAGAGCACGGGATCGGTGAGCTTGTTATTTTCTTTCAGCAAAATCTTCATCGTGCCAGTGCCGGTGGGAACCACGCGGTAAAGCTTGTCTTCCAGCACGCGAGGATTGGGCCCGGCGGTCCGATCCACCTGATGCTCAATGCGTTCGTACTGTTCGATCGCGACATCGTCACGGTGCTGGTTTTTGATCAGCTTTTCGGCGCGATCGCGAATTTCACTATCCGATGGAGCGGGGGGTTGGGAATTCTGCGGGAGCGGCTGGGCGGTAGGCCAAGCGCCGTTCGCAGAGCCGTAATCCAAAGGCTCGCGATTAGCCGCTCGGGCGAAATGCCCTGGCGGAAGCGGACTCGGCCAGCTAGAGAGTCCCGCCGGAGTTAATAAGGCGCCGATACAGAAGATTGAGAAAAGGCGGAACATTCGAAACTGCGGGTCTCCAAGGCCCAACACTGCTTCCTGTCCATTGTAACGGATTCTCTGCGATGAAATCCCAACCGTGAACCGCTTGTTTTCTTCAGCTGCTCGGCAGGAAGAATTGCTGAAATTTTTGATCGTCCTGGCCGTCTATTATAGATAGAGCGAATTGACCGCGGCCCTGGCCGATCGAATTTGCCGTCTCAGTGACGCAGGCTTGGCTTTAGGACGCAGCTTAGCTGCGAGGCCGCGCGCTAAATCCTGTCGAAGCCATTGGTTAGCAAGGATTGCGCACTCGCGGGATTGAGTTTTGGGCGCAAAATCGGGGTTGTGAACTTTTCCGCCCCCTAATTCGTCTATTATAGACAAAGTGAAGAAAGCCATCCCAACCCTGGCTGAAGTCAGGCAGACGCTCGTCGCCGTTCGCGAAACCTTTTGGATCGCGCTGGACACGCTACGGGCACACAAGCTGCGCACGTTTTTGACCCTGCTTGGCGTGATCCTCGCCGTCACCACGTTAGTCTCTGTAATTTCCGTGCTGAATGGACTGAACGTCTATGTGGCCGATAAGGTTGCCAATCTCGGCGCCAATGCCTTCGTGATCGATCGCATAGGTATCGTCACGAATTTCCAGGAATGGAATAAAGCAAGAAAGCGCCCTCCGATGCAAATGGATGATTTCGAAGCGCTGCGCGACAACATGAAGCTAGCCGAGCAGGTAGCGGGCGAACAGGACACTACCGCGGACGTGCGCTACGGTAATATCCTGAGCCAGGATGTATCCATAATCGGCGCGACTCCTAATTTTGCTTCCATACGGGACATTGACGTTTCCAACGGCCGGCTTCTTACCAGCGCCGATGAAGAGCATAGAGCTGGCGTTTGCGTAATCGGCAATGACATCGCGAACAAAATTTTCCCGGGCATGGATCCAATCGGGAAATCCATTCGAGCGGGACAAGGCCAGTACGACATTGTAGGTGTGGCCACAGCGAAAGGCACCGTACTCGGACAGTCTCAGGATAATTTCGTACTGATCCCTCTGGGCACTTACAGAAAAGAATGGCTGGCGCCCCAGGATTCGGTGAGCATGTTCATTCAAGCACGCGCCCCGGAGTGGATGGACGCCGCTCAAGATGAGGCGCGCGTGATTCTGCGCTCCCGCCGTCACGTTCGCTATCAGGACGAAGACAATTTCGCTGTAATCGCTCCCAATTCGATCATGGGCTTGTGGAACCGCATCACCGGAAACGCTTTCGGTATCGCAATTTGGATCACCTCGGTATTTTTGGTGGTGGGCGGTATTGTGATCATGAACATCATGCTGGCCAGCGTGACCGAGCGTACCCGCGAGATTGGGCTCAGGAAATCACTGGGCGCGCGGCGCCGTCACATTGTTTTGCAGTTTCTTGTGGAGTCGTCACTTCTTGCTGCGGCGGGCGGCTTAGTGGGTGTCGGCGTGTCGCTAGCTCTAGCCGGATTGGTCCGCGCGGCGACGCCAATCCCAATTTCCACTCCGATTTTTGCGATTACTGTTTCGTTGGTGCTTTCCACGGCCGTGGGACTGTTTTTCGGAATTTATCCGGCTATGCGCGCCGCGCGGCTGGACCCCATCGAAGCGCTGCGGGCTGAAAACTAGGAATACCATGCAACAGGACTTCAAAGAAAACCTTCAACTGGCGTTTGACACCGTTCGAACGCATAAGCTTCGCAGCTTCCTGGCCATTCTGGGCGTGATGATCGGAGTCTCGCTGATTATCCTGGTGGTCGGTTTGGTCCAGGGTTTTCGCCAAACCATTCAAGACGAAATTACCGCCGAGGGAATCGATACAGCTTTCGTGTCACGTTTTGACCAGGGACCGCAGAACGGCCATCGTCCGAAAGACGAGAAGTTGCGTAAACCGCTGACCCTTGACGATGCCGTTGCTATTCGCCAGCTTTGCCCGGCCGTCAAACAAATCGCGGTTTCTGCGTTTCAGTGGCAACTAGCCCATACCGCGCGTTACCAGAAAAATGAAGTGGAGGGCACAGACTTCCGCGGAACATTTCCGGCCTATCTGGAAGTTTATTCAAATGCCACGATGAAAGCGGGCCGTTTCTTCACTGAAGCTGAAAACGAGCACCGTGAAAATGTTGTAGTCATCGGCGAAAACATCGCCACGGCATTTTTCCCGTCTATAGACGACGCACTCGGAAAGCAAATTCTCGTGGACGGTTCCACTTATCTGGTTGTAGGCGTGTTTGAAAAGCCCCTGGGCGGGTTTGGCACCAACGACGAAGACCGGCGCACGGTAATTCCCTACTACACTTTTATGAAGCTATACCCATCCAGTTACGAAATCGGTTACCGGTTTCTCGCTTATCCCAGTAAACTTGATGCCGCAGTGGACCAATTGCGCGAAGTCCTGCGGCGCCGCCGCAATGTTCCCTACAGCGCACCCGACAATTTCTCGATTCAAACGCAGGTGGAAGTGGTGCGGCAATTCAACGACATCATTGGCGGCGTCGTTCTAGCTGTAATAGTTCTGAGTTCGATCGGTCTTCTGATTGGCGGCATGGGCGTCATGAACATCATGCTGGTTTCCGTCACCGAGCGAACGCGGGAAATCGGCGTGCGCAAAGCGATCGGTGCGCGAAGTCGTGACATCACTTGGCAATTTCTCTTCGAAGCCATGACGCTGACCGGAACCGGCGGAATAATCGGCATTCTGCTCGGTAGCGGTCTAGCTCTAATGGTCCCGGTGGTAAGTTCCTTGAAAGCAGTTGTGCCGGCTTGGGCTGTAATTGTTGGATTCACGGTCTCCGTCAGTATCGGTTTGATCTTCGGAGTGTGGCCCGCCACCAAAGCGGCGCGTCTAAATCCTGTGGAAGCGCTTCGTTACGAGTAGGCAGCCTACTGCGTGGGACTTTCCGAGATTTTCGGCAAAGTAATCGGACTGTTAGGGTCTAGTTGCGCCTTTCCATCGGCCCCAAAACCATAAGGAAAGCCTGCGGGATCGAGTGGAACACCTTGCAGCAAGCCGCGTTCGTATAATTCCTTCATGCTCGACGGGTAACTTCCATACTGCTTGTGGTATTGTTCGGCCAATTTATCAAGTTCAAAAGTATCTTGTAGCGCGTGCAACGACTGCAGGTGTTGAAACGCGCTCTTCTTAACCTTTTCATTGTGGGTCGTCTCGTAAAGCTCAGACCATATTGCCAGCGAATTGGAAAACGAGTTTCCCTTCTCCGCCACCTGCGCCGCCATCATCTTCATCCATGAAGGCGCGTTCGGAACCTTGCTTCCTTGCAGATAAGCTGCGGACGCTTTCTCGTAATCCTTCAAATGCCAATAGTAAAGAAATCCTAGATCCGAGCCAAGTTCCCAGGAGTTGGGATTCGCCGCGACACCCTTCTTTACAAGTTCTACCGCAAGGTCGGAGCGCTCGGCTCCCGTAGGCATGGGCTCGGAAAGAAAAATTGCTCCAAAACGATACGCAATTATCAGGTTCGCATCGAGCGTGGTACTAATGTCGAGCAGCGGCCACAGCAACTCGAACTTTTCTCCAGGACTTCCCACTCTGGCACCGTAATACTGCACCGCACGCGTCCAGTAAATATCTCCCAGCAACGAGTCATATCCCAGGCTCAACCTTTTAAGCATCGGGCCGGAACGCAGTAGCAGTTCTTCCTTCTGCTGACCCACCGTGCGCATTTCTGCCTCGATGCGCATTTGCAGAAATCCAATCGCTACAAACAGCGCAGGAATTGCTACCAGAGCGAAGCACAAAGCTCGAGAATGGCTTCGGCCGCTCATTTCAAGTTACGCCCCGAAAATATCGCGGAGGCACCAATCAGCACGAGCGCCACGTACAGAGCAGCGTAAGCAGTGTTCTGCCAAATCAACGAAAACGGGATCGCATCTCCGTGGCTAGCCGCTGCAATCACATTAAAATTGCGAAAGTTCGGCAACAGATAACTGATCATGCGGGCGGTGGTTTGCATGGCGGGACTGTGCGTTACCCTACCGATCTCGCGAATGTCACTGGAGAAAAAACCTGCCACATAAATTCCCAGGGTGAACAGCGTGGAAAGCATCGGACTTGAGAAACAGGAGAAAAAGAGAGCCAGCGCGGTGACCAGCGCCAGTTCCAGCAAGATGAAATAGATGGCCACCACAATGGTGGCGTCCGCACGGAGGAATTCGTGGCTAACGTAGTAGAGAGCTGCCGCTAATCCGAGCGCCATGAAGAAAGTGTTTACGGTCAGCGTCAATACCAGGCCGCCGAATTTTCCTACAAGAAATTCCCATCTCCGCACAGGCTTTGCCAGCAAACTGTACAGCGTCCGCTTTTCCATCTCCTTATAAACCAGCCCTACGCCGATGAAAACCGCCATCACCAGCCCGAAAATCGAAATAGCAGACAGGCCCAGGTTGATGATTACGAGCCGCGAGATCCCAATGGAAATCTCACCCACCAGGATCGAGGCGCCAATCATCAGCAAGGCAAATACGATCAGGTTGTAGAGCACGCGGTCGCGCACCGCTTCTCGAAACGTGTTGACCGCCACTATTCCAGGCACTGTGCTCATCGGGAACCTACTTCCACGAGTTGTGGTGGCACACTTTTATCCCGCGCAACGAGCTTGAAGAAATAATCTTCGAGCGTCGGCCGCAATGGTGTGACCGAAAGAATCCGCGCTTTACACCTGCGTAGTTCGTCTAAAACCGGATACAGCTGGTCCTCCGGAACTTCGGCGCGATAGCGGCCCCCTACCTGAGTGGCGCTTTTTGCCAAAGGGCTTGGCAGTGGGCGGCCCACGGGGGTCTCAAACAAAATCTCCATTGCATACACTTCCATCGAGACAATTTCTCGCGGTGCGCCAACTCCTTGAAGTTTTCCTCCGACCAACACGCCGACCCGGTCGCACAACATCTCCGCGTCGGAAAGAATATGCGTAGAGAAAAATATCGTCCGGCCTTCACGTTTGAGGTCGTGAATAATGTCGCGAACTTCTCGCCGCCCAACCGGATCCAAGCCAGACATCGGTTCATCCAGGAAAATCACCTGTGGATCGTGAACGATGGCCTGCGCGATGCCGACACGCTGCAGCATGCCCTTGGAAAATTTTCTTAGTTGCACATCGGCCGCTGCGCCCAGCCCCACACGCTCCAAAAAGCGAGTTATGCGCTGGCGCCGTTCCGACGCTGCAAAGCCGAATAAGCGCGCGTAATAGTCCAACAATTCTCGCGCCGTCAGGTAATCGTAAAAGTACGGTTGTTCGGGCAAGTATCCTATTTCGCGGTGCATGCTTACATCGTCGATTGACTTGCCGCGCACCCGCGCGGTCCCGGAAGTGGGAAAAATGATACTCATCAGGACTTTCAGCGTGGTAGTTTTCCCGGCGCCGTTTGGGCCCAGGAACCCGAAGACTTCTCCGTCTTCCACCCGAACAGTCAGATGGTCGAGCGACCGGCGCATGCGCTGGCGCCAGAATCCTACCGCATAGTCCTTGGTAAGCCCTTCAATCTCAATCGCTGGTGTGCTCATAGCCTTCCTCATTCTAATTTTTTTTTAACCACCTCGCGCATGTCAATACCTTGATGTTGCTTCAGAGAACACAGCGATGGAGCCGTTTTAGCCGAACCGATGGCACAGATGTGTAGGAACTTAGTTGCCGGTGGAAGTTAGCTTGTCTGCGTGGCGAAGTTCCGGAAAACCAAAAGCCCAGAGCGCCGTAACAACCAAAGTCCCGATTCCGCCTAGAATAACGGCAGGAACGGTTCCAAACCAACTTGCCGTTAGTCCCGACTCAAACTGACCCAATTCGTTAGATGCGCCAATGAAGACCATATCGACGGCGTTCACTCGTCCGCGCATCTGATCCGGCGTCATCAGTTGGAGGAGAGTCACGCGGATTACGACGCTTACCATGTCGCTCGCGCCCACCAACGTCAGTGCCGCCAGCGACAAGATGAGGTTGCGCGAGATACCGAACACTATTGTAAAAACTCCAAAGCCGCCCACACACATGAGCATCGCGGCACCGACCCGGCCCCCTAACGGCCGATATGCCAGCAATATTGCCATTGCTGCAGCGCCTACGCCCGGGGCAGTTCGCAATAGTCCAAGTCCCCATGGCCCAGTATGAAGAATCTCGCGTGCGTAAACCGGCAGTAGGGCTACAGCACCGCCCAACAAAACCGCAAAAAGATCCAGCGAGATCGAACCCAGTATCACTTTCTGTTTCAGAATGTATCGAAGGCCGGCGAGAACGGTGGACAGATTTATCGGCTCTCTTACGCGAGCAATTACGTTGGGCCGAATCAGCGCAGTACAACACACGGCGATGGCCGCCGATGATAAAGCCGTGGCATACACCGCGGAAGGTCCATGGAAGGCCGCATAAACGAGCCCGCCGATTGCGGGACCGAGGATCGTCGCCACCTGAAACACAGTTGAATGCCAGGTAACTGCATTCGCAAAATGTTCTTCGGGAACTAATTGTGGCAGCAAAGCCCTGCTGACCGGCCCGTTGAATGAGCGCACTACGCCAAGCAAAACTAAAATCACGTAGATCACATGCACCGACGGCGCTCCACGATGAGTCACATATAGAAGCAGTCCTGAACATGTTGCGAAACCCGCGTAGCAAAGCATCAGCAAGTTGCGGCGGTTCAAGCGATCCGCGACGTTTCCTGAGACAAGAAACAAAGTGATTCCCGGCAAGAATTGGCAGAGGCCGACGAGCCCTAGATCAAATGCGCGGTGCGTGATGTCATAAACTTGCCATCCGACCGCGACGGATTGCATTTCAGTGGATGCGACTACAAAAAATCGCGCGATCTGATAGAAAACAAATGCAGGATAGGTGAACGCGATCCGCCCATTAATTTTGTTTTCTTGCGATGCGGGCATCAGCAGGCGGTCCGCTCCTTCTGACGATGCGGCCAACAAGTATAACCTGAGTCTGCTCGATGCATCTTTCACGCTGAGCGCAAAAAAACTTTTTAAGTCGTTTGTTTGGCGCGTATGTGCAAATAAAAAAAGAAAATTAGAGAAAACAAATAATTTCTGCGCCCAAAAATTCTCCGAAAGAGGAAATTTGTCGGAATGGGACGTTGTTGCCGTCGGCGCAGATAACACTACAGATAGACGCTTTCGACAACTTGTGTGGAACATTTTGTGGTCGCCTGTCGATTTTTTCTTGACAAGTTTTCTCTTACCCACGATACTGCCCAACCAGACCCGGGGGAAAAAGTTCGATGACGACTTACTTCCTGGCATCGATCAACGGAGCAACGGGCCGGGTTACACCGAAAACTTAGAGGGGAAAACCCTACTTTGCACCGCGCATGGCAATTTTTGGCGCGGCTTAGCTGGGCTTTTCTATTTTTTCGGCTCGGAAGGCGGAATTTAAGCGTTTCGTCGGCCGCGCGCTCAGGTCCGCCATGTTTCGTGTATCCACCGATACACACAACGACACCCTGGATGCGGCTGTTCGGGAGGAGTAGAATAGAGTTTCCCTCCCACTGCGCTCCAGCCAACCTACGACGGCTTTACTGCCGGCGCGGAGGTAGAAATGGCAGAATCGAGAATGAGCTTGCAGAGCCAATCTGAAACAGAGAAAGTCACCCAGCGTGCTTGCGGCCTGGATTTCCAGCGCCGCTTCACAGACGGGAAAGTATCGCCCTTTGATAAAGTTGAGTGGGAACGTCGTCCCGCAATCATAGGAAATGATAAAGGTCAGGTAATTTTTCGTCAGGACAATGTCGAAGTCCCCAAGTCATGGTCGCAGACCGCGACAAATATTGTCGCTTCGAAGTATTTCCACGGCAAACCGAACACACCCGAGCGCGAAACTTCCGTACGCCAATTAATTAGCCGTGTAGTAGACACGATTGTACGGTGGGGTGAGGAAGGCGGATACTTCGCCACGCCGGAATCCAAAAATATCTTTCGTGATGAGTTGGCTCATCTGCTCGTTGAGCAAAAAGTAGCGTTCAATTCGCCGGTTTGGTTCAACGTCGGCGTGCAAGCCAAACCTCAATGCTCTGCCTGCTTCATCAACTCCGTTCAGGACAACATGGATTCCATCATGAACCTGGCGAAGACCGAAGGCATGCTCTTCAAGTGGGGTTCTGGTACTGGAACGAACTTCTCTTCGTTGCGCGGCAGCCACGAATCGCTCTCGGGCGGAGGAATCGCTTCAGGCCCCGTGAGTTTCATGAAAGGCTTCGACGCTTTCGCGGGCGTGATCAAGAGCGGCGGCAAAACTCGGCGTGCAGCCAAGATGGTAATTCTCAACGTCGATCACCCCGACATCATGGAATTCATCGAGTCCAAGATGAAGGAAGAACGCAAGGCGCATGTTTTGATCGAACAAGGCTACGACCCCGCGATTGACGGCGAAGCCTACTCTTCCGTGTTCTTCCAGAACGCGAATCACTCAGTCCGCGTTACCGACGATTTCATGCGCGCCGTAGAAGAAGATCGCGACTGGTGGACACGAAACGTCACCGACGGCAAGCCAGTGGAACAATTCCGCGCGCGCGACTTGCTCCGCGAAATGGCCGACTCCGCCTGGAAGTGCGGCGACCCTGGCATGCAATACGACACAACCATCAATCGTTGGCACACTTGTAAGGCTACCGATCGCATTTACGCGTCGAACCCTTGCTCCGAATACATGTTCCTGGACGATACCGCCTGCAACCTGGCGTCGCTAAACCTTTTGAAGTTCCTCGGCTCCAACGGCCAATTTGATACGGAAGCCTTTGCTCACGCCGTGGACCTCACTATCACTGCGCAGGAAATCCTGGTGGACAACGCCAGCTATCCAAGCGAGAAGATCGCACGGAATTCGCACGACTATCGCCCGCTTGGCTTGGGGTACGCAAACCTCGGCGCATTGCTGATGTCCCTCGCCATGCCTTATGACTCTGACAAGGGCCGCGACTTCGGCGGCGCTATTACCGCCCTGATGACCGGCGAAGCGTACGCCCAGTCCGCGCGCATTGCAGAGCGCATGGGACCGTTTGGCGGCTACCCGCGCAATCGCGAAGCAATGATTGACGTTATACGCATGCATCGCGACGCTCTTCGCCCAATCAAAGAAGAACACGTGCAGCCATCTTTGCTTCACGCTGCACAAAAATCCTGGAACGATGCTTTAGAGCTTGGGGAAAAGCACGGTTACAAGAACTCCCAGGTTTCCGTCCTCGCGCCTACCGGCACCATCGGCTTCATGATGGATTGCGACACTACCGGCATCGAGCCCGACCTGGCACTGGTGAAGCAGAAACGGCTAGTCGGTGGCGGCGTTATCAAAATCGTGAACAACACCGTTCCGCAGTCATTGATGAATCTCGGTTATCCGCCGGAACAAGTGGCCCAAATCGTGGATTTCATCGATGCTAACGGAGCCATGGAAGGCGCGCCTGGACTAAAGCCAGAACATTTGGCGGTATTCGATTGTTCCTTGGCAACTCCAGGCGGACGCTCGATTTCCTGGCGTGGGCACCTTCGTATGATGGCTGCCGCTCAGCCGTTCCTCTCCGGCGCGATCAGCAAGACCATCAACATGCCGGAGGAATCCACGGTGGAAGACATCATGGAAGCCTATACCGAGTCTTGGAGATTCGGACTCAAGGCTGTCGCCATCTACCGCGACAATTCGAAAGGTTCACAACCATTGTCCGTCTCGGGTAAGAAGAAAGACGAAAAACCTGCGGTGGCTCCCGCGACCGTCGAAGCTCCGCCCGCAAAGGTGGAAATTCCTGCCGCTGTCGAGCAGCAGGAACTCTTCGATCGTACCAGGCGCCGTAAACTGCCTAACGAGCGCGACTCTATTACCCACAAGTTCTCAATCGGGGGCCACGAAGGCTACCTGACCGTCGGCAAGTATCATGACGGACAGCCGGGCGAGATCTTCATCAAGATGGCCAAGGAAGGTTCCACCCTCTCCGGCATCATGGACGCCTTCGCGCTTTCAGTTTCAATCGCACTGCAATACGGCGTTCCGTTGCGCGCCTTGGTCGATAAATTCGTTAACTCGCGCTTCGAGCCTTCCGGATACACCGGCAACCCCAGAATCCGCTACGCCAAGTCCGTCGTGGATTACATCGGACGCTGGTTGGGAGGCAAATTCATCTCATCCGATTATCTCGATGGCGAAGTTGGAGCGGGTGAAGAAACGGGCCCGGCGGCGGTTGCTATGCCTTCGGCGAAAGCTCCAACTGCAGTAGCGGTGATGAAAGCTCCTGAACAAGAAGCCTCCACCAGGCCGCGCGCGGCCATTGACGACGCGCCATCCTGCTCCGAATGCGGCATGCTGATGACGCCAAATGGCAGCTGCTACAAATGCTCCAACTGCGGTAGCACCTCCGGCTGTAGCTAAGATCTTTAAGCGACAGCGGATCCCAAGTTGTAGCGCAAAAAATAAGCGAACAACGATTCCACTTCAACGGCGCGGCAAAACCTGCAGAGAATAAAAAAAGGGGGCTCCGTCGAGCCCCCTTTGCTCTACCCCTAGTTCCGGTCTCGGCGCGGCGAAACCGGCCCACCCCGGGATAAGAGACAGCCACTATCCCATTTGCACGCGGATTGCCACGACCGTCCGCCTTCGCCGATTGCCCGAGCCGCTTGGCCGCACAAGACTTACGCCACAGAGGCCGTTTTCTAACACCGAGTTGGAGCGGACATCTCCATTTTCTGAAAAGCTGCGCTGATTTTTTCTATGTACTTTGGAAGACCTTCAATCAACCAACGGCCGTTCGCACTAGGATTGCGGCACCGCTGTGCGACGAAAGCGTTTCCTCATCCAACGCGCCAGCAGGAACAAGATTAGTCCCCACAGCAGCAGGGCCGGCAAAGACTGAAGCGCCCAGACCCCGAATCCGATCACGCTTTCGACCACTGTTTTGTAGCCTTGAATTGCCGCATTGCGCAGGCGCGTGGTCGTGGAAGGCGGCCTGCCCTGCAAACTTGCCTGGTATTCTTCCTGCACCGACAGTTGCACGGTGGCGAAGTCAACGCGCGTCTGCAGCGCTCGCTGATCGGCCTCCATCTGTTCAATTTCACCGCGAACCCGAGCGATCTCCTGCTCGGCATCCAGAATGTCTTTCACTTTTCCGGCATGTTCACGAAGTACATCGAGAAGTCTTTGCTCGGTGGCGCGCGCATTCTTTAGTCTCGCCGCGCGATCGATAAACTCTTTGCTGACTTCCTCGCCGGACTGCGTTTCCTGATCCACGCGCCCCAATTGCTTCAGCTCGGTAACCGCCGATTCGAGCTGCGCCGAAGGAATCTGTATCCTAGCCGACAGGGTACGCGCAGAGTCTTGCGGAGACGCCGTATTCAGGCTGGCGATGTATCCATTGTGGCGTTGCGCGATGGCTTTCACCGTCGCTTCCACCGGCTCGAAATCCTTTACGATCAAAGAAACTGACGCGGTTCGGGCAATCATAGGCTCCGTCGCCTGCGGCATTAGCGAATCGGCTTCATTTGCCGGCGGATTAGCCTGTAAGCTTTCGCTCACCGCGGCCCGTTCTCTGTATAACTCGGCCGCCATTTGCGAAGCGTTCCCAGCAGAAGGCCTGGCCGGTGCCACTGTTTGTTTAGACTCGGTTGCGGTCATATAACCGACAGTTCGAGCGTTCTCGGGCATCAGGTGATTCGGACGCCCGAGAACGAGCAGCAACACAGCAACAGCGACCGCACTAGCGACTCCCCATGCCCAACGTCCCCTTAAAGGGGCAAACTTCCCATCCAGCCACGCCGCAATTCCTTTCGGCTTTTTCACTTTTCTCGATGAATGACCCGTCCTCGCTGCTTCCAGGTTTTTCGTCAAGGTTGCGGGCGCCGCTTCCACGCTCCAATTCGTCAACTGGCTGGAAACCTCGCGCATCTGCTCCGCCAGCGCCGCGCACTCCGCGCATTCCCGCAGGTGCGACGCGACGCCCGCCGCGCGGTCCGCCGAAAGCTCGCCATCGAGATAAGCCATCACCTCTTCTTGCTCGTACGGATGAGTGGATGAATTCATTTCCGCCCTCCAAGACTCCCCGGAGTAGCCGTGAGCATGTCGCGCAATGCCATGCGCGCGCGAAACAGCCGGGACTTCACCGTGTTCACTGGCACGTACAATAATTTCGCGATTTCCTCGTAACTCAATTCTTCAAATTCGCGCAGCATCAAGACTTCTCGCCCGCCGCCTTCCAACCGTTCGACTGCTTGTCGCACACAAAGCGCATCTTCTTGATTTGTTCCGGAGGAGGCTGGCATTTCGTCGGATGCAACATCCGCAGGTTTTTGATCGTTAGCCGACTTGCGCCTGTGCGCCGCAAGAATATTGAAGGCGATGCCGAACAAATACGCGCGAAAGGTCGCCCGCGGCTCGTAACGTTGCGCACCTCGCAGCACGGCGAGAAACGTTTCTTGCGCCAATTCCTCGGCTAGCGCAGCATCGTTCATACGCCGCCTGAAAAAAGCCCAAACACGCTCGCGGTAACGCAGGAAAAGTTCGGTGAAGGCGGGTTCCAAACCTTGCTTTAGTTCCAGAATCAATTGCTCATCGCTGGTCATCGTTCGTCACGAGCGGGATTTGCTGCATCTCGGCTTCGCATCCTCTTAGAACTAGCTGCTTCTATATTTGTAATGTCTAAGGAACGCAAAAAGTTCCCGAAGCTGCAGTTTTCTTTTAGGAGGAAGGGGCAGGTGTAATAAGGCGGGACTTAGGCGCCAATGGCTGAGCGCAAAGCCGAAGCTAGAGAATCGGACCAGCGGCGTACATCCTCGTCGCGCTCCGCTTCCACCATCACGCGCGCAAGCGGTTCCGTACCGGAATAGCGCAGCACTACGCGTCCGGACTTGCCAAGCGCCTTCTCCGCTTCGCGAAGCACGCTGGAAATCCCGGGCAACGTATCCAACGCCGGCTTCGAACGCACGCGCACGTTCACAATCCTTTGCGGGAAAATCTTCAGATCGGCAATCAACGAATCGAGCGGTCCGGCAATAGAAATAATCGAAGCAATTTTCAACGCCGTCAGCATTCCGTCGCCTGTGGTCGCATCATCCAGGAATAAAATGTGGCCGGACTGTTCGCCGCCGAAATTCGCGCCAATCCGCTGCATCTCTTCTAAGACGTAACGGTCACCCACCGCGGTGCGCGCAAGCTTTAGCCCGGAACTCTCCAGTGCGCGTTCGAGACCCAGGTTCGCCATGCTAGTGCCTACCACCACATCTCCTTTCAGTTTCCCCGCCGATTTCAGGTAGCGCGCCACCATTAGCAAAACGCCGTCGCCGTCCACCAGATTGCCCGCCGCGCTGGAAAAAATTGCACGGTCGGCATCTCCATCGAACGCCACACCCAGCGCCGCGCCGGATTCCATCGCGCGCCTTTGCATGCCTTCTGGATACAACGAACCGCAATTTGCGTTTATATTTTTGCCGTCGGGCGTATTGTTTATCGCGATTACTTCTGCGCCAAGGGAACGAAATAGGCGAGGCGCCAGATTGCTGGCCGCTCCGTTCGCGCAATCCAGCACAATCTTCATTCCGGCTAGCTTCGCTCCAGGAAGAATCGCTGAGGCCAATCCGGCAAGGTAGTCGTCATCTATTTTCTCGTTGTCGTGAAGGCGCAACGCTTTTTCGCTGGAAACCTCATCCCGCGACGTCAGCACGAATTTCTCGAGTTCAGTTTCAATCGAATCCGGAAATTTCATTCCCGTGGATGAAATTAACTTCACTCCATTATCGTGATACGGATTGTGTGAAGCCGAGATCACCACTCCCGCAGCAAAGCCTTCTCGGTTCACCAGCCAAGCTACTCCCGGCGTTGTGAGAACACCGGCGGAAACCGGTTTGGCCCCGCCCGCAGCCAACCCGCAGGCAATCCTTTCGGCAATGTGCGGACCTGACTCGCGCGTATCGCGTCCGATTAGAACGCTGGGCTTTTCTCCCCGCGCGCGCCCTTCCAACCGCAAGTAATTTCCCAGCGCTAGGCCCACACGATCGAGTGTAGCGTCGTCCAGCGGGTATTCCCCTGGAATGCCGCGGATGCCGTCCGTCCCGAAAAGTTCTTTAGCCATTTGCTCCTGTTCTCGTCCCGCAGCAAAACGGGAAACAATTCTATCACCTCACTTCATTGCCCACGTGCGCGCATGGGCGAATACGTTTCCTACCACTTATTTCACTGAAAGACACTTTACTGGTGTACGCGCGGACACATCCCCGTTCCTCACAACGCAGCCTGTGTTATCGTACGGACATGCCACTGGAAGACACCAAAATCATCGCTGACAACGCGACGCCTGCCAAGATTATCGCGGCCGGAATCGTAATCGCTTTCTGTTACTGGGCGTCGTCTGTTATCGTCACCGTCCTGGTGGCGGTGTTGCTCGCGTACTTTTTGGATCCAGTCGTCACGTTTATGGAGAATTGGCATGTCCCTCGCGCGTTGGGATCGCTGATCGTTGTTCTGTTCACCATCGCCGTTTTGCTGTTCGTAGCGTGGTCTTTAGTTGAACGCGTGGATCAATTCGGCAGGGACTGGCCGAAGTATCGCGCCCCCTTGCACGCGGTCGCCAACGTCGTAGAACAAAAGTTGGCCTCTGTCGAGGAACACGTTTCGGAAATTGGTTCTTCCGACCAGGCCGGCGAACAAGCTGAACATCGCATTGTGGCCGTCGCCGAATCGCATCCCGTGCGCGCCGCGTTGCTTTCCAGGCTGAGTTCGCTATACGAGGTAGTACTCGGCGCTACCTTCATACCGTTTCTGTTGTTTTTTATGCTCGCGGCAAAACGCCAGGTCTGGCACGCCACCATGCAGTTATTCCCAACCACCGAGCGCACTTTGGTGAAGGAAACTCTTACAGACATTTCTCTAGTCCTCCGCAGCTATGTGGTCGGCACAGCGATGGTGGGAGTCATTCTGGTTGTCTTGAGCTGGCTTTTTTTCTTGTTGATTGGGCTGGAGTTTCCGTTCCTCACTGCCCTTATTTCGGGTACCTGCAACCTGATTCCATACCTCGGCGTAGTTCTGTCCTGGATGCCGCCGTTATTGATCGGCCTGAAACAATTTCACAGCGTCACTCCTTTCATCGGAATTTTCGCCGTGCTCACATTTTTGCATCTGGTTGCCGCGAATTTGTTGGTTCCAGCGCTTGTCGGCTCCATGGTGCGGCTCAACGCGCTGGCGCTAACCGTGTCTCTTTTGTTCTGGGGATTTTTGTGGGGCGCCATGGGCTTGATTCTCGCGATTCCCATCACTGCGGTGATCAAAGTCGTCTGCGACCATAAAGAAAGTTGGCAGCCTGTCGGCCGCTGGCTCAGCGCTTAATCTTTCAACGAATTCCTATCGAGATTTTTCCTGTACACCTAGATTATGGATGGATGTGATTGTCTCTCTCGGCCCCTTGACACGGCCGGACACCTGAAACATGCGAATTGCAGCAATTCCCGCTGCACCCGCACGAATACAGCTGGCCGCGTTTTCGGCGTTCACCCCTCCGATCGCAATCACATCGATGCTCGGCACAGCTCGGCAAACCTCAGCCAGCTTCAGGATGCCTTGCGGCGCTCCGAATTCTTTCTTAGAGGGAGTTTCGAAAATCGGTCCGAAAAAAATATAGTCGACCTGGGCGTTTTCGGCGCTACGAGCCTCTTCCAAGCTGTGGCAAGAAACCCCAACCGCAAAATCGGCGGGGGCGTTCCCTGCGCGGCACCAACGCACCACATCGCCGCCCACTGCGGATGCTTGCCCGAGGTGCACCCCGTGAGCGCCGGCCGCCAATGCCACATCGAGCCGATCGTTGACGATTATCCGCGCCGACTGTGGGATCTTTCCGCCACGAGCATCGGCCATTTGTACCGCTTGGCGCGCAAGGTCCAACAATTCCCGCGCTGGTAAATCCTTCTCGCGAATCTGAATCCAGTCCACGCCCGCATCAAGGGCGGTGCGAATGTTTTCCAGTATTTTCGCGTCGATGGTCTCAGCCGCCGGAATCAGGGATTTCCGGTCGGTGACATAACAAACGATATTTTTCTTAACTGCGGCTTTCAACGATGGTAGTCCGGCGGCGAAATGCCTCGAGCACATACAACACATTCATCACGCCCAACCCCGAGATAGCGCCGCGCAGAAAGGAGTTTTTTACAAAGAAGGCCAAACCCGGATAGCGGTAGAGAAAGTAATTTATCTCCCACAACTCGGACCATGGAAGTAAAATCAGCGCCAACCCCACTTCCAGCCACAATAGTAACAGCACAACGCGCAGAATCCGGTTCATCATCTAGCTAAGGATTATCGGAGATTAACTTCACACTCGCAAGCTTACTCTGTTCCGCCGCTGGCTCTGATGAAGGCGATGCAAACGACCCACCGCGAACACTGTGGTCGGCCGCGACGAAAAAAGTCTCATGTTCTCGCCAAACCCTAAGTTGGGCGTACAATGATGCCGTTCCCAGTACAAAATTCTGCTTCTTTTCACAGAACACTTTTTCACGAATTTTGCTCCAGGTAAATCTCTAAGAAAACAAAGGAGAGCATTCCATGGCGACTATCAGCACTAAAGACGGCACAGAAATTTTCTACAAGGATTGGGGCAAAGGGCAGCCGATAGTCTTCAGCCACGGCTGGCCACTCACCGCGGACGATTGGGACGGCCAAATGTTGTTCTTCGGCCAGAAGGGGTTTCGCGTGATTGCACACGACCGCCGCGGGCACGGCCGTTCCGGGCAAACTTGGGATGGAAATGACATGGACACTTATGCCGACGATCTGGCCGGCCTGTTCGAACACCTTGACCTAAAGGACGCGATTATGGTCGGGCACTCGACCGGCGGCGGTGAAGTCGCGCGTTACCTCGGCCGCCATGGTTCCAAGCGTGTCTCAAAGGGCGTTCTCATCAGCTCGGTTCCACCGCTCATGCTCAAGACCGACAAGAACCCTGAAGGCGCACCGATCTCAGTTTTCGATGGTCTTCGTGCACAACTCGCGGCCAACCGGCCGCAGTTCTATTGGGACATCACCATGCCGTTTTACGGTTACAACCGTCCGGGTGCCAAGATCTCGGAAGGTATCCGCAAGCATTGGTGGATGCAAGGAATGTTGGGAGGCATTAAGGCCGGCTACGACTGCATCAAGGCTTTTTCGGAAACTGATTTCACCGAGGACCTGAAGAAAATCGAAATCCCCATGCTGGTGTTGCATGGTGATGACGATCAAATCGTGCCAATCGCTGCTGCCGCGCCTAAGTCCGCCAAATTACTGAAACATTCCACATTGAAAATCTACAAGGGATTTCCTCATGGCATGCCTGCGACGAATGCCGATCAGATCAATGCTGACCTTCTCGCGTTTTTCAAAGGCGCTGCAATACCAGCCTCAGCGTAACCTTCCGGTGGCCCGGTCTTTCGTCTCTGCGGGAAAGACCGGGCCGTAAACCATAGCCAGCTCGATCTTATTCGAATAGGACGAGCACTAAGGCGTATACCGGGTTTCTGCGTTAGACTCCGGAATACGATATGGCTCCCGCATTACTGTGGAAATGTGCAAAGTGCGGAAGGCTCTTTGCAAACCCCAACCAGTCACATTCATGCTCTCGATATACCTTGCGTGAGCATCTTGCGGGGAAAGGCCCGTTCGCGGTAACGCTATTCCGGCGCTTCGCGAAGATGGTAAAGCGCTGCGGACCCGTGCGAATTGTCCCTGAAAAAACGCGTATCGCCTTTCAGGTACGCATGAGTTTCGCGGCGGTGAGCTTGCGGCGAAATCGACTTGTCGGTCACGTCGTACTGGCCCGGCGTCTGGAACATCCGCGGTTTACGAAGATCGAGTGTATCTCCCCTCGTAATCACGTCCATTCCTTCCGGTTCAATTCCCATTCGGAGTTGGATCACGAAGTTATCGCATGGCTTCGAGAAGCTTACCGCCTCGGCCAGCAACTTCACCTACCGAAGCGAGGAAGATAACAGGAAGGCGTGATTTAGCTGAGGCACAATTTAGCGTCTTTGCAGCGTGGAAATGCGGTCAGCGACATCGCGGTATTCAATGTTGGTGGCATAGACTTGGCGGAAGCAATCGAGCGCCGCGGATGAATCTCCGGCCGCATCGAGCGCCAGTCCAAGATCGTAGCGCAGAGCAAGGACCGTTTCATCCTCAAGCCCCGCTACTTCCAGCGCGCGGCGGTACCACAGCGCGGCGATGTTCGGTTCGCCCTTGTCCATGAACGAAAGCCCTAGCATCGTCGAACAATTCATAGTGTAACGGAACGGCTTGCCCTTCTGTACTGCTTTCGCCACTTTCTGGAATTCTCCAATGGCTTCATCCAACAGGCCCATTTCGCGATAGGCAATTCCCAAGTTGTAGTGAGTCTCTAGGTCTTCGTCTTCTTCGCCCAACTCGCCGAGCTCGCTGCGGAATTCCTGGAAGACCTCCGCCAGCTCGTTCAAACTTTCTTCGGTTATCTCAGGAGGCGTGCTGGAAGCGGCGCTTGAGGATTTTCCGGCCGCGCTCTTGGAATTTCCATTTTCAGTGCTCGCAGCCGTAGGCAGGGAGGTCGCTACGGAGTAAGGCAGCGGCTCCTTAACATCTTCTGGAATCGACTCTAAGATGCTGTCCGCCGGCGGCGCTTCCAGGCCTTCCACTTCGGCCGCCAGCTCGCTCAGAAAATCTTCAGTGGTTGCCGGTCCTTGTTGTTTCGGGGCCGCTACAGGTTCCTCCGCAAGTTCGAGTTCAAATTCTCCGCTAGTTGCAGCAGCCGGCGCTTCCGGCAGCAATTCAAATGCGGGCTCTTCGACAAGTTCCATTGCCGGCGTCTCGCCAGCCTCTTCGGTACTTTCCTGAATCTCGAACCCGTCCGGTTGCACGCCTATCTCGTCGCTGGATGCCCGCGCTCCCTCCGGTTCCGGAGTAATTTCGAGCGCTGGCGGCGCGTCAAGCTCTAGTTCAATAGGCGGTGGCTGGGCGCTCGGCGCAGCTTCGGAATCATCCAGCACAAACGCCGGCTCGGACTCCGGCTCAGCGGTCAGCTCAGAAGCAGGTTCAACGTCATGTTCGAGTATCGGCTCGACCGTCGCCTCTGATTCAGGCGCGCTTGCAGTGGCTTCACTTGACGCTTCCGCCGCGATCGGGAGTTCTTCCGCGGCGCCCTTCTCCGCGTCTGCGACATCCTGCGAAATAGCTTCCCATTCGTCGGACAGATCCAGCTCTTCTCCCGCCGTTACAGGTTCCGGTTCGGTCGAAGCGGGCAGCGATGATTCGAGAGTTATTTCCGGCTCTTTAATCGGAACAGGCGCCACCGTGAATTCTTCGACAACGGGCGCCGAAGCAACCGGAACCGGAGGCGCGGTTGCGAGAGGAATGCCAAATTCAGCGGCAATATCCTCCGCACTCAACTCGCGGCTTTCCTCAACCGGTACGGCGCCTTCCGACGCAGCCTCTACTACGGGCGGCGCAGCCGTGACTTTCGAGGCAGCAGGCCTGCCTAACGCAGCAACCGGCTCTTCAGCGCCTCCCGTCTTCTGGAACCGTTGACGCAATTCCGCAAAGCGGTCTGCATTCACCTGGTCATTGCGCTCGCGGTGTATTTGCTCAAGCTGGCCGGCCAATTCGGCCGTGCGTTGTTCGTTGCCCGCGCCCAGATAAAGATCCAGCAACCTCTCCAGCGTGGGCGTATGGCGCGGCGCGCGCTGCAATACATTTTCAAGCAGGTGCGTGGCCTTTTGCGTCAAGCCGTAACTCGAAAACAAATCGACGTCCGTCAGCGCCTGCGACACGTAGCGCTGCGTTTCTTCATCCAACGCTTCCTCAACCACTGACGGCGGTGTAACGGCTGCTTGCGGAACGTGTCGAGCGTCTTTTTCTTCTTGGGTTTCAGGCGCTGCGGCTTCGGCTGCGGGCATAATAGTTCCGCCACTGCGCGCTCGTAGCGCGTTTAGCCGCTCAACAATACGTTCGTCATCCTTATTTCGATCCACCAGCTCCTGCAGCAGTTCCTCGGCGCGCGGAAAATTACCCTCAGCAGCATAAACATCGGAGAGCTGGCCGAGCGTGGCGTTTAAGCGGAACGGATCGCTTGTAGTTCGGCAAAAATCGGCAAGCATCTCCAGTGGCTCGGTCTCGCCCGGCAGCCGCTCGCTTGCGGTGGTCAACAATTTTAGAAACTTGTCCTGCTCGCCCGCCTCAATCATCGGGCCGCGCAACTCTTGAATTAGCGGCAGAGCAGCTTTCGGTTGCTCGCTCTCGACGACCTTCTCCGCCACTTTATAAAGGAACCCGTAATGCGCGTGTCCCACCGCGAGCATTCTGCGGCTGCGCTGCGCAGCTTTATCCGTCTGGCCGGCGCGCAGCTCGTAATCCACAAGCATGGTCGTCACATCGCCGCCCGTGTTCGCTTCCGGATGCGCTTCCAGAATCGGGACCGCCTGTGCCGTTTTATTATTTGCGTTCAGCGCTTTCGCCTTCAGCAGTAAAGCCGCGGCATTCGACGGGTCCGCTTCCAGACAGCGCTCGATCAGTTTCTCCGCTTCGTCCTTCTCGCCTCGCTCGAAGAGCCTTTGCGCATAGGCCAGATAAGTTTGGGCCGCCTCTTTCTTTTGACCCATTAAGTTGTAAAGCTCGGCGAGCCGCATCTGTACCCGCAGATTTTCCGGCTCCACTTCCAACAGGCGGTGCAACACCTCTACCGCCTTCTGCGCTCGATTAGCTTTCAGGTGGGACTCAGCGATTTGCAGGAAAAGCGGCCTGGCCTCGCTCAAAATTCCCTGCTGCACGTAAAGGTCGGCCAAACGCTCAAGCGGTGGGAGTTCGCTGGGAGCCAGTTTGGCAATTTTCTTGTAAATCGCAATGGCCTTGCTGTTGAAGCCGTCGTTCAGGTAAACCTGCGCCAGCCGTTCAAAATACTCAATGGCATGCGCCAGGTCCGCTTGGCGGGCGTATAGGTCCCCCACCGTCATTAGCGTGGCCTGATCCTTGGGGTCATGACGCAGAATCTGCTGATATTCCGCGATCGCCTGTGCGACCTTGCCCTGGTTCAGGAATTTCAGCGCGTTTTCCAGCGCTTTGTTTTTGTTGAAGGCCATGGATTGATTTCGCTGCTCCGCCTTCCCCTACGCCGGGACGTACTTAGGCCACTATGGCGGCTCAGTCGAGAAGGTTAGCACGCGCGAAAAACAAGGGGCAATGAACCGGATAGCGAAGGTGCCAAAGGCGACAACAGTGCCTTTTACGCTCCCAGACCCTCTACTACATTCGGTGATGCCCGGAAGGCTCGCTCAGAACCCTGGGTAGGGGATAACGAATTCCTAGCTGCAGGAACGTCTAAATACGATTGGAAAAGCAGCATTGCAACTCCTAAATCGTGAAGGTAACCTTACCGCCGTGACGCCCAAAGTAACTTCGAAAGCGAGGAAGAATGCCTGCTACGAATTGTGCTGCCCGTCGGCTTCGAAGGGCCTGGATAATGAATTTCTCTCGTAAACGGCGAAGCTTGGTCTTAATTCTGCAAATCGTCGCTATCGGTTTCAGGCTAGCTTCTCCTCGACCTGCGTTTTCTCAAACACCCGCCCCCGGCCTCGACGCCGCCGAGGAAGCGAAAATCGCGAAATTGCTAGCCGATAGCGGCGCGCCGAGCGTGTCTATCGCAATTGTCGACCACGGACAACTCGCCTACGCCAAAGCGTTCGGCAAAGCGTCGCTCGATCCCAATCGCAATGCCGATGCGCACACGCGTTATGCTGTCGGCTCCGTTAGCAAACAATTCACGGTCGCTGCCATCTTGTTGATTGCCGAGCAAGGCAAACTATCGTTGGACGACAAAGTGTCGAAATATTTTCCGGAGCTCACTCGCGCCGATGGAATAACCGTCCGCGAACTACTGTCGCACACCTCCGGCTACGAAGATTACGCGCCTCAGGACTACATGATTCCGGAATGGATGAAACCCACCACTCCAGATGCAGTTCTGAATCAATGGGCCATGAAACCCTTGGATTTCGATCCCGGCACACTCTGGCAATACAGCAACACAAATTACGTTCTCGCCGGACGCATCTTCGAAAAAGCATCGGGCCGGCAGCTCGTGCCATTTCTAAAGGAGAAATTTTTCGAGCCTCTCGGCATGAATACTGCCGGTGATTGCAGCCTGGACAAAACTCCCGAAGATGCTGTGGCCTACACGCGTTACGCTCTCGGTCCCGCGCGCCCCGCTCTGCGGGAAGGGCCGGGTTGGTATTTTGCTGCCGGCGAGCTCTGCATGACTCCGTCCGACCTCGCCAAGTGGGACTCAGCCTTCCTGCACAAAAAATTCCTGTCCACTCAGTCCTATGCCGAATTCACCAAAGAAGTCCTATTGAAAAACGGCGATTACACTCATTACGCTCTCGGCCTGCAGATAGGCCAGCGTAACAATATTCCCGTCGTATTGCACAGCGGCGAAGTATCTGGGTTTCTTACGCTCAACGAAGTATTTCCAACTCGAGATGCTGCCGTAATAGTTTGTTCCAATCAGGATGGCATAGACCTTATAGGTCCGGTAGCAGACGAGCTTGCCAACTGGGTTCTCAAACTCGAACTTGGCAATTCCGATGGCCCAGGTCCGCCGGCAGAATTACAACAGGTCCGGAATATTTTGGAAGGACTTCAAAAGGGACAAGTAGATCGCTCGCTATTTACCAGCGACATGATTTTCTACTTCACCCCAACCGCTATTCAAGACATCCAGTCTTCCCTTTCGCCGTTAGGGTCATTGAAAGCAGTCACTCGCACTCGCGAGAGGTTGCGCGGGGGAATGACTTTTCGGGCCTACAACCTTCAGTTCGAGAAGAAGAGGCTAATCCTCACTGTTTATCTGACCTCGGATGGACACTACGAACAGTTTTTAATCATGCAAGAGCTATAAAGAATTTTGAAGCGCCAGAAGTTTGATCTTAGGAAAGAGGCAGCGTTACCTGAACTGCGCCAACGGCCCAGCAACCCGCCTCACGCACCGGAGCGTAGGAAAACCGGTGCAAGGGGGTTGGCCCATGCCGCTGCAAAGCCTCCAGGTGCTCGGGCGTGCCGTAGCCTTTGTTTTGCGCGAAACCATACTGAGGATACAGCTGGTCGTATTCCATCATGCGATTATCGCGCTCAACCTTCGCCAGAATGGAAGCCGCCGCAATCGAGACCGAACGCGCATCACCATGAATCAGCGCTTTCTGTTCGATGGGCAAATCAATTTCGATAGCATCTAGCAGAAGATAGTCCGGAAGAGGAAAGAGCTGCGAAACGGCGGCCATCATCGCCTGCCGGCTCGCCTGATAAATATTCCAGGCGTCGATCCGGCTGGCTTCAATTTCTGCCACGGCCCAGGCTAGCGCGTGCTCGCGTATGCGGGGCGCCAATTCGTGGCGGCGTTCCGGAGTCAGCTTCTTGGAATCATCCAGCCCGACGATCCGGCGCCGAGGATTCAAGATAACGGCCGCAGCCACCACAGGACCAAACAGCGAGCCGCGTCCTGCTTCATCCAGCCCCGCGATACGCTGCCATCCGTGCTGGCGTGCGTCGCGCTCGTAGCGGGTACAACAAGGTCTGCCCATCGGCCACGAATTTTAGCACACGCCGAAGCCAACGTTTTCCACAAACGCAGATTTTTCCCAAAAGTACTTGCCACCTCACCTCCAGCCTAAAAATAAAAAAGCCCGCCCCGATTTCTCGGGGCGGGCAAAATCAAAGAGGTTATTCTGCCGCGGTCGCCACAGCGGCCTTCTCATACTGATCTGCTCGCTTGATACGCGCAGCCTTGCCCTTGCGCTTGCGAAGATAATTCAGTTTCGCTCGACGCACGCGTCCGTGCTGCACCACGTCAATCGAGCTGATCATCGGCGAGTGTACAGGGAAAATCCGCTCCACACCAATCCCAAAGCTTACGCGCCGCACGGTAAACGACTCGCCCAGCAGTTCCCCGCGTCGGCTCATCACCACGCCTTCAAACGGCTGTATGCGCTCTTTGGCTTCTTCGCCTTCCTTCAGCCGCACGTTCACACGAATGGTGTCTCCCGGACGAAACACAGGATGATCCTTGCGGAGTTGGGACTGCTGCGCCTTTGCAATTATCGGTTTCATGACTCATTTTCCGGCAGACCCGCTCAGGTGGGGCCAGCACACAACGCACAATCCGTGATTATAGCGAATTCGCGCACGCCTGCCTAGCCAAACTTAGTGCGTCTCCTATCTTGACACTTCGCGCAGGTCACCCTAGCATCGAGAATTATCTTGTGGCCGGTTTAGCTCAGAGGTAGAGCGAGGGTCTCATAATCCCTAGGTCGTGGGTTCGAGTCCCACAGCCGGCACCACCTTTATTTAATTGGTTTCAAAGAAGTTTGGAGAATTGCGAGTGCCGGTTCTGAGCTGAAAATGAGCATCACTGTAGTAAAATCGTAGTACTTTTGGGCATCATTACGCACAGTTTGTAAGCCTTCAATTCACCCAAGCCGAAGTCGTTACGGTGTTATGGACGGCATTCTTTGAAGCGATGAACGCTTCGAGCTTCGCAGCTGCATCCCGCTTGAAATCATCATCCGCTTTGGCATAGGTGTGAACCAGGCTATTGCCAGCATGACCTATCAGCAGTTCGATAAGGACCGGTTGTATTCCCGCCGCATACATTCGACTACAGTATGTAGAACGACAATCATAGAGACGGCGTTTTGCGACTTTGCCGTCCTTTAGCGCCCGGGCCCATGTTTTTCGGGCGTGGAGCAAATGCTTGCGGGATTCCTCGGATAAAAGAAAACGAATTCTGAATTCTGTGGGCCAGTCAATTTCTTCCACCGGAGCAATTCTGCCTTCAGACGGCTGGTCATTGGCACGGTTCTCAGTCCCGCAGGCGTCTTTGACGACACTACGGTGACCATCCTACGTTCGAAGTCGACATCTCTCCACTTCAGGGTCAAGGCTTCTGCATTCGGCCTCAAGCCCGTATCCAGTAATAAAAGAACACTCACCGGCCTTCTCATGGAAGGCACGGCCAAGCGCCAGGTTCTATTCTCTCGACACCGGCCTAAAATCTAGCCAATCAAAGCCTTATACTGCAGGTTGGACTGGATGCCGTACCAGTTGCCGGCATCAGCTGCGTCAAACGGAACGCGAATCTGTCTAAAAGAGGACAGATTTCCAGATGCGCTGCCTGTAGGATGTGGTTGGTATGACATGGGTGACTTGTGCGCTGAAGGAGACTTTCGATGCTACTGCTAATTATAGTTCTGCTTTTGTTGTTCGGCGGAGGCGGCGGCTATTACGGGTATTCCAGATGGGGAACAGGCGGGGGCCTGGGAATAGTCGGAACGGTCGTGCTGATCGCTGTGGTCTTGTATCTGGCCGGCGCATTGCGTTGACATCGTGAGGATTGATCTGAAATCGTGACAGTTAAAGGCTCCTAGCAGGGACTCGCAGATAGAATCGGAACAGCAACCGCGACCGACGCGACAAGCGGCAGGCGTCTGAAATTATGGTGATGGAGGAAACAAACATGAAAGCACTGAGTCTTATTAGCACGGGAGTTTTGGCCCTGCTGCTTGGAGCGGTTGCTCCGACATACGCGCAGGAGGAGAAGCAGGAAGAAGCTAAGCCAGCCGCGAAGCAGGAAGAAGCTAAGCCAGCTGCGAAGCACGAAGAAGCTAAGCCAGCTGCGAAGCACGAAGAAGCTAAGCCAGCTGCAAAGCACGAAGAAGCTAAGCCAGCTGCAAAGCAGGAACAGGCCAAGCCGGAGGCGAAGCAGCAGGAAGCCGCTCATGCACAGCAGTCACAAGGCCAGTACGCCAAGAATGGTCAGAAAGATAGTCGCGGACATGAATACAGCACGAGTAAATTTGGTCCTGACCATCATGCCCGCTTCGTTGCAACCGGGGGACGCCTATATAATGGACGTCGGGAGTATTCTTACGGCGGCTATTGGTTCTATGCAGGAGCATATCCGCCGTGGTTTTACGAGCAAGACGTGTACTTCATTATGGGAGCGGATGGGCTATGGTATGCAGTTGCATACGGTAACCCTTCTCTGACCTTCCAAGTCAATATAGAGTAGCGTGATAAGTGCCCGTGTGATGGAGCCGCGAATCGCTGCGGTGAAGACCTGGACCCTCAATCCGTGACGTTCACGTCCTGACTCGCTCGCTACGGCCATGTCGTGCTTCTGCTGTAATAATGGAACGTGCAGCCAATCGAGATTCTCAACTTCGGGAATCATCTTATCGAGCTGGGGGTGAACCCACTGGGTCGAAAGAACTGTGTTCGCAATCACAGCCGAATTGAAAACAAAGGACTTGGTGCTGGTAATAGGCCAGGTCAGAACCGAAACGAGTTCATACACGCCAGAGCAGAATTACAGCAGACAGGCATTGAATATTTTGCTTGAAGGTCACGAACATTTCGCGGGAGACTTGCCACCAGAAATCGAGGAAGTGTTGAAAGAAGATTGCGAACACACTAAGGTTGAAGACTGACAGCTGCGACCTGCCAAAAATGCCGAATCGTTGACAACTGAAGATGGTGGTTAATCCTTGCGTTCGGGGAGTTTTCGCTTTTACATTGCCTCCCTATTTTGATTTAACCAAAGTGCCTTTACCAGAATACAAAATAGCAGCCCTCGCCATGTGGTTTGCCATTCTTGGTAACTGGGATGAATAGATATGGTACCGAACCTTTGAGGAGGATTTTTTTCACTGCATTGCTTGCGATCGGGAGCCCCAACGGCAAGTCACTAACGCCTGAGCCACCAATAAGGAATTGCTTCGATGGATCCCTTTCAAAAATATCTTTCACTGTTCCTGTCATGATGATGTTCTCCCCTTTTGCCATTCGAAAAATTTAGTTACATGTGCTCTGGGCGAAGCGCTCGAATTCCGCTGTGTCCGGTGGATTGAAACTGGGCAGAATGCGGCAGATGACAGGGCCATCGAGTAATATCCGTACTATGCCTAGCGAAACTCTCATTACCAGAAAAATTCTAAATTCCAATTGACACGCCTATCTCGACCGACGTACCTTACCCGTAATTTCCTCGGTAAATCCCAAGTCGGGAGGACAACCATCATGCGCTCACGTAACATCATCATCGGAACATTAATCGCCGCAGTTCTACTTTTGGCTGCTGCCTATTCCAGAAAATCCAACTACAACATCGTAATACCCAAGGTTCTTACTTATCCCACCACCACCTTGGCGTTTTCGGCCAGGTCTATGCTCCCCGGATCTCCATCCGTAGCAGCAGACAAAGTTCACGTTACGTTCGACAATCCGGATTGGGCCGCCTCAGTCTCAGAAGTCCATTTGGTGACGAAGACCGGTGGCACATATTTCAAATTCACCTGCCAACGTTCGTCAGCAGCTTGCCTCGAAGCCACCCGCGGCTCGGGCTCCTACACTTATTCGCTCGTGCCCTCCACGCTTCCGGCACCGTCCGCGAAAGGGACCTACGCACTGGTTTGGGATGTGAATCCGCCGGGTGATACGGTTACGGACGTCTTTGTAATGCCCGAACCTAGCGTTCTGGTCATGCTCGTCCCGGGCCTGTTCGGATTGTTGGGCTTGCGTCGCTGGTCGTCCAATTCGCGACCTCGCGATTAACAAACCTCGAATCCAAAGCACAAAAAGTTGCAGCTTAGTTTTCGTCTAGGCTCGGCGGGGTCCTTTTCGTCCATAAGTTATCCCTTAGTACGCCACTGTTGTGAGTAGTCCTCCCTCGACGGCAGTGTGGAAGCCTGTGGCGACGTTCGGCTACGCTATTTAGCGTAACGGTCGAGGGACACGAGAATTTTAATGTGGATTTGCCGGAGAGTATCGTGACAGCGATGGCGAAATGTCGCGCGCGATAATTCAAGTCGAAAACTACTTGGCGAACGTCCTTCGTTTCGAAGCCGCCGTCAGAGATTTTATCTCGGCGAATTACGGAATATGCCTAAAGGTCGTTCGGCCTCGCGGCATTATTTTGGCCGGAGATGCTCGCGCCTTCGAAAATCAGAAACAGAAAGATGATTTTCGTTTACTATCGCACGGCTTGAAGAATGTTCATATCCTCACCTACGACGAATTGGCGACGTGTCTAAATAACTACATTGAAGTGTTGGAGCAGTTTAGTTCGGTTAAACAGTCGTAAAGTTCCACGACGATCTTGGAGGAACTTCGACTGAGATGCCAGTTCGGACTCTTGACAGTAGCTAACGAGATGGTCGCTGTCGTCGTTGGAGCGGGAGATGAAACTTCAGGGTTCGCAAATCATACGGTTCGGGGAGCCACTTCTTCATTTTTCCACCCGGTGGAAGACCAAGTCATTGTGACCGCGGCTCGTTCCTCCTGTCACATGGCCATTGAAGGTGGTCACAAAGGCTCTCGGAAGCTTCGGACCAGCGGAGTCGGATCGTGGCAGCGCCCGGCGCTAACGGTGCAATACCAGCGCCGCAGAAGCGTGCGGGTTTCCCGTGGCTCTCCTCAACAGACGGTCCACTCGCTAGTGACTATGCCGAATCAATGTTCGTAACATTTGACGTAACAACTGCGCCTTAATCCGCTGATTGCTGCCCATGTGAACTCTGGGAAACCACTTGAAACCAAATGGATTTAACTCCTGAAATTCAATCCCCAGGGTCGCGGGTTCGAGTCCCACAGCCGGCACCAATTCCTACCGGTCCAGCCCGGACACATAGGCTATGAGAGGCGTTCGTTATGAAGTCTTAGCGACTTCACTGACGGAAGTCTTCTCGGTGGTTTCTTAGGTTGTCGGCCCTCGATCTTCCAATTTTGGAGCTAAGCGATTGGACAGGGGCCGATCTAGGTGAAAATATTTCTTGTAAGCAGTAATCCAGTCCGTGGCGATGTCACGCTGTGCGGTCTTCAGATCGAGCTTGCCCGCGCAGACTTGTTGGTGCAGATAGGTTTCCAACTGATCCTTTACGTATGAGTTCCAAACCGTGGACGAATGAGGCTCGGGCCACAAATTTCGGATATCATCGACGCCTCCCAATTCCGGGGTGATTAGGTAGTCTACTTCATAGTCTGACGGTAGGGCGTTTGGCATTCCATATTCCTGAAACACTCTTCTCTGCGTCGCTACCGGCACTGCACGCACCGCTTCGTCACGCTGGTCCCCGCAGACATCCCTCATTGCAACTGGCCGAACAGCGCCTGGTGTAAGGCTCGGTTTGGGAACCGATGCTGAGTCGACCTGCGAGAACATAGGCCCTGTTTCGTTCTGCGAGCTACGACGCTGCGTGTCAAACTTCACCGCGGCGAGCCCCAACAAACAGAGAATCGCGCAAACATATGCCAGGCTACGGACCTTAAGTCGGGAGCGGAATAATTGAAGATCTCGTCTTATCCGCACCGTCCCGGCGAGTTCATTTAATTGAGCTTTCAGTTGTGCGCGCGGCCCGTCTGCCGCTGGTAGACGAGGACTTAGATCACGGTGCAACCGGACAAAATCGGAGATTGTTCCCTCGATTTCTCCCACACGTGCACGGCATTTCCAGCAGGCGGTCAGATGTTTGCGAACTTTAACGACATGGCGCGGTGAGGACTCGTCATCCAAGACAAGCAGGATTTCCCGGTCCGACAAGTGTCCGTCATTATCCGGCATAGTTGTAGCCTTCGTCGGCGCATCCCAAACGCGCCAGTGCACGGGACAGTGAGATCGATACGGCGCCGAGGGAGATCCCTAGAATGCTGGCTATCTCGCGATAGCCAAGCCCTTCCGCACGGAGGTGCAGGCAGCATCGATCCTGTTCCGGCAGCGCTCGTAGGACAGCACGGAGACGCTCTTGCCTCTGACTCCGCATGAATTGTTCTTCTGGGTTTGGAGTTGGATCTAACTGTCTCTCCATGACCTCTCCGTCGGGATGATACTTTTGTTGCATCTTGTAATTTGCGCTCCGCTGTTTTAGAGCAAGGTTGTGCGCCACCCGAAAAAGCCAACCGAGCAGATTGTTGCCGGGCCTGCCGAGCTGCAGATGCCGGAACAGCGCAAGAAATACTTCTTGGATGATTTCCTCTCCATCGGAAATAGATAACCCGAGCGAAACCACATAGCGAAGAAGTGAATCCCGAGATTGGTCAAACAAGCCAACTACCCTGAGTTCAAGCTCGGAAGCCGGCCTCGAAGACTCGAGGTCGGCCGCGCTTGCACCGGACAACCCCATGATCAGATCTTGGCCAAGACTCGACATCACGCCTCCATATCTATATTCCTGTTCCACTGATTTTGTTCATGCTTTTTGAGATCCTATAAGGCCGGTCTATGGAATCCGTCCCGATGATCGAGAGTTAGGTTGCCACGCGCCAGCAAGAAATCTTTATTAAACACTGAACAAAACCCGAACAGAAAGAATATTCCAATGACGGTATAAAATGTAGGCGCTCTCGGTTGGATTTTGGTTTGTTGGGAAATTAGAGACTCTATTTACAGAGGCCAACAGAGTGAAGAAGTGCCTAGCGTTTTTTTTTCTATTTGCTGGTTCTGCATTCGCCCAGAGTAATAACGGCGAGTTGCGCTTGAGCGTTACCGACCCATCCGGTCTCGGCGTAAAAAGTACTGTACACATCGTAAGTGAGGCCAATCAGTATCGGCATAGCTTTGTGACTGACGATCACGGTTCTTTGACCGTGCAGCGCCTGCCATATGGAATTTATCAACTCGAAATTCAGCAGCCTGGCTTTGCTCCGATATCCGAATCGTTGGAGATTCGCTCTTCAATTGTGACGGAATACGCCATCCAGCTCAAGCTGCCGACGGTGACTCAGTCGGTAACCGTCAGCGCGGCCAGTACGCTGATCGACCCCGATCAGGCTGGCGCCGTTAAGCAGATAGGTTCAGACATTATCCAAAACCGCCTCAGTTCGCTTCCGGGCCGCTCCCTTCAAGATCTGGTGAATTCGCAACCCGGCTGGCTTTACGAGGGCAATGCTGTGCTTCACCCGCGCGGCTCGGAATATCAAACACAATTCGTCGTGGATGGCATTCCTCTTACGGACAATCGCTCACCGAGCTTCGGGCCCGAAATTGAAGCGGATGACGTCCAGTCGATGAGCATCTACACGGCAGGCTTTCCGGCAGAATATGGCCGGAAAATGGGAGGCGTAGTCGAAGTCAACACACTGCAAGATTCGCAGGAAGGTTTTCACGGCCAGGTCGTGCTTTCCGGAGGCAGCTTCGACACCGCTGGCATATTCGCCCAGGGGCAATATGTCTGGGGCAAAAACACGCTGGGGTTCAGCGCCAGCGGCAGCATGACCGATCACTATTTGAACCCCGTGGTGCCTGAGAATTTCTCGAACACCGGCACGCTCGGCGATTTTTCGATTCACTATCAGCGCAATTTCACGCCCAACGATCGCTTGACCCTCAGCGTCCGGCACGAAATCTCGCGCTACGACATCCCCAACGAAATGCTCCAGCAACTCGCCGGGCAGCGCCAAACGGCCGATAACATCGAGACCATGGGGATCGCCACTTACCAGCACACATTTTCATCCCACGTGGTGGCCGATTTTCGTGTAATGGTTCGCGACAATGCGAACGATTTCAACTCCAACGCGGCATCGACCCCTATCGAAGTTTTTCAGCACAATTGGTTTCGCGAAGGATACGTCAAAGGCACGCTTACTGCCGTTCACGGCCGCCACGAATGGAAAGTCGGATTTGAGTCCGATAATATTTTTCTGAACGAGAATTTCAGATACGCGATTACCGACCCAACCCAATTTGACCCGCAAACCCCGCTTACTTTTGCGTTCATGGCAAATCGCCCGGACCTAGAGCAGTCCGCATTCGTGCAGGATTTGATTCGCTTAGGTAATTGGACCATTAGCGCCGGACTCCGCTGGGACCACTATCAGCTCATATTGAACCGTCAGGCAGTGGACCCAAGGTTCTCGATTTCGCGCTATTTCCCTTCCGCTGGCCTTGTGCTGCATTTTTCCTACGACCGAGTTTTCCAGACGCCTTCTTTCGAGAACATCCTGCTCTCCAGTTCCACGGCGGCTACGACGCTTAACCCCATCTCCCTCCAATTACCGGTCGAACCTTCCGAAGGAAATTACTACGAAGCGGGTTTGACCAAGGCTTTGTTCGGTACGCTCACGCTGGACGCTAACTATTTTCGCCGCTTAGTTAACAATTACGCCGACGACGATCAGATCGACAACACGACCATCAGCTATCCGATTGCATTCCGCAAGGCTGTCATTTATGGCGCGGAAACAAAAATTGAGGTTCCCGATTGGCGCCGCTTTTCGGGTTTCTTGAGCTATTCCTACACCGTGGGCAATGCTTGGTTTCCGGTGACCGGCGGCCTATTCCTCGGCGACGATGCCGTAATACCTACCTCGGGGCATTTGCCGGATTCACAGGATCAGCGCAATACTGTTCGCGGGCGCGTTCGTTACGAGGTCACTCCGCGTTTTTGGATCGCTGGAGGCATTCAGTACGATACAGGTCTCCCGTTCGATTTTCAGTGCCCCGACGGCGAAACTCTTCAGCAGTGCATCGCCGGCGTAACCCAAGTTTATGGGCAGCAAGTGGTGAGCCGCATTAATTTCGCTCGTGGCCGTATCTATCCGTCGTTCCAAGTAAACGCTTCGGCGGGCGCAAACATTTATAGGTCCGACCGCTTGAATATGCGGTTGCAGGCGGACGGCCAGAATCTGACCAATGTCCTCGAGGTAATTGATTTCGGCGGACTCTTCTCCGGTAACGCGATCGGACCCTCGCGCAGTTATGCCTTGCGATTGACAGCAGAATTTTGAGTGATGACTTGAGATGCGCAGGTGCGCTCGAGAAGAACTTGCGCCTCCTGGGCGTAGCCACAGGGGAAGGAAATGGCCACGCCCACTCAGCACAGGAGGGTACCGGCGTTCTGCTTAACTCTTTTCCACTCGCAAGTTGTTGGTGACCGAGAAAACATTCAGGACACCGTTCGCCTGAATGCCTGCCACATTCTTATCGCTCTGGTCGGAAACTACACCCTCCAGAGTTACATGGCCGTTCTTCACAATGATGTGAATGCTCGGCATGGTGCCCATTCCGTAGCGCTGTAGCGTTGGAAATCCATAGATCGCTCGCAGCTCTTGTCGCCGTATCTGGTTGTCGAAAGGAGAAAGTGGAAGCACTTCAATTTTGTTTTCCACTGTTTCGACCCCTTCGATGTGCTTCACCGCATTCGCTGCGTCATCTTTCAAAACGGGACGAACCACCTGACCGGACAACACTACGGTATTGCCCGCTACCTGATATTGCAGGTTGTCGAATACGGAAAGCCATGGAAGCATGACCAAATTATGCCGGACTTGATTCGAAAGCCACGCTTCGTACTGCGGCGAGCCATTCGGCGCTGGCGCGGTGGTATTCGAAGCCGCAAACGCGCTCGTTCCGGCTAGCGTCACGAGCAACGTGAACATCAAAAAGCGCTGCGCAAGTTTTCCTATACTTGTCTTCATCGTTCTCACCCTCTTTACGCCTACACTGGGTTAGATGCCGTTGCATTATCGGTGGGTTGCCAAACGTGGTGCGCTAAGCCTTTTAAATGCAGTAGTTTACATTGAGGCGAATCCGGAAGGATGAACCGTAAGCGTGCTCCCAATTCTGTTCTGAGGCCGTGCGAAACTTGCGTTTATTTCACCGGAGCGTTTAAAGCCGCGACCAGCTCCACAAAGTTCCTCGCGCTTAGCACTTGATCGATGGCTTCCTTGCGGCTAAACATCTCCCCGGCGTCGCCGAGCAAATCGTGTTGCGACTGGTTGTCGCCCGTAAGAATTAAAATGATCAGTCGCGAAAGCTTCCCGTCTCTCGCGTCGAAATCGATGCCGCGCTCGGATTTGCCTATCACCACGATGGGATGAGGGAGTCCACCCACACGCGCATGCGGAACCGCCAGTCCGTTCTCCCACCCGCTCGGAACTATCCTCTCCCGTTCCAGCACCAGCCTGAGAAATCTTTCCGGCGAATTGTTCACACTGTCCGCTGCCACTTCGCACATATGCTTCAGGACGTCTTGCTTGGTCCGCGCCTCCAAACTCGGAAGGAAAAGTTTGCTCGTCGCGATATTTTTCAACGTTAAGGACCGGCGCCTCCGAAGCAGAAAATGTATGGCCGGAGCCGAAATCAGGGAGGTAAACAGAGCCATCACCACGAGCGCCACGAACATGGTTTCGCGAATCAATCCAGCCTGCAGCGCAAGTAGTCCCAGGATCATCTCCATCGCTCCGCGCGCATTCATGGCCAACCCCACACCCCAGGAAGTGCGACGATCCATGCCCCCAAGTCGCGCTCCCCAGCCTGCCCCCAGCAACTTTCCCAGACAAGCAACGCCAATCAACGTGAGCGTGAGCCTCCAGTCAAACTTAGTAACGAAGTTGGTCCGTAAGCCAATGCTCGCGAAAAAGAATGGCGCGAACACATTGGTCACGATCGAATGGATATGCTCGGAGGTTCGCTTTCTTAAGTGTGTCGATTCCCCAACCGAAATCCCGATAATAAAAGCGCCAAAAACCGCATGAATTCCTGCAAATTCAGCGAAAGCCGCCCCCGCGAGAGTCAGCGTAAAAATAAATCCCAACACTCCACCGGGCCAACTCGTGTGCGCCTGAATCACTGGAAGTATTTTGTCGATGACCCAACGCAAGACGGTCAACGCCAGCCCCGCGAAAATGAAGACCAGCAACACGGTTCGTTTAACGCTATTTATCGAGTGTTCCGGCCGGGCGTTCATCATTCCCAGAACCGTGGAAAACAAAATCCAGCCCACCAGGTCATCGAACATCGCAGAGGACATCACCACCGTCCCCATCTCCGTTCGCAAGAGGTTCAGATCCATCAGGATTTTTGCGATCACCGGAAGCGCCGAAATCGAAAGAGCGGTGCCCACAAATAACGCGAAGACCAGTCTGCTGGCCCCGGTTCCAGCGCCCAGAAACTGTGGGAATGCAAACGCGGAAGCGAAACCTAAACCGAACGGAATAACCACACCGAAGAAACTCACCAGCAGCGCGCTTTTTCCCTGCCGGAAAATACTCCGCAGATCGATCTCAAGCCCTGCAGTAAGAAGAAAAAACACGACTCCAATCGTCGTAACCGTTTCCAACACAATTGGCATCGTTCCCGTACTGGGGAACAAAAACGCGTATATCTGGGGTTCGAAATGGCCCAACATGGTCGGCCCCAGCAGGATTCCCGCAAGAATTTCGCCCAGCACCGACGGCTGGCCAAGCTTGTGCATCAATTCGCCCGCGAGCTTAGCTGTCCCCAGCAAGACAGCTAGCGCGAGGAACATTGTCATCACATCGTGTTGCGTAAGGTGAGGCACGGAAACATTGGTATCCTTTGTGAGATGAATAATTAGTGCGAGACCGTGTGTAACACGACAGCAAACCTATTCGCAATTGCAAGTAACCGCGCCAGTAGAATAGTGTTCGATTTCGCGACACTCTATTTCGCAATCGCTCAAGACGCTGATCGATAATCGGGTTCTGGGAAACTCTAACTTGTTATCTCACATAGATTTCGCATGACCGCTGCAGCGGGTTATCACGTGCTCTTACATTGTCAAGATCCGGTCGCGGAGGAAAACCGTCATGGCCACCTTTTGGCAGGACACTCGTTACGCCGTCAGAATGCTTGCGAAATCACCAACACTTACGGTAATCGTGATCCTGACTCTAGCGCTCGGCATCGGCGCCAACACAGCAATCTTTAGCATAGTAAACGGATTCCTGCTGCGTCCTCTGCCTGCGAAATCGCCCGAACAAATCACTGTCCTGGCCGGAAAGCTCGAGGGCGACACTCTGGGAATTTACACGCTCTCCTATCCTCAACTTCAGGATTTTCGTCAACAGGCCGACGGATTTTCGGGGATCTTCGCTTCCCAGATCGATCTCGGTGGGCTCCGCGTTAATGGAACCGCAAAGGAATTCGTATACGCGCGCGTCACCGGAAATTACTTTTCTACTCTCGGATTGCAACCCGCCCTAGGTCGTCTATTTCTACCGACGGAAGGCGAAGCGGGCGGCAGGGACCCCTACGTTGTCTTGGGCTACTCCTACTGGCAAAAAAGATTTGGCGGTGACTCCACAGTAGTGGGCAAGCAAGCCTTAATCGATGGCGAGGAGGCCACCATTATCGGAGTGGCACCGAAAGGGTTTTACGGCACCAGCTTCGCGCTCGATCTGGATGGCTATGTCCCGCTGAATATGATGCCGGCCGCCGATGCGGCCACATTTTGGACCGACCGAACCGCACGTTTACTCGTCGTAATGGGGCGACTCAAAACCGGTGTGAGCTTGAACCAAACGCAGAGTTCCTTGAATGTGGTGGCGCAGCGGCTCGCGGAACAATATCCCGCGACCGACAAAGGCGTGACCATCCGCGCTATTCCGGAAAGATTGGCGCGCCCACAGCCTTATGCGAAAAACGTCGTTCCATTCATCGTCGGGATATTTTTGCTGCTCGCAGCTTTGGTTCTGTTGTTGGCGTGCACCAACGTAGCAAATCTATTGCTGGTGCGCGCGACCATGCGCCAGCGCGAAATGGCCATACGCGCGGCTATGGGAGCCAGCCGCGGACGTCTGATTCGTCAACTGCTTACCGAAAGCATCGTCTTGGCAATTTTGGGCGGTGCTGGCGGCCTGCTACTCGGAGTCTGGTCCAGCGCAGCCGTTGCCTCGCTTCTGCCGGAAACAAGATTTCCCATCCGCCTGGATTTCAGTTTCGACTGGCGAGTGTTTGCTTACGCAACGGCAACCGCTCTGATCACCGGCATTCTGGTAGGGGTATGGCCCGCCATACGCGCTGGACGAGCGGACATGAATGGCCTGCTGCACGGCGCGGGGAGAAGCGATACAGCGGGAGTGAGCCGCCATCGTGTGCGCAGTGCCCTAGTGGTAGCGCAGGTGGCTGGTTCTATGGTGCTTTTGATTGTCGCCGGTCTATTCGTCCGCACCTTGTTTCGTGCGCAACAAGATTCACTCGGATTCGACGCTGACCATCTGCTGAATGTGACTCTGGACCCCAAAGAAGTGGGGTATGACGAAGTCCGCACAAGGACTTTTTATCACGACCTCGAAACGCGCGTCCGTTCGTTGCCGGGTGTGCAATCAGCCAGCTTGGCTTTCAGCGTGCCGATGGGAACGGTGAACGACGGCGGTGCCGTGTATGTCGAAGAGCATCCGTTAACTCCCGGACAGCAGCCGCCCGTAATCATATTCAACCACGTTGACTCTGATTATTTCGCTACTATGCGGATTCCGTTGCTGCGTGGACGCGCCTTTCGCGAAAATGACGATGACAAGGCCCCGCTGGTAGCGATCGTCGATCAAACGATGGCCAATCAGCTGTGGCCGAACGAAGACCCCATCGGAAAACGCTTCAGCATCAAGAGTGCGAAAGGACCTTTCATCGAAATCGTCGGCCTCACCGGTGACGGCAAGTACATCTTCATTGGGTGGGACAAACAACCCTATTTCTTTGTTCCGGAAGCGCAGAATTTCACTACTTATCGAACCCTGCAAATTCGTTCGTCCCTGCCGCCCGAGACGCTGACCGCTCAGGTACAAAAAGAGGTTCATACCCTAGATCCAATCATGCCGGTGACCGACGTTCAAACCATGAGGACATCCCTCTCGGGGGGAAATGGGTTTTTCGTCTTCAAAGTGGGTGCCGTTCTTGCTGCCTCGTTAGGAATTCTCGGCCTAATCCTGGCGGTCGTGGGTGTCTATGGAGTGGTTTCTTTCGCCGCCAGCCAGCGCACGCACGAGATTGGCATTCGTATGGCTCTCGGCGCGAGTCGAAAGAATATCTTGCTCCTCGTTTTACAGCAGGGATTGCTCTTGGTGATCGGAGGAGTGCTTTTGGGCACGCTATTGGCTTGGGCCATCTCACATTCCATGGCTACGCTTCTGGTGGGCGTAAGCCCAACGGATGCGCTCACGTTTACGACCGCCATACTTTTGCTCGGCGGAATCGGCCTCTGGGCTTGCTACGCACCCGCCCGACGCGCTATGCGCCTGGATCCCATGATCGCGCTGCGCTATGAATAACTCCCGCAGTTCCCAAATTGGCCTATTTGCTGCTATCTGATTGAGCGCACCGCGTTTAGGTAAACTGGAATTCACTCCTCAGAAAATGCTACAAAGCAGAAAGCGTCCTACAGGTGTGTGTTTGTGACCGAGATTTGCAGCGCGAAAGGATGTAAGGTCGGCGTGCCGTCCGGGCTCGCCGCAGAGCATTTGTGCGTCCTTCATTTCACCCTGTTTATCGAAAGCGAATGCGCGGAAATGCGCCGCGAAACCGCGTTAGGAAATACCAAGCACGAGCGCCAAGTGGAATTTATGCAGAAAATTTCCGCGCGCGGCGAGATTCTAGTCAACACTGCCACCAGCGGATTTCCCATGTCAGATGAACTGAAGGCCCGCGTCCTGAGCACGCTTCTGACACTGATGAACACCCGGGAAAATATGGACCGTGCTGCGATGCGCCAGTCAGCTATCCGACGCTTCTCAGGTTAGAACTTCTCCGCCTGTACCTAGCTGAATTTCGTTTCCGAAGAACTTCATTAAGAGAAACTAGCCACCGTCACTACGCTCCCACAAATCGCGCATAGAGCGACCGCGCAACCGCCGGATCTTTAGTCCCTTTCACAATGGCCCGCCCGTCGGCGAAAACCGTCATCTCGTACGGCGCCACTTGAAAGCGAAGCAAAAATTTGTTGTTACGCACTTCGGACACAGCGCCACTCTTCAGTCGCTGTCCAAGCGCTCCCAAGTCCAATCTGCGCCCGCGCTCGTGTATTTGCACTGAATCGCGGCCACACATAGTGATATGCGGCTGAGCGTTTCCTTCCAGGTAAGAAAATTTGCGCCGGCCACACGCGCGACAGGCAGGATTGCGTGACAGGCCAACGGATTGGAATTTGCCGGTCCAAACGTCGCACGACAGCAACCTCCCGTGCAGCGCCTCCGGTTTCCCCGCTAGAATTTTTATCGCCTCGGCTGCTTCGATCGAACCCACCACTCCCGCTGCCGCATTCAAAATCCCTGCGGTGTCGCAGGTAGCCTCCGCCGCCGCGTCGCTCGGTTTTTCCTGGCCTTCCAAAAAACACGCCAGGCAAGCCGTCCGACCTGGCTGAATCGTGAATGTCACGCCGTAACTTCCGATCGCAGCTCCATAAATCCAAGGAATGTTCAACGACAACGCCGCATCGTTCAGTAAAAGACGCGTTTCGAAATTGTCCGTGCCATCGATCATCACGTCAAAGCCCGAAAGCAGTGCTTCGGCGTTTTCCGAAACAAGATCGGCGACCATCCCTTCGATTCGCACACCAGAGTTAATTGCGTGCAGACGCCTTTCCGCAGCGATCGCTTTCGGCAAAAGGTCCCGCGCATCGGCTTCTTCGAAAAGAGTTTGCCTCTGCAAATTCGATAGTTCCACGAAATCTCGATCGATGATTCGCAGCCGTCCCAATCCCGCACGCACCAGTAAATTCCCGGCAACAGTTCCCAAGGCGCCGCATCCCACCAGCACCGCGCTTCCAGCCAGAATATTTTCCTGGCCGTCCGCGCCGATGCCCGGAAATAGAATCTGCCGGGAGTATTTTTCGGATTGTTCGTTGTTCATCGCCTGTTTCCTAGTATGAACTTCATCTTAGCGCCTTTTCGCGTCTCTCAGGCAACGCGGCATGCTAACCTTTCCTCTTAATCCTCTGGGCGAATGAGACTTTCTTGGAACACTTCGAATACACTGCGCTGGTGCGCGGGCCTCGCTGCCATAGAAGCTGCGGTTCTTGCCTTCATTCTCGTCGCCTGCCTCCCTGTACGAGCTCAGGAAGCTGAGCTGGAAGGTCAGCCGGTCGCCGAAATCCGCATTCTGGACGAGTCTGCGAAAGAGGTAGCACCGCATACCGCATCGCTTCCCCTGCATGTTGGCGAGCCGTTTGACCTTGCCAAGGAACGCGACACTGTGCGGGAACTATACCGCACCGGCGATTTTGCCGATATACAAGTAAGAGCCGTGCCCACGCCGCAAGGCATCCGGCTGGAATTCGTCGTCCGCGGCAATTACTTCAATAACGCAATTCGCGTGGAAGGCTTAAAAGATCCGCCCAGCGAGCCGGCCGCATTGGCCGCACTACGATTAGGTTTGGGCGAGCCTTTCCGGCAGAGCGCGCTGCTGGAAGCCATCGATCGTCTAAAAGAGACGCTTCACAATGAAGGCCTCTTTCAAGCAAAAGTGACTTGGAAGCTTGCTCCTCACGAAGACACGCGCCAGATGGACGTGACCATCACAGTAGATCCCGGTACGCGTGCGATCATAGGAAGCTTCGTGGTTCAAAATAAAACTCCCTATCCCGACGACGAGCTCATTCGCCGTTCCAAGATCAAAGTGAAGAATCAACTCACCAGCGCGCGCGTTACCAAGGCCAGGGACCGCCTCAAGAAGTATCTTGTGAACCAGGGTTATCTGGGCGCCGGAGTATTGATTACTCCCGGGCCCTACGATCGGAAATTTAATACTGTGTCTCTGAAGTATGAAGTGAACGCAGGTCCGCGCGTAACTATCGAAATCGTCGGAGCGCGCCTGAGCAAAGGCAAGCTTCACACAATTTTACCCATCTATGCAGAAGGAACCGTGGACGAAGATTTATTGCAGGAAGGCCGCCGCAATCTCCGCGATTATTTTCAACGCCAAGGCTATTTCAATGCCAACGTTGAGGTCAGTTCTAGTGGAACCTCCATCGATAAGGGCCGAGTAATCAGCTACAAGGTTACGCTGGGAGATAAATATCGCTTAGCTGGCGTCGGTTTCATCGGCAAAAAATATTTTGACAAGAAGTTGCTGGAAAGCAGATTGCAACTCCAGCCCGCTTCGTTCGGTTCGAATGGCCGCTTTAGCCAACAACTGGTAAATGACGACGCTGATTCCATTCGCGGCGTATATCTTTCCAACGGTTTCCTCGATGTGAAAGTTACCCCTTCGGTGGATGACAACTATCAGGGCAAGAAAGGAAACCTCTTCGTCTCTTTCGCCATCGTGGAAGGCCCGCAAACCTTGGTGGAGAAGCTCCGCGTTGAAGGAAACAAGGTCATCAGTACCGAAGCTCTTCTCGGCGTCATCGGCTCCTCACCGGGCCAGCCCTATTCCGCCGCAAGCGTGGCCAGCGATCGCAACAATATTCTGGCTCTGTATTACAACGAAGGTTTCCCCGAAGCTCATTTTCAGGAGGAAGTAACGCCCGGTGCTTCAGCCACCGAAGTGCGGCTTACCTACCACATCATCGAGGGCGTGCGCATCGAAGTAGCAAGAGTTTTGATCACCGGCTATCAATTCACCCGGCCCGGCGTGATCTCGCGCCAGGTAAAAATCAAACCAGACGGTCCGTTGCGCGAAAGCGATGTAGTCGAGACTCAGCGCCGCCTTTACAACCTCGGTGTATTTAATCGCGTGCAGATCGAGCCGCAGAATCCGGCCGGCACCGATCCGGAGAAAACTGTTGTTGTGGATTTACAGGAAGGTAAGCGCTATACCATCGGATACGGCGCCGGATTCGAAGTCCAGCAAATTGGTGCGAGTTGCAGCTCGAGTAAAAGTTCATCCAGTTGTAATCCCAACGCTACCGTCATCGCCAGCAGCCCGCGTCTGATCTTTGAAGCTTCGCGCTCGAATATGTTCGGCTTGGCGCAGACCCTCACCTTCCGAGCGCGCGTGAGCACCCTCGAATATCGATCGCTTTTGAGTTATACCGCCGACAACTTTGGCGGACATCCCTCCATCAGCGTCCAGCTCATCGGTTTCGCCGATAAGATGCAAGATGTCCAGACGTTTACGTCCGTTCGTTACGAGGGCGCTTTTCAAGTTGCCGAGAAGTTTTCGCGCTCAAGCTCTATACTCTATCGATACTTTTTCCGTCGAGTTACTGCTTCCGATCTGCACATTACTCCCGACGAAATTCCATTGTTCAGCCAGCCGACCTTGGTATCGGGGTTCGGCATCACCTATGCGCGCGAGCGCCGTGACAATCCCGCGGACGCCACGCGCGGGAATTTTAACACTGTTGATTTGAGCGTGGCTTCAACCTCACTAGGTTCCAGCGCCAGTTTCTTCCGCGGATTCTTTCAAAACTCTTCGTTTCATCCCTTCGGACGCGCTTTCGTCTTCGCGCGCGCCACGCGTTTTGGTATTGAACAGCCGCTCGGCCAGACTGTGGAAGGCGGCTCTGCGGAAGGCGGCTCGACGAATTGTAGTTCCACTGCTCCTCCCGTCATGGAGCAAGTCATTCCATTGCCCGAGCGTTTCTTTTCCGGCGGCGCAACCTCGCTGCGCGGTTTCGGCCTAAATGAAGCGGGCCCTCGCGATCCCTGCACCGGATTTCCCATTGGGGGTCTGGCGCTCCTGGTTTTCAACCAGGAATTGCGCTTTCCGATGAAGCTTCCTTACATCGGCAATAAGTTAGGCGGCACGCTCTTTTACGATGGCGGCAACGTGTATAGCGACGTAACGCACATAAACCTTGCTTGGAAGCCGTCTTCCACTACCAATCTGAATTATTTTTCGCACACGGTAGGCTTTGGCTTGCGATATCCAACACCAGTCGGCCCCGTTCGAGTGGATTTCGGTTGGCAAATAAACCCGGCTGAATATCAGGCGACGATTGCGCCGTCTACGGTGCCGCAATTTTTCCGGCTGCCGCATTTCGAATTCTCATTCAACATCGGCCCGGTCTTTTGATGACTCGCTTATGAGACGCTCATTAGCACGCAGCATAATGATTCTTGGATTCTTGGCTTTGCTCGGGGGACCTCGAGCCATGCAGGCCCGCGCGCAATCCGCCGCTTCTCAGTCCGAGGCTCCCGCGCCTACAAAAGATTCCTCGGCGATCCTCATCGATGGAATAACGGCGCGCATTGAAGATGACATCATCGTGGAGAGCGAAGTTCACGAATTGGGCGCTTTCCAGATTCTTTCCGACGGCAAAGCCAGGCCTCGAGACGAGCTCATCCGCGAACTAGCTGACCAATGGATCGTACGCGGCGAAGCCAATACCGCGAAGTATCCGTTCCCGTCCGTCGACGAAATCAAAAATGCCTATCAGCAGTTTGTGAAACAATTCCCTTCTCCTGAAGAATTTCACAAACGTCTGGCCGCTGTGGATTTGACCGAGGCGGCGGTCAAACGAATCTTGGCCCAGCAACTCTATCTCGCGCATTTCCTCGATTACCGTTTTCGTGCCGCCGCTCAGGTGGACGACAAAGAAGTGGAAAAGTATTACAACGAGGAATTCGCGCCTCAGCTTAAAGCTCGTAACGAACCCGTTCCTCCCCTCGAAGATGTGGAAGACACTATCCGCGAAGTCCTCGTTCAACGCGCCATCAACGACCGCGCGGAAAAGTGGCTGGATGGTACGCGTCAGCGATTGAAGATCGATATCGTTAACGACCGGAGCCCCTCGTGAGCTCCCGTCGTTTCGTGCGCTGGAGCTTTTATTTTCTTGCCTTCTGGCTTGTTGTCTGCCTTATCACGTTCGGATTGTACGAGAGTGGCGTTGTCGAACGCTGGGCTCGCGATCAAATCGTGCAGCAGCTCCAGCTTCGAACGGGCGCACGCGTGGAACTCGGCGCGTTCCATCTAAAGTTCTTACGCTTAACTGCACGCGCTGAAAATTTAACGCTCCATGGCCTGGAAAGTGCCGGCCAGCCGCCTTTATTCCACGCAGACCGTGTTGACGTCGGAGTGGCGGTTCTCTCTCTTTTTCACCGGCGATTTGCCTTGAGCGAATTGGTAATTGACCGCCCGCAGCTTGCAATTCAATTTGAGAAGGACGGCCACAGTAATCTGCCCAGGCCCAAAATTGTCACCGCCGAGTCCTGGCACCAGAGTCTTTTCGATTTGCAAATCCGATGGCTGGAACTACGAGATGGCAGCGCCCTGATCAACGACCGCCGCGTGCCGCTCACGGCAAGAGGACAGAACTTCGAATTCAAATTGAATTACGAAGCCGCCGCACAAGGCGCCGACATGTACGTCGGAAACCTGCAGTGGAAGCAAGTGGAAATTGCCGAGCGCAAGGATGCGCCCTTCCGCTCCGATCTCTCCGCTAAGTTTACTCTCCACCGCAATGCCTTCGAGCTCGACGAGTTTGTCTGGAAATTACCGCACTCTGAACTCAATCTTCGCGCCGAGCTGCCCAGTTTTTCGCGACAGAATTGGAACTTCCGCTATCGCGCACGCGTCTCCCTCGTTGATTTTCGTACGGTTCTCCGTCAGCCCCTTGTTCCCGATGCCACCGCAGATTTTTCGGGCAAGGCCAGTTACGACGGAAGCGACTGGACGGCAAGCGGCCATTATTCCGCCCAGAAGGTCAGCTTGCCTTATGTTTGGTTCCACGAAAGCGGTATCGAAACTTGGGGTGACTACGATCTGGCCCGGGAACTTCTAGTCTTGCCAAAGTTTGGAATACGCGCACTCGACGGGACCGTTGATGGCCGCCTGGAAATGGATCTGAAGACTCTGGCCGTCCGCACGGAAACCCACTTGCACGGAACCAGTCTCGCGGCCGCGTACGCAGCCGTGGACAATCCCGATTTCCCTGTGATTCTGCTGCACTGGGATTCCGTAATGGACGTCGTCTCTACCAATACTTGGACCGGAGCGTTCGCGCACTTCCGCTCCCAAGGCCAATCTCGCTGGACTCCTCCGTCCTACACGCCCCCGGGAGTCACCGCGGCCGCCGCATTTATTACCTACGATTACGTGGATGACGCCCGAACCGCCACGTTCACTAACAGCGAGATTTCCACGCCCACCACAAAAATTGAGTTCGATGGTTACCTCGGTGGCCGCGATTCAGCGCTGGAACTCAAATTAAACGCACATGACTTAGTACCGTGGGACGATTTCATCAACAAGCTGCGCGGTGTGGGCGCCGTCCCTGCCCGTGAAGCCGGAGATATCGCATTTCGAGGACGCATCCTGGGTCCCATCGCCGGTCCCACGTTCGTCGGACATTTCAGCGCCACCCATGCGCATTACGACGCACTTTATTGGGATAGCATCGAAGGCGATCTGGAATACTCGCTCGATTTTTTCAGTTTGACGCACGCCACGGTCCGGCGAGGGCAATTTTCCGCAGCCCTCAACCTGCGCTTGGATTTCGATGGCGACTGGAGTTTTGTACCCGCCAGCCATTGGAGCCTTGACGCCAAAGTTGAACGTGGACCCACTACCGATCTACAAGAAATGCTTGGCACGAACTATCCCGTTACTGGACTGCTGAGCGGTACTTTTCACGGCAGTGGAACGAGTGCAGTCCCCGTCCTGGATGGAAATTTTGTTCTCGAGGATATCCTAGCGAAGGGGTATCACTTCGACCGCCTTGCAGCCCAGCTACATTACACCCGCGACGAAATTCAGCTTTCTCAGGCTGAACTTCGCCGCGACATCGGACACGTGAACGGCGATGTGCTTTATCATCCCACGGAGCAGAACGTCGAGTTCGATCTCAAAGGTGCCGGGATCGCCCTCGAAAAGATTGCCGTATTGCAGAAGTCCTCCTTGCCCATTGGAGGACAACTTCAGTTCGACGTGCGAGGGCATGGACCCATTCGTACTCCCATTGCCAACGGAAATATTCGCCTGCTGGGACTAACCGTCGGCGCCGACAAAGAAGGGGATTTTCGCGCAGAGCTTGAATCGGATGGCAAGAATGCTCACATCGCCGTTAACTCCGAAATGTCCAAGGGAAAACTAACAGGCCAGCTCGATGTTGGACTCACTGGGGACGAGCTAATTTCCGGAAATCTTACGGTAAAAGAATTTGACCTGGATGCCCTCATCACCGCAAGCCTTCATCTCAAGAACTTAACGCGTCCGAGCGTTGTGAACGGTGTATTTACAATTTCGGGCGCGCTTCGTAAACCCGATTCCATCGAAGTGAAAGTGAATATTTCTGATATCTCTTTTGACTATCAGTTTGTGCAACTGCAGAACGAAGGGCCCATCCAAATCGTCTATCACCGCAACGAAGTACGCATCGAGCAAGCACATCTTCACGGCCCTAATACGGATATGCTGCTAAGCGGCTCGGCGCGTTTCGACCGCGATCGTCCCCTTCATTTCAATCTGTCTGGCGGCATCAATTTGCGCTTTGCCACCGGACTTTTGCCGGAATTGGAAGCGCAAGGCGAAGCGGACGTGAACGCTTCGGTCGAAGGCACCATATCGAAACCGCGCATCACCGGTCGCGCCAACATTCGCGACGCCTCCGCGCACTACTCCGATTTCCCCGTCGGACTATCCCACGTGAACGGCAATCTCGTCTTCGACCAGAGCCGTTTGCTCTTCGATCGTGTAAGCGCCGAATCTGGCGGCGGACAATTGACGCTCAGCGGAAGTTTGACTTATGGCGAAGGGCCCATGCGCTACGAAATCAACGCGGAGACACCACAGGTTCGCGTTCGCTACCCCGCCGGAATGAGTTGGCTGATCGGCGGCTCGCTGCAATTGGCAGGAACGCAGGACGCTGCCATTCTTTCTGGCCGCATACAAGTCCAGCGTTTGCTTTTTGGCCAAGGCGTCGATTTAGCGTCCTTCTTTTCCTCTGCACAGACCGGAGTGGTTGCCATTTCCACCTCCGCCTTCATGCGCAATTTAACCTTCGATGTTTCCGGACACACCAGTGCCGGAGCGCGTATCGAATGGGGTGGGGCTCACGTCGAAATTGATGGCGATCTGCACCTCCGCGGCACCTGGGATCGACCCGTTTTGCTCGGTCACATCCACTTGCTCGGCGGCGAGATGGCATTCCGTGGCAACAATTTCACGCTCACGCGCGGCGACATGAATTTTGCAAATCCGTTCCGTCTGGATCCGGTGCTCAACATCGAAGCCACTTCGGTCATCAGCCAATATCAGGTCACTATAAATTTCACCGGGCCCGCCAGCCGTCTCGTGCTCAACTATCGCTCCGACCCGCCGCTGCCGGATTCCGACATTGTTGCTCTCCTAGCCCTGGGCAACACTGGGCAGGAGAGCGCACTGCGCTCGCAATCGGCTGGTGGTCAAAACTACGGAGCCACCGCTCTATTATCCGAAGCAATCTCAACCGGATTCGGCGGGCGCATCGAAAAACTCTTCGGTATCAGCCAGTTTCGTGTAGACCCGTTTCTCGCCGGCACCGCGACAGAATCCAACGCAGCCGCGCGCATCACCATCGTGCAACAATTCTCCCGTGACCTTACCATCACTTACTCTTCGAACGCCGCATCCGATCAGGAACAGCTCATTCAAGTGGAGTACCATCTCAAACGCGACGTCTCCATTATTTTCCTCCGCGATATAAATGGCAGCTACGCGCTCGACATCAAATTCGTCAAGCACTTCAATTAGCTGACCTACTGAATCTACTCGGACGTTAGGAATAGCGATTCTGCCGAAAGCCGTACGTGCCAGGGGCAAGGAACATCGCGAAAACGCAGCCACTTTTCTTTGAACACCTCGGCCTGTAAATCGTGGGCTCCCTCTTCGCCCTGTGGCTGAAGTCGCAGATAGAGCGTCTCGCGAAAAGGTGTTTCCGAAGCGCGAACCAGCCAGCAAGGAAAAACGTTCTCCGATGCGTCACCTCCAGTCCTCGCTTCCACAAAATCAATGTGATGCGCCCGTATACCCACATACGCCGGCGGTTTGGAAAATGCTTCCACGCGAAGCCTGCAACCCCAATCCAATGCTTCCACGCTTCCGTCCGCATTCATTCTCGCTCGCGAAAAATTCTTGCAACCTGTCAACTGTCCCACTTCGCGCGAAGGAGGATGCCGAAAAATTTCTTCTTTCCCTCCGTATGCTGCCATGCGCCCCCGCGAGAGCACCACAAGCCGCTCGCCCAGTCGATACGCCTCCTCAATGTTGTGCGTAACCAGAAGGGCAGGCCGTTGATAGGTGGAAAAAACTTCCTGGAGCTGTGCTTCCACCTGACTCCGCAAATGCGTGTCCAGCGCGGACAGCGGTTCATCCAACAGCAGCGCCTCGGGATCGATCGCTAGCGCCCGCGCCAGTGCTGTTCGCTGTTGCTCGCCTCCAGAAAGTGCGCGCGGGTAACGATTGGCCAGTTCCTTCAAATGTGTACGTGCGATGAGCTCCTTCACGCGCCCCGCTCTTTCCTCCCTGGAAAGCTCATGCAATCCGAACGCAATGTTTTCTGCCACTGTTCGGTGCGGAAAAAGCGCGTAATTCTGAAACACCATCCCGATGCGTCTTCGTTGCGCGGGAACTAGAATATTTTGCTGCGAGTCAAATAAGATTCGATCCCTTAAAACCACACGGCCCCGATCGGGCCGCTCCAATCCCACAATGCATCGCAGCAACATCGTTTTGCCTGCGCCGGAGGGTCCCAAAATGCTAAGCGGCTCTTCGGAAGCCGTAAATGCAACATGCAGTTCGAAGTCCGGAAGTTTTTTCTCGATTTGAACTTCGAGCGCCATCTCAACGAGCCAATCGGCGCGCGCGTCCGAAACCTTGCGTGCGCGTCCAGTAATAAAGCCCGCTCAGAAGCATGAGCGAAATAACCACATCCACTGCGCACCAGTACAACGCTCGCTGGATGTTGTCCGCCTCCACCGCGAAATAAATAGCAATCGGAATCGTTTCCGTTCGCCCTGGAATATTTCCCGCAATCATTAATGTGGCGCCAAACTCACCCAGCGCCCGCGCGAAAGAAAGTATGGTGCCGGCCAGAACGCCCGGCCATGCCAGCGGCAACGCAATTTCACGGAATACGCGCCACTCCGAAGCGCCCAACGTCCGCGCTGCCTGCAACAGCCCGGGGTCCACTTGTTCGAGCGCTGCCCGCGCGGTTATGTACATCAGGGGGAACGAAACCACAGTGGCGGCGATCACCGTGGCAGGCCAGGAAAAAACAACCGTAGCGCCGAAACGAAGCAGCAACTGACCTAGTGGCCCGTGTCGTCCGAAGAGCAATAGAAGAAAAAAGCCGACAACGGTAGGAGGTAACACCAGGGGCAAAAGGAAAATTCCGTCCACCAGCGCTAGCGCCGGGCCGCTATATCGCTCACGCCACACCGCTGCGGCCAGTCCAACTACCAGCGTGATTGCGGTCGCCGTTGCGCTTGTCGCCAGCGATATCCAGACAGGAGACCAATCCATCCGCAGGATTGTAACCGTTTCAGATTTTTCCTTGCGGATTATTCGGATCGTTGAAGCCGTAGGTCTTGAAAATCTCCAGCGCGTGGGGCGTTTCCAAAAACGCCAGAAAGGCTTTCGCCGCGTCCGATTGTTTGGAGTTTTTCAACACCGCTGCGGGATACACAATCGGATCGTGCGAGGTAGGAGGAGCCGTAAAAATCGTTCGAATTTTCGGCGAAGTCTGCGCGTCGGTGCGATACACTAACCCCGCATCGGCATTCCCGCTGGCCACGAATGTCACCACCTGCCGCACGTCCTTGGCATACACAGCCTTTTTCTGAACATCCGTCCACAACCCAAGATGTTCCAGCGTTTGCTGTGCGTACATTCCCGCCGGCACCGTGGCAGGCTCGCCAAGCGCGACAGTTTTCACCACGCTTTTCGCTAAATCCTGAAACGTGTGGATATTGTCGGTGGCAGACGGCGCAATCAACACTAGATCGTTCGCTACAATGTTTTTGCGTGTATCGGTAAGAATCAGTCCCGCGGATTGCAGCGCGTCCATCTGTTTCTGCGCTGCCGAAAAAAATATGTCCAGCGGCGCTCCTTGCTCGATTTGGTGCTGCAATGTCCCCGAGCCGGCATAATTAAACGTAACTTTCGCCCCAGGGTTATCCCGTTCGTATTCGCGCCCAAGCTGATCGAGCGCGTCCTTCAAACTAATCGCTGCCGACACTGTAATAGGTGCCTGCTTGGCTGGCGGGGATTGTGGGGCAAACGCTGCCAACCCTGCCGCGGCAATCAGAAATACAATTCCGGCCCACAACCCGCGCGATTTTCCCGCACGGATGTTTCCACCCAAAATTGGCGGCATCAGCAAGCTCCTCTCTTACACCCTTACAATCGATTTTTACTGCTGCGGCGGAGTAGGTTTCGTACCCGGAGCCGGAGTGGAATTTGGAGTTGGAGTTCCTGGGGCTGGAGCCGGAGCCGGCCCCGCATTCGGCGCTGGAGCTGGATGGTCTGGATCTGGTGGCAGCATTTGCTTTAGCTTCGGATATTCGTCGGACATTCCTCGCAGCACGGCGATCACGACTTTCTGGTCCATCTGCATCCCGGTGTCCTGCGATTCGCGGACCACGTCCGGCATCTGCTTCACCATTCGCTGCCCCACCGGCGATTCGTAAAACTTGGTTATTCCCTGAATGTCCTCTGTCGAAAAATGCTGGGCATAAATCCTTACTACCGCATCAGTCACTGCGCTCGGCGGCGCGCCGGCCGTGAATCTTTGTGAAAATGTATCCATGAATTTCGGCAACTGATCTGCCGGAAGCGTGCGGCTCATCACATCGTGGACCCGGCCGGTCATACCCGTATTAATGTTTTCACCCTCTTTCGACTCACCGGTAACATCCAACAAGTGCCGGATAGCCGCTTCTTTCGCCGGATCCAGTTTTTCTGCCGGCGCTTTCGAGTCCGTCCCTGCGGGTTTCGCCGCAGGTTGTCCCGGTTGAACCGGAGCGGCTGTTGCCGGTTTTTGTTGCGTGCCGCCCGTGGGCGTCTGCGCCAGCGCCGGGCCCGCCGTGAACAGCACGGCAGCGATCAGGGCATTTCGAAGTTTCATTTCATTCTCCTGTTTTAGGTCGGGGCAACTGCCCTGACGTATACATCTCTAGAATCGTATCGAACACCGCCTACAGATGCAATTTATACGCGGTGCGTCACGAACCCTTCCGGTAGCAACCTTGCGCAAGCCTGTGGTAGCTTTTGCAGAGCATGAGCGGTACGGCTAATCACGGTTCGGGAGTCGAAGACAAGTTCGAAGCGGCGCGGCAAAAAATGGTTGCGCGTCAGCTTCGTGCGCGCGGCATTACTGCCCAGCGTGTACTCGAGGCCATGGCCTCCGTTCCGCGTCACCTCTTCGTTTCATCCGAACAGGCCGCTTCGGCCTATTCTGACGAGCCTCTTTGCATCGGAAGCGGTCAAACCATCTCGCAGCCCTTCATGGTTGCCGCTATGTCCGAAGCGCTTTCTCTCCAAGGCAGCGAGCGCGTCTTGGAAGTAGGCGCCGGGTCGGGGTATCAGGCCGCAATCCTTTCGCTCTTGGCCCGCGATGTCACAGCCATTGAAGCGCAAGCGGACCTCGCTTCTCAGGCGCGCGAACGTTTGTCACGTCTCGGTTATACGAATGTCCGCGTCGAAGTAGGCGATGGCTCGACGGGCTGGCCCCCGGCAACCACCGCGCCCGGCCCGCCCGTCGCACTCTACGAAGCCATCCTCGTGGCCGCAGCTGCTCCCACAGTTCCTCCGCCTTTAATCGAACAGTTGGCCGAAGGCGGCCGCCTGGTTATTCCGGTCGGCAAATCGGATCATCAGGAACTGGTTCGTATAGTCAAACGCAACGGCTCTACCTCGCAGGAGTCTCTTTTCGCCTGCCGTTTCGTCCCTCTGCTGGGCCACTTTGGCTGGCATCCCATAGCGCAGGGATCACCGCGGGAATGACTCCCTCGCCCGACCTTTCCATCATCATCCCCGCCTATAATGAAGAGTCGCGCCTGGCCCGCACACTTATTCGCATTCGAGATTATTTTGCGAACAAGGACATTTCCTTAAGTCAGATTGAAATTTTGGTCGTAGATGACGGCTCGCGCGACAATACCGCTCGCGTCGCCGAAGAATGCAAGCGGGAAATGCCTTGCGTCCGCTTGATTTCAAATGGAGACAATCGCGGAAAGGGTTTCAGTGTCCGTCACGGAATGTTGGAAGCGCGTGGCCGCATCGCGCTTTTCACTGACGCCGATCTATCTTCGCCAATCGAGGAGTGCGAAAAGCTTTTTGCCGCCATCGACGCCGGCAACGAAGTCGCCATCGGCTCCCGTGCGCTCGATCGCTCCCTCATCACCATGCACCAGTCGCGCCTGCGCGAGCTTGCCGGAATGATTTTTAACCGCTTTGTGCGAATCTTACTCGGCTTGCCTTTCTGCGACACGCAGTGCGGATTCAAAGCCTTCGTGCGCGAGCCCTCGCGAATTGTCTTCCAACAACAGCGTATCGAACGCTTTGGATTCGACCCCGAAATACTCTTCCTCGCGAAACGTCACGGCCTGCGGACCGCCGAAGTTCCCGTGCGATGGGCCCACGACCCCGCGACCAAAGTCCACATGTTGCGCGACAGTTTGATGATGTTCTTCGATCTCCTCATCATCCGCTGGAACTGGCTTCTGGGCCGTTACCCAAAACGACCCAATAAGATTTAGCAAGTTTCCTTATTTTGGTTGAGCCGTCGGTGGCAGTAAACCATTCAGACGCAGATAAATCGCCGCCATGCTGTAATGATCCGCGAAATCGTTGGTCAACGCGATCATCGCCGCCGCGCGAGAAAGCTTGCGGCCGCCAAACACGGTCAGTTGCTCGCCCAGATTCGAATCGTCCACCTTCGCCAAGCTCTGCGTGCAAAAATCAAACGAAGCTTTTAGCGAGATCACCAGTTTGTCTTTCGGATCTGTCTCGCCGGGCTTTTCCTCTGTCGGCGCCGCCATACCCGAAATTTTCGAGCACAACCCAAAATTGGAGCCAATCATGTGCGCGACCAGCTTTCCGAACGTCATCTGCGCCGGCGTCGGATGGAAACTGTACTTGTCCGTGGGCATTTCGTCCGCTGCCGCCACCATATTTTTTGAAGCTCGCTCCACGCTGGTGCGCACCGCGTTGGACACCGGATTCGCCTCCGGCGCGCTTGCTTGCTGCGCCGCGGCAATAAAAGGGGTGAAAGCGAGCAGAGTCCCACACCATAAAAATTTATTCAGTTTCATTGGCGCCTCCCATATTTCCTGGCGCCCCCGAGAATAGTCTCGCCCCCGAAGGCTTACAAGTGATTTGGAGAATCTTTCCTATGCCCCATTGGGCAATCAATCACTTTGCAAGACAAAGTACTTTACACACACCTCCTGTTACGCTATCCTCTACCCCTGGTTAATCCGGATCCAATTCGAATGCGCTCTTCGGTCCCTCGGGCACTGGACGACCACGCCCGCGATAATCTGCGCTTTATTCGCGAGACCATGGAGCGAGCAGGTTCCTTCACCGCAGTCCCCGGATGGGGCGGCGTGGCCATGGGCATCACCGCGCTCGGAGCGGCAGCAATCGCCTCCACGCAAGCCTCGCCGATGGCTTGGCTGCTCACCTGGATCGCAGAAGCTGTTCTGGCCATCGCCATCGCCGCCTGGACCACCTACTCGAAAGCGCGTGCCTCCGGCTCTTCCCTTTTCTCCGGACCCGGCCGGCGTTTTGTTTATAGTTTCGCGCCCCCGCTGCTCGTCGGCGTCTTGCTTACCGCGCTCCAATTGCGCACCGGAGTAGTCGGCGCCATTCCCGGTGAATGGCTGCTGCTCTATGGAACGGGCGTGGTAACCGGCGGCGCATTTTCGATTCGCGTAGTTCCTTTGATGGGCCTGTGCTTCATGGTTTTGGGAGCGGTTGCGCTTTTCTGCCCCTGGCACTGGGGCAATCTTTTTCTGGCCGCGGGATTCGGAGCGCTTCACATCATTTTTGGCGCGGTCATTGCGAGGAAATATGGCGGGTAAATCTGCAACCTATCGCGCGGAGCGCGAAGAACCTCCCAAGCGGGTAGCGCCTCGTGCGCGTTCCGGCGAGCCCTCCGCTTCCGATCTCGATCGCCTGATTCACGAGCGCACGCGGCTCGCAATCGTCAGCGCGCTGGCGGTGAACCCTTCTCTGGCCTTCAATGAACTGAAACAACTTGTGCGCGCCACGGATGGCAATCTGAGCGTTCACGCCCGCAAACTCGAAGAAGCGGGCTACGTCACTTGCACGAAATCGTTTGCTGGGCGACTGCCAAAAACCGAATATCGCCTTTCCGCTGCCGGCCGCCGCGCACTCGAAAAATATCTAAACCATATGGAAGCTTTAATCCAAGCCACGCGCGAACGTTAGTGCAATAAAAATTTTGGACGGTTACTTTATGAATAAAAGTACTTTGAACTTAATAAATCCCCGGCTTCACGTCGCCATTCTGCTCGATGGCAACGGCCGCTGGGCCGCCACACGTGGCTTGGCGCGTTCAGAAGGCCATCGCGCCGGCGTCGAAGCCGTCCGCCGCATTGTACGCAGCGCTCCCACACTCGGCATCGGCACCCTGACGCTCTATGCTTTTTCCTCCGACAATTGGGGCCGTCCACAAAACGAAGTGTTCTCACTGCTCGCCTTGCTCGAAGCCTTTTTTCGAAACGACGCTGGACGATGTGCCGCCGAAGGCATACGTCTGCGCGTGATCGGCCGCCGCGACCGCATTCCCGTCTCTCTTTCCCAAGCGATCGACTCCGCCGAGCGCACTACCGCTTCCGCCCGCACTCTGGAATTGCGCATCGCTATAGATTATTCCGCACGCGACACAATTCTTCGCGCGTCCTGCTGGATGCTGTCCAGCCTCGAAATCTCGCAGCGCGAATTCGCCAAGCGTCTCGGAGAAGTAATGCATACCTCCGGTCCAACCCTCGATGTCGATCTCCTGATCCGCACCGGAGGTGATCGCCGTTTGAGCGATTTCATGCTCTGGGAGTGCGCTTACGCCGAACTCTTTTTCACACCGCGCATGTGGCCGGAATTCGAAGCCGCCGATCTGGCCGAAGCCGTTGAAGATTTCCTGAAACGTGAGCGGCGCTTCGGAAAACTCCCCGAAGCCGCCGCCAGTTAATTCAACCTTGCTCTTGCGCGTCCAGTCGAGCCGCGCTGTCCCCCATTGACCTTCGCCGTACTCTTCGTCATCGTGTTCGCGCCATCTCAAACGCTTTCTTAATCACGCGTGTTGCCGTCGGGGTAAGCGAAAATCGTGCTAATTCTTCCTCGCGCGCCCAAGCCACATCCACCACGTCGCTCGCCGCTCGCGCCACTCCACTCACTACTTCGCACAAATAATCCAATATTACAAAATGGTAGCGCCACTTGCCGTCTGCGTCCGTCGTCACGCGATCAAACGCTTCGATCAAATCGTGAACCCGCACCTCCAAACCAGTTTCTTCTGCCAACTCGCGCCTCACTCCGTCACGCAACGATTCTCCCAATTCGAGCATTCCCCCTGGAATCGACCATTCCCCCTCCAGCGGCGGTCCGCCGCGGCGTATTAATAGCACGCGATTTTCTGCCACTACCACTCCTCCCACCCCTACCAGCGGACGCTCTGGATATTCGCGGCTAGACACTTTTACGCATTCCTCCTCGCGAAAGCTTGACACCGGCGTTATATAATACGCTCGTCGGCGCAAGCCGGCCCTTGGAAGGAGAGAAATCCGTGACCCGATGTCCCGAATGCGACGCAGAAATTGATCTCGACGAAGACGAAGTGGAAGAAGGCGAAATCCTGAGCTGCCACGAGTGTGACGCCGAACTCGAGGTAACCCAAACTCATCCGGTTCATCTCATCGCCATTTCCGACGATGAAGATGAGGAAGAAGAAGACGACGAAGACGACTCCGACGAAGAAGCCGTGGTCGAGGAAGAAGAAGAGGAAGAAGAAGCAGAATGATTTTCCTCGACCCTCGTCCCACTCTTCCCTTCTGCGGTTTAGCGCGGATGGCGGAATCTCGCTGATGCCAACCTCTTCGCTGAACCTTTGTGTTCCTCATTCTGTTCCC
>CAVSWI010000001.1:0-131486 GCA_963731535.1 uncultured Acidobacteriota bacterium | reverse complement strand
GCGCGCTCCATTTTGCTATTCAGAGTTTGGGGAAGGTCTTAGGTCTTCTTAGCGCCTGGCAGGCCGCGCGTACTTGTACTGGAAGGGCGTTTGCGTTCAGCAGGGTCCCAATCGTTCGATGGAAAGGTTATCCGCCAGAAATGCGGTGATGGCTCGATAAATTCCAGGCCCACTTCCGTCTTGCCGGATTCCTTCTGCCCAACAAAGGTTACGGTGCACGGCAGTTCCTCCACTGTTTGGGGGTTGACGATTGCCACTTCCTGCCCTTTCACCACTTTTTCTGCAAGCCGCACCATGCAGCCGTGTGCGTTCACCGAGGCCGTGCGCGTTTCTTCGCTGAACGTCTGTTGCCCGTTTTTCCCGCGAATGATTACCGGCATCGTGATGTAAACGCGGTGTGACCGCCGCCGCTCCGCACCGTTCTCGGCTGCTGTTGGAGACGAAAAAGCTTTTATCTCTCGCATGACGATTCCACATTTATAAGATAAGTTGAACGTCGCAGCATAGGACTCCTAACAATTATTTTGGATGTCTGACTATCGCTCTTATCAGGATACGTTTCCCTGCTTCATAGCTTTACGCGCACGCTTGCGCGCCGGCGATTTGCGCGGCACTTGCGCGCTCAAAGCTTCTTGTGTCGCTAAACGAATCTTTGCGCCTAACTCCTCAGTATTGCCCCCATAGCTCTGAGCCTCGGCAACGGTCACAGCGGTTTGTTCCGTTGCTTGCTCGGTCACCGCATTCAAAATGCGCTGGACGATTCGCTCCGACAGGAATTTGACGGTTTCCCGCACCGCCTCCTGAAGCTGCGATTCAAGGCCATGACGCAACAGCGCGATTTCTTCGGCCATCGCCGCTTCTACGTTCGATCTCACGATTTGCCGGGCGATCTTAAGCACCGGCTCATTCGTCTGCCAGCAAGCCGCGTGATCGGAAGTCATGGCCTCCGATTTTGTTGACGAAGCGGATTCGGCCAATAAGGCGTGAGCAGTCTTCGCCATGTTAGTTTCAACTTCTAATTTTTGTGCCAGTGCTGCCGACGCCACAAGCACAGGGACCGCTTCGGCTTCTTCCGAATACACCGGAATAATCAGCTCTTCATCGTCAGGATGCGGGAACCAATCCTTGGGCGGAGTTTTAATGTCCCAAACATTTCCGGGAACTTCAAATTCCACCGCAATATGGAACACTTCGCGGTAGGTGCGCGGACGCTGGACCCATACAACTCGAGCGGGGAATAATCTGGAGCCCGACCCGCGCTGGCGAGCGCCAATTTCAATCGTAAGCCAGGAACCTTTTGGGATGTAATGCTTCGACTCGTACTTGCAGCCGTTGCAGTTCACCGTAACGGTGGATGTGAATTCTTCGAACGATTGGCCTAGCGCGTCCTGCGCCCGTATGGTCACCGGCACAGCATGGATCACTCGACTGCTGCGGCGGTTTTCTGCGCCACCGCCGTTGGGTGGCAAAGACGCGGACACGCTTACCTCCGAAGGGGAAACTTAAAGATTAGCATTCTGTTTCGACGGGCACCGATGCGTCGTAACGCTGATGCGCGAAAGGGTAAAGGAGAGTTCACTACCACATCGCAGGCATAATCCAGAAAGGGCACGCTTTGGTTGTATGGAATAAACCGACGCGTTTCGTAAACAACCTCACTCTTCTTCTTGACCCGGTACGAAACGGAATGGTACCACTGAGGGCGTTATAAGATGATTTACGCAAAGATTTCTGTCGCGGAGGATTTACCAATGGGCCGTCGTTACCAGGGAAGACTTGGATGGAAGCTCGCTTTGTGTGCCTGTCTTGCTCTAATTTTACTTGCCGTGGGATGCGGAGAGCAAAAGCCCACCGACACACGCGCCGCTGATGAAAAAACGATTCGCGATGCGGATGCGCAATGGTCCAAAGCGGCCGACGCAAGAGACGTGGACGGCACGGTCTCGTATTACAGCGATGATGCCTCTTTACTCGCTCCCAACGCTCCCATCGCCAGCGACAAGCAATCGATTCGCGCCGCCTGGGCTGGTCTTCTCACTCCCGATACTTCCCTCTCCTGGCAGGCAACAAAAGTCGAAGTCGCGCGTTCCAGTGATCTGGCCTACCTGATCGGCACATACCAACTCACCACAAAAGATGCCCACGGCAAGCCAGTCTCTGACAACGGCAAGTTTGTCGAAGTTTGGAAAAAGCAGGCGGATGGTAAGTGGAAAGTAGCAGCCGATATTTTTAACTCTGACATGCCACTAGTCCAGCCGCGCCCCGTCGCAGAGAAAAAGCATCCCGCCCATCATCAGACAAGAAAAAAGAAACATCATTCACGATCCACTGAGAACTAGCAAAACTGCGTCCAACGAATTATCGGAAGCCGAGGATTTCGCAAGATAATAATCCGAAGCGATAGCAACAGATCGCGCCGTAGCGGTAGGCACGGCCTAAGTCCTATTTGCGGATATGTTTCAGGATCTCGCGCGCAGCATTGTGCCCGGACGCGCCAGTCACTCCATTCCCCGGATGCGTGCCGTTGCCGCAAAGAAAAAGTCCAGCTACCGGCGTCGCGTAACGCGCCCAGCCCAGCAATGGACGCATCGTGAAAATTTGATCGAGCGCCAGTTCCCCGTGGAACGGGTGTCCCCCTGTTAGTCCATACGTGGTTTCCAAATCCTTTGGCGTGATCGTCTGCACCGCAAGAATTTTCTGCGCCAGATCGGGCGCATAAGCTGAAAGCGTTTTCAAAACAGTGTCGCACAACGCGTCGCGCTGCTGCGTCCAATCCCCCTGCTTCAATTTATACGGTGCGAATTGCATGTAGATCGACATCACATGCTTCCCCGATGGTGCCAGCGACGAATCCAGAATCGACGGAACAGAAATATCGAGATACGGCGCGCGCGAAAATTCGCCATACTTGGAATCGTCGAAGGCGCGCTCGAGATAGTCGATACCCGGCCCAATGTGAATCCGCCCCGCCAGCGCAGAATTGCCGTCCGAAGAATTTTTCAGTGCCGCGAAGGTGGGCAGCGCGTCTAGCGCGACATTTATTTTCGCCGCTGTCCCGTTGCAACGGTAATTCTGCATCTTCACCACAAAACTTGGCGGCAAATGCACGGGGTCGAGCAGTCCGAGAAACGTCCGCCGTGGGTCGGCTCCGGAAACCACCGCCTTCGCCGCAATCTCTTCCCCGTTGGCAAGCGCAACGCCGGTCACGCGCCCGTTCTTCACCAAAATTTGCCGAACTTCCGCGCAAGTACGGATCTCCGCGCCTGCTTCTTTCGCCGCCACAGTCATAGCGGCTGTCAGCGCGCCCATTCCTCCACGCGGATAGGCGGAATTTCCGACCGGGTACGGGTCAGCGCCTGCGCGCAATAGCAAAAGTGCGGTGGAACCCGCGGACCACGGTCCCATGGCCGCGCCGAAAATTCCTCGCGCTGCAACTGCCGCGCGTAGCACGTCCGTCTCAAAAAATTCAGCCACGAAATCCGCTGCTGCCATCGGCCCCCAGCGAATCAGCCGCATCATTTCTTTTTTTCCCAGCCCGCGAACCCGCCGCCCAATTTTCAGCAATTTCCAAATATCTTCTCTCGACGGCTTTTCGATTACCGGCGGCGTCAGCAACAGAAGTTGCTCGATAATTGCTCCGACGCGCGCGAGACCACCGGCAAACTCACCATAGCTAGCTGCATCTTTGGCAGAAAATTTCTGAATCTCTGCCACAGATCGCTTCGTTTCGGTGAACACAGTGAGCGCGCGTCCATCCAACGTGGGAGCAAAAACGCGCACGGGCGATTCGAGCTTTTCCAGCCCGTACCGCGCAAGCTGCATGTCTTTCAAAATCGTGGCTAGCGGCGGCCCTCCGGCGTGCGCTACCGTGGAACAACGAAATCCCGGATGAAACTCTTCCGTCACCGCCGCGCCGCCAAGCACCTCGCGCCGTTCCAACACCAGCGGCTTCAGACCCTTTTTCGCAAGATAAAATGCGGCCACTAGCGCGTTGTGCCCGCCGCCCAGAATCACGATTTCGCGTTGCGCGGCCACGGTCAGTTTTTTCCCTTCCCCGTGTCTTTCAGGATTTCCAGCGCCGCGAGACGTCCCGGAGCCCCCATGATTCCGCCGCCCGGATGCGTGGCCGACCCGCACAGGTACAATTTTTTAATCGGCGTGCGATACCGCGCCCAGCCTGCCGCAGGACGCAAAAAGAAAAGTTGTTCCAGTGAAAGCTCGCCCTGAAAAATATTCCCCTCGGTCAGACCGGTCTGGCGTTCGATATCCAGCGGCGTGATGAACTGTTTGCCGATAATGATATTTTTTATATTCGGCGCGTATTCGGCAATCGTGTCGATCACCGTATTGCCAAACGCCTCGCGTTGCTCGTCCCAGTTCCCCTTGCTCAATTTGTACGGCGCGTATTGCACGAAGCACGAAAGAATGTGTTTGCCAGGCGGCGCGACGGACGGGTCGGTAAGCGTCGGGATGACCATGTCGATGTAAGGCCGCCGCGAAAATTCGCCGTATTTGGCCTGGTCGTAAGCGCGTTCCATATATTCCATCGACGGCGAAATCGACATCGCCCCACGCAAATGGTGGCCCGACCCGGGCAAGCATGTGAAATCCGGCAACGCATCGAGCGCAAGATTCACTTTTCCGGATGAGCCGCGATATTTATAACGCCGCACTTCCTCTAGAAAATCCCCCGGCAGCTCACGCTCTTCGATAAATTTCAAAAATGTAAGGTTGGGATCCACGCTGGAAGAAATCACGTCCGCGTAAATTTCTTCGCCACTTTCGAGCACCACGCCCTGCGCCACGCCGTTGTTGATCAAAATACGATTCACCGCCACTTCCGTGCGAATTTCCACTCCGGCTTCTTTCGCCGCGCTCCCAATCGCGTTGGAAATCGCTCCGGTGCCGCCGCGACTGAATCCCCACGATCGAAACGCGCCGTCAATTTCTCCCATGTAGTGATGCAGCAAGACGTACGCGGTTCCCGGTGAGCGAATCCCCAGAAAAGTCCCAATGATTCCCGACGCGGACATGGTGGCCTTCAATACGTCCGTCTCGAACCATTGATCCAGAAAATCCGCGGCGCTCATGGTCATCAGCTGCACCAGATTGTATTTATCTTCCGCCGCCAGCGATTGGAAGCGCTTGCCCAAGAACGCCAGTTTTTTCAAATCTCGCGGATCGAGTGAACTGGGGTCCGGCGGAATCATGCCAAGTATCGGTTTCACGAAACGGCACATCGCCACCATGGACTTGCCGAATTCTTCATACGCCTCAGCATCCAGCTTCGAGTGGCGCTCGAGCTCGCGGCGCGTTCTGCCATGATCGTTCTCGCGCCACAGGTAATCGCCGTTCTGCATCGGCGTGATGGTTCCATCCAGCGGAAGAATTTCCAGCCCATGGCGCGGCAAGTCCAGATCGCGAATAATTTCCGGACGCAGCAGCGAAACTACATAGGAAAAAACCGAAAATTTGAATCCGGGAATAATTTCTTCGGTAACGGCCGCGCCGCCCAGAACGTATCTGCGCTCCAGCACTAAAACTTTTTTGCCCGCCTTCGCGAGGTACGCCGCGTTCACCAAGCCGTTGTGGCCGCCGCCAATTACGATGACGTCGTATCGTTTTGCCACGGATTTACGTGATGAAACTTGCGGAATATTGCGCACCGCAGAAGTCGAAGCATTCTACAAGCGCAGCCGCAGACTCACAACTAAGAAGCGGATGGCCCTGACTCACAGTCAGGCAAGTCGCTACAGACTGTGCAGCGCAACAGTCACACGCGTGCGGTATTCCGATTCATAAAACGAACCAATGTTGAGGTAGAATGCCGCGTCCTAGGCACCAGTAAATTCATCTCCGCTAATGTATAAAGAAACGGGAGAGATAACATGGCCACGTTTTTTCTGTTTTTCATCGCCATTATTGTTCTGCTCGCTTTGAGCATAGTTCTCGGTTCGTTTTTCACCGTTGAGACGGCACAGGTAGCCATCGTCCAGCGGCTCGGAAAATTTGCGCGCGTCGCCGGCCCCGGACTGAATTGGAAGACGCCGTATCTCGAAACCGTTGTTCGCCGACTAAGCATGAAGGTGCAGCAGTTCGACGTGCAAGTCGAAACGAAAACTCAAGACAACGTTTTCGTTCAAATACCCGTGTCCATTCAATACAAGATCATGCCCGACGCTGTCGAAGCCGCGTTCTACAAATTGTCCGACCCCGTCAAGCAGATTGAGTCCATGGTTTACAACGTGGTTCTCGGCCACGTTCCAAAAATGAAGCTGGACGATACTTTTCTGAATCAGGCAGACATCGCGAGCGATCTACGAGACAACCTGGATGCTTCGATGAAGGAGTACGGATACTCCATCGTCAAGGTTCTGATCTCCGACATCGTTCCCGATCAAAAAGTGAAGGCCGCCATGAATGACATCAACGCTGCGCAGCGTGAACGCGAAGCTACAGTTTCCCGCGCGGAAACGAACAAGATGCTTCTGGTAAAGCAGGCGGAAGCCGAGGCCGAATCGAAACGCCTGCAGGGAGAAGGTATCGCCAATCAGCGGAAGGCGATTATCACCGGATTGAAAGATTCGGTCGAAGATTTTGCCAAAACGGTTCCCGGTTCCACTCCGCAGGATGTGATGCAACTGGTCCTAATGACCCAATATTTCGATACGCTCAAAGAAATTGCAGCGAACGATCACAGCAATACCATTTTGATTCCGCACACGCCCAACACGCTCACCGATATTTACAGCCAAATTCGCGATGCCATCATCGCAGGGAACGAGCTTTCTACTCATCCCACGATACCGCCAGTCACTTCGGCGCCGCAAAAATAACCCCCTTCCGCCAATCCGAGGCTCACTTCGCCTTGCGATAGCGCGCACGCGCGAACTATAATCGCGGGCCGAGTTTATACGGCATTTTGCGAGCGATTTGCCCCCCATCTATAAGGATCATCACCACAGGAGCGATTGTGCCGATCGGAACAGCAGTCCACGACAGAACTTCAAAACTTTGCGAGAGCATGAACTATCGCGAATGGTCGGGCTACTACGCCGTCAGCGTTTACGAAATGCATCACGACCACGAATACAACGCGATTCGCAATGCCAGCGCCATGATCGACGTCTCGCCGCTTTACAAATATCTTTTGACCGGCAAAGACGCCACCAAGCTCGTCAACCGCGTGATCACGCGCGACATCAACAAAGTAGCGGTCGGACAGGTCATTTACTGCTGCTGGTGCGATGAAGAAGGCAAAGTAATCGACGACGGCACCATCTCGCGCCTCGCTGAAAATGCCTATCGCTGGACCGCCGCGGACCCCAGCATGCGCTGGTTCCATCAAAACGCGCTGGGCCTCGACGTCCACATCGAAGACATTTCCAATAAGGTTGCAGCGCTGGCGGTGCAGGGCCCCACTTCCGGCCGCCTGTTGATGAAAACCGCGCAAGCCGACGTCGCGAATTTGAAATATTTTCGTTTCACTCACGGAAAAATTGCCGGCGTGGATGTCGATATTTCGCGCACCGGCTACACCGGAGACTTGGGTTACGAAATCTGGATGCCGTGGAACGAAGCTCCCAAAGTTTGGGACGCGCTGATGGAAAATGGACGCCAGTTTGATCTGCATCCCGCTGGCATGCTGGCTCTGGATGTGGCGCGAATCGAAGCCGGACTCATCCTGATCGAAGTCGATTATTTCAGCAGCAAGCGCGCCCTGATCGAATCGCAAAAGTATTCGCCGTACGAAATCGGCCTCGGCCGCATGGTGGATTTGAAAAAGGAACATTTCATCGGCCACCATGCTCTCGCGGAAGAAAACCAACGCGGCGCGAAACGCCTTTTGATGGGACTGGACATTAACTGGGAAGATGTCGAGCGTCTCTACGATGCCGTCGGCCTGGGACCGCAGGTGCAAAGCACAGCCTCGCGCACTCCGGTTCCGGTGTATCGCGGCGGATTGCAGGTAGGCAAAGCGACCTCCACCACTTGGTCGCCGACCTTGAAAAAAATGATCGCGCTTGCGAGCCTTAATCGGGAACACGCCGCGCCAGGTCTACAATTGCAAATGGAACTTACCGTGGAGGCCGTGCGTCACAAAGTAAGAGCCACGACCAGGGAATTGCCATTCTTCAATCCACCGCGCAAGATGGCCACGCCGGTCACTTGAGATTTGCGAAGGGAGTAAGATTTGAAGATAAGTTCTACCGAAGATCCCTCGACCGAATTGCCATCACATTTTCTGCAATCCGTATTCCCTCCCGCAAGCCGTCGCCGCTTTCGATCACCACTCCTTTTCTTGGCGGTGATCGCATGGTTCGCCATCGCAGCCGCTTCGGGTACGACACAGGCCACTGAAATGAAGTGCCCGCCTCCAACGCGTGTGGATGACGTAAAGGAAACAATTCACGGTGTCGTTGTAAGCGATCCTTATCGATGGCTGGAGGATCAAAACAGCCCCGAAACACGCGCCTGGATCGATGCACAAAACGCCTGCACGCAAAATGTGCTGAAGACGTGGCCGGGTGACGCAGCAATTTCCAAACGCCTCGCCGAATTAATCAAAGTGGACACCATACGCCTCCCGGTAGAGCGCACCGGCCGCTATTTTTATTCCAAACGCGCTGCTGGCCAGGATTTATTTGTTCTATACATGCGCCGAGGCGCCGCCGGAACCGAGGAAGTGCTCGTCGATCCCGCCTCGCTCAGCCCTGACCACACCACCAGCGTAAATTTTGAAGGTTATTCCGATGACGGAAAACTGGTCGCCTACGGCGTGCGCAAAGGCGGCGAAGACGAAGTCTCCGTCCATTTGATCGATACCGACACGCGAAAAGAACTCCCCGATTCTCTACCCCGCGCGCGCTACCTCTCGAGTGCTGCATTTAACAGCGATAAGACGGGATTTTATTACTCCAAACTGACGGACGCAGGCCCGCGCGCCTACTACCACGCGATGGGAACCAGCTCCGAACAGGACAAAGAATTTTTCGGCCATGCCTATGGCCCCGACAAAATTCTGTCCGTGAATGTTTCCGAAAATGGCCGCTACCTCTTGTTAATGGTCTTCTATGGCTCGGCTTGCGAAAAATCCGAAGTTTATTTTCAAGACCTAGCGCACAGTGGCCCCGTCACGCCAATCGTCGAAACCATCAACTCCTGCTTTCAGGGCGAAATTGCCGGTGACACGCTGTATCTAGAAACAAACTGGAAGGCTCCGAATTGGCGCTTGCTGGCCGTGCCCTTGAGCGATCCCGCGCGGGAAAACTGGAAGGAAGTAATTCCCGAAAGCGAATCGCGTCTGGAAGATTTTCGATTGGCCGGCGGGAAAATTATCGCGCAGTATTCCCACAACGCCTCCTCGGAACTAAAAGTTTTTGAAGCGGACGGCAAGCCCGCGGGCGAGATCACGCTGCCGGCCTTAGGAGACCTGAGCGGAATCACCGGCAGGTGGCGAAATTCCGAAGCGTTTCTCTCTTTTCAATCTTTCGCCATTCCTGCCACCATCTATGGCTACGATATTCCGCAGCACACGCTCACTGTCTGGGCCAAGCCCGCTGTTCCGATCCACGCCAACGAGTTCGAAGTAAAACAAGTTTGGTACGAGTCCAAAGACAAAACTCGCGTCCCGATGTTTCTTTTCTATAAAAAAGGACTGAGGCTGGACGGTTCGAATCCCACCTTGATGACTGCCTATGGCGGCTTCGATTCCAGCGAAACTCCCGCGTTTCGCGACGATGCAATCATCTGGGCTGAACACGGTGGCGTCTTCGCCATGCCCAATCTGCGCGGCGGTGGAGAATTTGGCGAAGCCTGGCACCACGCCGGCATGCTCGAGAGAAAACAGAATGTCTTCGACGACTTCTTTTCAGCCGCCGAATGGCTGATCGCGAATCACTACACGAGTCCTCAGCGGCTCGCCATCACCGGACGCAGCAATGGCGGCCTGCTAATGGGCGCAGCGATGACCCAGCGTCCCAATCTTTTTGGCGCCATCGTATGCGGCTACCCGCTTCTCGACATGGTACGCTACCAAAAGTTTCTGGTGGCGCGATTTTGGGTTCCTGAATACGGTTCGTCCGACGATCTCAATCAGTTTCCTTTCCTCTACGCCTACTCGCCCTACCATCACGTAATAAAAGGCACGAAATATCCGGCCGTGCTTTTTCTCACGGGCGATAGCGACACGCGGGTGGCCCCGCTGCACGCTCGTAAGATGGCCGCGGAAATGCAAGCGGCGCAAGGCGGTGACAAACCGATTCTGCTGATGTACGACACGAAGTTGGGCCACAGCGAAGGCCGTCCGGTGAGCAAGATCATCGAAGAAGACACCGATGTGCTCCAATTTTTGTTTGCGCAAGTAGGAGTTTCGAATTTCTGAATGAATCATCACCTATCGTGTGGTTCTCTAAATAATAAGTAAGTCCAATTCGCCAAAATACGATAGGAGAAAAACGGGGGAATAATGCGCAGAATAATTTCGATGAGGGGTCTCTTTCTCGCAACAATTTTCCTTTTCGCCAGCGCAAGTGTGCAGGCGCAAACCAAGGCCGGCCCGATTCGCCTGGTAGTTGACGCTTCACAAGCGCCGCAGAAAATTCTGCACGCGCATATGGAAATTCCAGTTTCGCCCGGAGAGCTTACGCTCTATTACCCCGAATGGCTTCCCGGCGAGCACATGCCGGACGGCCCCATCATCGAAGTTGCCGGGCTGAAATTCACCGGCGCGGGAAAACCAATTCCATGGCGCCGCGACTTGGTGGAAATGTTCTCGATTCATTTGGACATCCCCGCAGGCGTCACCAAACTAACCGCTGATTTTGATTTTCTGCTCGCCGCCCCCGCCGTAGGATTTTCCGCCGGAGCTTCAGCAACCAACGCCTTGGATGTCCTGAGCTGGAATCAAGTTTTGATGTACCCCAAAGGTTTTGACATACGCGACATCACTTTCGTGCCGAGCCTCAAGCTTCCCGCCGGATGGAAATACGGCACCGCTCTCCCTGGTCCAAAACAAAATGGTGACATGATCGATTTCTCGCCGGTCACGCTGAACACACTCGTCGATTCCCCGGTAATCGCCGGAAAATATTTTCGCGAAATTCAACTGACGCCTGGGCAAGATCCTCCGCATTACCTGGACATCGCCGCAGACAGTGAAGCGGCCTTGGCAATGTCACCGGAAACTCAGACGCATTTCAATCAGCTTGTAACGGAAGCCGGCGCGCTTTTCGGCCCGCGCCATTATCGCGATTATCATTTCCTTCTCACGCTCAGTGACGACGTTGCTCACTTCGGCCTCGAGCATCACGAGTCCAGCGACGATCGCACCAACGAGCGCAGCTTGATCGATGACTCCGAACTGATCGCCTTCGCTGGACTTCTGCCCCACGAATTTGTGCATTCTTGGAACGGAAAATATCGTCGCCCCGAAGGCCTGACCACTCCGGATTATCAGCAGCCCATGAAGGATGATTTGCTTTGGGTTTACGAAGGTTTGACGGAATATCTCGGCAGTTTTGTTCTCACCGCGCGAAGTGGATTGCTCACGCAACAAGAAACGATGGATGATTTAGCCGAGCTTGTCGCCACGTACGAACATCGTCCCGGACGAGACTGGCGCCCCTTGCAGGACACCGCCGACGCTGCCCCGTTCCTTTACAACGCCACCGAAGATTGGTCAAACTGGCGCCGCGGCACGGATTTTTACGAAGAAGGCCAGTTGCTCTGGCTCGATATCGACGGTACCTTGCGCGCTCTCACCAAAGACAAGAAATCCATGAACGATTTCTGCCAGATTTTTTATTCCGGATCTCCGAACGTCCCGGCGCTGAAAACCTATAAGTTCGAAGACGTCGTCGCCGTTTTGAATACTCTGGCGCCCTATGATTGGACCACTTTCCTTCGCGCGCGTTTGGATGGAGTCTCCACCAGAACTCCGCTCGAAGCCGTCGAAAATAACGGCTGGAAACTGATATACAGCGAAGAACCCAATGAAATGCAAGTGATCGAAAGCGCGCTCGCCCGCCGAACGAATTTAACTTTTACCATCGGAATGATCGTCCAGGATGACGGAACGGTGGACGATGTAACCCAGGGCGGTCCTTCTTACGACGCCGGAATCGGCCCCGGCATGAAAATCATCGCCGTCAACGGAAAGCAATATTCGCCAGACGAAATGAAACAAGACATCGCCGAATCAAAGATGTCCTCCGCCCCGATTCAGTTGATCGTCGCAAACGGCGCGCAATTTCAGACGCGTTCCATCGACTATCATGGCGGCTCGCGCTTTCCTCATCTGGTACGCGACACCAGCCGCCCAGATTATTTGAGCGAAATTCTGAAACCGCTGGTCGCCGCAATCGGCACGGCGCAAGCGACGCCGGCGAATTAAGCATGACGCGTTAGGAGAATAATGCGATGAAAGTTCATCCGTACGTAGTCATGGGCGCGCTATTCATCGCGCTCGGCATTGCCGCGTTGGTTCATCCCAACCTCAGCATGCCCTCCAAGAAAAAGGAAATGGAAATTAGCGGCGTCAGAACGATCATCGAAACCACTCGAATAATCCAGCTTCCGAAGGCTTTCGGCATACTTCTGCTGGTGGCAGGCGGCTCGTTCATTTTTCTGAGCGCAAGAAAAGTGTAGTCGGTAATTGGGTCAGCGAGGAAAAATGAACGTGAATCCGCACAGCATCGCCAAAGCCTTGGCCGCGTCTCTCGTCTTCATTGCCGTCTCCGCAGCGCCAGTTTCCCTGGACGCGCAAACAACCAAGAAACGCGCCATCACCTTCCAGGATTTAATTTCCCTGCAGCGCCTGAGCGAGCCGCAAATTTCCCCGGACGGCAAGTGGGTTGCCTACACCGTCGCAACTCCAAACCTGGAAACAAATCACACCGCGCGCGACATATGGATCGTCAGCGTGGCCGCCGGCGAGCCGAGGCAATTGACGCATGGAGGCAGCGACACACGCCCCCGATGGTCTCCCGACGGACAAAAACTTGCATTTATTTCCGCCCGCATCGAAGGCAACCAACAAGTTTTTTCCATGGACGTGAAGAGCGGTACCGTCAACCGCATCACTTTTCTTTCCGCCGGAGCGGACAACGAAATTTGGTCGCCTGACGGAAAGTCCATGGCCTTCGTTTCCAGTGTCTATCCCGATTGCACGAGCGAAGCGTGCAACGCGCGCCGCGACGCCGAAAAATCAAAAAACAAAGTGAAGGCGCACATTTACGACAAGCTGCTCTATCGCCACTGGAACGCGTGGTCCGATGGCAAGCGCAGCCATCTCTTTGTCATTTCAGCCGAAGGTGGAACTCCCCGCGATCTCACGCCGGGCGCAGATTACGATGTGCCGCCCTTTAGCTTGGGCGCCCCGGAAGCCATTGCCTTTTCTCCCGACAGCCGGGAGATTTGTTTCACCGCCAACACCGATAGAGACGAAGCGCTCAGCACCAATGGCGATCTTTTTACCGTGTCTGCCTCCGGTATCAGCGCGCCTACGCGAATCACGCTGAATCCTGCCGACGACTGGGGACCGGTGTATTCCCGTGACGGCCTGTGGATCGCCTATCGCGCGCAAATGCAAGCGGGCTACGAAGCCGATCGCTGGCGTCTGATGCTTTATTCCCGCAAAGACCGGAAAGAAACGAATTTGACAGAAAATTTCGACCGCAGCGTGGAATCCTACGAGTTCGCGCCCGACAGCAAGACCATTTACTTCACCGCAGAAGAAAAAGGCGAAATGCCCATCTACGCGATCGCAGCCGCGCCCGGAAATTCTCCAAGAATACTAGTGAACGGAAACTTCAACGACGAATTTGACATCAGCGACGATGGACGCACCCTTGCCTTCGCCCGCACCAGCCTGACCATGCCCGCCGAAATTTTCGCGGCGAATTCGGACGGCAGCGACGTTCGCCAGCTCACGCATCAAAACGCGCAACTACTCTCGCAGCTCGATCTTCCCAAGCCGGAAGCTTTCTGGTTCGAAGGCGCGGAAAAAAACCAGGTCGAAGGTTTCCTATTCCGTCCTCCGAATTTCAACCCCGCGAAAAAATATCCTGCCTTGCTCTTGATTCACGGCGGCCCGCAAAACTCTTGGACCGACGCCTGGGGCTATCGCTGGAACCAGCAAGTGATGGCCGCGCCCGGTTACGTTGTCCTGGCGATCAACCCGCGCGGCTCCACTGGTTATGGACAAAAGTTTACCGCCGAGATCAGCCATGATTGGGGTGGCAAAGCGTACGAAGATCTGATGGCCGGCTTGGACGCCGCCATCGCGAAATATCCGTTCATCGATAGTTCCCGCGTGGGTGCAGCGGGCGGCTCTTTCGGCGGATACATGGTCGATTGGATCGCCACGCACACCGGCCGCTTCAAATGTTTGATCAGCCATGCCGGCCCTTACGACGCGGTCAGCATGAACGCAACGGAAGAATTGTGGTTCCAGGAATGGGAGTTCGACGGCACGCCCTGGACAAATTCGGAATTTTACAAAAAATGGTCTCCCAGCGAATTTGTCTCCGCGCTTGGAAAATATAAAACACCCACGCTCGTCGTAGGTGGCGAGCTGGATTTTCGCGTGCCCTACACCCAGGAACTTGAATTCTTCACCGCTTTGCAGCGCCAGGGTGTTCCTTCGAAACTTTTAATTTTCCCGGACGAAGGCCACTGGGTGTTAAAGCCTCAAAACAGCCAGCTCTGGTATAAAACGTTCCTGGACTGGCTCGCCGAATACTTGAAATAGACCACGTATCTGTCCGCCTGCTCAGTTCGCTAAGCTAGCCACCGCCGAACTGGATTGTGCTCATCCCGCTTTGCGTACTTCAGCGGATTGACACACCGCCTCGCAAGTGACAGTTTCACCCGATCCCTGATTCGTCCGGAGAGCTGGGGTGCCAACAATACGTGTGCGCTGGCTCCGCGCTTCGCTTGCGCTATCTGTCCTGAGGGCGGCAGCAGCCTCGCCATCGTTCGGCGAAACGCTGAGAGTCACCAGTTTGCCTGCGGGACCAATGTTGAAATTGACGGCGTGCTCGTGGTCGTCACTCCCTACAAAATAGATTACCCCGGCGGCTACATTCACAAACCTCGCCCCGTGTTTGCCGCGCGCCTCGGCCGCGCCATGGTGGTGTGCATCTATAAAGAAGGGTACGCGTCGCAGGAAACCATCATCACCGAGGGCGCTTACGAATGGCGGGACCTGAAAGGCCACAGCCGCGGCCGTTACTGGCTCGTAAAAGCATGAAGTCCAGGCTACCCTGCGTCCTCTACGACGAGCGGCGACGCCCGAGCCGGTCCCATTCCCGCAAAAAATAATGATTCAGGAACGGAGCGCCCGGCAGCAGAAGCTTCTGCAGCGCATGCGTTTGCCACCACATCCGTGAGCTCTTACACTGGTGTCCTGATTCTCTCCTCAGAAATAACTGATGCAGAAATTTATAACGACCGGAACATGTCGGCGACACACCCCCAACCATTTCGCTCGCAAGTGGCACTCACCCGATCACCGTCAAGTCCACAGGAGTAAGCAAGATTGGTCGCGCGAAATCGAAGTGACGAAAGCCAGCCAGGTAATCCTGCACGCAGTTTTTGATCAATCACCCTGAAGGTTTCCAGCGATTCCCGCGCAATTAGACTGCTACGCCGACAAGCCGGTATAAGCCCAAGCCTTGCGCAAATAGTGATCGAGCTCTGGCACGCGAAGAATTTTCAGCAAAATCATAAGCAATACGATTCCCGCCGTGGTGACGATCACCAGCAGCGCCAGCGCTCCCCAAATCTTTTGCCACGGTAAGTGGTTTTCCAGCAAAAGCGTGAGCCGGTAGCAAACGACGCCAGCCACCATCGAAGCACCCATCATCTTCAAGAAGAAAACCACCAGGCTCCCTTCTTCCGGATTTTTCGTGCGACGGTTCAACAAAATAAAAAGAACAACGGTGTAAGCAACGATCCCGAACGAGCTCGCCAGCGCCAAACCCACATAGTGCATGCGATGCGACAGCCACCAATAAACGGGAATGTTGAGCGCTGTCATCACCGTGCCGACCACTGCCGGCGTGATAGTGTCGCGCGTAGCGTAAAACCCGCGAGCCAGAATGTATTGCGCTCCCCAAGCGAACATTCCAATCGAAAAGTATGCAAGCGTCTGCCCCGTAGCGTAAAGATCGTACCCATGCATGCGCGTGTGCGAAAAAACCAGATTCACCATGGGAACGCTCTGCGCAATGGTCAAAGCCGAAATCGGAAGCAGCAGAAAGATCAGTCCTTTGAAGGTAGTATTCAGGACCCGATTTAATTCCTCAAATTTCTTCTCCGAATATAGCTGCGCGAGAAACGGAAACGAGGCCACGCCGACACCTTGCCCAACCAGCCCGAGCGGCACCCGCATCAAATTTTTCCCATAAGTCAGCCAGGTAATCGAAGCAGCCTGCAAATACGATCCAAAATATCGAATGATCCAATCGTCCGCGAAAGACACCGAAACGGCCAGCATGATCGGCACCGAAAGCTTCAGAAAAAGCCAGAAGCCAGGATGCCTCACATTAAAACTCGGCGAAAACACCGCCCCCGCCCGGTACGCGCCATAGATTTGAAGTAGAAAATTTCCCGCGATAGCCCCGCCGAGCACGCCGACCGCAAAACCAGTGATCCCAATTTTCGGAGCTAGCAAAACACCGCCGAGAATAATCCCGATGTTGTAAATTAGAGGCGCCAGCGAAGGTACAACGAACTGACCCTTGGCATATTGCACTGCGCTTAAAATACTTCCCTCGTAAAAACAAATTTGTGCTGGCAGCATCAATCGCGTAAGGAACACCACTCGCGCGCGTTCGCCCGGGCTGAATCCAGGAGCAATCCAATTGACAATGTGCGGCGCAAAAAGCTCTCCCAGCAGAACCAGTCCCACCAGGACGAAACCCATCACCGTAATCACCGTTGAAAAAACGCGCCAGCCCTCTTCTTCCCTTTTCTCCGCCGCATATTTTGCGAAAACCGGAATAAACGTGACGCTCAACGATCCCCCCGCAATCAAATAATTCAGAAAGTCAGGCAGAGTGAACGCTGCGTTGTACGCATCCGTAATCGCATTCGACCCCATCTGGTGCGCCAGAGTCCAATCGCGAAAAAATCCCAGCACGCGGCTCAGCAGCACGCTGGCCATCACGATGCCGGTGGCCGCAGCGATGCGCCGATGCATTGTTCCGGTGTCTGAAGCGGTCGTCACCAACGCAATGGTAGATGGTTTGGCGTGTCTGAACTAGGGCGTTAACGCGAGTTGTTTCCGATGCGAAATGATTCACCGGCCGCGGAACAGGAAATCCGAGCCAGCTCTATTCAGAAAATTGAAGAGAAATTATTCCTGATTCGCGTCGTGCTCGGCCAATGCATCCATACCTTCCGGCGGGCGAATGGGCTCGCGCGTGGGCGTCCCGTCCGGCGCAGCGCGCAAATATTGCACCGGCCACGGAATCGGAAAACCGAGGTCCTGAGCCACATGCAGCGGCCAATAGGGCTGCCGCAAAAATTCACGAGCCATGATTACAACGTCCGCGCTTTCCTCTCGCAAAATCGTGTCTGCTTGATTTGCAGATGCAATCAGTCCGACCGCTCCGGTCATCACGTCCGTTTCATTGCGAATTTCTCGCGCGAACGGAACTTGGTACCCAGCCCGTATAGGAATTTTTGCTCCCGGCGCAATTCCACCCGACGAACAATCGATCAAATCCACTCCCAGCGGCGCAATTTTTTCCACCAGTTGAATGGACTGATCCAGATCCCAGCCGCCCGCAATCCAATCCGTCGCAGAAATTCGCACAAAGAGCGGATAAGCAGCTGGCCACACTTTGCGCACCGCAGCGACCACTGCACTCAAAAGACTGCAGCGATTCTCCAGCGATCCCCCATAGGAATCCGTACGCTTGTTCGAAATTGGCGAAAGAAATTCGTGAAGCAAATAACCATGCGCCGAGTGAATTTCGATTACCTGAAATCCCGCTTGCAAGGCGCGCCCGGCCGCAGCGGCGAAAGATTTCACTACGCCCTGAATTCCCTTCTGGTCCAGCGCAACCGGCTGCGGGTAAGTGGCTGAGAACGGAATAGCGCTCGGCGCCACCGGCGTCCAGCCCCCTTTTGATTCAGGCACCGCCGCATTCCCTTCCCATGGACGCAGCGTGCTGCCCTTGCGTCCCGCGTGGGCCAGTTGAATTCCCGGGATGCTGCCCTGATCGCGAAGAAAACTCGTAATCCGCGAGAGCTGCTCAATGTGCTCGTCTTTATAAATCCCCAAATCCTGCGGACTGATGCGCCCCTCCGGAGATACCGCCGCCGCTTCCGTAAAAATCAGCGACGCGCCTCCCACCGCTCTGCTGCCTAAATGCACCAGATGCCAGTCGTTGGCAAATCCATCCGTGCTGGAATACTGGCACATGGGAGAAACCACCATACGGTTGCGCAGCGTCAGTTCGCGAATAGTCAGCTCGTCAAATAACATGTATCTCCCCCCTTAATTTTTGCGGAGGATTTGGCCGCCCGGCACTAAAGTAAACAACCAATCAATCGTCGCGGCGATGAGTTTTCATATGCTTATGATCGGCCACCGGGTCGAGCAAGCGGAAAACGTGTACGCCCTGCTCCGGCTCGAATCGATACGCAATAGTCGCGTCCGCGGCTTCCTGTTCGCGCGCTAATTCCAGTTCCGGATTGTCGATGACGATGTCGCCCTTGTTGTTGATTCGCAGCTCGCTTCCCACCTGCAAAACGATCTTCGTTTCAGTTCCCTGGGATTTCGCTTCGGTTGCCTTGGATTTCATTGTGATCTCCAGCGGACGATAACTAAAGTACGCCCAGTTTTTATAGAGTATGGCTCACCAGGTTGGATGAGGAAACGCAGTGAAAGGTGCCAAAAATTACTTCGAGCCGGCTCCGGCGCTTTTTTCTTTTTTCTTATCTTGTTTCTTGGGTTCTGGGTCCAGCGCAGGCGGATCGCTGGCAGGAAATGATTCGATGGAAGCCTCGTCCACTGGATCCACAGTGTTCGGCTCCGCGGGCTTGGAACCCGGCGTCTTTTTCTTCTGCGGCTCTGGATTTGATCGCGAACTGGAACCCATCAGTTTCCCCTGGTGCTCAGCCCACTAGCGCGCTTAAAACTTAATTACAATTCCCGCCGTAACCTTCGGGCTGTATTGATAAGTATTGTAGTAATGCGTCCCCATCATGTCGGCTTCAATTCGATACGCCAGCCGCCCACGGTGCGCGTTAATGTCCACTCCGCCGCCAGCCTCAAACGCCGGCGCATGCTCGCTTCCGAATGCTGTCTGCGGCGTCAGATGGGAATATCCGCCTAAAGCGTGAGCCCAAAGTTCCAGTCCGCGTGGGGCCGACCAGCGAAACCGCGGCCCTCCCCCGCCCATCAGAAACCACCCGTCCGTGCCGAATTCGCTCAAGTGCGTAGCGTCAAGCTCGCCATCCAGCCCGAACCAGTTGTTGATGTAATACACCATGCTGTACGTAAACCCGTTCGTGTTTTTCGTAATGGCGGGAACTTGATAAAGGCGTAAATACTCATAACCGATATAAGCTTGCCAAGCGTAGTTTTCGTAAACGCTCTGCACATACTGCGGCGGCTCCGCAGCTGGATTGGCTGCTGGCGAAGATGTGCCGGCGATTCCCACAGTCGTTGCAGGCAACCCGGTGAAGTTGAACGATTCCCCCGAGGACGCCATTAGCGCCACCTGCGGAAACGCCTCGTTCGCTGGCGGATTTACGACATTTATTTGCGCACCCGCATTTATCCCCACCAGTAGAACGGCCCCGATTAGAAAAGAAGCGTATGGCATCACCCAGTACCCCCTCAAGCTACGAACACCCCAAACCCTGCACCCATAATTTGACCGAGAATGGGTAGCCCTGTCTAGCCTAAATTCACCGGACTTGCCCTACTGGACGTAAAGGTTTACGACAACTGCAGCGCCTCTCCACTCTTTTAGATTTAAGTGCCCTCCATCGGTCTTCCAGCGGGACTTCATTATTGTTGAAGTCCCATAGCCCTGGCATCGATGATAGGGTATCTGTGCCCAATAAAAGGACGGTCAACGATGGCAGGCCTGTACGGCGAGATCAACTCCAAGCTCGATTATCAACGTGTCCTTCGCGAAGTCACCGATGTCGTCACGCGCATCCTCGCGCGCAGCCCGAACAACGCGACCATGCAGAGCATCAATAAGCAACTTGCCGCCATGAAGCGCTGGACTGAAAAAGACCGCAAACCCACCGAAATCGAGCGCCGCAATATCGACGTTGGCCTCATCGCCGCGCGCGAACTCTCCGACGAAGCCGGCGAAATCGGCGAACTCGCCAAAAAACTTTTCGCTTTGAACAATTATTTCGAGGACTGGCCCACCGACGCCGAAGCCGCCAGCGCCACCGACGAAGATTTTCTTGACGAAGACGACTAAGCCCTGCTGCGCGTTTCGAATTCCGCTATACTTCCGCGCGCCCTTCGCAACCCGAATTCTGCGTGCGTCTATGCGAGCGCCATCGATGCCATCGATGAGATAGTCTGTTAGCTGTTGTAGAAATAAAGTTGGGCCGCCCTGCCTATCAGGCGTGGCGGTTATAGATCTGGAGAAGGTAAGCTGAATACCAAGACCCTCTTTTTCGTCGGATTAATCTTATGCGCCACCGGCATAATTTCCCCGCCCATCGCTCTCACCCTCGGATTGCTTTACGGTTTGTCCTTTGCCCATCCCTATCAAGCCGATAGCCGCAATCTTTCAAAATTCCTGCTCCAGGCGTCCGTCGTCGGTCTCGGCTTCGGAATGAACTTGCACGAAGTGCTCCGCGCCGGCCGCAGTGGCTTCGTTTACACCGCTGCAACCATTTCTTTTGCGCTGATTCTTGGCTTTCTTGCCGGACGCCTTTTGCGCGTCAACAAAACCGCTTCCCTCCTCATATCTACCGGAACCGCCATTTGCGGAGGCAGCGCGATTGCCGCCGTGGCTCCCATCATTGGAGCCCACGATGAAGAAATCGCCGTTTCGCTCGGCACTGTCTTTATCCTGAATTCGATTGCCCTCTTAATTTTCCCGCCCCTTGGCTGGGCCCTGCACCTGACCCAACCGCAATTCGGCCTGTGGGCCGCGCTGGCGATTCATGACACAAGCTCGGTCGTCGGCGCCACCGCGCGTTACGGCCCGGTCGCCTTGGTCGTGGGCACCACCGTAAAACTCACCCGCGCGCTTTGGATCGTCCCGGTCGCCCTTGGCGCCGCCGTCCTGAAGCGCTCTAAAACCCGCATTCAGTGGCCCTGGTTTATTTTGTTTTTTTGCTTAGCCGCAGTCGCAAACACCTACCTGCGCGCCCTCGCAAATCTCTGGCAGGTGTTAAGCGATCTGGGAAAGTTGGGGTTGACCGCCACTCTGTATTTGATAGGAACCGGAATCTCGCGCGCCACATTGCGGCAAGTCGGCTGGCCACCGCTCTTACAAGGCATAATTTTATGGATTCTGGTAGGCGTCACATCCCTGTGGCTAATTTTCGTAGGATGGATTGCACTCTAGCGCTAGTGTTAGGATCCTAACTTTATAGCGCTGGCATCTTGCCGGCTGTTTTCTTCAGCGAAGACAACCACTGCGAAAAGTTTGCGAGCGTTCCAAACCGAATTCATTCTCTGTTCGCTTTAGAGGAATAGCTAGCTCTTCTTTTCCTTGTCCTCTTTCAAAAACATTGCCGACTGTTGGTGGGCCTCCTGCGAAAACTCCCAAGCCTTCCGCGCGTGCTCCATCGCCTGTTTGGACTGCTCGTGAGCGGTAAAATGATCACCTTTACCGTGGCCTGCAGCCGCAGCTCGATGCGCGTGTGCCGCCTGCTCGTGAAACTCAGCCGCTCGTTGATGCGAATCGTTCGCCATTTTTATTCTCCTCGCGCTGCGTCTTCAACGTTAGCGCGCCCGCCGCGCGATGTCCACCGAACTCATAAGTGTTGCTAATCAGAGAGGCTACAGTACCAAGCTATCTATCTGACTTGCCTTAACGAGGAATCGCTGGCAAGAAGCCCCCACCCGAATCTATTCTTTTGCCGTTACATCCAACAACAGCAACAGGAGCCTGTGCGGACATGACTACCAACCATAATTTGGCCAATCTCCCGGAAGCCGCCGGCATGAGCGGCAAAGAATTGATGCAGGCAATGATCGAAGGCCGCCTGCCCGGGCCATCAATCGCCAACACCATGTCGTTTCGGCTTGTTCAGGTCGGCGACGGCTTTGCTGTGTTCGAAGGCGACCCCGGTTCCCACTTGCTCAATCCGATGGGCACCATCCATGGCGGTTGGGCGCTCGCCCTGATCGACAGCGCCACCGGATGCGCCGCGCATACCTTGCTTCCCGCAGGCGCGGCCTATACCACCATCGAAACCAAAGTAAATTTTTCAAGACCAATCACGGTCGAGACCGGTCGCGTGCGAGTCGAAGGCCGCGTTATATCCCAAGGTCGCCAGATCATTTCCGCCCAAGCGCAATTGCTCGCGCCGGATGGCCGAATATTGGCACACGGTACTTCCACCCTCCTGGTTCTTAACCCTGGATCAGCACCAAAACCGGCCACAAATCCCGACCCTGCCTCGCGCTAAAATTCTTTCGTTTACCGTCCCAGGCTATCTTGAACGATCGCATTCACCGGCGGCTCGAGCAAAATCCCCAGATTGATGTAAATCGGCCGAATTACTTTTCGTATCGATTTCAGTTGCGAAGCAAACCAAATCGCCCCCACGATGCAACACGCCCCGCTCACCATCACCGTCCGCGGAGCGCCAATCGCGCGCGCCATGGCCCCCGCCAGCAAACTCCCGAAGGGCGCCATGCCCACAAACGCCACCGTATAAAAACTCATCACGCGCCCGCGCTTGTCCTCCTCCACAATCGTTTGAATGATGGTGTTGCTCGCCGCCATCTGTTGCATCATTCCAAATCCGCCGAAAAGCATGCACACGAGCGAAAGCCAAAAATTCTTCGACAGCCCAAAGAAAATCAGCGCCACTCCAAACATCCCGGTCGCGATATAAATCATAGGCCCCAGTCCCAGCACGCTCTTCCGTATTGCCAGCGATAACGCCGAAACCAGCGCGCCAACTCCCACTCCTCCCATCAGGAATCCCAAAGTGTGCGGCCCGCCTTTCAGAATGGTCGACGCAAAAACCGGCATCAGCACCGTGAACGGCCACCCCATCAAGCTCACCAACGCAAACAAAGTAAGTATCGTCCGTATCGGCGCAAATCCCGCAACGTAATCCCAGCCTTCTCTCAGTTGCACCAACATTGACGCTGTCACGCGTTTGATCGCCGCTGGCTCCAGCCGCATCGCCACCAACGACGCGATCACCGCCAAATAACTAATTCCGTCGATCAGGAAACAAGCCCCTTCCCCGGAAACCGCAATCACCATTCCAGCCAGCGACGGTCCCACCAGCCGCGCCATATTCACCATCGACGAATTCAACGCGATCGCATTCCCCAAATCCTGTTTGTCTTTCACCATCTCCACCAGGAACGCCTGCCGTCCGGGCATGTCAAATGCATTGATCATTCCCTGAAACATACTCAGCCAGATAATTTCGTGAATGGTGATATGTTTCATCAAAGTAAGAACGGCCAGCGCAAACGATTGCAACATCGCCAAAATTTGCGTGACGATCAAAACGTGACGCCGGTTCAGCCGGTCCACCCAAACTCCCGCCAACGGCGCCAGCAAAAATGTCGGGATCTGCCCGGCAAATCCCACGATGCCCAACAAGAACGCCGACCCCGTCAGCCGGTAAACCAGCCAACTGGTCGCCAACCGTGTCATCCAAGTCCCAATCAGCGAAATACTCTGCCCGCCAAAAAACAACCGGAAATTCCGGTGCCGCAACGCGCGCCACGCCCGCGAGATCCCCACATCACTCTCCGCCGCAACAACACTCGAATTGGATTCCGCGCTCATCAGCGTCAAACTTCTCATTCTACGATTCTTTCGCCCGCCCGAATGGCACATGGTGGCGAAAATTTTGTAGGTCCCTTACCCCTTCGGTCCCTCCATTCCGGTGGTATCGGCTCATCTTCATGGAATTCTAAGATTGCGTCGCTCAAATGAATCCCGGTTCGATCATTTGACGTAACGCACATCAAGAATTTACAAAACCGTCCAAGAACTTCCGCGTGGCCGGGATGGGTTAGCGTGAATTCTCGGCGGCAGAATAAGATCTTCATCCACATGCCATCTGATAAACGCTGCCAGCTCAACCGGTCATGTAGGGTTATTCAACTTATTAGTAATTGCGAATTTCATCCACCGCGCACTTACCGTGCGGCGTGTCTTGCTGAGCTTCCCAAAACGGCAGCAACTACTTCGCAGTACTAGCCCGTCCACACACACAGGTCCTTGAATTTCGACAAACAGCGTGCTAGGTTTCCCCGTGATCATTAATAAAAAAGTTGGCAGACGGAATTCAAAGCGAAATCTGACGATGCCACGAGCATCAGCGTCTCGAGCTAGCAACGCGGCGCGAGGGATCTGCTTTGCACTTCCTGATTGCGAACTTTCGGCCATCTGCAACCCCTCAATACCCGGCAAAAAACTGGCGCAAAATTCCAAAAATCCAGCGAAAATTTACGAGTGGTCTAGACCACTTCTAACCGGTTCTGTCTCACAAACAGAATTCGTCGTAACTCGCAGAAAACAATCACCGAAAGAATCTCTAACCGCGGCCAGAACACCACTTAGCGATCCCGCAACACAGCGCTCCAAAGATCGATCTAATCCTGGCTTCTTCCCTCACAATACGCTTTCAAGACGGCCGATTCCCAGCGCGACAGAGGTCGGGTTAAATCGCCAAATTCGCGAATTAGAACACGATGTAACTTGCAGAAAACAAAAGTCGGCGACTTGCTCAAATGGCCAAAAAAATCAAGAAATGGCCGAACGCGTTCTGCCCGCAGTGCTAGCCGTACAAACTCCACCGAGGAGTCTAGATGCCTCAACAGAAAATGAATTCTGAAGCGGCAGAAAGCCCGTCGGCGCGACAGGCCGAAAGCACCGGATTCGTTTACATCGCTGCCGCCATCGCCGCTCTGGGCGGCCTGCTCTTTGGTTACGACACCGGCGTAATTTCTGGGGCCCTCATCTTCATCCAGAAAAGTTTTGCCCTTACGACCTTCCACCAGGAATTGGTCGTCAGCGTCGTTCTGGTGGGAGCCGCCGTCGGCTCCCTGGGCGGAGGCAATTTGGCCGACCACATCGGCCGCAAAAGAAATCTTCTAATCACTTCAACAATTTTTATCCTCGGCGCAATTATCTGCGCCGCCGCCGGATCGGAAGTAACGCTGATCTTCGGACGGACCATCGTCGGCCTCGGCATCGGCCTGGCCAGCTCCACCGTCCCTCTTTACATTTCCGAAGTTTCGCCCGCCAAAGCGCGCGGCTGGCAAGTTTCCCTTTTTCAACTGGCCATCACTATCGGCATCCTGGCCGCCTACCTCGTCGATTACGCCTTCGCTCAATCCGAACAGTGGCGCTGGATGCTGGGTCTGGCCGTGGTTCCCGGCGCGATCCTGGGACTCGGAATGTTGTACATGCCCGAAACGCCGCGCTGGCTGGTAAAAAACGGCCAGCCCGATAAAGCTCTCGCCGTGTTGAAAAAGATCCGCGGCACACAAAATGTGGAAGCGGAGTTTCAGGGGATTCAGGGCACCCTGTCAGAAACGGACGAACGCGGCCAATGGTCCGATCTCCTCAAACCCGCCATTCGCCCCGCGCTGGTCGTAGGAATCGGCCTCGCTATATTTCAGCAAGTCACCGGAATTAACACAGTGATTTACTACGCCCCCCAAATCATTCGTTCCGCGGGCATCCCCTCGGCGTCGGGCGCGATTCTGGCCACCGCCGGCATCGGACTTGTAAACGTAATCATGACGCTTGTATCGATGTGGCTCATCGATCGCGTCGGACGACGCCCGCTGTTGCTGACCGGAATCGCCGGCATGATAATTTCTCTCGGCGTGCTCGGTTTTATTTTCCGCGCCTCAGCCACCCAGCATGACGCTGCCTTCGGCCAGTTCGCTGTAATAACCCTGATGGCCTACGTCGCTTGCTTCGCCCTAAGCCTGGGCCCAATTTTCTGGCTGATCATCGCTGAGATTTATCCCCTGAAAGTCAGAGGCTTGGCCGAGGGAACCGCCGCTTCCTCCAACTGGGCTGCAAACTTCGTGGTCTCTCTAACTTTCCTGACCCTGCTCGACAAATTCGGCCCCACACCAACCTTTTGGCTGTACGCGCTACTCGCCGTCGCCGCCTGGATCTTCTCCTATTACTTAGTGCCCGAAACCAAAGGCCGCACCTTGGAAGAAATCGAATCCTTCTGGCGTAAGCGCCAACTCCTGAAAAAATAATGAAAGTGTTCAGGCTTGCAGCTTGCGGACAAATTTAGGGAAGCGACTTTACGATGACTTTGGGAAGTAGGTTTTGCACGTCGCCGAGTGAAATGCGCCCTTCCAACTCGGCAAGACAGTTCGCCGCGCCGCAAGCTGTAGCGAATCTCAGCGCTTCTTCGCCGCTCAATCCTTTAATTACTGCATACGCAAACCCTGCCAACGTCGTGTCCCCACATCCCACGGTTGAAATCGCCTTCAACTTCGGCGGTTGCGCAAACCACACTGGACCATCTTTACTTTCGAGCCACACTAAGCCTTCCGCGCCCAGCGTGATCGCCACGCTTCCGGCGCCCCGCGAAATTATTTCGCGCGCGGCGGCAACAACAGATTGCAAATCGGGCAAGCCTCGGCCGAGTAGCACCTCGACTTCTTGGCGATTCGGTTTTACAAAATTTGGCCTCACAGCAAGGCCTGCCTTCAAAGGGTCCCCGCTGGTGTCCAAAAACACTGCCAGGCCGGCCTTCTTTGCGATGTCGATCAACGCCCCGCAAAAGGGCGCCGGCAAGCCTGCCGGCAAGCTGCCCGAGATAGCGACGAGCGCGCCTTTCCACTCCTCGCTAAGACTTTGTGAATACAGACGAAGGAGCTCAGTCTGTTCGCGCGGGCTAATCTTTCCACCAGGTTCCAAAACTTCTGTGATTCTTCCGGAATTTTCAATCACCTCAAGGTTCACGCGGGTCTCAGCGTCCGTTCGAATAGGACTCACCTGGATGGCAAGTTTGCGCAACTCGGATTCGACCTGTTCGCCGATTGCTCCGCCCAGAAACCCGATCCAGTTCGCTTCTATTCCAAGGGCTCGTGCGGCCATAGCCACATGCGCCGCTTTTCCACCAAGCATGGCAAGCGAACTCCGCGCTCGGTTTACTTGGCCCGGAATAAGCGCATCGAGGTACACGCGGCGGTCCACTGCCGGGTTAGCGCTGACGCACACGATCTTCGAAGAAACCATAGACTCTTGTCCCGTCACGCTATTTGTGTCAAGCTACTATAGCTAAAAATAATAACTAAAAGAAATGAATCGAAACCCCGGTTAAAAAGGGGGTTAATCCCAGGGTGTTAAGCGAAGAACGACGACGAAAGATCTCCGAGATGGTCCAGCGCGACGGCCGCGTGGTCGTCACTGACCTGGCCCGCCGCTTCTGCACATCCCTTATTACTATTCGTAAGGATTTGGAACATTTGCACGAGCAGGGCCGCTTGCAGCGCGCTCACGGAGGCGCGCTCCCAGTGGATAACGCGGCACTGCGCGACCCCTCGCTGCACGAGAAGGAACGCCTGCACCGCAAAGAAAAACTACGCATCGCCGAAGCGGCCGCTCGCCTCATAAAGCCCGGGCAGGTAATCATCTTCGACTCCGGAACCACCAGCACCGCCGTGGCTCGCGCTACAAAAAATATCCGCGATTTAACGGTCATCACCAACGCAGTGAATATAGCAGCAGAACTCGCCGGAACTGATATCGAAGTCATCCTGACCGGCGGCATGTTGCGAAAAAACTCCTTTTCGCTGGTGGGACCGCTCGCCGAGGATTCCCTGAAACATGTGACCGCGGATCTTCTTTTTCTGGCGGTCGATGGTTTCGACGTTGACTACGGTCTCACCACACCCAATATTTTAGAAGCCCGGGTTAACCGCGTGATGATGGAAAGCGCCAAAGCGACCGTAGTGGTTTGTGATTCGAGCAAGTTTGGACGTCGAAGTCTTTCCCTCATTGCTCCCACATCCGCGGTGCATCACACGATTACTGATAAGAAGATTTCGTCGCGAGATTTGCGCGGCCTTCGCGAAGCCGGAATAAAAACTATTGTTGTCTAAGCCATTGGGAGGCTTGTTTGACCTTTTCTAGTTCAACAGAGGGCGTGCACACCATTGCCGAAATCCTGTCGGAGCCACACACCTGGACACAATGCCTGTCTGAACTCCTGGACAGCGGCCAACTCGCGAAAATAAACGAAAAACTGAATAAGAATGTTGAATGGATTTTTGTCGGATGCGGTTCCAGTTTTTACCTCGCGCAGATCGCGGCATCCAGTTGGTCCATATTGACGGGAAGTCCTGCGCGCGCCATCCCGGCATCGGAAATTCTGCTTTTTCCTGAACTTTTTCCAGCTCCCTGCCAACCTGTGTTTATTTCTCGGTCGGGACGCACATCGGAGATTGTCGAAGCCGCACAGTACGCTGAAAGCGACCTCGGAATTCAGAGTTTGGCTATCACTTGCGGAATCGGAACTCCGATCGAGGAAATTTGCTCGAACATAGTTCGCCTTTCCCCAGCTGATGAGAAAAGCACCGTGATGACACGCTCTTTCACCTCAATGCTTCTAGCGTTGCAAGCGCTGGCCGCGGACCGGGCCAGCAGCAAAAGTTTTCTGGCCAGCCTGCGCGCGCTTCCCGGACAAGTTGCGCCGCGACTGGACGGCATACAAAACACCGTTCGTTCCCTGGTCGATAAGCGGACCTATGCAGATTATGTATTCCTGGGGCAAGGCCCGTTCTTCGGCGTAGCGCAAGAATCCATGTTGAAGGTAAAAGAAATGTCTTGTTCCTATGCTCAGGCGTTTCACACTCTGGAATTTCGGCACGGCCCCAAGGCGATTGTAAGTCCGGAAACTCTGTTGACTTTTTTTGTGAGCGAAAGCGGTTTCGCCGATGAGATGTCGGTTCTACGGGAAATGAAGGAGCTGGGGGGTACGACGTTCTTAATTTCCAATTCGAGCAATCCGGCTATACGCGCTTCGGCGGATTATTCGATTGAGCTGTCACTGGACGTTCCGGAAGTAGCGCGAGCGGCGGTCGCCGTGATCGCTGGCCAGTTTCTAGGTTTTTATACCGGGATGCGCAAAGGCTTTAATCCCGATCGGCCACGTAACTTATCACGGGTGGTAATGCTCCACGGCAGGGACGGAGGTTCTCATCGTGCCACGACCTGATGTCTGCGTGGTGGGAGAGATCAACCCCGATTTAATTCTCTATGGCCTTCCGAAAGAAATAAAACCGGAGCAGGAAACTTTAGTCGAAGGATTTCGCCTCACCTTGGGAAGTTCCTCAGCGATTTTCGCGCATAACCTTGCAGTGCTTGGCACGCAAGTAGGGATAGTTTCGAAAATTGGCGACGATCCATTCGGAAAGATGGCAGTCGGATGGTTGGAAGCGGGAGGCGTGGATGTAACTCGTGTCTCCGTCGCGAAAACTACTGCGACGGGTCTCTCCCTAATTCTGGCTCACGCGCATGAACGCTTCATTCTTACCTATCCCGGCACGATGTTTGAACTGGGTCACGCGGATCTCGACTTTGATTACATTCTTTCCGCACGCCATCTGCACCTTTCTTCGTTTTTTCTGCACCGAGCGCTTCGGCCTCAGATCCCGGAATTATTTCGCCGCGCAAAAGCGAAGGGTCTTAGCACTTCTCTGGATACCAACGACGATCCCGAAGACCGCTGGGGCGACGATTTGCAGCAAGCCCTGAAATTCGTGGATATATTTCTCCCAAATGAACGAGAAGCAAAGAAAATTGCGCGAACGGAAGATTTGACGCACGCGATTGCGAAACTCTCGCAGACTGTTCCGCTGGTAGTTGTGAAGTTAGGGTCTCAGGGAGCCTTAGCGCGAAAAGGGTCACAGGAATGGCGGACTCCACAGTTGCGCGTGAATGCAATTGATGTTGTTGGTGCGGGTGACAGCTTCGATGCCGGCTTCATTCACCGCTTCATCGAGGGAGCAAGGGTCGAGGAATGTCTGAAATTCGCCAACATCGCGGGCGCGTTCTCCACCACGCGCGAGGGAGGTACCGACGCCTTCCGCAATCGCGAGGAAAGGACGCGATTTTTCCGCGAGCAATCTGAGCGCAAGTAAATACTTACTGGCGCCTTCAACAACTATTGTTTAGTCGCTTCCAAAAGCAAGTTGTCGGTAAAATCCACTTCAAGTTTTGCGTCGGGAGCGGTAACGATTCCGTAGTCCTTATTATTCACATAATCGACCAGGTGATATTTCCCCGGCTCCAGGCCTCGCAGCTCCACCTCGCCTGACCAACTCTGCGGCGTGTTCTTTTTCGGATCGTTAGCCGGAGCAAAAAACGCATAGTACATCGCGCCATCTTTCTCGATGGCATAAGCCTCCGGCACATCGTAGCCATACACGTATAAGTTCTTGAACGTGCCGCGCGACAACATCTCCTTGTTGTAGAGCCCGATCCACTTTTTCCAGTGCGCTTCCTTTTCCGGAGTCAGATACACGTCGCTAAGCGTCGGACCGTAATCCGGCCAAGCAAACTTCGTGCCCAGGACGCCTCCGGTACCGAGTGTGGAGGCAAAATCCGAACCCAGATCGCGCTCGTTGCTATCGGGATTTTGTATTCGCGTGAGTTCTACGTGGTCGCCGTAAACGGCTGCGCGCGGCCCGAGCAAGGCCTTGTACATTTTCACTCGCTGGCGAACTTGCACCGAGCCAACTGGATCGGCGGTGACGGCCTGATCGATGTAGCGCAGCCATGCGATGCTGGGAGGCGTGCCGCACGGGCAGCTTTGCGTGACGCTCTCGGGTTTCAGCGCGCGCGTAGTTTCAAAAATTGTTTTATAAATGTCGCCCATGGCATAAACGGAATCGAGCGGAGATCTGTGATGATGCTTGGGGTTGTAGCAGGCCGGAACGCTGTAAATATTGTCGAGTTTGTGGCCGTCGAAATCCCAATGGTGAATGAATCGCTCGGTTAATTGCTGGTAGTATTCACGAACTTCCGGCAGCGCCGGGCAAAGCGTGGCGAGATTTCGCGTCATTCTCGCGGGCTTGCCATCCTTGTCGAGCACGAGCCAGTCAGGATGATCTTTAACCACCTGCGATACGCCGTACTTATGCGATTCATATCCGGGCCCGCCATCTTCTACCGCCAGCGGCAGCCACCAAAGTTGAACCTTGATTCCCTGCTCATGAAACTGCTGGACCATTTTTTGAATTTCGCCATCCGGAAATGTGTCAGCGCGGGGCTGCCAGTCTCCGTAATTGTTGAACCAGCGATCGTCGAGCGTGGCCCAATGAATGCCCAACTCTTTCAGCTTCGGAATGGTGCCGAGCATTTGCTTCGGCGTCACGTCTGCTAGGTAGCCCCAGCCGCACCAGCTCACTGCGTAATCTTCATTTGTGCTGGTCGCTTTGGTGAGGCCTTCGCGATCGATCACATCGGAATACATTCGCAATGGTTCGTAATAATCGCCGGAGTAAACGGCGATAAAAGTTCGTGGCGTGGCGTAAATGTCTCCCGGCTTCAGCGCCATTTTGGGCAGCATGTGAACAGAAGCGTCCACATGTCCATCGCTTTCCGTCTTCACCGGAATCGACAACACTAGCGGAAGAGTTTCCACGTGCCCGATGGCTTCGCCGACTTGCCTGGTCCAGAACGCCACAACTGGAATACCGCCTCCGACGCGCCCCAGGTCACCTTTCACTTCCACCATGGAGCCCATCTGATTCTGCTGCTGAAAATTCTTAGGTATCTCGAAGACGTTGTCTTTGCCCCATTGAATACTCGCGCCATGGAAAGACCACATCTGGTTGGGAGCAGATTTTGCGTCCGCCAGCCCGGCGTTCAAGCGATGGCGATCGATGTCCACTTGATCAAGTGAAATGTCGCCAGCGCCGCCGTTGAGAAAGCTGGCCGAAACCAGCGCGACATTGGGGAAATCGTCATGCACTTCGACGGCGAGAGACGCCTCTAAACCGGTGCTCGGACTTTTTCCCTGGACTACGACGCGCTGTCCTCGCCCGCCAAGCTTTCCTTCGGGCGTCACAGTTTTGGCCTTCGCCAGATCGAACACGAAATCTTTCACTTCTCTGCGGGCCACTACTGCCATCGCTCCGGGGTCCGTGCCGGGATCGTCGAGTGAAAGTTTTTGCTGGTTGCTTAAGAGTTTCGCGGCGACATAGCCGTCCGGCGCAACGCTGAATTCGGCGGTGGGCGTTTGAATCGAAATTGAATTTGCGTCGGCCGAAACGCGTATTTCCGACGGAGGAGGAGCAGCCACCGGTGCCGAGGCCGATTCCGTGGCAGGTTTCTTGGAGCAGCCGGCGCTCCATCCAAGCGCTATAGCGAGCAACACGATTGCAGGAAACGATGGAATTGTCATGCCAGGGCGCTTATTTCGCTTCGCGCCAGCCGGATATACCTTCATGGTCTCCCCTCTTTTTCGGCGAGGCGCACGATGGCGCGAAATCTCGCCCGGCAACCCTATGATAGACCTCTTCGAAATCCCCATCCGGCACGCCACAAACTCTTCGAGCAAAACCCAAGCTTACAAGGCCTCGATAATAAACATGCCTCTTGGTTTTCTTCTTGACACACAAAGAAATCGAAAGTAAAAGTAGCAAATCGAAACACCCATGGCAAGCGACTTCGAGCGGTATCTTTTGCGCGAAATACCGCACGCGTCCGGCCCTGCCGACCCGGATCGATCAGTACTCGGAAGGAGAGACCTTCGATGAACCGACTGCGCAAACTGCTGCGAGGTATCTTCATTCTCCCGCTGGTGCTGCTCTCCGCTTCGCAGATCTACGCACAAAAAGATACCGGCAGCATCGTTGGGGTGGTGAAAGACGCCGGTGGCGGCGTCGTTCCCGGCGCGAAAGTAACCGCTCGCGACGTCGATCGAGGAATCGAATTCCTGACTAGCACGGACGCGAACGGGGAATACGTTGCCGGGCCGCTTAAAGTGGGACGCTACACCGTCACGGTGGAGAAAGAAAAATTTAAGACCGCCGTGGCTGGTCCCGTGCAATTGGATGTGCAAGGCAGGGTGGAAGCCAATGTCCGGCTGGACGTTGGCGAAGTCACGCAAAAAGTCGAAGTGACGGTGCAGAATCCGCTGCTGGAAACCGAGACAAGCTCGATGGGCCAGGTGATGGATCAAACGCGTATCGAGACTTTGCCGTTAAACGGGCGCAATTTCGCGCAGCTCGCGCAACTTGGAGTTGGCGTGGTGCCCAGCGAACCTGGTTCACGCGTGAGCGGAAGCTTCGGATTCAGCGTGGACGGAGCGCGAGCTTTACAGAATAATTTTCTGCTGGATGGAATCGACAACAATTCGAATCTGGGCGACGTGCTGAACGAATCTTCTTACGTGATTCAGCCGCCGGTGGATGCCATTGAAGAATTCAAAGTTCAAACCAACGACTATAGCGCTGAATTTGGAAGAGGCAATGGCGCAATTCTAAACGCCGTAATCAAATCAGGCACCAACGGCTTTCACGGAGACGTTTTCGAGTATTTGCGGAACGATGTTCTCGATGCTTCGCCCTACTTTGTGGTTACGCCGCAGAAACCCGCCTACAAACAGAACCAGTTCGGCGGCACCATCGGCGGTCCCATTCAAAAGGACAAAACTTTTTTTTTCGGCGACTACGAGGGATTCCGTTTGCGCCAGGGCATACCGCAGACCACCACGGTTCCCGACCAATTGATGCTCGACGGAAATTTCTCTGAACTGCTCCAGACCGGAATGACCGCGCCGCAGGTGGACATCAACGGTAACCCGATACCAAATTCGATAGCCCTGGATTGCAGCGGCCATCCGACCTACGTCGGCGAAATATTTAATGCGCGATTGACGCAGGTATCTGGTTTGAATCCAAACGGCTTTTGCGGTGTGCCGATCGGTGTGACCGGAGCAGGGACGCCAACCAATATATTCCCAAGCGGATCGATCGATCCGCTGGCTGCGCGGTTGGCCGCTTTAATTCCTCCTCCGAATTCGTCAACCAATCCCGGTTTCAACTACCTTGCGGTTCCTGTGCGCAGCGAAACTCGCAACAATTTCGATGTCCGCGTGGACCACACTTTTTCCCCCCAAGATTCTATCTTCGGCCGATTCAGCTACGAAGACCAGCCCAGCTTTATTCCTTCACCGTTTCAGAACGTACTGGACGGCGGCGGTTTCTTCGATGGTAACGAGGGTTTTTCTTACCGAAGCGTCGCGCTGAGCGAAACTCACATCATTGATTCAACGCATGTGAACGAATTTCGTTTTGGATATAACCGCATCAACGCGCACCGCTACCAGAATAACTTCAATGAGAATGTCTCAGCCGAACTCGGCTTTCCCGGCGTGCCGTTCGAGCCGGGCACATTCAACGGCGGGCTTCCAGCGCTCACCTTCAGCGACGGATCGGCGCCGGAGCTTGGTAGCTCAGGCTTTTTGCCTTCGATCGAAAAACAAAATAGCTATGTTTTTACCGATAACTTCACATGGATCAAAGGACGCCATTCCCTCAAGTTCGGTACCGAAATTCGATTTGAGCAATTTACGATTTTTCAACCGTCAGCTTCCCGCGGCACGGAGGATTTCAGCGCAGGTTTTACGGATAATCCAGCGTCGCCGGGAACTGGTGGGTATGGATTCGCCAGCTTTCTTTTGGGACTGACGGATGGCGGTTCGATCGTTAATTTGCACAATGTCGATTATCACCGGCAGATTTATGCAGGATTCGTACAAGACGACTTTAAGAAATCAGCGCGGCTTACTTTCAATCTGGGGTTGCGTTACGAGCTTTACACCACGGTCAAGGCCGCCGACAACGAACAGGCCAACTTTGATTTTGGCTGCGACTGCTTGGTTGTTCCGAAAGGGCAAAACGCGGTGCTAACACCGACGCTTGCCGCGCAACTTCCGATCGAGCGAAACGGATCACCGGGGCTGGTCTCGCCCGACCTGCACAATTTTGCGCCGCGCGTCGGATTGGCCTACAAAATCACCGACAAGCTTGTTTTCCGCACGTCTTATGGGATCTTTTATGGTGGCCAGGAAAATGGACCGTACTCAAATCCAAGTCCCGGTTTCAATCCTCCATTCTTCGTCACGCAGTCGTTCAACATGCCTTGCCTGCTCAATATCGCCAACCCAGCCCTCTATAGCCCGAATCCAAATCTGAATATGGACTGCGCTGTTCCCGGTCTGAGCAACAATCCGGCCAGCGCTCCCCCGGGAACAGGTGGAATTGCGCAGGGTTTTCCGGCGAACGCGCTGATAGATCCGAACACACCGTTGCTGTTTTCGATCGATCCCCATATCACTACACCTTTCATGCAACAGTGGTTTATGGGATTTCAGTACGAACTTCCGGCAAATACCGTTTTGGAAATTTCGTATGTGGGTTCGCATGGCGCGGATCTTTTTGGTTTGTTTAACGGGAACCAGGCTGTTCCAACGCCAGATCCGACAATACCCACCGCGCCTCGGCGTCCCGATCCGAATATCGATGCCGGAATCGATACGCTTCGCTCTAACTTGTTTTCGAACTACAACAGCCTGCAAGTACGTTTGGAGAAGCGATTTTCGCACGGCCTACAATTCGAAGCTGCCTATACCTACAGCCACGCGCTCGACGACGCGTCAGACGCCAACCTGGGCTCGCAGAATCAGGGCGATTTTCGTTTGCAGACCGCGCCTTTCTTGGAATATGGCAATGCTGATTTTGACATCCGTCATCGCTTCGTTCTTAGCTACATTTATAGCCTTCCGTTTGGAAACGGCCAGCGCTTTGGCGGGGATGCGACCGGTTTTAAGAATCAATTGATCGGAAATTGGCAGATCACCGGCATCGTTTCGGCGCAGACCGGAAACTGGTTTACTCCTACCGACGACCTGGTGAACATTTCGAATTCCGATTGCGGCGGTGGAGTTTTTAATTGCGCGCGTCCGAACGTAGTTGGAAATCCGAACGGTCCTCCTTGCATTCCCGGCACGATATTCAATACCTGCGCATTCGTAGCCAACACCGTGTTCGGAACCTTCGGCGATGCGGGGCGAAATATCATTCGCGGTCCCGGTTTGCAGAACTGGGACATGTCCTTCATAAAGGAGTTCCCTGTTCACGAACAAATGCACTTTGAGTTTCGCGCGGAACTTTTCAACATCTGGAACCACCCGAATCTTACATTCGCCGATGAGATGACGACGAATGAGAATTTCTCCATTGAGCGCGGAACCTCGCAGTTTGGCTTTCCTACTGCGTCGCGTTCCCCTCGCTTGATTCAGTTCGCCCTGAAGTTTTATTTCTAATTTTTTGCAGGCGCGCGTGGATGAGAATTCGTCAGTCTAAGGCTGCTTGGATGTTCGATGATTCGGGAGGTTCGGCGTCAGTTTCGGAATGATGAATTCCTGAATGATGTTGCCCGCTGCGGATCCGCCAATTCCGATGAGCTCGTTTTCAAATACCAGTGCCGCTCCACGATCCTTCGGTGGATAGTAAGCATTCGAAATGCCGCCCGCGACTAAGCCTCCGAGAATTCCGGAATAATAAAGTTGCCAGTGTCCATTGTCGCCCTTGCAGATCACCGACATGGCGATGGCATACAGAATCCTGGATCGTACGCTCCCCGTTCCCTTGTAGAAATATCGCGGATCTTGCTTCATCAACGATGGAAATACTGCGTCACCCAGAAAAGTGCCGGTAACCGTATCAGCGTAGTTCGCACCGTAGCGCTTCCCGTAGCCTTGCGCGCCCTGTCCGTATCCGCTGAAGTTATTTTCCGCTTGCTGAAGCCCGGCAGTGGCCCCGACGATCACGAAGGTGACTGGATCGATGGTCGTCTTCCAGGCCAACTCAAACTTTTGCTTCGGCGTGAGCGGAACCGCATCCGGAATATAACTGACGTAAAAATTCGGAATAACTCCCAGGACCCGCTGCTTTTCTTGTTCCTTGATTTGCTCTTCTGCTAATTCGGTCGATTGCGGTCCGACATGTACTTCAGTCAGTTCGGTGGCAATCGGTAACGCAATTGGCGGGACAATATAAACGCCTCCCGGTGTCAAAATCCCGGAAGCTTTTTGCGTGGTGAAGCCGGGGAAACTAATCGTGAGTTGAAAAGTGCCGGGTGCTACATTCGCAAACGAGAATTGGCCGTCGCTATTTGACAACGCTTCGCGACTGGGAGATTGGCCCTCAACGGTAAGTGTCACTCGAGCACCGGCAACAACGGCTCCAGTTTGATCCAAAACAGTTCCAGTCACATCCCCGGGCGACCGTTGGCCGGGTTGCTGCTCCGGCGTTGCAGTTGGCACGTCCGGTAACGAGGCGTTAGGCTGAGCGCCAGCCGTTCCAGGAACTGGAGCGGGCTGCTGAGGCTGCCCCGAAGTGGAACAGGCGCATAGCAAGACGACGGCTAGCGTCAGCCCCAACAAGCCGCCAGGCCGACAAAGCCCATTCCCGTTTTCTCGACTCAAGCGGTTCTTGGACCAGTTCTTATTGCTATGATTCACGTCTTTTAGTTTATACCTTTCCTTCCGCCGTCAAATGAGGGTTGCCATTGGACTTGCGAGAACTAAACCGCTTATCCGATTACATCATGGAGATTCTTCCAGCCGAATTGCTTGCTAGTTCCCGAATATTTGGATTACAGGTCAACTATTAGGGATGCTTGGAGCCTGTCTGCGAACGAGAAGAAAGCACAGGAAATGGGCGTGTCGTGGGTCGCGGTTCCCAACGGCAGCACGCCTAGCGAAGAACGGCGGAAGCTGCAAAGGCGGCGTTGGTTCCGCGCCGCTCAGAAATGGCGGACGGGATGTGAAGGATGCATCAGCGTGCTGAAACGTCGCCACGGATTGAATCGTTGTCGCTATCCCGGATTAAGCGGAATGGAGCGTTGGGTAGGAATCGGTGTGATCGCCGACAATCCGATCCAGATCGGTACCCGTCTCGCGGCACAGCGAGCGTGAGTCCTCCGGTGATGTCATGAGCACGGGCCAAAAAACAAACAGTCTGGCACCAGAATCCCTGCCACGCGACTGCTCTGCCGCGATAATCAATGTCTAAAATCAGTGCTTCTGCGACGGAAAGTAGCTGGCGAGCAGTCACTGATTAAATTAATGTCCGAAATTCGGCCACATGACACTAATTGGCGGTGAGGCACAACCCGTTATTCCGGCAAGATGACTGCTTCGTCTCGAGGAATGGCGTCGTATGTCGCCCTGTCAATCTTCAAGTGCGCCATGACCAGTTCGGGCGGCGTGTGCGTCAGCCTTCGTGAATGAAAGGTCCTAGTAGAAGGGGCTCTTGAACATCTCGAGGAAGACTAGATCCGAATCGCCGGTGTTCTCGATGTAGTGCAGCAAGGTTTTTTCAACATAGCCGACGTCGCCCTCCTGAAATTCCATGGTGCGCGCCTTGTTGCCTGTGGACACGACGGTCATTCTTCCCTTGCCGGAGATGAAGTACTGCCATTCGTCGGCGTTGGGGTGCCAGTGCAGTTCGCGCAGCCCTCCCGCGTGAACGGTGACCATGGCCATCGAGGTTGTGGTGACCTTGAACTTGGTCGAATCAACGATGCGCACCTCTCCGCCTTTGGTGCGCTTCGTCGGAGGCATTTCCATGGTGCGAAAAGCGAAATCGCGCGACGACCTCGGAAGCGCTCCCGCGGCAACTTTCTGGTCGTTCTCCAGCGATCCGGGAACCGCGGTCTGGAAGATGAACAACTCTTCCTTGGGCAGATTTTTGAAAGCCTCCTGGGGAACGCCGAAATTCTTTGCCAAGACCGAGTGCGGGAGGTGCGCCATCGCGTCGCTCAACAGCACCGTTTCTGATTCCGAAAAATTCCCATCGTCGAAAACCAGCATGAATTCGCAGCCGTCGGGCTCGAGACCCTGGATCGAGTGCGGAACACCGCTGGGGAAAAACCATAGATCGTATTTGTTTGTGTCGGCGACAAAACTTTTTCCTTCCAAATCTATAGCCGTGATGCGCGCCGACCCATAGAGCATGATTGCCCATTCAGCCGCCGTGTGCCAATGCAACTCACGAACACCTCCGGTCGTGAGTCTCATGTTTACGCCAGCCAAAGACTTCGAGACCGCCAATTCGCGAACGGTCACCTCGCGAGACCATCCGCCTTCGTAAGTTCGCTTGTTCGCAAAGGAGAAGGGATATTTGAATGTTTGAACCAAACTCTTGGAATCCGTTGAAGGCGGCCATATGGAATCCGGATTCTGCCCGTCGAGGTCGGGATTCGCCGGGCCAGGATCGCTTTTGCTCCTATCGCCTGCGGCCTTTTGGGTATTGGACTGCTCTTGGGCGGCTGCGCCACTAACGGAAAGAGCTCCGACTGCCACAGTCAGGGCCGCCGAGCCAACTCCCAGGAATCCACGCCGCGACAATTGTTCTTTCGCGTCCTCAGTTTCCATTTTTTCATCTCCTTGACGTGAAACAGAATTCAACCGGGATTTCCGATTTGACCCCCTGGATGAGCACACTTATACACCCGAGGCCCTTCCGAGTGAACCAAATTGCCCTTGGTCGCATAAATGTTCCTGCTCGGGAGACCTTGCATGGTTTGCAGAGACAGGCGAGTCAGGTAACTGGCTCGCCTTTCTCATTTCTGCACTCAGCCGTGGGACTCCCTGTGTCGAGCATTTTTCATTTTCCTCAACAAATTTAACTCGGACGATTACCAGACATCTCTCCGAGTAGAGGAGAACTTAGTGGGCTTTAGGCTTGCCTTGGCTCTATCCGCCGTTTCCAGCTTCGTGCGCGTTTAGGTCCACCATGGCACCACTGACTTCTCCCCCCTCACAGATCCCACCGTGCAGATTTCCACGCAGCGGGTTCCTCAGGTGCGACTCCCCGCACAGTTCCAAGAACGTGTGATCCAAGGAAGCAACAAAGGATGACGACGGAGGAGTTCTATATATTTCTCCCACGTTAGCCTCTTCCCGCGAGTTCGGCGATTGAGCCACTTTCGCCAGATGCGGCAGACCCCCCGATAGAACTTCCAGATGCTCCTGGAGTTCGTCGGTAGCCCGTAGTACTGGTAGTGGCCCCGGAGCTTAGCGTTGAGGGTTTGCTGCTGTTCTTCCACAGGTTCGTGGCGGTTCTCCTGGCACCATTCGGCAATCGCCTTCAGGCCCCGTCGTAACCGCTTCTTCATCGTCCGCACGTTCACTGTGAATTTCCCTTTCCGGCTGCGGGAGCAGATGTGCGTGAAGCCGAGGAAATCGAACGTGGCTGGTTTCTTCCCCTGCCGCGCCGCATGTTCCTCCGCGTATCGCCCAAAGTCCACCAGCCGCGTCTTCTCCGGGTGGAGCGTCAAACCGTATTTCGCAAATCGTTTCGGTAAGACTTCCATCACTCTCTCAGCATCCTCCCGATACTGGAAACACAGCACGGCATCATCGGCAAAGCGTATCTCGTGTGCTGCCCCCTTCAAGCGAGGCTTCACTTCGTGCTCGAACCATTCATCGAGCACATAGTGCAGGTAAATGTTGGCCAGGAGCGGACTGATCGTCTGCCCTTGTCCGGTACCCGTTTCGCTCACAAGTAATCGACCTTCGTCGATGACTCCGACTTGAATCCACTTCCGTATCAACTGGAGAACACTGCCATCGCTGACTCGCTTTTCGATCATCTCCATGGGTTGCCCTCTCACGATCGAATCGAAGTAGGCGGTGATATCTAATTCCAGGATCCAGCTGGTGGGTTTTGTACAGATGACTCGTCCCACCTCGTCCAGCGCCTGGTGCGGCCCTCGTACGGGTCGAAACCCGTACGAGCATTCAAGGAAATCCTGCTTATAGATGGCGTTCAGCACTTCGCCCGTCGCCTTCTGCACGATCTTGTCCTCCAAGGAGGGTATGGAGATGGGTCTCTCCTTCCCGTTTTCCTTGGGGATGTAGATCCTGCGCAGCGGTTGAGCACGGTACTTGCCCTCTTTGAGCCGCTCATGGAGCTGTTGGATATTCCTCGCAGCGTCTTTTTCATACATCTGGTACGTGACGCCGTCCACCCCTGCGCTGGCTTTCTTTCTGAGTCCTCGGAAGGCCGCATACAACGCCTCGGCCGTGATCAGATGAGCGATCGAAAAGAATTGTCGCTTCGGATCCTCCTTGGCTAGTTCGGATATTCTGTCGATTTGTGTGGACATAGTGTGTCGAGGTCTGAGCCTCGCCTATGTTTCCTTTCGTCAGATACGTGCACTGTTCCCCCCTTCCCTCCAGTGGGTCCCGTGGCCGCTCCTTGCGGAAGCCCTGCGGTTCCCCACCTTCGCGGGTACTACGGGGTCGTAAGACTGCTCCTCCATCCGTGTGCGGTCGCCTCTGGTTTCCCTTGGCGGTCGCGTTTCCGCTCTTGCGAGCGGAGATGGTGAGCTCTCCTGGGTTCCTGGGGAATCCCTTTGGAAGCATGCCCCGAGCTAGGGACTCCGGCGACCCCGGCGCAACCTCGCAATAGCGGTCGTCCGGATGCTGCCTTCCGCCTTGTTAACAGCGTCGGCATCGCAATGAGCCGAGTTTTCGGAGCTGAATCTTCGCGGCCTGCTTCCTTGCTGTGTACGCTTCGCACCCACCAGTCGCCCGGTGAGTGGCAACACTCGCTACCGGCCTGCATGCTCGCTTTAGCCGTGCGGGACTTGCACCCGCTGGACTCCATCAAGAGGTTTCACCGTCTCATCTTCGGTTCCTCCTCTTCCACGCTTTTCCCAGCGCGATAACAACATCGGCTCTGTCAAGTCTTTTTTGCACAGACTTCTGCATCCACTCCGAAGAGTGTTCTCTTTCGTCATATTTCTTTGGCCCCTTGTCGATAACCACGGCTCGCCTGTAATCTTTCGGTCGATTCCAGTCCGACCCACACATCTCTTCGATCCAATTTCAGACCATGATTACTCGTTCAAACTCCCTCTCGCGAGGGAGCGGGAGGCCCATTCATTTGGACGGCGTTCTACTTCGCGCCCTGTCCGGTATCGAGCTGTCCCGCGTGCGAACTGAACTTGACCCACTGCGCATACTCCCAACCGTTTCGCCACATCCAGTACAACCGCACTCCCAGTCTCCGGGCCATGGCCACCTTGGCGATGTTCCTCTGTCGACGCACCGCCAGGCGCACATAGCGTCGTCTCCAGTCCGCATCACAACGTGCTGCGGCTTGGGCTGCTTCCACCAGCAAGAAACGCAACAAAGAACTGCCTTGCTTGGTGATGTGTCCCAGCCGTTGATGGCCAGCACTGGAGTTCTCCGAAGGGATCAACCCCACATAGCTGCCGATCTGCTTGCCCCGACGAAACCGCTTCGGAGTTCCGATGATTAGCACGAAGGCCAGTGCCGTCAGGGGTCCTACGCCCGGATGCGTCATCAGCCGCAGCGCCTCGGGCCACTTCTTCACTTCCTGCTCGACGGCTCGGGTTAATTCTTCGATCGTTGGGTTCATCCGGTCCAACAGTCCTAACAGATCCTGCCGGCGCCGCGAGGCCCAAAAAGCGAGCGGGAGCTTTTCCAGCTGGGCTCGTCCTGCTTCGTTCCACAGCTTTTTCTTCCGCCTCTGGCCTTCATTCATCGCCAGCGCCTGCAGCTGGTTCATGATCCGCGTGCGCATCTGCACCATTCGATGCCGGTGCCACAGCAGTTGCCGTAGATCACGATTCTCCGGACAGGGTACCCAGATGCGCGGAAAGTTCTTTTCCTGCAGCAGTCTCAGCAGCAGTCGGGCGTCCTCCCAGTCGGTCTTCTGTTTGCGGACGCGTTTGGTTTTAATCTCGGCCGCATTGCCGATCCACAGCTCCATACCCAGCTCTGCCAGCAACCGCTCGAACCAGCGGGAGTAGCCCGTGGCCTCCATCCCCACTCGTACGCGGACTCCTCGCCTCGCCAGTTCCCGATAAAACTTCTCCGCTTCTCCATCACTGTGGTTCAATTGCCGTTCCACATACTCTCCCGTTTCTGTGTCTACAAACGCGATGTACTGGTCGCTCGGGTGATAATCCACGCCTATAATGATCATGTTCGGCTCCTTTCTCCCGAGCCTTTGGTCATCGACAAACCACAGTCTACTCGGGTCTAAGGAGCCGACGTTGTTATGCAATCATCTTAACTATTGAATTCGTTCAAGCGTCCAGCGGTCACGGCCAGACCAGTAGGGACATTGTGGGCAGGATTTTCCTTCGGGGTAGTCGACGCCTTCCTCGTGAGGACAGCCGATGATGCCGTCTGTAACTACAACAGACTTAACGTCCTGTGCCTTGATGAATGCAGTGATCTGTTCTCCGAGAACGGTATCCGAACGTATATCGGATTCCCGAGAGATCCAGCGTTCGAGAGGATCTGCATCGCGGTTTTCTTCTTTGAAGATGGCAACTGCAATTTTCGTGGCAGTCTCTGCGGTAGGCCCATACAAGGCGATGGTCGCGATAGGGTATCCGCGAAATCTTTGCTTGACCTTTTTGCCCAACCACGGTGACGACGGCTTCCAGCACCTTGACACTCTACTAGAGACGAGGTAGTGTCACCTAGAATGTCTACTAAAGAAGAGCACGGCATATCAAGCTGCTGTGGGAGGGCGAACCATGAGGCGCACCAAGCGCATGTTGGAGGAACTCGACGAGGACATTCGGGATCACATCGAGACAGAGACTCAAGACAACATCGATCGCGGCATGTCGCCGGAGGGAGCGCGCTATGCGGCGATGCGCAAGTTCGGCAACGTGACCCGCATCAAAGAAGAGGCCCGCGAGGTCTGGAGCTTTGTGGGGCTTGAGCAGCTATTCCAGGACGTCCGTTTCGGTCTGCGCATGCTGCGCAAGAGCCCCGGCTTCACCGCCGTTGCCGTCCTCACGCTCGCGCTAGGCATCGGTGCGAACACCTATATTTTCAGCGTCGTGGATGCTCTGCTGTTCCGGTCCATGGAGTTCCCGGATCCCGGCCGGCTCGTCGCGCTTTGGGAGCGCGTGCCCACTGCCGGCGTCAACCGAAACGAGGTTGCTCCGGCAAATTTCCTCGATTGGAAGCAGCAAAACCACGTCTTCGATCACATCGCAGCATATAGTTGGTGGAACGCGAACTTAGGCGGCGTGGAGCAACCCGAACACCTGCACGGATTTCTGGTGACTCCCGATTACTTCGCGACGGTGGAAGCGCAGCCGATGCTGGGCCGCACATTTCTGCCGGAGGAAGGCCCGCCGGGGAAGGACCTCGTCGCCGTGCTGAGTTATGAGCTTTGGCGCGACCACTTCGCCGCCGATCCTTCGATCGTAGGCAAGCCCGTGTTGCTCAACGGAATCAAATACGCGGTTGTCGGCGTGATGGGGGCAAACTTCAACCACCCTACTGGGGCGCAGGTGTGGGCTGAACTGGCCTTCCCGCCGGATTTGCAAGCGAACCGCGGGAATCACTACCTGCTCAGCGTCGCGCATTTGGCCGCGGGAGTCCGTCGCGAACAGGCCCAGGCGGAAATGAGCGCGATCGCCTCGCGGCTCACGCGACAGTATCCGCAAACCAATATGGGGCGCGATATCAATGTGATGCCGCTGATGGAAAGCGAAGTGGGCGAGGCGCGGGCGCCGCTGGCTATCATGCTGACGGCGGTCGGCTTGGTTCTCTTGATCGCCTGCGCCAATATTTCCAACCTATTGCTGGCGCGCGCGGGCAACCGTCAGCGCGAAACAGCGATTCGCGCTGCCTTAGGAGCTACGCGCACGCGCCTGATCCGGCTATCGCTTGTGGAAAGCATGCTCTTGGGATCGCTCGGCGGAGGCCTGGGAATTTTGCTCGCATTTTTGTTTTTGAGAGTCCGAGTCTTCCAGATCCCGCCCGAATTTGCGCGGATGATTCCGGGGTGGGGCAAGATCGCCATCAATACCCCCGTGCTGTTGTTCACTTCGGTCATCTCTCTCGGTACCGGGTTGATCTTCGGGCTGCTGCCAGCCTTGGGAGCCTCGCGTCCGAATGTGAGCGACACACTAAAAGAGGGTGCACCGTCCGTGGGTATGGGACGCCGTCGGGGCCACTTGCGCAATGTGCTGATCGTCGCGGAAGTCGCCCTCTCGCTGGCGCTGCTCGCCACCGCGGGCCTCATGATGAAAACCTTCGTCCACCTCGAACGCGTTCCTCCCGGATTCAATCCCGATCGGGTACTCACGATGTTTGTTGCCCTGCCAGATGCGAAATACACCTCGGACGAACAGGCCGCTAATTTCTACGAACAGCTCCTCGATCGCGTTCTGAATCTCCCCGGCGTGCGAAGCACCGCCGCCGTAAACATGCTCCCACTCGGCAAGATGAATACCACCAGGTCCATTCGGATCGAAGGCAAACCGGAGCCAAAGCCTGGAGAAGAACCGACTGCCAATTTCCGTTGCGTCAGCAACTCCTATTTCCCGACGATGCAGATTCCCATTCATCGGGGCCGCGAGTTCACCAGCCACGATTCCGCCGAAAGCCAGCCAGTCGTTGCCGTCAACGAAGCCTTTGCGGCGCGCTTTTGGCCCGGCGAAGACCCCATCGGAAAACGCATGCGATTCAGCGGTCCGCTCGACAAGCAGCCATGGCGAAGCGTGGTGGCCGTCGTCGGTAACGTACGAAACCAGTTGGCTGCGCCGGCACCCGCCGAGATGTATTTCCCACTCCGCCAGCAGACCCAGACCTCCATGGCCCTGATTGTTCGCACGGCGAGCGATCCACGGAGCCTGACAGAAAGTGTACGCGCGCAAGTCGCCGCCCTGGACCGCGATCTGCCGGTCTTCGACGTCATGACCATGGAGGATTGGCGGTCGGTCTCCGTCCTCCCCCAGAAGATTGGCGGCACCGTAATGGGCGCGTTTGCGGGATTCGCGCTTGTACTGGCCGCGATGGGCATCTTCGGTGTAATTGCCTACAGCGTCAGTGAACGCACTCACGAAATCGGCATTCGCTTGGCTCTTGGAGCTGGACGCAGAGAAATCCTTCGCATGGTCGTCGGCCAGGGAATGCTGCTGGCGCTAATCGGTTTGTTGCTGGGATTGCCGCTCGCCCTGGGAATGGGCCGAGCGGTGGCGGGCCTGCTCTACGGCGTCGCGCCCAACGATTTCACAACGTTTGCCGGAGTCGCCGCAATATTTGCCGCTGTTGCGCTCGCCGCGTGCTACATCCCCGCCCGCCTCGCGATGGGCGTCGATCCAATGGTCGCGCTGAGGCACGAATAGCGTGGCTTCTTAACGGCGTGGTTAGCGGTTAACTAGCGCCATCTTTCAGTTTTAATTTGGGGGTCCTAGGTTCAGAGTAGCTCCTGATTAGTTCTGATATGGAATGATCTGTCAACTACGAGCAACTGTTTTCTTCTTTTGTCCTTGCTCTCAGGAGGCAGCGCGAGTCGTGGTCGAGGTAGTTTTCGCGACGGTTGATCACTCTGATATTCGCGGGTCGTTTTCGCATCTCCACCGGATAGAAATTCGAATGGTTGCAGGGTTCGCGGAAGTTGCTGAAAGGAAAAAAATTTGGTTGCGGGGGCCCGCACTGTACCGAGTTTGACGCAGTCTTCCCTGGGCTAGATCTACCGTTCCGGAGTGATCTCACACACATTGCCGCGGTGAAGCCCAATTTTGCGCAGGGGTGTGCATGACCACCTTGGAAAGCCAAAGGCCTCAAAAGGGCTCAGGTGCACGTAGCGGCCGGAAGCCTGCGCTGGAATCTCGCGCAACAGAGTTCGTCGGAAACTCATCGAATGGAAGCAGATTCCTGCATCGTCGCGGCCATCGCTGCGGGCGTTAGCTCGTGAGCTGGAAACTTCGCACCAACTCCTAACCTTCTACCTCAAAGGTAATGTATTTTATTGCGTTAAAGGTTAAACACTCTTTAACAACGTGCGGGCAATCCGGTTGACCGAAACTTCCCAGAAGCGGACTTGAACGCAGCCGCCCGGCGGCGGACGCTTCGCGTGCTATGCTCCGCACGTCATGCCCCAGCGTAACGCATCGAATTGCGGTTCTCGCACATGCTCATTTTCTAAGTACCGCAAAACCGATAGCTTACAGATGGGTGAAAAGATTGAATTTCCATAGCCATTAGCCCGCATCCGCCGCAAACACCAGCGTCTTCCTTCAAGTCGTTGTATCGAAAGCGCGCAAACACACCGTGCTCGTGTGTGCGCTTGCTCACTCGCGCTTCCGATACAACACTAGGACTTTCTGGCCGGAATGGCTTCCGGTTAGCTCGGCATTCGGGAACAATCGCAAGAAGAGTTGCCACATCTTCGGTTGGTAGTAAAATAGCTCTCCATCCCGCTAGGCGGGTGGTTTGTGCTGGTGCGATAGATTCTCGAAACCCGGAGGTAGCAGTGGCGCTCACGATCACAGGTCTTTCCAAGACTTACCCGAATGGTGTAAAGGCACTCAAGAACCTGACTCTGTCTATCGGCAACAGCATGTTCGGCCTTGTAGGCCCCAACGGCGCCGGAAAGAGCTCCCTCATGCGCACCGTCGCCACGCTGCAGGATCCCGACTGTGGGTCCATTACGCTCGACGGCATCGACGTCCTGCGTCAGAAAGACGAGGTCCGCCGCATCCTCGGCTACTTGCCGCAAGAGTTTGGCGTGTATCCCAAGATCTCCGCGCTGGACATGCTTCACCACCTCGCCGTCATGAAGGGAATGATCTCCTCCCGTGAGCGCAAGGAGACCGTCGATGCACTGCTGCAGCAGACCAATCTCTGGGACGTGCGCAAGAAGGCGCTCTCCACGTTCTCCGGCGGCATGAAGCAGCGTTTCGGCATTGCGCAGGCGCTGCTCGGCAATCCCCGCCTCATCATAGTCGATGAGCCCACGGCCGGCCTTGATCCTACGGAGCGCAATCGCTTTCTGAACCTTCTGTCTTCTCTGGGCAGTGATCGCACCGTCATCCTTTCGACTCACATCGTCGACGACGTGCGCCAGCTTTGCCCCCGCATGGCAATCATTGCCCAGGGCGAACTGCTCCTGGAGGGCGCTCCAGGTGACACCCTGGCGGCACTCAATGGCAAGATCTGGTCGAAGGTGGTTGCGACCGACGGAGAGCTGCACGCTTTGGAAACTCAGCTCCACGTCATCTCTAGTCATCTGGTTGGCGGACAACACGAGGTTCGCGTCTACGCGGACACCTCTCCGGGCGGCGGGTTCAACCCTGTCGATTCCGACCTTGAGGACGTCTATTTCCTCAGCCTCTCCCAGCAGGCCAAGGGACAACGTCCGAACTAACGCCTCGTAACTATTTTGTTCAGCACTTTGGGAGGAAGATCCGACATGGCACTCTTTTGGGAGTTCTTCACCTTCGAGATCAAGTATCGCTTCAAGAGCCTCTCAACCTACGTCTACTTCATCCTCTGGTTCGCGTTCTCCTTTCTCTGCGTAGCGTCGGAAAGCTTCGGTCCCATCGGCAACGGCAATGGCAAGATCCTTCTCAATGGACCCTACGCCAACACTCTCAACGACCTCCTCGTCTCGCTCTTCGGCATCATCGTCATTGCCGCCATCTTCGGCACCTCGATCCTCCGCGACTTCCAGCGTGACACCTACCAGATCCTCTTTACCCAGCCCATCTCCAAGTTCGCCTATCTCGGCGGACGTTGGGCTGGATCCTTCGTCACCACGGTCTTCGCGTTTTCGGGCATGCTCTTCGGCACCTTCCTCGGCACCTTCGCGCCTTGGGCAGACCACACCCGCATCGGTCCGAATCATCTCTGGACCTACCTCCAGCCCTTCCTCTCCATTCTCGTCGTCCAGATCTTCTTCCTTGGATCTGCATTCTTCGCTGTCGCCGCCCTCTCCCGCAAGATCTTCGTCGTCTATCTCCAGGGTGTCGCCCTGTTCATGCTCTACCTCATTGGCGTCACCGTCTTCTCCGCCACCCGTTCGCTCGAGCACTTCTGGTCCGGCATTCTCGATCCCATCGGCCTCATCCTGATCGACGACGTCACGCGCTACTGGACGGTGATCGAGAAGAACACCCTGTTCCTCACCTGGTCGCCCGCCCTCTCGCCGTGGCGTCTTCCTTTACAACCGCCTGCTCTGGATCTGCTGTGGGACTTTTGGCGCTGGGGACGGTTTGGGCGCTGTTTCCGATGTCGGTCGAGGCTCTCACCGCTCGCTCCCAGGGCCGCCGCGCCGCCAAGGCGAAGATGCAGGACCTTGCGGAGGCCCAGCCTGTGCGCTCCCTCGTCGCTGGTCGCCTTCCCCGTGCGCGTCAGGCCTTCAACTTCCGCCACCACCTTTGCCCAATACCTCTCGCTATCCCGCCTCCGCCTGCGCAACATTTTCCGCGACATACCGTTCTGGGCCATCGTCGCCCTGCTCGTCGCCTTCGGGATCAACAACGGCCACTTCGCCGGCCGCTTCGCTGAACAGAACGTCTGGCCTGTTACCTACCTCATGGTGCAGGCCGTCGAAGGCAGTGCTCTTCTTTTTCTCTTTATCGTCGCGGCCCTCTATGCCGCGGAGCTCCTCTGGCGCGAGCGCGACAACAACTTCAACGGCATCCACGACGCCCTGCCCATGCGCGAGTCGACCGACTGGCTCTCCCGCCTCACCGCCATCGTCGTCGTCGAGACTCATTCTGCTCGCCGTCGCCATGCTGGTCGGCATTTTCATGCAGACGATCGCCGGTTACTACCATTACGAGCTCCTCCAATACTTCAAGGAGCTCTACATCGTGACCTTCCCGCAGGTCCTCGGCTTCATCCTTCTCGCACTCTTCGTTCAGACCGTGGTGTCGAACAAGTTTGTGGGCCACGCCATCGTGATCGGCCTCTTCGTGCTAATGCCGATCCTCTACAACTTTGGCTGGGAGAACACTCTCTACCTCATCGGCCAGACCCCCGCCTACACTTACTCCGACATGAACGGTTACGGCCACTTCGTCCCCGCCCTGTTCTGGTCGATCACTTACTGGCTCGCGATTATCGGCCGTCCTGGGTGTCATCTCCGTCGCCATGGCGCGGCGCGGAGCTGAGGACTCCCTGCGCATACGCGCCCGCCAAGCCCTTCGCCTTGCTCCCCGGCTTGCCCCGCTCGCTCTGCTCTTCGCCATCGTCGCCATTGGTGCCGGCTCCTGGTACTTTTACAACGCTCACGTTCTCAACGAGTACTTAGACTCCAATGCGCGGCGCGACATTCAGGCCGACTACGAACGCAAATTCAAACAGTACGAAAACCTGCTCCAGCCCAAAATCACCGCCGTCGATGCCACTATCAACATCTATCCCGACCGCCGCTCCTTCGACGGGAACATCCGCATGACTCTCCAGAACAAGACCAGCCAGCCCATCCCGCAGATCCATCTCACCGACCAGAGGCAGTCGGTCACCAACGTCCACTTCGACCGTCCGTTCCACCTCGTCAGTTCCGCAGCGCGGAACATTTATTCCATTTACGCTCTCGAACAGCCTTTAGCGCCTGGCGAAACCATCGCGCTCACCTGCAATGTTGGTCACCAAACGCGCGGCTTCCGTGACGGCAACGAACTCCCGGAGTTCGCCTACAACGGCACCTTCTTCGACTCCGACTACGTCCCATACATCGGCTACAACAAGAGCATGGAGCTGGATGATCCACGCCGCCGCCGCGAAAAGCAGCTTCTCGCTCTAGAGGAGATGGCCCACCGCGGTGACCCGGCCCACTCCGTAAACCAAGTCTTCCTCCAGGAGTCGGACTGGATTACTTATCACACAGTCGTCAGTACCTCATTAGACCAGATCGCCATCGCCCCTGGATACCTTCAGCGCGCATGGCAGGCCAACGGCCGCCGCTTCTTCGAATACAGCATGGGTTCCACTCACATACTCGATTTCTTCTCCTACATCTCCGCGCGCTACCAGGCCCGGAAGGAGACCTACCATGGGCCTAACGGCGACGTCGCCCTCGAGGTCTACTACGACCCCGCGCACACCTACGACATCGACGACATGCTCGCCAGCTCCCGCGCCGGTCTCGACTACTATCAACGCGTCTACAGCCCCTATCAGTTCACCCAGTACCGCATCTTCGAGTTTCCCCGCTACCGCAGCTTCGCTCAGTCCTTCCCCAACACCGATCCCGTACTCCGAAAGCATTGGTTTCATCGAGCGGGTCATTAAGCCGACCGATATCGACTTCACCTACTTCGTCACCGCCCACGAACTTGGCCACCAATGGTGGGCCCACCAGCTCATTGGCGCCGACGTGGAAGGTTCCAACATGATGGCGGAGAGCCTCGCGGAGTACTCCGCGCTCCAGGTCATGGCGCACAAGTACGGCCGCGACCTGATGCATCGCTACCTCCGCCACGAACTCGATCGCTATCTGCGCGGTCGCGCCGGTGAAATCCGACACGAGCCGCCGCTCGCTCTCGTCCAGCGCGAGGACTACGTCTGGTACCAGAAGGGCGGCCAGATTCTTTACACCCTGGCCGACTACATCGGCGAAGACAAGTTCAACCTCGCGCTGCACAACTTCCTCATGCAATATCGCTACGCCAACGCCAACAACCAGGTCGACGCCCACGACAATACCAGCGTCTCGGCTGCCATCGACGGTCCGTATCCCGACACTCGCATGCTGGTTGACGCCATCCGCGCCCAAACTCCGTCCGAACTCCAGTACCTGGTCGACGACGGCTTCAACCGCATCGTTCTCTACGACAATAAAGCCGTCTCGGCAACCTCGCAGAAGACTCCAGACGGAAAATACAAAGTTACACTCGAGGTGCTGGCGCGCAAGGTGCAGGCCGACGGCAACGGTGCGGAAACTCCCGTGCCCCTAATCGACTACATCGAGATTGGCGTGTTCAGCGGCAAGAAAGACGAAGAAAAGCCCCTCTATCTCAAGAAGGAAAAATTCACCGAGGAACACAAAACCTTCGTGATCGTCGTCGACCAACCGCCCACTCTGGCGGGTATTGACCCCTACAACAAGCTCATTGACCGCGACGCGGATGACAACCTGATCGATGTCACCAAGCAATGAACAATCGCGCTTCCGGCGCGAGCTGGGCCCGACCCCGAAGCTCTATCTTACAATTCGGTAGTCGAGCCGATCGCTCCTCGCTGCTCGGCCAATCGGAAGCTTCCAAGGAACAGCCGTGCGCTGAACTGGTTCTAGAGCCCGCACATCCTCCGTGCTGTTCAGTTCGAAGCCGGGTTTTGCCCCAAGCGCCAAGGAGAACGCTCGTTCCACTGACGCATGGCGTTGTTGGCCCACGCCGAGGTCTTATCTGTATGGCACGAAGTGCATGGATTGGGAATTTTGTATTTCTCGGTCATTGCCGGCGTGATGAACCGGAAAGTGTGAGCGTGAACCATCGTGTTTGCCGGGCCTTCCGTTTCAATCGCGGGCATGTGGCAAGCGACGCACAGACTGCCTGCGCTTCCTTCCTTGTGGTGCGTGTGTTCCTCGATAGTCGCTGTTCGTGGACCGTTCGGTGATGATGGTCCGTGACAATCAAGGCAGAGTGCACTAGCGGGCTTGCGCAATTGCGCGTAGTTCGACGTGCCGTGAACGTCGTGGCAATCGAAACACGTAACGCCGCGCCGATACATCACGCTTTGTACAAAGTCGTTGCCCTGCATCCGATTTTTGTGGGCCGTGCCGTCAGAGAAATAAAGAAAATTCTGCGGTTCACCAAGGGTGTGGTCTTCCAGCTTCCAATAATCCGCGAGCTTCAGTCCCAGGTGATAGCCAACGGGCCAGTCGTAATATTTTCCTTCGATTGAGTTTGAAAGCGGCTGACCTTGCGAGTGGCATTGAATGCAAGTGTCGCTGGCCGCGACGTAATTCATGTGCGCCGGATTGAGGGTGTTATCGCGTGTGGGACGCGCGATATGTTCACTACCGGGGCCGTGGCAGCGTTCGCAGCCCACATTCCACTCAGCTACTTGCCTGGTGTGAATGTCATAGCCAACCGAGTGGCATCCGTCGCAGAGCGGCCCTGTTGGACGGTGCATGTTGTCGCCAGGATAGAAGGGTGCCCACCAATCGCTTCCGGTCGGCGGCACTTGGTACTTGCTCCACTTCTTGTTTACGACTTCCCACTGCACGGGCAGCGGAAAATAGTCGTCGCCGACTTTCGTGAAATACCGCTGCTTCCAGATGCTCCCGTAAACGAAAGCAACTTGATCTTTGGAGAACTTGTACACGTTGTTCGTTGCGAGATCAGGAATGATTGCATCGGGATGCTGACGCGGATCGCGGACAATGTTGGCCATCGGCGTTTTCTTCCAATGTTCGTAAATTTCCGCATGACACTTTTCGCAAGCTTGCGAGCCGACATAGTGTGCCGACCCGGAAGCTCGCGTCTGCTGAAGCTGCTCCTGCTGCGTTAGGGGCCGAAGACTGCGAAGATAAAGAACAAGTTTCCAGCTATCGTCGTTCTGCACCTGATGTGGATTGCCCCAGGCAGGCATCCCGGTTAGCTCCACGCCATTCTCGATAATGTAGTGAATTTCGCCATCTGTTAGTCCCAGTGTTGCCGCTGCGCGGAGGTCTGGGACGCGGGGATAGAGTGACTGTCCCATTGGGGTCAATCCGCTTCCATCATGGCCGTGGCAAGTTTGACATCGAGCAAGGAAAGCCTCGCGGCCCTCGTTGAGGTTCTGGGGCGAAGAGTCTAAAGGATTTGTCTCATGGCGCGCGGCATTGGGAATCGAGAAATCACGCGCTGCGTGGGCCAGTGTCGCTTCAAGACGCGAGGGTTGGTTTGTGGCACGAAAACCGCGATGAATGAAAAGAGCCGCACCGGTTACGGCGACGAGGAAAACCAGCAGCAATGCGAGAACAAACGCTTTCCACGCCTTCATGTCCCCTCCCTAATTTCCACCCTTGTCGAATGGTTTCGGCGGCAGCAGTGATTCTCTCCTCGGCTTCCACCGTCGGTATCCGGCCTTACCGAGGAGACTCCTAGAGACCCTCGGAAAGCTGGACTCCCCGCGCGAGCAGTTCGTGATTGCTCAGGCCCTGCCGTGCCCATCCCTTCATGATTTCGTCGACGCCGAAGCCTTCCTTGCGCCCGAACTTCTCGTCGAACAAGTCCGCGTCGTGAACGATTTCGGCAATCACGCCCACCCTCTTGTCTCGAACGCCGAAGGCTTTTATCAATGTTTCAAAGGTGCAGTCCTCGCCCCGATGGCCGAATCCTCGTTCGTACATGTCGTACGGAACTGCATGGGGCGGCTTGTCGTCCTCGCTGGCAAAAACAAACCTGGCTCTCGGATCGATGAACCTCCGAATCAACCGGGCCGACCTCACCCATCTTTCCGGCAGCGGCCACTGCATCCCCGCTCCCGCCGCCTTCTTCAGGTAGTTATGGACGGCCCCCGCTGATCGAACAGGCCCGAGCAATCTCCCGCTGCCCAACCCCAACTCAAATCTTAAACGTAGGACTTCCTTGATCTTGCGCTTGGACGATCTCCTGGTTGGCACGCGGTCTCCTAAGTTACCTTCGGAGATAAGCTTGCCTTCTGTGATGTCCAGCGCCACTCCCTTGTGGAAATCATTCCGGGGCATCGTGATCACCGTTCCGGGGATCGCGATAAACTGATCACGATCACGCCGGAATCGGCGATCACCATCGTTCGGAACGCTGATCACGATCGCTCGGAATCAGTGATCACGATCGTCCGGAATCCCCACGCTCGACGGTAAGCCCGATTGGTCAAAAAAATTTCCATTCTGGCACACTTTTGACCCCGGGAGCGCGCCTGCTTCACCCCGTGACTTACGCGAACGGTACTGAAGCAGGCGCGCTAGTCCTCGGTATCTTCTCCGGGAAAGATCGCAGCTTGTCAGGGCAGACCCGACTAATTTCGGTTGCGGAGGCTTGATTTGAACCAACCGCGAAAATTTTGAGCCTCTAACGATGCAAAGGAACTTTATGTCCACCCGGATGCTTTCTGTTCGATCCAGAAATGCTTTAGAATGAAGACTCTCTGTTTCACTCCCTAATCCTGGGATTATGGCGTGCGCTGTTTGCCAGACTAGGTTTTGCCCACAAGTTTTTTAGGCGCCGAACGAGAAAATTTCCAGCAGTCGCGCGCGATCGCCCAGTCTTCCTGGGCGCGAATTACCAAAACGCGCACAGCAGAATCAGCGGCGGCAACGTCGCTATCTTCCGAACAGTGTTGATTCTGGGCGGAATCAAGTCTCAGGCGCAAATATTCAAAGCTGGAACAAGTGGCGGCACGAACTTCAGATGAGTTCTCGCCGATACCCGCCGAGAAAATCAGGGCATCAATTCCACCAAGTGCAGCGATCATCGCGCCGATACCGGCACTCAAACGGTGTATGAAGATATCGAAGGCGAGTTTCGCGCGCGCATGACCCTTTTTCGTCGCCGTCTCGATCTCTCGCATGTCACCTGAAATCCCGGAAATTCCCAAGAGTCCCGATTTTGTGTTCAGCAATTCGTCGAGTTGCTGCGCGGTGTATTGTCCTTGCCGAATCAGGTACGTCATGATGCCCGGATCGATGGAGCCGGACCGCGTTCCCATCATCAGACCTTCGAGTGGAGTGAATCCCATGGTGGTGTCGATGCTTTTCCCACCGCGAATCGCCGCGAGAGAACAACCATTGCCGAGATGGCATGTTACGAGATTCAACTCGTGCAGATCTTTGCCAATAAGTTGCGCCGCGCGCTCCGCGCAATACTGATGATTAATTCCGTGAAATCCAAAACGGCGAATGCCTTGCTGGAACCATTCATACGGCCCGGGATAAACGGCCGAGGCGTCAGGTAGATTCGAATGGAAGCCGGTATCGAAGACCGCAACCTGCCGAACCGCGCCCATTTTTTTCTGAACAAGCTCGATTCCTTCGAGTTCGGCTCGATTGTGCAGCGGAGCAAGCGCAGACATTCGCGCGATGGCCGATTTCACTTCCGGCGTGATCGGGGTTGGCTCAGTGTATTCGCGCCCACCGTTCACGATGCGGTGTCCAACAATATCAATTTCAGAAGTTGTGGCGACTGCTGGAACTTTTCCGGAGGACAACAGATCGAGCAGACGTTCGGTGGCCGCCGCGTGAGACGCAATTTTTAAACTTTCTTTCAGCGTGGCGCCATGCGAATTTCGCAGACGAATCTCCGCCGCGCCGTCTTTCCATTCAATCTTCCCTTCCCACACCGGGTCAGGCGGATGCGCAGGCAGCGCATTCCCAACTTCGTAAACACAACTTTTTTGGCTGCTCGAACCGGAATTTAGAACAAGAGTTTTCATGGCCTAGTAGGGCCACTTCCAGTCGCGGATTTCGGGCATGTCCTCGCCGTGCTGGCGAATATATTGACTGTGCTCCACGAGTTTGTCCCGCAGGAATTGCTTGAAATGCGCGCCGATAGTCCGCAAGCGAGGCACGCGATCCACCACATTGCCCGCCAGATGGTATCGGTCCAGTTCGTTCAGCACGGTCATATCGAAGGGAGTTGTAGTCGTTCCTTCCTCTTTGTAGCCGTGGACGTGAAAATTGTCATGATTGGTGCGCCGGTAAGTAAGCCGATGTATTAGCCACGGATATCCGTGGTACGCGAAGATCACCGGCTTATTCGTCGTGAACATCGAGTCGAACTCCGTATCAGAGATCCCATGCGGATGCTCGGACGGCGTCTGAATCGTCATCAAGTCCACCACGTTGACCACGCGAATCTTGATGTCCGGAAAATGTTGCCGCAACAAATCCACAGCAGCGAGAGTTTCCAGCGTGGGAACATCTCCCGCGCAGGCCATTACGACGTCCGGCTCCGTATCTGTGTCGGTGCTGGCCCACTCCCAAATTCCTAGGCCATCCGTGCAATGTTCGATGGCGGATTGCATGTTGAGCCACTGAAGAGCGGGTTGCTTTCCCGCAACAATCACGTTCACATAATTACGGCTACGCAGACAGTGATCTCCGACAGAAAGCAAAGTGTTGGTATCCGGAGGCAAGTAAACGCGTACGATATCGGCTTTTTTATTTACGACGTGATCGATGAAACCCGGGTCTTGATGAGTGAAGCCGTTGTGATCCTGCCGCCACACGTGCGACGTTAACAGGTAATTCAGCGAAGCAATGGGACGTCGCCAAGCGATCTTCCGCGTCACCTTCAGCCACTTCGCGTGCTGGTTGAACATGGAGTCCACGATATGTATGAATGCTTCATAACAAGAGAAAAATCCATGACGCCCGGTAAGCAAATAGCCTTCGAGCCAGCCCTGGCACATGTGCTCGCTGAGCACTTCCATTACGCGGCCATCTCGGGAAAGAAACTCGTCGGTAGGCAGAATCGGCTCCATAAAAACTTTGCCTGAAACCTGATAAATCGCATCCAGACGATTCGACGCTGTCTCATCGGGGCCCAAGACGCGGAAATTTGTCCACGCGGCATTCGCTTTCATCACGTCGCGCAAGAATTTCCCCAGAATGCGAGTCGCTTCCTGGTTTTCCGTGCCGGGCTTCGAAACTTCCACGGCATAATCGCGAAAATCCGGCATGATCAGATCTCGAAGCAGTAATCCGCCGTTCGCATGCGGATTCGCTCCCATCCTGTGCTCGCCCATCGGTGCAAGATCCGCAAGCTCGGAGATCAGCTTTCCGCTGGCGTCGAAAAGTTCCTCAGGCTTATAGCTTTTCATCCAGTCTTCCAAAATTTTTAGATGTCCTGGTTTCGTCGCGAAATCCGCTACTGGAACCTGATGCGCGCGCCAGGTGTCTTCCACCGGTTTCCCATCGACCACCTTCGGCCCAGTCCAGCCTTTCGGCGTTCGCAAAATGATCATGGGCCAGACGGGAAAGCTTTTGGAGCCTTCCTTGCGCGCGGCGTGCTGAATGGAATGAATTTCTTCGACCATAGTGTCGAGCGTTTGCGCCATCAGTTGATGCATAGCCTCCGGCTCACGACCTTCCACAAAATACGGTCTGTAACCGTATCCGGTGAAAAGATGCGTCAGTTGCTCGTCATTCATTCGTCCGAGAACGGTGGGGTTCGCGATTTTATAGCCGTTCAAATGCAAAATCGGAAGCACGGCGCCATCGCGCGCAGGATTCAGGAACTTATTCGAGTGCCAGCTAGCCGCCAGAGGCCCAGTCTCCGATTCCCCGTCACCAACCACGCAGCACAGCAACAGATCAGGATTATCGAATGCCGCGCCATACGCGTGGGCGATCGAATAGCCTAGTTCGCCGCCTTCATGAATCGACCCGGGCGTTTCCGGCGCCACGTGGCTCGGTATGCCCCCCGGAAACGAAAATTGTTTAAACAGTTTTCTCAGGCCTTCTTCCGTCTGCGAAATTTCAGGATAAATCTCGCTGTAAGTTCCCTCCAGAAACGTATTAGCGACGAGCCCCGGCCCTCCGTGGCCGGGCCCCGCGATGTACACTACGTTCAAGTGGTATTTTTTGATCAGTCGATTGAAATGCAGATAGATGAAATTCAATCCCGGAGTGGTGCCCCAGTGTCCCAGCAGCCGCGGCTTGATGTGTTCCAGCTTCAACGGCTCGCGCAAAAGCGGATTCGCGTACAAATAGATTTGTCCCACCGAAAGATAATTTGCGGCGCGCCAATACGCGTGCATCTTGCGCAATTCTTCCGTCGATAGAGGCTGCCCCGCGTTCGAAACTTTCGAAGGTTCTGGCGCTGTAGAAGCCATGGCTATTGCCTCCGGCTCTCGGTGGCTGCGAACACGAAGACATCTTACTGCAAGGCAACATGCTATGTGCATTGCGATTCCGTGAATTCGGAATTAGTCTCTGCCTGAACAGGTCGTTACGTACGACCGAGGCACGCTGTTTGAATCCTGAACCTTCATCCGTAGCGCTTCACGGTAGAAACCCAGGGAGTCACTGAAAGGGTCACTCATGTGACGCCAGCGCAATGAAGACAACCTTCAAAAGGGCGATACGAAGGTCATGACCGGCAGTATTCCAGATGAACTCGATACGAAATTTGTCTCGGCGCATCGGATGCCGGCACGCATTCCCGCGTGGTGGTTTTCGGGACCGTCGCGCATGGCCATTCACCTTGAATCGGCGCTCGATTCGGACTTGGCGTCGCGGACCCTAGTGCTCACGGTTCTAAACACGGTCGGAGATGTATCGCCGGTTTTGATGCCCTTTGTGATGTCGGCCCACCATTGATTTCCGTCGGTCCTGATAGACACATGCGTGTGGCTCGATGTTGCCAAGGATTACCAGCAGCAGGCGATACTTGCGGCGCTCGAAGAGCTCATCCGACAGGACGACATTGCACTCATCCTTCCGCGTATCGTCGTCGACGAATTTGCCCGCAATAAAGCACGCGTTATCGAGGACAGCAGTCGCAGTTTGTCCAGCACGCTGAAGCGAGCAAAGGAGGCCGTGGAGAAGTTTGGCGATCCACGGAAAAAGAACACGGTATTAAGCCAGCTCAACGACGTAGATTATCGAACTTCCAACACTGGGCTCGGCAGCCGTGGACACCGTGAGCCGGATAGAGAAGCTCTTCGCGGACACGGCCGTTGTCGAAATTTCCGATTCGCAAAACTACGGGCGGCGCAGCGCGCCATCGACAAGCATGCTCCGTTTCACAGGCAGCGGAACGGCATCGACGATGCGGTTCTGATCGAAGTCGATGCAGATGCGGTTACGATCTAGAAATTCCGCAACCGTCTTAGTGCGCTCATATCTTCTCCTTTTCGTCCGAGCAAAGTCTTCCTCGTAGCATTCCCGATCCCGTCGTATTAGTACCGCTATCATGAAAACTGCGACCGCAAGAATTGTATAGAACTGCCGGGTGGGTCAGGATCGAGAGTATGGCCACCAAAAGCTGTCTCAAAATGGGGGTTCACTCCGTTTGATACGAAAGGTAACAAATGGATGGTCGCGAGGAGGGGAAATCTTTTAGAATCAATTAAGCGCCCGTAGCTCAGTTGGAAAGAGCGTCTGCCTTCTAAGCAGAATGCCGCAGGTTCGAGTCCTGCCGGGCGCGCCATCTCATTGAACTGAAAACAGAAAGAAGAATCACTCCTCACCGTGATCTTCTGCCTGGTGAGCAGGTGGTCTCCCATTTCTAAACGTTGGTGAAATGGCTAGTGCCAAGGTTTCACACAGGGGTTTTCACAATCATTCACCCACGCCCGAGTTTTGAGTCACAGGTTTCTACCAACTTGAAGTACACATGACGCCCGCAATTCGACGCACTCAGGGCGCAATACTACAGCGGGCTCAATCGTCGGTTTCAAGCGCTTAATCGGATGGTTCGCATGACTGGCTTGCCGCGGTGGTACATCAAACGCCAAGCCGCAAGATTGAGCCTGCCGTGAAAACGGATCGGAAGCCCTGGACGCAAGTGGAGTTGAATCTGTTGGACCGCTTGGTGGGCCGCCACGATCGCGAAGCGTTTGTAACGGTCCGAAAGTTCCGTCGTCAACAAGCTGAAGCGTCTTGGTACTTCCCGGCGCGGCGAGCAAGATTTGCGTGTGAGAACTGAAAGCCCAAGCCAAGGCGACGCGGTGTCATCTCTGCGCTATAACGAGCAAAATGGGAGTAAAATGCCATGAGTTTTCGGCCTTCACGCACCTGAATCCACGTTGAGAGGAGGTCCCATGCCTTTGCATAAGCTTGTATTGTTGACTCTGCTCGCGCTGCTAGCTTGGATCGCAGGCGCTCAAACGAATGCGTCCGTGAAAACCAGGGCTGCTGCGGGAAAGCAGAGTACGATGGTAGTTGAGCCGGGATCGGAAAAGTGGGGCGAAGTTCCTGCGGCGGCGCTGGTTGGTACGCCATCCGTTGACATGGGCGGAACATTGCGCCTCGCCGTGATCCAAGGCGACCCTACTAAAGCTGGACGAACGTATACACTGCGCCTCTCGTGTACCGACGGACTCAAGATCGCTCCTCACTGGCACCCCACGACTGAAAACGTTACGGTGGTAAAGGGGGCGGCGGCTGTTGGTATGGGATCGAAGTGGGATGACGCGGCTCTCAAAGACGTGCCGTTAGGCGGGTTTTTCTCGGCAGGACCGCAAACGAGACACTTTGCGCAATGCAAAGGCGACACGATCCTGCAGGTACACGGCATTGCACCGTTTGTGGTGAATTTTGTCAGTCCTGACGAGAGCGAACCGCCGAAAAAACCAGAGTAGGCGACGGTGAATAGCTATTACGGTCAAAACAAAGTGCCATCGCAGCCTTGGATTTCGATGACTTCGCAGACAAATCGCTTCCCTAGGCGACGCTCTAGTTGAATGACGAGTCGTCCATGATTGGCCAAACCATCGCGCACTACCGCATCAACGCAGAACTCGGCCGCGGCGGGATGGGCGTCGTTTATCGCGCGCATGACGAGCGGTTGCTCCGCTCCGTAGCCATCAAAATCCTGTCCGATGTATCCCGCGGGTCGGCGGAAACGCGCTGGCGCATGCTGGCGGAAGCACGAGCCGCTTCCAACCTGCATCATCCCGGAATTACCACCATCTACGAAGTCGGCGAGGATGGCGACAGCATATTTTTGGTGATGGAGCTGGTCGAGGGCCGCACGTTGCGGTCCCTCCTTTCCGACGGACCGCTGGAGCCGAAACGCATCGTCGAACTCGGCGCGCAGCTCGCCGAGGCTCTCGAGGCAGCCCATTCGCGCGGCGTCTTTCACGGCGACATCAAACCGGAAAACATCGTGGTGCAACCGGACGGTCGCGCGAAGCTGCTCGATTTCGGTGTGGCCCGCCGCGGCGTCGATGAATCCGTCACCAAGACGATCAGCGCGCCGCCTGAGGCCGAAGTAATACCGGGCATTCAGGGGACTATTGCCTATCTGGCGCCCGAGCAATTGCGCTGCGAGCCTGCTGATGGCCGCGCTGATCTTTATTCGCTCGGCGTCGTGTTCTACGAGCTTGCCAGCGGTCGGCGGCCGTTCTCCGCCCCGACTGTCACCGCCCTCATTTCTCAGATTGTTTCCGGCTCCGCGCCGCATTTGAAGGATGTCGCGCCCGGCACACCCGGCGCGTTTTGCTCCATTGTCGAAAAGGTTCTCGAGAAGGATCCGGCAGATCGCTTTCAAAACGCCCGTGGTCTTCAGCGCGAGCTCACCAACTTGGGTCGCGAGCTCGAACTCGGGGCCTTCCTCCCAGCGGCTCTTGCCGGCCAGCGTTCCATTGCAGTGCTCCCCTTCAAGCTCCTGACGCCGAATCCGAGCGATGAATACCTGAGCATGGCCCTGGCGGACGCCGTGATTAATCACCTCAGCTCCAGCGGCGAGCTGCTCGTTCGCCCGGCCCAGTCCGTATCGCGTTATGCCCAACGCGAAACCGACCCGCTCGCCGCCGCACGAGATCTAAACGTGCACGTCGTCGTGGACGGCAGCATTCAAAAACTCGGCGATAAGCTGCGCGTGCACGTCCGCGCTTGGAACGCGGCCGATGGTTCGGCCCTGCTTTCCGCCAAGCACGATAGCGACGCCGCGGACCTCTTCCATTTGCAGGACTCGATCGCCGAGCGCGTTGGCACGTCACTAGGACTCAAAGCGCATCCGGATGGCGAAGCGACAAGCCCTCCGACGAAAAATCCAATTGCATACGAGCTCTACTTGCGTGCGGCCGACCGGCTAATTCGTCTGAACAGTTGGGACAACCGCGCAGCAGTGGACATGCTCGAGAACGCCACCAAGCTCGATCCGAAATTCGCTGAAGCCTGGGCCCGCCTGGCTGAAGCGCTCATGCTTGTTGGAACCACTTCCAGCTCTTCGCCGCACTGGGTGCGCGACGCTGAGAAAGCCCTAAGAAAAGCCATCTCCCTTGATCCCGATAATGCCGAAGCCCATTGCGCGCAAGGTCGGATCCTGTGGACTCCTGCGAGGAAATTTCAGAATGGCCCGGCATTGCGGGCTCTTTCGCGGGCCTTGCGCATCAATCCGGGTTGCCAGCCCGCGCGCCTCTGGCAAGCGCTGATCTTCAATCACATTGGCATGTTGAAAGAGGCCAAACAGGGATTGCTTATGGCTCTCGCCGCGCGGCCTGACGACGCGTTCACCAATGTTTTTCTCGGCCACACGGCCATGAACGGATGGAATTTCGAAGAAGCCGAGGAGTGTCTCGACCGCGCCCTTCGCTACGACCCGGTGAACATCTGGGCCAACGTGTTTCAGCCGACGGTCTTGATTTACGCCGGAAAGCTCGACGGGGCCGAGGCGCGAATTCGCGCGGCGCAGAATACGCTGCCGGCCGATTCGTGGCTGATCTCCTGCGAAGCGCTTCTCTCGGTGCTGCGCGGCGAGCGAGCCAAGGCCGCGCGCCTCGTGCATCTGGCTCTGCACGCCAAGACCAAGCCGCTGCTTCACACTCATCACATGTGGCACACCGCCGCTGCTACCCTCGCTCTTCTTGGGAAACCGACACCCGCGATCGAATTGTTGGAGAAGGCAGGAAGCTTCGGCTTGCCCAATTACGAATTGTTCCGCGACGATAAGTTCCTCCAGCCTCTAAAGGGCAAGCAGCGTTACGAGCGCCTTCTCGCCAAGCTGAAACGCGAAGGGGACGCCTACCGGCGCGAGTTTGTCCAGGCGTCTTGAGACGAGCCGAAAGCGCAAACAAACGCATCCTCTAAAGGGCTACTGGGGAAAGGGACTCAAATGCCGTCCCCTTCCCCCGACCCCTTCTCCTGCTAGGAGATGCAAGAACGCCTTTAGGAAAGCGGAAGCTGTGTCCAAATAATTTGTGCCATCTAAGGGGTTCACCCCAGAATTCCGGTCCAACTTCGGTCCAACTCAAGAGCCAGATAAATGGCGCGCTCCCCTGCAAGCGACACCAGCAGCGGCACTTAGTTAGATCCCATCATTAACGGTTTTGTTAACTATTGTTTGCGCCCTACGTAGCGCTCGGTAGTCTGTACGGAGATATGATTCGGTGCCATCGGGAAGCTAAGCTCGGGCGCAGTACGAGAGATCAAAAATCAGAACAGCGATCCGCATCCTACCGGAGGTTCTGGCTTCACCCGCCCGCCCCTTGACTAAGATCACAACCAAGGACGGATAATTTCCAAGCTTCTTCATGCGGAAATAAAGAGTCGAGCGGTTCATTCCGAGCCGCGCCGCCGCACCGTTCGGACCAGACAGCACCCACCTCGTCTCTTTCAGAATCGTGTGAATGTGCTGACGCTGGACATCTGCGAGAGTCTCGAAGCTTTTCGCACTCGTGTCCGGGTGTAACGCGGAACTGAAGGTTGCGGCACGACACTTGTAATACGGAACCAGGAGACAGAATTACCGCGCACTCTACGACATTCTCGAGTTCGCGTATGTCTCCTGCCATCGGTATAGAACGAACGCCTCCATCGTTCCCGATGATGATATCAATCGTCTTGTCCAATTTTTGCTTCCGCTACCACTGTGCGACGCCCATCGAGTACTGGCCCTCTTTCATCAGCATTTGCCGGACGTGAGACGAGTTCAAGACGGTGGGCTGTCCGATGCCAGTTAACATCTTCGCAGATGATGACAGGTTGACAGTCTGCTTGAACGAACAATACCGCCGGAATCGTAAGACAATTCTTTTCAATGAAGTCGATGTGGAGTCGTGTCGGGTATTGAAATGCTTGGATAGAGAGGAGAGCGGAGAGGAGGGCCATCGATCATGGTGGCTGCGAGTACGCCGGCTCCGGCCAGGTCCGCGGAGCCTGAACAACTTGCACCTCAACCGACGACCCAAGCGACGGGACTCACGGCTGAATAAGTCGAGTGGGTCAGCAGATGCTGATTCTGGGAAGGACCGGTGCCATTGTTACAATAAAAATAATCACGGATCTTTGCATTCCTGATACTCGGCAATCGGTAAAAGGCAAGGAGCTTGCCAAAGGAGCCCGGCCGGTTCGTCAGGTGCAAGTTCCGCTAGATGAGAGTGTTAGAGGTAAAAATCAGGGAGAAGTAGACCACTCGCGCCTAAGATGACCGACAATATTTTGACAGACGACCGGTTTCCTGACAGATGGTAGAGGTGAAGGTGCTGCGATTCCCGATTCCTTGATTGCCTCGGAACTATTCGGTCGATGTCCGGCGAAGCGCACGGCGTGGACGCTATCCTTAAGCGATCTGAGACTCTTCATCGCTATGAGGTTAAGATCGAGCTGGAACATGTTGTCTTCGGCTATCAGGACGTCGCATTCCACCTCCACCACACCGGCAAGCGCGGGGACAAGATCATCCATTACCGAACACTCCTTCCACGGCGTTACTCCCTCCCCTAAAAAAAGGGGAAAGTGTAACCTATGTGTCCGGTACGAACTGTTACCTATATGTTGGGTCGCTCATGCGAGCATTTCTAATTCACGGAGTGAATATGCGGGCATCGAAGAATCTTTGCCTCACGATAGTGTCGGTTTGCGTTCTGGCCAGCGCGGCTGTTGGTCAAACGGGGCAAGCGGCCGGTCAGACCCCTCCGCATGCCGGAGTTTCTGATGCAACCGTAAAGACGGTCGATCAAGCTATCGATCGCATCATCGCCCGCGAACGCGATGAAGTAACCACCATAGAGCGCTTGCGGCCAATCGTGGAAACCTACATTCAGGATATGAAGCCTGACCCGGACATGGGAAACATTCCCTCTGGTGATCATTATTTTCTCGGACAGGCGGATTTGTCGAACGGCGCCGTAGAACATTCCTTATTAGGCGTCAAAAAGGGAGCGCCCGATTCTCTCAACCCAATTGCGCACGTCGGGGGTTCTTCCAACTCATCCCACTCGCCTGAAGTTTTCTTGCGCATGATATTTGTCGATACCCAGGGATTTGATCGTCAGAGCTATCGGTTCGAATACGTTCACCGCGAATTCGTCGGCGTGGTAGGTTGCGTTGTCTTCGACGTTACGCCCTTGCCCGGAACCGGTAAGGGCCGGTTCACGGGACGGATCTGGGCGGAAGATCAGAACTTTACCATCGTGCGTTTCAACGGCATGGATACTCCGATTGCCGAAAAAAACGGTTTCAATCTTCATTTCGATAGTTGGCGTTTGAACGTTCAGCCTAATCTCTGGGTGCCTGCTTATATTTTCAGTCAAGATTCAGGGCACGAGCATTCTGTAGGCAGCGTCATTCGGTTCAAAGCCCAGACGCGCCTGTGGGGTTACAACCTGAAAAATTCCGGACCCCACGAAGAATTCACCGCCATCACCGTAACGCCCGTCCCCGGTTCTTCCGCCCAACTCTTGGATTCCGAATCGCAAGCGAAACAAGGTTCTCCTATCGATGCAGAGCGCGAATGGCAGCGTCAGGCTGAAAACAACGTGATGAACAGTCTGGAGCGCGCGGGCTTGCTCGCTCCGCGTGGTCCGGTCGACAACACGCTCGAAACGGTCGTCAACAATCTGGAAGTAACAAATAATCTCGATATCCAGCCGGATGTTCAGTGCCGCGTGCTTCTCACCGGCACCTTGGAAATGTTCACCTTCGGCCACACGATTGTCTTAAGTCGCGCTTTGATCGACGTGCTGCCCGACGAAGCCAGCCTCGCTAGCATGTTGGCTCAGGAACTCGCCGACATTCTTATCGCCAAGCCTTCCACCGATCAGTGGGGCTTCAATGACACAACCAAAGTCGACGCGGTCGATGCCTTGTCCCACTTCACCTTCAAGGATAGTCCGGCGCAAATTCAGCAGGCCAACCAGAAAGCTCTGGAACTGCTTAAGAACTCGCCCTATAAAGACAAGCTCGCCAGCGCCGGCCTTTTCCTGAAACAAGTGGACGCTAATTCCAAAACGCTCTCTGCGTTGATTAATCCCCATCTCGGCAACCGCGTTTTTCTCGCAACTCAATTGATGACCTTGGCCCCCGATCTGAATCCCACGAAACTCGAACAGATTTCAGCCTTGCCCATCGGTGCGCGGATTAAAGTGGACCCCTGGACCGACCAAGTTGAGCTGATTAATGCCAAACCGGCGCACATTACATCGGCGCGCGAAAAAATGCCGTTCGAGATCACTCCCTTTGCACCCTACCTGACTCGCTTTAGCAGTACTGGAACTGGTACGCAGCAAAAGTAGATAAATACGGCTAGCTGCGCAGTTGGGTCGATGTTTGCCACCGGATTCAAAGGCGCGGCGTGACCATCTACGCCTACGCGAACAATCATTACTCAGGATTTGGCCCGGCTACCGTGGAACAATTCCGAAAAATCTGCACCGAAAAAACAATTGAGACGCCCCTGAATGTGCAGTTGCCGCTAAAAAACGAACGGAGCCTCTTCGACCTTCCCTACAACACCTGTTAAGATGGGAATGCTAGCGATTTCTTATGACCGAAACTACTGATCGATGTGGAAAATGTGGTGTGGACATCGACCCCACCCGCCGTGTTGATTTCACCCTGAAAGACGGCACACGCGTCTGCGAGTCCTGTTTTGTTAAGGGAACCAGGCGTCCCAAAGAAAATTGATTTTCCCTGGCCTCCGCGAGAATTTTTAGGTGAAGCAGGCGGAATCGTGCTTTAAAGGTTCTTCCAGGCGACTTTAGCGGCACCGAGCAACGGGCAGTCTTCATTCAGAATCACGTGAATTGGAATCTGTGCCAGAAAATCTCCCAACTTTTCTTTGTGCTTCACCGCCGCAACGAAGCTGCCATTTTTAAGCTTTGGCAGTACCTTCACGGCGATCCCTCCAGCGACGTAGATCCCTCCGCGCGCCACATTGCGCAACGCTAGATTCCCCGCTTCCGAACCGTATATTTCGACCCACAAATCTAGCGTCGCCACGCACACGGGGCACGTGCCGGCCAGCCCCTGCCGCGTAATTTCCGGCGCAGGGTCGGCGCCGTTACTGTCAAACGAAGCGTGCCGCACTTGGGGGTTCAGAAATTCATGCACGCGGAGGAACCCGGGGCCCGCCAAAATACTTTCAGCGCTTACGAACTCTTCGTGCTGTTTGATAAATTTCCACAGATCGGCCTGCTGGGCCGTATTCGGAGCATAGTCTGCGTGGCCAGATTCAGTCGCCATCGGCAAATGGCGTTTGCCATCCCAAAACAAAACGCCTTCGCCTAATCCCGTTCCCGCCGCGATCACTACTTGATTGGCTTGCGGGGAAGGCACTCCGGGATAAATAGTCTCGATGTCTTTGGGCTCCAGCACTTCAATACCGTGGGCCGTCGCTTCCAAATCGTTCAGCAGCCGCACAAAGGTTAGCCCGAGGTGTTTCGCTAGTGACGCGCCATCCACAATCCACGGTAAATTCGTAGCGCGCACGCGGTTATTAACTACCGGGCCGGCTATACCAAACGCAGACTGCGCAATCTTCGCCTGTGTCTCTTTCAGAAAATCCGTCAGGATTTCTTCCAGACCGGAATGTTCCTGGCTGGCATAACGCTTCTGTGCCACGCGCACGAGCTTCTCGCGCTGTACTTCAAATAGCCCGAGATTAGACTTGGTTCCTCCCAAGTCGCCCGCCAGAATCATTAACCCCTCCGCACTCTCCGAATTCACGAGAGCCTATTTACAATGGCCGCCAGTGACGTCCTTCCGATGCCGTCAAAGCATCCGCTGCTCGCGGACCTTCGCTTCCCGCCGGATAATTTGGGAACGGCGGCGGAGAAGCAGTCTCCCAAGCTTGTAAAATTGGATCCACTAATGCCCAAGCAGCTTCCACGCTGTCGGCGCGGTCAAAAAGCGTGGCGTCGCCGCGTATGCAATCATTAATCAGCGTGGAGTAAGCGTCGCGCGTTACTCCGCCAAATGTGGACTTGTATTGAAAATCCATGGTCACCGGACTGATATGCACCTGGCCGCCTGGCGCCTTCGCTCCAAAGGAAAGCGAAATTCCTTCGTCTGGCTGAATGTTCAGAATGAGCGAATTCATTTCCGAATTTTCGCCACGGAAAACTCTATGCGGTGCTGATTTGAATTGAATTACCACTTCAGTGACCGCTTTCTTCAAACGTTTTCCTGTACGCAAATAAAACGGCACGCCGCTCCAGCGCCAGTTATCTACCAAAAGCTCCATCGCTACAAAAGTTTCCGTCGCGGAATCCGGCTTCACTCCCGGCTCCTGCCGATAACCGGGCACCGGTTTGCCATCAACCTGCCCTGGCCCGTACTGTCCGCGCACAACATTCTTCCAAATGCTTTCCCCGGCAAATGGCCGAATCGATTGCAGCACCTTGATCTTTTCGTTCCGCACCGACGTCGCATCGAAATTTGCCGGCGCTTCCATGGCCACCAGTGAGGTCAGCTGCAGCACGTGGCTCTGTATCATGTCGCGCAACGCGCCGGTGTTTTCGTAAAAAGCCGCGCGTCGCTCCACTCCCAACGATTCCGCCGCCGTAATTTGTACGTGATCGACGTAGTTGCGGTTCCACAATGGCTCGAAAATTCCGTTTCCAAATCGAAAGACCAGCAAATTTTGAACCGTCTCTTTGCCCAGATAATGGTCGATGCGGTAAACCTGCGATTCATCGAAAACGCTGAGAACTTTTTCATTCAACGCGCGCGCCGACGCTTGATCGCGGCCAAACGGTTTCTCAATAATCACGCGTGTCCAGGACTTATCTGATTTCGGTCGATTCAGTCCCGCTTTTCCCAATTGCTCGATAATTTCCAAATAAACTTCGGGAGGCGTGGCCAGATAAAAAAGACGGTTGCCGCCCAGTTGCCCTTCGGCGTCCAACTCGTCTAAACGCTTGGCCAAACCGCGGAACGCTTCCGGATCGTCGTAATTCCCCGCGAAGTAATGGAGATGTTCTAAAAAATCAGTCCCCCTTTGGTCTCCAGCGCCGGGGGCTTTCGCCTTTGATAAGGCTTCATCGGTCTTGCGCCGGAATTCCTCATCACTCATTTTTGTGCGCGCGAAACCCACCAGCCGAAATCGCGGCGCCAGACATGCGTGAAACGCTAGATCCCACAGCGCGGGCAAAAGTTTCCGTTGAGCCAGGTCGCCCGAAGCTCCAAACAACACAATTGCACATGGTTGGGAGGGAACCTCGCAGTAGTAAGCGTCGGTCTGCGGCTTTTCGGCGGTTTCGGATGCTTGAGCATTCATAGGAAAACCTCCCGGAATTTCCACACTCGCAGCCGGGCGCGAGCCTTCTGCTGAATGCAACTAAAACTTTCGCAAAGAGCCTATCATAATTATCGATATGCGCCGCCTTCATCTAGCCAGCGGGCCAGCCAAAGCTGCCTCGCTAACTGGAATTCCCCGTGCAGTTGAAGTATCTTGAATATTCACACATTTACCCGGAGGACTTAATGGCAGACGAGAAGCGTTCAGACAGCACCGGAGCAGCCGCGCAGCCCGCCGCACAGGGCGTGCACATGGTAAAGTGCGTTAAATTCGGCCGCGAGATGCCCGGCCTCGATCGCATCCCCTGGAAAGGCGAACTCGGCCAGCGAGTTTACGACAACGTTTCAAAGGAAGCCTGGAAGTTGTGGGTCGAGCACTCCAAAATGCTGATGAACGAATTTCGCCTGAATCCTCTCGATCCCAATTCTCAAAAAGTGATGGGAGAACAAATGGAAATGTTCTTCTTCGGTGAAGGAGCAAGGCTCCCCGATAGCTACGTCCCACCAAAACACTAGACCGTGACCACGACTTCGGGTTCAAGGGACTTCGTAGTTTCAGCGAAGAACATCTCGCCAATAGTTTTGCATCAGCTCAGAAATCCATTTCGGCTGTTTCACGGGACCGCGAGGACCGAGCTCAGCAACGCAAGGCTTGATGCCCAGCACAGGTGACCCATCAATGGCATCGAGCCCTTCCACCTGCAGCGAAGCACCTTCTGCCTTGATAATTCTGCAGATCGTCGTGCCGATCTGATTCGGCCTGTTCTTGGCCCGCTGCGCGAAGATTCCAACCTTAGGCCACTCCGGATTATTTCTCGGATGTCGCGCGGTTCTCTCCAGCTTCCCGGGATCCACCTGATCCATGTAGAAAACAATTTTGACGTGTGAAAAATCTCCGACTCCGGTGAATGCTTCGGACGAAAACTGCCATGCCTCGAGATCGGTAAACACTTTTTCATCGTCCCAATTGTCACTTTGCGGCTCGACCGAACAATTCCAATCGGAATAAGAGCTATTGTTTGCATGCGGAATTGTCCACTACTTCGGTTCGTTTTTAAAGTCCAGCGCGATCTTCAAAACCCGTTCACTCAGCTCCATTGCGTCCACATCGTCCAAGTTCGCAAGCACCACAACGCCGGCGCGTTTTTCTGGCGCGAGAATGATCGACGTGCTGGTGCCTTGTTGAGAGCCGTCGTGTCCCACGAGGTTCAAGCCATATTTTTTCAGGGTGCCCCAGCCAAGTCCATAGTCGTCCTTCGACCCATCCGCCGGTTTTTGCGGAGTCCACATCATTTCGCGGGTCTCTGGCTTAACGAGCTTATTCGCAAGCATGGCAGTTTCGAACCGGGCCATGTCATCTGCGGACGAAATCAACCCGCCGCCAGGAATTTTGTAACTGGAATCCAGCACGCCCGCGTTCTGCACCACGCCCGAGCTGTCCTTATGATACCAGCGCGTGCGATGTGGAACGATCGCGAAGAAATTGTCATCCCGCGTTTCCTCCATCCCGGCCGGTTCGAAAATATTTTCCTTTACGTAATCCACATACTTTTCGCCGCTCGCGCCTTCCAGCACGCATCCAAGAACCGTGTAGCCATACGTCGAGTAATGAAATTTTGTCCCCGGCTTGGCTACCAGCGGATCCGCCGCGAAAATCTTCAACGATTCTTCCATGCTCGCAAAATGTTTCGCGCTGTCGTCGGGGATATCACCTTCGCCATTTGGGTTGTAATGCCGCACACCTGCGAGATGCCCCAGCAATTCATGCGTGGTGATAGGCCATTCTTTCTTCGGAAACGCCGGACAATATTTCTGCACCTCCGCATCCAGGTCCAGTCTGCCACGCTCGGAAAGTTGCAGAATCGCCGTAGCGGTAATCGTTTTGGAGATCGACCCGAGCCGGTACAGTGTGGCAGGGGATGCCGGCACAAAATTTTCCAGGTCGGCCATACCAAATCCTTCGGACCAAACCAGCTCGCCATTCTGCACCACAGCAAATGAGATTCCCGGAACGCTGTTCACCGCCATAAAATTCGAAACTGCTTTTTCGATCGCAACGCGTTTCTCAGACGGAAACTCGCCGTTTTGCGCCGACAACGTTACAGCGTCAGCAAAAAATGCGCAGAGCAAGAATACAACGAAGACCGCGCCCCAATATTTTTTCTGAAGCAGCGTACAACCGCGAGCGAAATCGCCAGGTAATGTCTGCGGATTCTTCATTCTATAGTTGCGCAGAGCGCATTGTACTGCACTTCGACCTTTCCTTCCCACGCCGCAAACTTGGCGCTATCATGACGCCCGGTAAACTTCCCGCCCCTGCCGTCCCAGCGAAGAATGGAGCGCCAATGGCTTTACGCGCTTGCCACCGCACGTAACGCCACGAAAAAATCCGCGAGACAAAGAAAAGGTGCTTTTAAGGTAACCACACTCGCACACCTGAAGATTGGGAGTTCACCAGAAGTCGGCTAATGTATTCGGAATTTTACGGTAATCGATGTTTGTACTGGAACGGGTTTGTCGTCGAGGTAAGCGGGCTCGTACTTCCACGTCCGCAACGAATCGAGCGCCGCTTGCTGCAACAGCGGTTGGCCGGAAACTACTTTCATGTTTGTAAGCTTTCCATTCGTGTCAATCACCGCACCCACGGTGACTTCGCCTTCGATGGCCGCTCGTTTAGCGATAGCCGGATAGTTGGGCACGGATTTCAGAATGAGCCGCGGTCCTCTCATCCGGCCACCCGACGGCAGAAAAGCTGCAATAGCGGCTGGATTCGCACTAGCCTTGATATTTGAGTTAAGCCCCGTTATATCCGGGGGTGCTTCTCGGCCAGTCACCGTATTCGAGTGATGCGTTATGACGGGTGCGGCCAGTGGTTTTCTGCTGGGAAGCCTCCGCTCCACGCTTGGCGCCCTTACCGGCGTCTGAAAAGCCCGCACATTATCAGCATATTCCCGATTTCGATTCCCCGGAAAGTTGTCAGCATTTGCGATGGGCATCGCAGGTACCGCCGCGTTCGGATTGCTTTCGGGGTGTACACCCGCTACGGTGTTCGCCGCAGAAGAGCCCGTCGGCTCTTCCACTTGAGAATTCATCTCAGCCGTTTCGGTTGGTTGCTCCGTATTATGGTGCAGGAGAAAAATTCCTGTCGCGCCTATCGCCAGGAGAATCACCACAACAGCGCACGCAAAAATCATTTTCTTTCTAGGTGAATCGCTCAGCCCGCGGAACCAAGAAGCTTTGCGCAAGAATTGATCTTTTGATTCGAGGTGTGCCGGAACAAATTCGCTTGAATTGGTCGTCGCAACCGAGGAAAGAGCGTGCTTCTTGGGAAAATCCCAAGCCGTCAATTCGATCTCAGGTTCGCCGATGTTTACCACCTTGGCTGCTTGCTGCCCAAGTTTCTGAATAGAAGGCTTCTGGATTGTCCAATTTCTTACCGATTCCACTTTATTTCTGACAATTAGGGGAACAACTTGCGATGTGCTTGCAGGTTTTGCCAAGACGGAATTCGCTTCATGCGAGAGATTTCTGCTCCAGAAATTTTCCACGGTACGTTCTGATGTCACTGGCCACGATCTCAACGTCCGTTTCAACGTCCCCTGAGTGGCATACGCGCCCCAAAAACCCTTCGTCGATCGAAAGAATTCGATTTCCGCGTAGCCTCTTACATTTGGATAGTTTTTTACTTTGACCACGCGGCAAGGTATCACCTCAGCCGATTTGCGATTGGCGACCATAATCACTTGGCCTGGAACGACGGCCGCCGAAAGCCGGATCACCGCACCATGTGGAAAAACAAGTACGGTGGACGTTTCCTCTGCAAATACCTCGGTCCGTGCCGCCTGGTTACCAGTGGGCGAAGCGCGCCGGGAGCCACAGACATCTATGGGAATTTCGACGATTCCGATTGGAACCTCATCGTCAGACACTTCATCACTTGGCGATGCCGCGGTCGTTTCAGCTGTTTGAGAAATTGATTGTGTTGCTGAATCTCGCGAGGATCGATCTAATTCATTCGCCAACTGATTCGTTGGTGTCGGCAATGCAGCCCGGCGCAGAAACTCTTCCCCCAAATGGCCCTCGAAAAGTGTGATTGATTGATCTTGTTCCCAGTCCGGCAGATCGGCCTATAGTACTTTCGTACTTATCGTGTTGCAGTGCTGGAAACAATTTGAAACGCGCGGGGACAAGGAAGAAAAATGCCGATGAACAAAAACATTCGTTTCGTCGTTCAAGATGCCGGCGAAGTTTCAGCGATTCTCTCGCGTCCACCAAACGCTGAATCTCTTTTGGTACTTGCGCACGGCGCAGGTGCAGGAATGACCCATCCATTTATGGAATCGCTGGCAACCGAACTCGCCGCGGTCCGAGTCGCCACATTACGATTCCAATTCCCCTACCTGGAGCAAAACCGGAAAATTCCTGACCGGCCGCCCGTGCTTACGGCCACGATTCTCGCAGCCGTGCAGACGGCCGCGAAAGCCGCTCCAGACTTGCCATTGTTCGCAGGAGGCAAATCCCTGGGCGGACGTATGACTTCGCTCGCTGCTGCACAACAAAAACTACCCGACGTTCGAGGATTGGTATTCTTCGGCTTCCCGCTGCACCCGCCGAACCAGCCGGGAACCAAACGTGCCGACCACTTGCGCGACATCGAGCAACCCATGCTCTTTTTCCAGGGAACGCGCGACCCCTTCGCCGATCTCAAACTTTTGCGTACCATTTGCGCCAGCCTTGGAACGCGTGCGACTCTTCATGTAATCGAGACCGCCGATCACTCGTTCCACGTCCTGAAAAGCTCAGGCCGAACGGATGCCGATATCCTCCAGGAATTAGCTCGCACCACAAGCGCATGGACGCAAAAGTTATCGCGAAAGTAGTTCGAGTCGATCATGGACGACTCACGCTAAAGCGAAAGGAGTTACTCGAATTCAAATAACTGGCTTGCAGCTTCCTGATTTTCAAGCACTGGATCTCGGCGTGCACAGGCTCCTACCCCTTGATTCCCGCTGATTATGTGCTAGTGTGAAATTGGGGTTTTTTAAGCCCCGGCGAGGAGGTCACATGGAGAGCGGCGCGGTTTGCAGCCAATTAGAGCGGACCCCGAGGCTGACGAAGCGACGAGCATCGGCCTCCCGAGCGAGCAACGCGATGCGAGGGATCCGCCCTTCACTTTCTAATCGCGAACTTTCCGCCATCGCGAAAAACGGTTCCGGATGTTCTAAACTCGAGATTATTGAAATCATAAAAACAGGAGAATTTCTCCGCGGATGACTCGCACATCGAAAAATTCGTTTTCAACACGAGGCCCGTTGCGCGCTGCCGACGAGTCCTTTGGAATCTACCGCCTGAATGCCCTGGAACGCGCAGGCGTTGGGAACGTATCCGGCCTCCCCTTCTCGCTAAAAGTCCTGCTGGAAAATTTGCTACGCCACGAAGACGAGCGCTTTGTTTTCGCCGACGATATTCGCGCCCTTGCAGGCTGGGATCCTTCTGCCGCCGAAGGCGCTACAGAAAAAGAAATTTCGTTCATGCCCGCCCGCGTCCTGCTGCAGGATTTCACCGGCGTTCCTGCCGTCGTGGATCTCGCCGCTATGCGCGAAGCCATGCGCACCCTCGGCGGCGACCCAAAAAAAATTAATCCGCTGCTCCCGGCCGAACTCGTCATCGATCACTCCGTGCAAGTTGACAAATTCGGCGCCGCCGGAGCCTTCGCCTTCAACGCCGACCTGGAAATGCAGCGCAACATCGAGCGCTACGCATTTTTGCGCTGGGGCCAAAAAGGTTTTCAGAATTTCAAGGTCGTCCCGCCCGACACCGGCATTTGTCATCAGGTAAATCTCGAATATCTCGCGCGCGTTGTTTTCCGTGAAAAACAAAACGGCGCGTGGACTGCCTTCCCCGACACGCTGGTCGGCACCGACTCGCATACCACCATGGTCAATGGCCTGGGCGTCTTCGGTTGGGGCGTAGGCGGAATCGAAGCGGAGGCCGCCATGCTAGGCCAGCCGCTTTCAATGCTGATTCCGGCCGTCGTCGGCTTCAAATTGCATGGACGTTTGCCTGAAGGTGCCACCGCCACTGATCTCGTCCTCACCGTCACGCAAATACTTCGTAAAAAAGGCGTAGTCGGAAAATTTGTGGAGTTCTACGGCACCGGTCTTTCCAGCCTGACCCTTCCCGACCGCGCAACCATCGCCAACATGGCGCCCGAATATGGCGCCACCATGGGCTTCTTCCCCGTAGACTCTGAAACGCTCGCTTACTTGCGATTCACCGCGCGCAATGAAGATCAGGTCAAACTCGTCGAAGCCTACACAAAGGAACAAGGACTTTTCCGTACCGACGCCACTCCGGACCCAATCTTTTCCGATAAGTTGGAACTCGATCTTGCAACCGTCGTCCCCACGATGGCCGGGCCGAAGCGCCCACAAGACAGCGTTCGCCTAACCGACGCGAAAATCTCCTTCGAGAAATCTCTGGGGGCCGCGCCAAAATCCGTCAGCGTGCAGAACAATGGCGAGCGCTTCGATTTGAGCGACGGTTCCATAGTAATTGCCGCGATCACCAGCTGCACCAACACTTCGAATCCATCACTCATGCTCGGCGCCGGCCTCCTGGCAAAAAACGCCGTCGAGCGTGGCCTGACCTCCAAGCCCTGGGTAAAAACTAGTTTTGCGCCCGGTTCGAAAGTTGTCACCGACTACATTGAAAAAGCCGGCCTATGGCCTTACCTGAATTCGCTGCATTTCAATCTTGTCGGTTACGGCTGCACCACATGTATAGGAAATAGCGGCCCGCTTTCCGAGCCGATCAGCCAGGCCATCCAGGGAAATAATCTTCTCGCCGTTTCAGTTCTGAGCGGCAATCGCAATTTCGAAGGCCGTATCAATCCACTCTGCCGCGCAAATTACTTGGCGTCTCCACCGCTGGTTGTGGCCTACGCGTTGGCTGGCCGTATGGATCTCGACATCGTGAACGAGCCCCTCGGCAAGGACAAAGCTGGCAAGCCCGTTTATCTGCGCGACATCTGGCCTACGCCTGCGGATGTCGAATCCACCATGCGCTCTTCAGTTTCGAGCGACATGTTCAGAAAAGAATATGCCGACGTGTACACCGGTGACGAACACTGGAAAGCCCTGCCGATTCCTGAAGGCGATCTCTACGCCTGGGATCCGAAGTCCACTTACATCCAGGATCCGCCGTTTTTTCACGATATGCCGCGAACTCCCGGCGCCTTGAAAGATTTTACCGGACTGCGTGCACTTGCCGTGCTCGGTGACAGCGTCACCACCGACCATATTTCTCCCGCCGGCTCGATTCCGCCCGACTCACCCGCAGGAAAATATTTAATTTCGCGCGGTGTTCAACCAAAAGATTTCAATTCGTACGGCGCGCGCCGCGGCAATCACGAAGTAATGATGCGCGGGACCTTCGCCAACATCCGCCTGCGCAATGCTCTCGCTCCCGGCACCGAAGGTGGCTGGACCATTCATCAGCCCACCGGCGAGAAGATGCCCATCTACGACGCGGCCATAAAATATCGCGATGAACGCGTCCCGCTCATCGTCATCGCCGGTAAAGAATATGGTTCCGGTTCTTCGCGCGACTGGGCCGCCAAAGGAACTAATTTGCTGGGCGTCCGCGCCGTGTTGGCAGAAAGTTTCGAACGCATCCATCGCAGCAATTTGGTCGGCATGGGCGTGCTTCCGCTCGAATTTCTGCCGGATGAAAATCTGAAAACGCTCGGCCTTACCGGTCTTGAAATATTTGAAGTCGACGGTCTGGCTCATAATTTTGCTCCCCGCAAGAAAATGAAAGTCCGCGCGCGTAGCGCGAACGGCGCTGAAAAAACATTTACGGCAATCACTCGCGTCGACACGCCCTTCGAGCTAGCCTACTACCAACACGGCGGAATCTTGCAATACGTCCTTCGCCAAATGTTATAGTCCCGCCTAAAATGACGGCAAGGCCTCGCGTAACGTGCACGAAACGGCAGATCCCGCGCACGGTTGGCCATGGCTCCCTGTTGTATCCTGTATAAGTCGCAATAATGGATTCTGACCGAAACGTAAGTTCTCGAAAGGGTGTGATGGCGATTCTTGTTACAGGCGGTGCGGGATACATCGGCAGCGTGACGGTGGAGCGGCTGCGCGCGAACCATGAAGAGGTCGTGGTACTGGACGATGTTGTCTACGGCCACCGTGGCGCTGTTGATAAGGACGTCTCTTTTTACCAAGGAAAAGCGGGCGATACCGACTTGTTAGCACGCATCGCCAAAGACCATACGATAGACGCCTGCGTTCACTTCGCCGCGCTAACCTCGGTTGGCGAGTCTGTAACCGACCCCGCAAGATATTTCGAAAATAATGTGGCGCAAGGAATCGCGCTTATGGGATTTCTGGTGCGAGCGGGAGTCCGCGTCGTGGTGTTCTCCTCCACTTGCGCCACTTATGGCGATCCGAAGGAAATTCCTATTTCAGAGAAATGTCCTCAATGGCCGAAGAATCCGTACGGTTGGTCCAAATTCTGCATGGAGCGGCTTCTGGAAAGTTACGATCTTGCGCACGGTTTCAAATTTATCTCACTGCGATATTTCAATGCCGCAGGAGCAACTGAAAAGTGCGGCGAGGATCACGACCCCGAGACGCACTTGATTCCGAATGTATTGGCAGCCGCAGCCGGCGAAAAACCCGAACTTGCGGTATTTGGAAATAATTATCCCACGCCGGACGGAACGCCTGTCCGCGACTATATCCACGTCTCAGACCTCGCGGATGCTCACATCCTCGCGCTCGGCCATCTTCGCCGCGGAGGAAAGTCCGAAGCTTTAAACGTTGGGACTGGTCATGGCTATTCCGTGCTGGAAGTGATCGAGTGCGCGCGCCAAGTGACCAATCGCGAAATACGTACTCGTATAGAAGGGCCACGCGCGGGCGATGCCAGCACGCTAATAGCGGACTCTTCCCGAATTCAAAGCGTTCTGGGATGGAAGCCCGTGGCATCCGATCTGCGCACGATCGTTCAATCCGCATGGAACTGGCGACAGCAAAATCCAAAAGGTTATTCCACATAAATCTGCGGCGTTGCCTTGCGCACAAACAAGCAAATCACGAGCTTCCATTTAGCGGTTTTGGCATCCAAACAGTAGTGGGATGCGTATCATGTATATACAGTGTGAGATTCACTCGCGGAGCCGCAAATGCTGATTAAGAAGGCCCCAGAACTAACCTACGCGGACGTTACTCCTAAGCGCCTTTACATGGGCCGGCGAAATTTCCTGTTCGGACTGGCTGCGACCGGAGGCGCCGTCTGGGGCTACAAGAATATTCCGCGCCTGTTGGCTGGGCCCGCGACGGGGTCCACGCCCGTCAGGCTGAACGGAGTCATTAAGGGCCCGTACAGCACGAATGAGAAGCAAACCCCGCTGAACGACGTAACGCACTACAACAATTACTACGAGTTCGGCACGCGCAAGGAAGAACCCGCGAAAAATGCGCAAAACTTTCAGACTTCCCCGTGGAGCGTCTCGGTTGAAGGCGAAGTGAACAAACCGCACAGGTTCAGCATGGACGAAATCATGAAACTTGCTCCGCTGGAAGAGCGGATATACCGGCATCGTTGTGTTGAGGCCTGGTCCATCGTGGTGCCTTGGATCGGTTATTCTTTCAAAACGGTGGCAGACATGGTGCAACCGAAGCCCTCCGCGAAATTCGTCGCATTTCAAAGTTACTACGATGTAAAACAGATGCCGGAAGCCCCGTACGCAGGCATTGAACTTCCTTATGTGGAAGGTTTGCGCCTGGACGAAGCGATGAATCCGCTGACGCTGCTGACGGTCGGAATGTACGACGAGACGCTGCCGAACCAGGACGGCGCGCCGGTCCGCATGGTGATCCCGTGGAAATATGGTTTCAAAAGCATCAAGTCCATTGTGAAAATACGCTTCGTGAAAGACCAGCCACCCACCACCTGGAACATTGCGAACGCACATGAATATGGATTTTATTCCAACGTGAATCCGACGGTGGATCATCCACGATGGAGCCAAGCCAAAGAACGACGGCTGGGCGAATTTTTGCGCAGGGATACCTTGATGTTCAATGGATACGGCGACCAAGTGGCGAGCATGTATGCCGGAATGGATCTGAGCAAGTATTACTAGCCTGCGAGCCTCCGCGTGAACTCGTTTTTGACCAGCAAATGGACCAAAGTTTTCGTGTTTTTGCTTTGCCTGGTGCCGCTGGGAATGCTGGGATGGCGAGCGTTGCACGGCGACCTCACCGCAAATCCCATCGAATTCATCACGCACACCACCGGCGATTGGACGCTGCGTTTCCTGATCATCACGCTGGCGATAACTCCGCTGAGAAAGGTTCTGCATATAGCGCAGCTCATTAGATTTCGCAGGATGTTTGGCCTTTTTGCTTTTTTTTACGCCTGCCTGCATTTTTCCACCTGGATTGGATTGGATAAATTCTTCGCCTGGTCAGAAATGTGGAAGGACGTGCAGAAACGACGGTTCATCACTGTGGGATTTACGGGATTCGTGCTGATGATTCCGCTGGCGATCACGTCCACAGCCGGATGGATTCGCAGGCTGGGCGGAAAGCGCTGGCAGCGACTTCATCGACTCATTTACCTAAGCGCGATTGCGGGCGTGATTCATTATTACTGGCTGGTCAAATCCGACGAGCGCAAGCCTTTCGCTTACGGATTCGTGCTTGCGATATTGCTGGCTTGGCGTTTGGGAGACTGGCTTTACAACAAGCGTCAGGGTGCTGCAATGGTAGCCTCTGATCATGAAGAGCCGGTGACAGCCGAAACCGCGCAGCGCACCTCTAAGACTCCTGCCTAAGAATCAGTTCTATTTAAAAGACGCCCCGCAAAGCGCGAGGCCTGTCTGCTATCGTGTTGCGCGTGCGGTAGATCCTTTCGCTGTACCGGTCGGAATCTGGCCGGTTGGGCAGGTGCAAACAAGCTGAGGGAGCGATAGCATTGTAGGCTGATGCAAAGGGTTCTAAGAAGGCCACGTCGGTTGTTCGCCAGCGGAGCAATTTTCGCGGAGGCGGCTTTGAGATCTAGAGCCAACCTGCAACTATCCGTGCTTCTCTTCGCCGTTGTGGCATGCCTTTCTGCTTGCGGTACGACCTCGAGCGGCGGAAGCAACCCTCCGCCGACTGCGCCAGCGATTTCGTCTCAGCCCACCGCCCTGACAGTTACCGCAGGTCAGACTGCGACATTTACCGTAGTCGCCACCGGCACCGCTCCCCTGGCGTACCAGTGGTATATGAACACAGCCGCGGTGGGAACCAATTCGAGCACCTTGACGATTACGCAGACACCGGCCTCGGACGACCGGGCGCAAATCCACGTAGCCATTAGCAACACAGACGGGGCGGTCACCAGCAATACAGTGACGCTCAATGTCAATTCAGCGCTTCCGCCTAGCAACGTGAGTGTGCTTACCTATCACAACGATCTGGCTCGCTCAGGCCAAAATTTGAATGAAACGATTTTGACTCCTACAAATCTCAACTCGTCGAGTTTTGGAAAAATTGGATTTTTGTCCGTAGATGGTCTGGTGGATGCCGAGCCGCTTTACGCTTCCGGTTTGACCGTGTCTGGGGCCACGCACAACGTCGTGTTTGTTGTTACGGAAAACGACTCAGCCTACGCCTTCGATGCCGACACATTCACGCAGCTTTGGAAAGTCTCGGTGCTAGGAGCAAACGAAACGGCGAGCGATGATCGAGGGTGCGGCCAAGTGACGCCGGAGATCGGTATCACTTCGACGCCGGTAATCGATCTTAACGCGGGTTCGCACGGCGTGATTTATATAGTGGGGATGTCCAAAGACGGCAACGGCAATTATTTCCAGAGACTTCACGCCTTGGACGTTACCACCGGCGCGGAAGTATCCGGCAGCCCGGTCACCATCCAGGCGACATATCCAAATCAAAGCGGGACGACCACCTTTGATCCAAAACAATATAAGGAAAGGGCGGCGCTGCTCCTGCTAAACGGAGTGATTTACACCACCTGGGCATCGCACTGTGACGACGGCCCTTATACCGGATGGATCATGGGTTACAACGAAACGACTTTGCAGCGGACCTCGGTGCTCAACGTGATTCCGAACGGCAGTGAAGGTGCGATATGGATGGCCGGCGATGGCCCGGCAGCAGATTCCTCGGGAAACCTTTACTTTCTCGATGCCAATGGAACATTTGACGACACCCTCGATACCAACGGCTTTCCGATAAACTCAGATTACGGCAACGCGTTCATCAAGATTTCCACCGCGAACAACACTGTTAAAGTCGCTGATTATTTCACCATGTACAACACCACTTCGGAATCGAACTCGGACGAGGATCTCGGTTCTGGCGGAGAAATATTGCTGCCGGATCTGACCGATAACGTTGGCAATAGATGGCAACTTGCGGTGGGAGCCGGCAAGGATGGACACATATACGTCGTAAACCGCAATTTGATGGGGAAGTTCAATACGAATAACGACAGCGCCATCTACCAGGAAATTTCTTCGAATGGATTATCCGGCGGTTCATTTGCGACACCCGCATATTTTAACAACGCGGTTTATTACGGCGCGGTCGACGATTCCTTGAAAGCATTCTCGATTGTGAATGCGAAACTGGTGGCGCCAGCCGGATCGCAAAGTCCCAGCGGTTTTGGTTATCCCGGAACCACCCCGAGTATTTCGGCGAACGGAACTTCTGATGGAATCCTATGGGCGGTGGAAAACCAAAACGGAAACGGCGTTCTGCACGCCTACGACGCCACGAATCTTGGCAATGAGTTGTACAACAGCAGCCAGGCTGCCAATGGCCGCGACAACTTCAGTGACAACAAATTCATCACGCCGATGATCGCCAACGGAAAAGTCTACGTTGGCACTCCCACCGGCGTGGCCGTTTTTGGCTCACTGTAAAAACAATTTACATTTTCAAAGCTTGTTCAATTGCCGAAGTCACCTGCGGCGAGTCCGGCGTGGTGTCCGGCTCGAAGCGCTGGATCACATGGCCGTCGCGATCTACCAGGAATTTTGTGAAGTTCCATTTAATCTCACCGGCATAAGCGGGGTTCGCGCTTTCGGTCAGATATTTATAAAGCGGAGCCTGGTCGTCGCCCTTCACTGAAATCTTGGCGTACATCGGAAAAGTGACGTTGTATTTGGCCGAGCAGAACTTTTTGATTTCGGCATTGGTGCCGGGTTCCTGTCCGCCGAAATTGTTTGCAGGAAATCCAACGATTACAAAGCCCTGGTCTTTGTACTTTTCGTAGATGGATTCGAGCGCGCTGTACTGGGGCGTGAACCCGCAACGGCTGGCCACATTCACCACAAGAATTACTTTGCCTCTGAAATTCGCAAGCGGCATGGGCTTGCCATCGATCGAGTTCAATGTGAAATCGTAAATGCTTCCCGCGGCGAATAGCGATGCGCTCAGCAGCAGAATCACCAAGCCCAAAAAATACCAGCGTAAACTGCGAATCTTCCCGTTCTTCATGGTGCCTCCGTCAATTTCCCAGTCTCGGCACCGGGAATATGTCGAGAATGATACAAGAATCGCAAGAACCCGCGCAAATCATCCGCCCAAGTCAAAAGGGGCATTGGCCGCTATGAGTTATTGCCCCGCTTTTCCGGCCAACTCGCTTTCGCTCGCGCGTTTCACTAGCTTTTTCAGCTGGCCTTCGATGGACGCGTCGCCGATGTGCTCGTCTTGCAAAATGCCGTCGGAATCAATCGTAAACGTATGCGGAATAGCGCTAACGCTAAAAAGTCGCGACATCGGCCCGGTAAATCCCCCGTCGCGAGTCTGCAGCCAAGTCATACCGTTATTGCTGACGAATTGCTTCCACTTGTCTTCATCCGTGTCGAGGCTCACGCTGAGTATTACCAAAGGCTGCCCCTGAAATTTCTTCGCGATGTCTTTTATATGCGGCAAAGCCTCGCGGCACGGCGCGCACCACGTAGCCCAGAAATCGATCAGAACCACCCTTCCCTGTAAATCATCGATGGAGACTTTCCGTCCATCGATCGTGGTAATAGCGAATGCAGGCGCCATTCTCGCGCGCGCGAGTTCGGGATCTTCGATGAAGCGCATCGCGCGGTCGCGCTTGGGATCGTTCGCGAGAGCCATTTTCACAGAAGTTAAAGATCGGCTCCAGTTTAGCAACCCTCTTCAGGACGATTGACCAAAGGACTCTCACTCGTCGGGGTGAACGCCCAAACGATCGTTTTCTTCTCCGGCGGCGAGGGCCCGGATGCACAATCCGGTTCCGTCCTCGCTACATTGGTAGAGTTGGTAAGCGGGTAGGTCCTCCGGTTGCATCTCATACGTGCCGTCTTCCATGTCAACCACAAGATCGTAATCGGACATCACATAGGGATTGCCGGGCATCGCTCGCACGCGAAACTCGGAGCTGGGCTCGTAATTGCCATAGCTAAAGCAATAGCCGATGCACGCGCGGTCAGCAATGTGCTGAATCAAAATGCGCGAGCTGTCCAGTGGCTTGATGGTCGCTAGAATACGCGAATTTCGGGGCACGGTTCTTTCGAGCTGTTGGGCTTGGAGTTCCATGCTGTTTGCAATTGTTGTGTCTTGATAAACAAATGTGAAAAATATAGCGGCAATGGTAGTGAATCCAAGCAAGTGCCACCCACGCGGACGCATCACACCAAGTAGGCAGCAAAAAACCACGGCAGAAACGGAGGTCAAGCGTTCGGTCAACAGAGCTAAGATTGCCGAGTTGCCAGGGTGGAATCGGATGGCGTCAGGCAGTAGCCATGCTGCCAGGATTAAAACGATATAAAGCTGTGCAGGAATTGGGTATTGTCTCAAGTCCTCGCGCTTACGGATTCTCCCGTAGATATCTATTACGACAGCCGCGATCGCAAAACAGATTAGCCCGATGCGCGGGACATCGTAGCGCGGACCAAAGAGGAGCAATTGATCGGAACCGTTGAATAAATAAAACCGCTGGGGCTGGGCCATGATCTCGTAGTGCCGCCAGAAGTCGAAATGAATCAGCACGAGAGCGAGGCCAGCTAGGAGCAGCAATACGGGCTGGTATCGTGCCGGTATCCCTTCCGCAATTGCGATGTAAGCAATCGCACCGACCATCCATGCGAGCCCGAGAGGGTGTGCGAGAACGATTACTGGCGCAAGCGCCAGGGGAATCAGCCTCTCCCACTTTTTACCTCGCCAGAAAAGGGCAATCGCGAAAAACGACAAGCCCAGCGAGAGGTAGTAGTTGAAAAATCCCATGTGAAACGTGTAACCGTAGGCAATCATTGCGAACAGAGGAACCAAGAACCATGGCGTATTTTTACCGGCTGCAGAAACCAGTGCGAACGTGCCCCAAAAGAAAATCAACACGCATACAGATACGGCGATCTTCTCGGTCACTTGCAGGCTGAAAAACCTTCCCAATCCGCTCACCAGCAGATCGAACAGGACGTTGTTCCATCGCGAATCGAGCCATAAGCCCGTTACTTGCCCGCGCTCGATCAATTGGGCAAGCCAGGCGTTATACATGTGGCTAGACAGGTCACCCGCAGCAATATGTCTGTGCCAAAAGCAAGGAATCAACAGGACCGCAGATATGGCAAGAATTTTGAAGTAATTCCGGCGCACGAAAAGCGCTGAAATTGTAAGAACAGAAGAGTATGTTTCGGTTTTTTCTACGGAAGGTTTTGAGCGAGCGGTGTTTGCCTTAAGCGTCTTGATCGGGCTTCGGAGCGTAAGGATATTTTGGAGGTTTGTGCATGTGCGTAGTGCGATATTCATCTAGCTCGGCATCCGTAAGATCGAAATGAGTATCCGGTGGATGGTTTTCGGCTGCTGCGAGTTCGCGATGAAGCCTGTGCGAACAAATGTCCGGCGCATCCTGATAACGCACACGTCGAGTATTGAACGCTTCGTTAGGAATGGAAAGCGTGAATTCGCGCGGCTCCGTCTGTGGCTCTCGAACGGTAAAAGTATATTCGCGTGCTGACGGCTTGGATTGGAAACCGACGAACTGGACGATGATCTGCGCCGTCATTTCGCTCCAGGCAAAGCTACCGCGGGCACGATTCCAGCCACTAGTTTCTTGGCGCGTCTTGCACGTTTGCGCTTGGGAGGTGTGCCTTCCGCAATTTCCACCACCATGATGCTGGTAACGAATTTCTTCATGCCGTGAAGGTCAAAATCGATCGAAGTGCGGTCGTGATCGGACTCCGTAATCACGCCCAAACCATACTGAAAATGCTTGATGTACTGTCCTTCGGGGAGTGCTTTCAACGGGGCTCCTGAGACCGAAACTGCGTGTGCGAAAAAAAAGGGCGAACCGGTTTTTGCCGGTCCGCCCTTCTTGACTAGAGGCTGGTAACGTTCGCAGCCTGCAGGCCCTTGGGGCCACGGGTCACTTCGAACTCAACCGCTTGGCCTTCGTTCAGCGACTTATACCCTTCCGCCTGAATCGCGGAAAAGTGGACGAAAACGTCCTCGCCGGACTGGCGCTGGATGAATCCAAAACCCTTGCTGGCATTGAACCACTTTACTGTTCCTTGTTCTCTCACTGATGTACTTCCTTCTTTTTAAGCTATTTGTAGTTCTCGACCGCCTCCAGCCGTAAAGCAAAAGAGGCCGCAAGTGTGAACTTGCAGCCCCTTCAATCGAATCTAAAGGTGTTACAAGAGCAACAAACGCAGCCTGAGCATAGCATGTTTTTGGTCCCTGGCCTAACCCTATCTTGTGTGGAACTGCGCAGCTCACCGTCTTAAATTCGGTTGTTGGCATTGTACGGCATGGTACATGGAATCAGTTGTTGGCATCGGCATCGCCGGTGGTGACGTGCGTTGGTCCAAATCTCGTTTCCAGCCAGGCGCGAGCTTCTTCTGGATGATAGTTAAAAGGACCCAGGCCGCCCCGGTAGGCTATTTTCCCGGACTCGTCGATGATGTAAATGCGCTCGGGCCAGCCTCCGTAGGCTAGGTCCGCCGTTTCGTGCATGTCGTCCACGCTAATGGGCAGATTGAAATGGAAGCGCTGGATGAAATCATTGGCAATGGCGACGCGCTGCGCGAGCGTCTGCGGTTGACGATAGCAAATGCTTTCGTCCACATTGCTTTTCATCTGCCATTCGTCCTGCGGATGCGCTTCGCGAATATAAACAGTCAAGAAGTTCGCTTGGGTTTTGTAATCGTTATAGAGATTGACGAGGTAGCCTACCTCGCGACGGAAGGGCGGTCAGGTATAGCTGCCGAAGATCAGAACAAGCGGCCGCTGGCCGATACGGTCGCTGAGATGAAACTGGGTTTGTCCATCGAGGCTCATCAGCGGGACATCTGGCGCGCGATCTCCGAGGTGGAGATCGCCGCGATGCCATTGCGGCAAAGCATAACGCAGGAAGCCGTACACGTCTCGGGGGCCGCCCATGAAATGGCTGAGCACGCCGTAACCGGTGGCGAGAACGGCGAGCAGTATGAGCGCTGCCCACTTCCACTTACTTAATGACGACCTCTTGCCCGAAGATTTCTTCCGCAAAGAATACCTCTTTAGTCTTCCAAAGGGGCGAGCGCCCGACCTTTAACAAGAATCGCCATCTCACCCTTCGAAGGCCTGCGTTCGGTCAGAATCCATTACCGCGACTTACACAGAATACAATAGGCAACCGCAGGAACGTCATAATCAGACTTTGTTGCGGAAATACGATAAACCTCGCAAACTTACGCAATGTTTGCGCGCGTGGGTGATAAGATTTACGTTCGCGAATGAAAGCTCCCGCTGAACGCCAAGACTCTCGCTTGATGCGCGAGATGTTCCACACCATTGCGCCGCGTTATGATTTTATCAGCCGCGTTCTTTCCTTCGGGATGGATCGCCGTTGGAAACGGCTTGGGGTGGCCAAGGCTTCGCTACCGGAAAACGCCGTGGTGTTGGATCTGGCTTGCGGTACTGGAGATTTCTCGCAGCTTGTACTTGAGCGCCTTCCGCACTCAACACCCATTGCAGCGGATATTACCGAACGAATGCTTCGGCTCGCGCGCGCGGCCGGGTTGAAAGACGCGGTTTGCAGCGACGCGGCGGCTCTCCCTTTCGCTGCCGACTCTTTCGATTGCGTTTTCATCGGATATGGCTTGCGAAATTGCCCCGACGTTAAAAAAGCCATTCGCGAAATCCAGCGTGTGACGAAGCCCGGCGGGTCAATGGTGAACATCGATTTCTTTTTGCCGTCCAATTTGATACTGCGACGCATTTATCTTGGATATTTGTTTGCGCAAGGAGCCATGTGGGGATTGCTATTTCATGGACGCGCGCGTGTGTACACCTATCTTCCTGATTCGCTGCGCCATTTTCTCACCATGCCGCAGTTCACGGCATTGTTGGATGAATCCGGATATTCGATGATAAAGGCGCGTTCTTATATTTTTGGCGGAATTGGCCTGTACTGGGCAACTAAGAAATAGCGCCGAACCGGAATTCGGCGGATCAAGGAATCTCGCAGACCGTTACCGCAGCGTTCTCATAGGGACATGGCATTCCCGCCGAGCTGCCCCTTCTGACGATTACCCAGGTCACCCCGTATTTCTTTTTCAAAGATTCGAAATCTGACAGAGTGAACTGCTTCCAGTTTTGGCGGTCGCGGACTTCCAGCTTCCATTGCCAGGCGAGGTCCGGAAATAGCGCGACCACTGAAGCGTCTTTGTCACCGTCAGCGAGCATGCTGCGTTCCGCATACGCGCGAAAGCCATAGTAATCTTCTCCCGGCTGTCTGGCGTAATCGGGGTCCAGCGCAAACAGTGCATCTTGCGGTGTGTTATAGCGCACCCAATCGAAGGCTTTCACCCATTCGTTCCGCGGAGGTCTTCCAGGCCACTCGATGTGATCGCTCGACGGAAATTCTTGTCGCTGGGCGTAAAGCATGATGGAAGCGAGTGGCACGAATAGAGCGAGCCATCGCATAGGCCGTTCTCGCAGTACATATTTCCCCAGCATGGCGCCCGAAAACAGAATGAATACAACGTAAGTGAAATGAAGAATGCGCAAGGGTTCCAGCCGCGCCCAAGTTTGTGTCTGGATTTGTAGGAATTGGCAAACCAGGATTGCGACCAAGATTCCTAATACAGTGGAAATCACCAGCCGCCGGCAAACGCGTTCCAAGGTCGGCATATGGTCGCGACGCGCCAGCCGTGCAAAATATTCCAGCAACGCGATCGGCGCGAGGGCCCCCAACCACTCGTACCAAGCCCAGGAAAACGGATAGTGATAGCTGCGGCCGGCCATCACTTCGCGCCAGATCGGGTTTGGCGGAGCTCCGAACGGAATCGCACTGTAAGCAAGCGCCGGTTGCGCTGAGGTTTTACCCGGCAGAGCAAGAATGAATAAGTGAAAGGTCCCGTAAACCGCCATAGTCGGATGGCAGAGAGCCGTCAAGAATATCCAGAACAAGGCGATAGGTCTTTTTTCGAGCACGGCTACGGCGGCGAATAACAAAAACGCAGTAGCGAAAGTACGCGGGTGCAGATGTTGATCGACCAAGAAAAGCGCGGTGCCCGCAACCGGCATGGTTAGAAATGTGGCCACCAGCGCGACACCGCTCCACTGCGCGTAAGCTTCAGAAAAACATTTTCGGGCAAGTCGCAGACATCCCAGCAGCACCAAAAAGATGCTTAGGATGTGCAAATAGAAAAGAAGCGCTTCCGGAGAAATATGCGTAACGCGAACTACGTCCGCTACTGCTTGATGAAATAACGTCCAGCGAGTGAACAGGAGAAAGAAATTTGCGTCATAAGGATACAGAGCTTGGTTGATTATTCTTTTGATGGCCGGCAGGTATATCCCCATGTCTTCGATGGCATAGTGATACCCGTTCACGAGGATGGCCGCGCACGTGAGAGCTAAGAGAAACAGGAAATCCTGAATCTTTTGGACTTTGGAAGTGGAAGAGTTTTTCACTGGCAACTAAAGATACAAAATGGCAAAACGATCTCCGGTTCGAATTAATTCTTCAGGCCGTAAACCACCACACCATAATTTTTCGGGAATTGCGTAGGCCGCGTTCCGCAATACCGTTTGAGTTCTTCATGATCTCCGGCGTTGGCCACGAACACTTTCCCATTTGCTACTGTGGGCGAGACAAAACGCGCAAGCAATCCGAAGCTATCGGCAGTATCCGATTCGCCATCGGGCCCCTGACTGCGCCATAATTCTTGCGAAACATCTTCCGCATTCAGCGCCAGCAGCATTCCCTTCACACCGCGAAACGTGTTGGAATCTCCATTCGCGGGGACTAGGGCCCATACGATACCAGTACCCGCTCGGTTCGCGTCGCTCGAAAGCGCAAGAATACCGCCTGGCATCCAGTTGCGTGCAGGTTTGTGACAAATTGCAGGTGCTTGGCGGGGAGGCTTCCACGCGCTCATTTTTACGTCATCAATGCCAGTCTTTAATCTCCCGCCGACAAATGGAAAAGCGGTCAGATTTTTTGCCTCTGCCATCACGTATATCCATTGCTTACCTTCCGGTCCGCTCCAATAGATTGGGGAGCCATGAATGTGACCGCGATTTACTGTGACAGTTTGCAGAACGCTTTGCGAATCCGAGCATTCCTCTTTGCGCCACCCGCCCGAAACGTAGCCCCCCAGATGATCGCGATGCATCCGGTAAAGATTTCCGTATTTCCCTCCGCTCAAAAGCAAATTGTCTGGCAGTAAAAGAGGAGCTGCAGAGCCCATGTCCAAATCCTGATGATTCAAATAGGACTGATTGCAGGGAGTGAAGGCGTCCACCACGTCTAGCTTGTTTTCATTCAACTTTAATTTAACCAGACTGTCGCCGTATTGGTTTTTCTTTGGGTCGTAATCACCATTCCCCGTCTGCAAATAGACATTTGCGCCCTCATCTGCCACTGGTCCAGTTCCAGACATCCAGATTCCGCCGCTCTTTCCCCCAGGCTCCGGGCTCCACACCGTGCGAAGCTGTAAAGTCGCAGCATCATACGCAAAAAGCCAGCCCGCAATTCCGCCTTCGTTGTCCCCGCCAAATGCTACGTAAACCGAGCCATGATCCAGTAACAAGCCCGCTCGCTGCTTTCGCAGCTGTTTCCAATTCTTACCATGCTGGGTGAACGAGGTTTCACCGATCGAGCCCTCCATTACAACAGGACCTTTGACTGTTTCGCCGGTCCGTAGGTCAAGCGCGTAGATTCGATACGTCTGATCGTTATTCCAGGCGACCACATAGATTAGATTTTTCGCGACATCGATCGCCGGAGTACTTAAGATTCCCCATGACGGATCGTCGAGAGCGGCCTCGTCGATGTCGTGCGAGCCCGCGCGAGGGGGCCCTAAAGACTTTGACCAGATCAATGTGTCATTCGAAGTCGCGGGTTTCTGATCTGCGATGTATGCGTAGACCGTGTTATTCATCGAAGCGAATAATACCGTGTTGCACCCCTGCGGGCATTTATGGCTCACAAGATGAGAAACATAGAGTGGCTGGGCCATTATTTTGGCGTCGGAATACAGTGTCCAGAGCTTTGCGAACTGAGTTCTCACATTCGATTGATTAAGTTCCGTCTCAACTAGATTTACTCCGCTGCGCTGGTTATCAACTCGCTGCGTGTAAATATTAATCGAGTTCGTTGTACTGAAGACGTGTGGCCGGATCACAAATGCTAGCAGCCCAGCGATCAGCGCACTTTTCTTACACGCAGTCCACATCCGGCCGCACCTCAGAGAATCCTATGTCGGGTTGCGATTCTATTCTCGCCGCAAAGTGATGACAAACACAGTCCGAACCCCACTATTCTTTGTAAACACTGGCTCGACGCCAGCTGAATCCTGAACTCCGCTTGAAACTTGCGCGTCTCACTTCCCGAACCGTTTCGGTTGAAGCAAACAGCTTCTATTGCGACAATGGAGTTTGGAGTTTGGCGCGGCCGTTTATGCGTTGGCCCAATTCATTCACGGGCATTTGGTTCAGAGTTTTGGCAGCGGGCATCTTAACTTTGATATCTACTCGAACCGAGATCTCTTATGGCCACCCATCATCCCAACTCCCGACTATGACCGAGACCGCGCATCCCCTGGAACAAATTAGAAAATACATTTTATCGAGCTGGGAATATTTGACTCGCTCTTTGGCTATTTGTAAGACGTTCGAGGACATAAAAACGGAAGGCGAACCCTACCTTTATCTACCGCTTGGGTTTCCCGAGCCTGCTGACATAGTCGAACTTCAGAAGTACTGCGCTATCCTTGTAGCGCGCTTGCCAAAAAAAATCACGTCGGCTGGTGACGTCGATCTCAGTGACATCCCCAACGAGGGTGTTCTCTTTCTTCCTCATCCCTACGTGGTTCCCGGCGGACAGTTCAACGAGATGTACGGCTGGGACAGCTATTTCATAATCCTCGGGTTACTTCGGGACAATCGTGAACCAATCGCCAAGGGAATGGTTGAAAACTTCTTTTTTGAGATCGAGCATTACGGAGCGGTTCTGAACGCCAATCGAACTTACTATCTTACGCGCTCGCAACCTCCTTTTCTGACGTCCATGATTCTTGCTGTTTACGACGCGGACAAAGCTGTGGGGCAAACAGATTCCTCGTGGCTCGAAAGAGCCTACAAGTTTGCGGTCACGGACTATGAAGAGTGGATACGCCCACCGCATCTGGCTGGCGACACCGGACTTTCCCGATACTTTGACCACGGAGAAGGCCCGGTGCCAGAAATTTTAGGCAATCCAAAGGATTACTATCGCGGCGTCGCACGATACATGCTCACGCACCACGAAGGCGACGAAGCTTCTTACGTTGTGCACCTGGGAAAGAATCCGGACGCACCACACGCGGGCCCCGTCTTTGAATTTGAGTGCGATCCCGCATCGCAAACAACTCCCACCGCTGATTGCCCAACAGATCGCGTAGCGCTTACCGCGAATTATTACGAAGGCGACCGCACCATGCGGGAATCGGGATTTGATGTCTCGTTTCGCTTCGGTCCCTTCAGCGCCGACACGCACCACTACGCTCCCGTCTGCCTCAACAGTCTCCTCTATAAAGAGGAAAAAGACCTCACAGAGATGGCCACTATTCTGGGCCACCACGAAGATGCTGAAAAATGGCGGCGCAATGCGGCCGATCGCCTTGAGCGTATGAACAAATATTTGTGGGACGAGCGCCGCGGTCTGTACTTTGACTATGACGTCGTCACCAACAAGCGCTCGACGTACGAATACGCGACTACGTTTTATCCGCTATGGGTCGACGCCGCAAGCAAAGCGCAAGCGGACGCGGTGATGCACAACCTTTCGTTATTCGAACATGCCGGTGGCCTAGCCATGAGCCGGCATGAAACCGGTGCGCAGTGGGATTTCCCGTATGGCTGGGCTCCCATCCACTTGATTGCTATCGAGGGAATGAAACGCTACGGATTCAATGCCGACGCAGATCGCGTTTCCTTTCACTTTCTGCATATGGTGCTGGAGGACTTCGAGCGCACCAAGACCATGTTCGAAAAATATGATGTGGTCTCGCGAGCCTCAAAAACCCGTATCCGGGTAGGATACCAGGAGAACGTAATCGGCTTCGGATGGACTAACGGTGTTTTTCTTGAATTGTTGCATCAGTTGCCGGCGAATCTGGTTGAAAAGCTCGAAAAGCAAAAAGTTTCAAAGCACTAACGGCCAAAACTAACCTTCGTGGTCCTACAGTTTAGGTCTTCTGACGCATACAGTATTTCCCTGATTGATGATTTTCGACTCTTACGCGAGTATGCGGGCAGAGAGAAGAGGAACAGAGGGAATCCTTAATAAAATAAGGGCTGGGCCCGTATGCTCTTCTTCTCTCAGCCAAATTTCTCCCCTGACTATCCGTTTAACCCCTGACAGCGGCCCGTATTTTCGGCGAACCGACTATTGCAGCCTTTAGGTCAACATCGCTGTTGATGGTCTCCAGAAACTTTCGCGTGATGTTGTCGTCAACTTCAGGCGCTTTGCGAATTTCCACCGGGTAGCGGACCATCAGTTCCAGCCCGCTTTCCGAAAACTCCAATTTCGCTTCTGTCTCCGGCGCGCGCAGCTCAATTTCCACTCGGCGCTCGATATCACCATATTGTTTTTCGATCCCAGCGCGATATTGTGCGTACACGGAATTCACAACCTCGGTGAGCTTGTCTTGCACCAGCTTATGATTCGCGCCTTGCGCAAGCAAAACTGCCACCTCATGCCAGGCATACGAGGTGCCCGGAATTTGCTTGTACAGCGGCGTGGTAGCCTGAAACAGCACTGCGTTGGAGAAAACCACAATGCGGCCGGTAGAATAAAGTTCAATCCCCGTCCCTGCAAGTTCCACTAAGTACATGCGGACCAGCCCGATATCGATCACATCTCCCGTCACGCCCGCAATGCTGATGCGGTCTCCCACGCTGATTCCGTAGCGACCCACCACGAAAAAATATGCCGCCACTGACAACAGGACGGCTTGCAGCCCTACTGCGATGCCCGCAGTAACGAAACCTGCGAACGTAGCCAGCGAGCTGAATTCGCTGATGAATCCCAACACGAGCACGATGCTGATCAAAAAACCTACAACAAACCGCCTGAGAATCAGGAATTGTCGGCGCCTGCGCATATCGTGGATATAACGGAAAGTTAATCTGCGCCACAACTCGGAAAGGGTGAACACAAACGCGAGCGCCAAAGCCAGCGCAAACACTCGCATCAGCAAGGCGCGCACGGAGTATCCCGACTCGCGCACCAACGTCCTGCGCCACTGCAGAAAATTCGCACGGCTCTCGTCCAGCAAAACGATTTCCTGGTTGAGGGGAATCAGCGCGCTCGATAAATGTTTGAATTGATCGGTTAGCTTCTGGAAATCCTGAGGCGTCGCTGGAGTCGATTGCGCACCGGGCGTCGCGGACAAATTAGACATCTCGCGACCACGTTGCACCGTTGCAGACAAGTTCGCGCGTAACGGCTTTTGAATGTTGGTGGCAATATCGCGCAAGCTCGCCGTTCCTTTAATCAATTGATCCAGTTCATGAATGCTGCGCATTTCGTCATACACAGCTCTGGCATCGCCGGCTAATCCTCCTGAACTCGGGCTTAGCGTTTGCGCGCTGGCCGCGGGCTTCGGAGCAGCGCTCTGCGCCGAAGCGGTGCCCAGCACCTCGGGAATGGAACGTGCCAAATCATTGATGCTTCCCTGCAATCCGTTCGTTGACGCTTCGCTGTTGTTCTGAATAAATGTGCTCATTCGCTGGACCGCTTCTTGCATCGCCTTATTCAGCTCAAGGTCACCCTGCAGCTTTTTCCTTTGATCCAGTAGGTTTTGTTTTTTGCTGCCTGTTGCTGAGGCGAGCTGTTTGTCCAGCGCGTCTAATTGCGCCTGGTCCTGCTCAATTTTGGCTTTCACTTGCGCGGCAAACTGGGCCAGTTTTTCTTCCTGCGTGGGCGTTTGCGAAGCTTGATTCGCATCACCATTGTTGGAGCTATTTCCGGAGGTGATTAGTTGCGCTTCGGCCCGTGCGGACTCGAAAGCCAGCCGAACAACTTGAGCGGCAAGATTTTGGGCATTGTCCTGATAAAGCTCATCGCTGGGCAAGCCAACCGTTTGGACTTTGCCCGATGCATTTCGATACCAATTAATTGCCGCGTTCAGGTGACCTAAAATGGCGTCGCGATCGAGCGGCTGCGTGCCTTGTGCAAGAACAAAAACACTTAGGAAAAAAGATGCAGCCAACCAAACGCCTAAAAGGCGTCCCCAGCGAAACGTTTTTGGAGCCAACCGATTTTTGAACAGTCTCATTTCCTCTTCTTTGGTTTGCGCTGGGTGCAAAACCTGACCTTCTTGCGTCAGGAACCTTCACAGGGCTGGGAGCAAATCAAAATGAGAAACAAGCCGCAGCAATTATGGCTATCCCGCCGACCGAATATTGCGGGATTCATTCACTGAAGCTACCAAGTCTTACAACCACCACAAATTACGCTAGCACTTCGCGAGCCAAAATTCCAGGAATAGACTCGCGTAACGATGAAATTTGCTGTTACTCCTTCCGTTGTCACCCTGAGCTTTACAAAACATCTCATTGCTGAGAGAAACCGTCTACATTAGCTGGTCACAATGACCCTGTTCAAAACCACCTCAATTACCTGGAAGGAGTTACTAGTTCAGAGAGGCAGACGAATTGAGAAAGATTATGTTCTAGGTCGTTCCGCACACTCGCTTTCTATTTTTTCCTCGCTCTTTACGTCCGCGGCCCGCGTCGCCTATTGTGACGCCTTAGGTCAGGGGCGATTTGGGACGGGCTTGGAATTCGTTGGATCGAGCGAGCAGTTGGAGATGAGCGTACTAACTACGGAGCCAAAATCTCAACAGGCATAACGGCAACGTGTGCTGGACTAAAAGATCTCCCTTCGGGCATGCGCGCCGCATGTGACCGTCGGCGAGTAGGGTCTTTCCGAAAGGTTTATCAGCTCTCCTGATTATCGGAATCTGGGACAAAACCGTTCCCTTTCGAACCAAGCGTCTCCAAAACCTCGCCGTCTTCGAGTCACTCTCCTGCAACTCACACGACATTTGTCCGACAACAAACAAGAGAGTATTCTGCCGTCACTGAATCTATGCCTACTGTCACTCTCCCGGCAAAACTCTTCGCCTCCGCCGCGCTGGTACTCGCTCTCATTGCCTCATTGGCCCTCGTCCTAGGTTGGGTCGACCGAGCCGGCATTGACGTATACATGCACTTCACCTATTTCGTCGTCACCATACCGCACGTATTCTTGTTATGGGCTATCATCTTTGGCCTTTTCGCGGCGCTCTACTTCGCCTTTTTCCGATGGCTGAGACTTCCCCTTAACCCAAAGCTCTCTCGCCTGCACTTTATCCTAATAGTGTTGTCGCTCGTCCTTCTCATGGGCCAGCTACTCGTTCTCCAGCACACGATCGGGTCTTATCCAAACGAGTCTTGGTACGCGATGATAAATTTCGCGCTGCCCGCCTACGCCTTCGCACTGGGCTGCTTACTTTTCATTGTAAACCTCCTCTGGGGCTTGCTTCGGAAACAGCGGCATGCTTGAACGAAAAACAGGGATTCGCAGACACAAATGGTTCCCTTTCGAATCGAGCCCGGAATTTTGAGTCTCGGAAATGTCCTATACTCGAGACGCATGAACTTGCGGCTCGCCCGCTTGGAGGATTACAATTCCGCCACAGCTTTACCGGGCCTCAGTCTAAGCACAATCTGCGAAGGAGAAGCCGATGCGAAAAGTATTCTTCCTGTTCACTCTCTGCTGTGCCTTCTCGAGTGCCACTCTCGCGCAATACGACAAACCCACGCAACCTGCGGATTCATCCCAGGCTTCAAAACCTGACTTCTCGATGACTGCATCTTACATAGAAGCGTGCAGCTGCGACATGTTCTGCCCCTGCTACTTCAACAATCACTCCACAATGCACGGCGGCAAGCAATTCTGCCGGGCCAATCTGGTGCTGAAGGTGGACACGGGCTACTACAAGTCCACCAAGCTCGATGGCGCAAAGGTGTGGGTGTCAACCGATCTCGGCAGCGATTGGAGCACGGGAAAGGATTCCTGGGTGGTCATGACGTTTGATCCCAGCGACACGCCCGAACAGAAGGCGGCCCTCTCGGATATTCTGGGGCAGTTGTATCCCTTCAAGTGGGAAAAGGCGGCAACCGACACGGCAGCCTTTTCTTGGGACGTGGACCAGACAACAGGTGTGGCGCATGCCAAGATGAACAATGGAAAAGGAGAAGTCGAACTGGAACGCGTCGCGGGGACAAAGCCGAACCAAGAGATCGTGATTCCCAACCTAAAGTATTGGGAGGCGCAATCCAACAACGGTTTTCGCATGTGGAAAACGAAAGAGGAGAATTATTCGGGACAGGGTCATGAGTTCGACTACAAAGGAACAAATGGCTTCCTGATCACCATTACATTCTCGGGGAAAGCGACCCCCAACCCCGCCGATTAGCTGCCACCGCCGAGAAAACGTTCGTCGCTCGCTGCAAGACGCGCAAAGAATGAGAGGCCGATCGGAAGAGCGGCCTCTCATTCGTAGAAGGCTCGAAGTGAGATCCGTTGGGCCGTAATGGCTCGCGGCGAGCCGAAAAGTTTCTCTTCTGATACGAAAGTTGAAGCGCAGCCTTACGCTACCGTTTAGATCGCCTCTTAATGGGGAAGCCCGCAATTACGGGTACACTCTCCTGCAGAACCAAAAAAAACGAAAGTAAAAATAAGAACTGCTTATCGCTTGATGGTGATCATGGCGGTATTGACCGGACTTCGAAGTCGTAGTCTTTCTGACAATTCTCGGGCAGGTACTCCTTCACATTCCGCCGCTTGTGAATCTGGCAGCGCTGCACTTCCACTTGTTCACCGAAAACACGTTCTACACCGGCGCGCAGCGCTTTCGATCCATCCATCACCACCAGATACCTCCGCTTCATATCCAGTCCGCGATCTACCAGATCTTCCAAAAGCCCTTGGACCACCGTGGTGTTCTCCGTGGCTCCTTGCCACACTCCCAAAACGTGCTTTTCTCCGCCTTCCGCGATCCCCAGGGCCACCACCAACACCTGGCCGCCCAAGTGAATACCATCAATCATCAGGACTACAAGATTCAGATCTTCTAAGCGTCGTTCGCACAGCACCCGCAACTGATTGCTACTGGCCGCCACGAACTGCCGGCTCACGCTGCTCTTCTCAATCCCGTAGCCTTCCAGAACACTCTCCACCGCTCGCCGATAGTTCCGCGTGGACAACCCGGCCACCATGCGTTCCCGCACCGCTCGTTGCAGTTTTCCGTCTTGCTGCAACTGACCGTAGCTCTCCAGTTCCACCTCCTGGCCCTCGCGCGTTCGCACCCGCGGTCGTTCCAGCGGGATCTTCTGTCCACCGAAGACCACGTAACCCGACTGCTTTCCCCAGCGCACGCAGCCCGCTCTGGGATTCGGCCGATGCGGAGGTCCTACCCGGCGAGTTACTTCATTTTCCAGGATGGCGCGCAGGATCTGCAGCCCGGCTTGCCCGGTCAGCTCTTCCACCTGCGCTTGCAGTTGGCTCCACACCTCGGCGATCGGCAGCGGCACCTGCACCATCAACTCCTGCCCGCGGACGCCCTCAAACTTGTGATTGGACTTGCGATCTTTCCTCTGGTATTTGTTTCTCACGGCGGCTCTCTCCTTTAAAAAGGGATTCTCAACCCGAACTCTATCCGAGTTCGGGCGAGAGCCGCTGCTTCTTGTTCTCAAGTTTCAACTAAACCCGGGGCATCCTCGACATGTTCCGGGCTAGTACTCTAATCGTTCGGTAAGCGCGTTAGAACAAAGCCGCCCGTGCGGCGGACGCTTCGCGTGAGGTAAGGGAGCGGCGGTTGCTAGTCGGCTAAGATAAGTTTGGGTCACAAGGAGGCATCCCTGTGACCCATTTACGCAAAATGATGCTGGAGGAACTCCAGCGTCGTAACTACGCAGAGACTACCACACGCCATTACCTCCGCACAGTCGAAGATTTTGCTCGACGCTTCAACCGTGCGCCGGACCGCTTGGGGCCGCGACACATTCGCGAATACCAAGCCGAGTTGTTTCAGAAGCGGAAGTTGTCTCCGAGCTCCGTTACGCAACATCTGGCGGCTCTCAGGTTTTTCTATACCAAGACTCTCAAGAAGGCCTGGAGCATCGCCGAGACTCCCTACCCAAAAAGAGCATTTCACCTTCCGTCGATCATGTGCCAAGAAGAAGTCACACGACTCATCGATGCGGCGCGCACTCCTTTCCATCGCACTCTGCTGATGACGCTCTATGCCACCGGAGTGCGCAACGCCGAGTTGACCCATTTGAAAGTCAGCGACATCGACAGCCAGCGCATGGTGATTCACGTCCAAGGCGGCAAGGGACGCGTGGACCGAGATGTGATGCTCAGCGCAAAAGTGCTCGTGGAACTGCGTGCACATTGGCACCGCTTGCGGCGAAAACCCAGCTCTTGGCTGTTTCCTAGCAACCGCCACCCTAGCGGGGATCAGCCGATTGATACCAAGACGGTTTGGTATGCGTGTAAAGAAGCCGCTCTGCGAGCGGGCCTAAAGAAAAAAATCCATCCACACACCTTGCGCCACTGCTTCGCCACACATCTTCTCGAGGCGGGCGCCGATCTGCGCACCATTCAGATCCTGTTAGGCCATCGCGATCTCAAAGAGACCACCATCTACCTGCATCTTTCCGAACGTCATCTTCACGCCACCGCGAGTCCTCTGGACTCGCTGAAACTGAAGGACTGGTCCACACAGGAGGAGTAGATGAGCCGGCCGCCCCTGGAGGTGGCCGATCTCATCCGCAGCGCGGGAACTGCTTTCTTCGAACGAAACCGCCAGTGGCTCAGCTGGAAGCACATCAAAGTACTGCGGGCCATTGCCAGGTGTCGTACCGCTGCACTCGGCGGTCATCTCGATCAATGCACCCGTTGCGGGCATCGTGCCACCATTTCTTACAACAGCTGCCGCAATCGACACTGCCCGAAGTGTCAGACCGCGGCTCGCGAACGCTGGATCGCCGCACGTCAAAGAGAACTTCTCCCCACGCGCTACGTCCATGTGGTCTTCACCCTTCCTGCGCAGCTCGCGCCACTGGCTTTGCAGAATAAGAAAGTCATCTACACTCTGCTGTTTCGCGCCAGTGCGGAGACACTTCTGGAAGTCGCTGGCGACCCGCGGCACCTCGGTGCGGAACTCGGCTTCTTCACCGTGCTGCACACCTGGAATCAGAAGCTCGGGCTCCATCCCCATGTCCATTGCGTTATTCCTGCCGGTGGGCTATCGCTTGATCACACGCACTGGGTAAAATCACACGATCGGTTTTTTCTTCCCATTCACGTGCTCCGTCGCGTTTTCCGTGGCAAGTTTGTTGCTGCTCTCCGGCAGGCCTTTCAAGAAGGCCAACTCAACTTCCATGGAAACCTGACCTGCCTCGCTCAGCCCAAGACCTTCGCCGCTTGGCTACGCCCGCTGTTCAGAAAGAACTGGGTGGTGTACTCGAAACCACCCTTCGGTGGGCCAGAGTATGTGCTCCAGTATCTGGGCCGCTACACCCATCGCGTAGCCATCTCTAATCATCGCTTGGTCTCGCTCGCCGAAGGAAAGGTCACTTTTCGTTGGCGCGATTCTGCCCACAACAACGAACAGAAGTTGATGACTCTTTCTCTCGATGAGTTCCTGCGACGCTTTCTCTTGCACGTGCTTCCCAAAGGCTTCGTGCGCATTCGGAACTTCGGCTTCCTGGCCAACCGGCGACGCGCCACGCTCCTGCCCCTTTGCTTCCACTTGCTCGGTTCGCCGCCGCAAACCCAGCAAGAACTATCTACCGCCCAGCACACCAACCATGCTCGACTCTGCCCCAAGTGCGGTGGACCGATGATGGTCATCGAAAGACTTACTGCCGCCGAAATCCAACTTCGTTCTCCTCCCACTCTCGCCACGGCTGCCGCATGAAACGACTCACTTCAACACGAAACCTTTGCGTGCCTCAGCACGCTCAGTCTCTCTGCGCCTTGCCGTTCTACAAACCACCTCTTTCTATTCGCTCCACTCTCTTCTTCACCAGAGTTTTGCGTTTTCGTCACCTTTTCATTTTCCGGTGTGGTCTGTCGTGCTCTGCCGCACAGCCTCGGCGCATCTCGACACCGCACCATCCCTCCATTGAATTTGCATAAGGCCCGCGTCCGCCGCAAACCACGGGCGGCTTTGTTCAAACGGCTTTATCGAAAGCGCGCCGAGCACCTTGCCTTACCTTGCGCGTTGCTGCAAACGCGCTTCCGATAAAGCACTGACGTTAATCAGGCACTATCTCCTAAAAACAGCGGTGAAAAAGTACCTCAACCCGCGCGGATTTCGAATTCTAGATGCTCTGGACTACGTAGCCAACGGCGCAATTAGGTCACGAAATCGGAACGCGCTTCACGCCCGCAAAAATTTTGTCGAGGAATTGCGTATGTCCGCTCTCGTCGAGCATTAGAACCAGTTTGAGGCTCTCCACGTCAACCGCTTCGAGCGTATAGTTTCCTGGTCCCTGTCCGTGCCTTACCAAAACGTTGCTGTGTCCCTGGTCGGGAACCGGGGTTGGCGGGATAGGTTTAGACTCCACCACGACCTCACTTCCTTCCCGCCGGAACATCACCAATTTCATGCCGTCTTCGAGTGTCTTTACCACCACCGTGTAATCGCCACGAGGAAGTGCATTTCGCGAATAATATTGGATGCATCTTTCAATTCCTAAGCTTAGACGCTGCGAGCAGAGGTATAGAATCCATGGGTTTCCCCCAAGCTCCTAGCAACGGCCCGCGGGGGAAATACATGGAGGGGAATAATGAAAAGTCAGAAGATGCGTCTTTTCATGAAGTGTGTTGTTCCTGTTGTCGCTGTTTTTTGGAGTTTTTCAGTCGCTTGCCTATCGGCGATGGCTCAGAATTCCAGCAACAGTGCCGAAATTGAAAACCTGAAGTTAATTGTCGATCAGCAACAGAAAGCGCTGGAGCAACAACAAACGCAAATCCAGGCGCTGCAGTCCGCCTTGACGGAACAAAAGAAGATGCTGGTGAGCCTAGTGCAAGGAGCGACGAGCAGTGACACGGCGAATCCGCCCACTAATCTCAAGACGGACAACCACCTGCAAGCGCAAAATGAACCACCCTCCGTTCCAAGTGAACAACAGCCGCTCACTCCCCAGCAGACGCAAGTCGAGGAAGAGTTGCAGCGTGGTCCGGAAATTGCCGACGTGACGCCCACCACACCGGCGCTCCAGTTAGGCCCTGCGAAGATTCGTCTAATCGGCTACCCTGCACTGACCTCGGTGTGGAGATCGAACAACAACGGCGGCAACGTGGCCACCAACTTTAACAACATCCTGTACGACAACACCGTTCCAGGCACGACCAGCGAATTCCGTCTATCGCCGCAGAACACGCGCCTCGCGCTGCGCGTGGACGCCGATCTAAAATCCAGCCAAATCGCTGGATATTTCGAAATGGATTTTGTCGGTGCGCCCGTCGGCGGAAATCTTGTGACGCAATCCGGTTATCCGTTCCGGATTCGGCAGGCTTGGTTTGACTGGCGCAAAGGAAAGTGGGAGATGGCCGGCGGGCAGCTGTGGTCGCTGATGACACCGAATAAGGAAAATATTCTTCCGTGGCCGGGTGATATAGCCGCTCCCCAGGTGGTTGATCTCAACTTTGTCGCTGGGTTTGTGGTTGGGCGCTATCCGCAATTCCGGCTCGTTTATCGGGCATCTGAGAAGATGGCGTTCGGTTTTTCGGTCGAGAACCCTGAGCAGCAGGTGTCCAATAGTGTGGTATTCCCCACCGCGCTGAGTGGCACGCTCACGACGCAATACAACAACGGCAGCAGCGGACTGAATGTCCCGAACATGACTCCGGATTTTGTCCTGAAGGGCTCGTTCGACAACAAGGTCATGGGCGGTCGCGCAATTCACTTCGATATCGGCACAGTGATGCGAACTTTTCGCAGTTGGGATGGGACCAGCGCTTCGGGAAAAAATTATGCCTTTGGTTGGGGCGTCAGTGCCAACTTCAACGTTGAGGTCAAGAAGGGAGTGCGCTGGGTGTTGGACGGTTTTGCCGGTGACGGTGCGGGTCGCTATATCGGCGGCTTAGCTCCCGACGTAATCGTCAGGGCCGATGGCAGCATTTCGCCAATCCATTCGTATTCGTGGGTCAGCGGTTTCGAGCTTGCACCGAATAAAGCTACGGGACTGTACTTCTACTACAGCGGCCTGTACGCGCAGAGGAACGCTACCTTAAACAGCGACGGCACCTGCTGCGTGGGATTCGGTTTTCCAGGTGCCAGCAACGCTGCCGACCGATTGATCGAGGAGGCTACGGGCGGCTACTCACGAGTGTTGTGGAAATATGAAAACCTAGGGTCGGTGCAGTGGGGGCTGCAATACGCGCATGTTTGGGTCTATCCTTGGGCGGCTGGCAATGGTCCAAAGTCAGCCAACGCTAACATGGTGTTCAGCCAATTGCGCTATAACTTGCCCTAAATCCGGCGGCGCAGTCCGGTCCTGGGGGAGCTGGAGAAGAGAGGATCGATCCAGATCACCGGTGCGATGTACAACCTCGCGAATAGCGTGGTGGAGTTCGTCAGTTAGCGAGTTCGCGCGACTCGAACCGAATCACCGATTGAGTTTGGCTACGGAGCAGGCAAAGAATATCAAGATTCATTCCTGCGAACGGAGGCAATCACCCTCAACGCAGGATCAACTCGTTCAATGGGTACAGAGTTTTTGGTAGTGACAACCAGCCAATGAGATCACAAAATTGTATACTGTTTTTTTTGGCTACCGTAGCCGCGCACGAGTACGAGTCAGTTGGGAGTCCTGATGTATCAAGGGTTGAGAGATTTCTTTTCGAGTATTGGAATTCTTCTGCTCGTGGTGGGATCGGGACTGGCACAGGAGTCTACTTCCGCCGCACAGAAGACCAACGTGTCCCCGAACCAAGCGATCGAGACCCAGGAGTTTGGGAAATCTTACGAGACCCTGCGTCCAATGCAAAGGCAACTGATTGACGATTACGTTCGCAATTACAACACCACCACTGGCAGTCAGATCATTGCTCCCTCCGCGTACGACGCCGCGCGTCTTTCGATCCGCACGACCTTCGATGCAGTGACTCATGCACTCCTGAACGCCCAGATCACTGATGAGCACGGCAAAAGACTGGGCCACGCGATCGATATCGTCGCGAGCCTCGACGATGTGATGGGTGAAGAACCCGGCGTGGGCGGCGATCGCCAGTTCCGCCTGTACGTCTACCTCAAGCCCAACGCATTCGACGTACTCAGTCAAAGCCGCGAGTTCAAACGGGATCGTGACAATACGATGTATCACAAGGGATTTCCCATCTGTTTTCGTCTCGAGAAGGGACCGCCCTCTATCCAGGTTTCCATTTCGCGAGACCGCCGCATGGCTGACATTGACGTCGATTACCGCTCTTCAAGGTTTCCCCAGGCGCTATTCAACGGACACCTGAGCGCAGGAAATTCAGATGTACGAGCCGGAAACAACCTGGACCGCCACGCGATGGGCGCTGGCAGGGGTTGAACGGCTGGTGGCGCGATAAGGCACTCGACTCGGCCAAATACTCAAGGATATTTACATACCGGATCACGTACTATCGCTTCTCTCAGAAACTCTGCCATCGGAAAAAGGCCGCGAGACAGCCATCAAACAGCAACAAACGCAGCGATTGCAACAACGCCTAGCCTCGTTGCGTAATCGTCTCGACCAGGCTTACACGGACAAATTGGATGGCAAGATTACGGAGGAATTGTGGAGTCGAAAAAGCGCTGAGTGGCAATCAGAAGAGCAGCAGGTTCGAATGGCAATTGGCGCTCTCGCCGAAAGAGAATGCACGTGGCGGGCAGAATCTTAGAACTCGCGAATAAGGCTCATTCTCTTTATGTTAAGCAGTCCCCAGCTGAAAAAGCGAAACTCCTCGATTTGGTGCTTTCGAACTGTGCGATTGATGCCGAAAGTATTTATCCCACATATAGAAAGCCCTTCGACGTGATCTTCCAACGCGCGAAAAATGAGGAATGGCGCGCCCGGAGGGGTTCGAACCCCCGACCTTGTGCTCCGGAGGCACACGCTCTATCCATCTGAGCTACGGGCGCATTCCGAATCGACTGGATGCGAGTCATTGTATTACGTTTTCTTCCGGCCTGCCACGAGACACCGCCATCGGTTACCTCGTTTTGGCATCTAGAACTGCGGCAGTTTCAATAGGCGCGCGTAAGGTTTTTTACCTGCTTCGCTAGTTTCTCGATTTGCTCCGCCTTTTGAATCATCGGAAGCGACAAAGTATTCGTCGCATCCGTCTTTTCCACTTCGTCTTTCAGTTCGGAAGCCAGCTTGTACAGCTTCTCGACGTCGTCGTGGATCTGCTGCTGGTTCTGCTTCAAAATATCCTTGGGATTCGGTTTGGGCAGATTATCCGGCACCGTGGGATCCTGGTGCAGAGGAACGGTTCCTTGTTGCTGGGCCGGATCTGGCGGGGTTGGTCTCTGCGCGATAGCCAAATCAGCACTGGAAAGCAATCCCAACGGTATGCCGACCGCCACGGGAATGATTGCCGTTAAAAAGCTACGCTTATTCGCGTCCATGTCGTTTCCACTCCTTCCGCTACAATATGATGCAATCTCACGCCCTCCGGCAGCTTCGCCCGACCATCGAAGCACGCTGCGTCAAGCCGGGCGGGTGTATAATTCCGCTCCCTTTATCTTATGACTGATTCGTTCAGAACATGGCTGGAAATTGCGGGAGTACGCGCTCTGCGCATCCTCATAATCGTCCTTGTAGCCTTCGTAATTGCACGACTCCTGAAATCGTTCACCGGCCGCCTGGTTCAATCAGCGAAGTCGCCCACTCGCGTGGCTCAAATGCGCGAGCAGCAAACGCGCACCATGGCTGCTTTGCTTTACAGCGTGGGAGTGGGCCTCATCGTCGCTATCGCTTTCCTTACTGCGCTACCCGAACTTGGATTCAACGTGAGCCCAGTGGAAGCCGCGGCGGCGGTAGCCAGCCTGGCTCTGGGATTCGGCGCACAGAATCTGGTGAAAGATCTCATCAACGGCTTTTTTATTGTCTTTGAAGATCAGTTCGTCATCGGCGATTTAATTCAGACCAGCGGCGAAACGGGACGAGTGGAGCACCTCACCTTGCGCCGAACCGTCATTCGAAATCCCGCCGGGGCGATCGTAACGATTCCCAATGGTTTGGTCGGTCAGGTTGCTAATCTCAGCCGGGACTGGTCTCAGGCTTTCATCGACGTCATCGTATCTTCGGACGAGATGGTCGGGCGCGCGCTATCCACGCTTGAAAAAATCGCTGCGGAATTCCGCCACGACTCGGACTGGTCGCCGGCGCTGGTGGACGGCCCACGCGTGCTTGGCGTCGAATCTCTCGCGCTGGACGGGACCACCATTCGCCTGCAGGTACGCACGGCGCTGAATCGTAAAGATGACGTATCGCGTGAGCTTCGTCGGCGAATCAAACTTGGCTTTGAGCAGGCGCGCATTCCCCTCAGCCATATGCACAATGTCTCCGTGCGCGAGGTTGCTGCGCCGAGTTCTTCATGACTTTTTTGACGACAGGAGGAAAATGATGGGAGACGTTTCGCACGAGCAGGTAAATCTCATGTTGCGGCTTTACGACATTCGCCGCGAACCTCGCCTTCGTGAAGCGCGCGAGTGGTTCATGAATAATTTCCGCCCTACTTCCCCTGAAGACGTGATGCGCCAGTACCCTCCAGCAAGTCAGGAAAACGCATATTTCCGCATGGTCATGAGCTACTGGGACATGGTGGCGGGAATCGTCAATCGCGGCTTGGTTGACGAAGAAATGTTCTTTGAAAATTCCGGCGAGCAGTGGATTGTTTGGGAACGCCTGAAGCCTGTGGTTGGGGCATGGCGCGGTCTGTTCAAAAATCCGCACATGCTTTCAAACCTGGAAGAACATTGCAAGCGATTCGAAGCCTGGCGCGAGAAACGGGCTCCGGGAACAAATCAGGCTATCCGTGACATGTTCGCGCAAATGGAAAAGCAGGCGGCTGCGGCCAAAAAATAGCGGGCCCCAAATCAGAAACCTCGACTGTGCTTTTGAGGCCGCCGGATGGCCCTGTGATTTCACCAATTAGGTTAGGTTTTGGCGGCGAAATTGTGGTAGTTTTTGCAGACCCCCGCGATCGGATTTTTCTGTCATGGAAAAATTTGGAGATATTGGCTTTGTTCGCCGCCCTACAAGGTGTCCGGTGAGGAATATCTAAATGAATTTTCGCTACCCGATTGCTCTCATCCTACTATTAGTAATCTGCTTCGCGCTGGTCTTTCCTCCGGACGTCGCCGCGCAGGCCGCGCAAAGCGCAGGAAAAATCACCGCCGTGGTGCCCATCGCCAACGTGGTCCGGGGTCCGCAGCAAGTTCCGGCATCCACATCTCAACAAGTGTTCTGGGGTGACGTAATTAATACCGGACATTTGGCACGCGCGCGCATCGCACTCAATGACGGCTCGATCCTCAGTGTCGGATCCGATTCCAACCTAACTATCACCAAGCACGATGCCTCGCAGCAGCAAACCGATCTGGATCTGAATTATGGCCGCGTCCGCGCCAAAGCCGCCAAACTAGTGAAGCCGGATGCGCACTTCCAGATTCGCACTTCCGTCGGAGTTGCCGGTGTCGTCGGCACCGACATGATCGTAATCTTTGACAGCACCGGAAAGATGGACGTCATATGCGTCGAGGGCGCTTGCAAAGTCTGCGACCTGGCCGCGCACTGCGTTCTCATGAAAGGCGGCGAGCAGTCAACTCTTCGCAACAATGAACAGCCGTCGCAACCGTCCCCTGCTACGCCGATGAACATGACGGAGGCGATGAATACCACAGCGACTACTGGTGCAGGCGCTGTGGGCGGAGGAATCGGCGTTGCCGGAGGAGTGGCCGTTGGCGTCGGTGCCGCCGTTGCCGCTACTGTCGCTGTAGTGGTCGCGCGTGTCGCCACTCGTACGCAATCTTGCAGCACGTCCTCGCCAACGAAAGTTCATGCCGATTGCGTAAAGATCAATGGCGCTGCTGGAAAATTGAACGGTCAGCGTATGCCCTAGCATTTCGGCATCGAGTGCACGCTCCGGAGAATTCAAACTTCGTTTGTTCGCCCACTTCTGATTCAAGCTGCCTAAGGACCAGCCTTCCATTGCAACTTTTGTATCGTTGGGTTCCGGCTTAACTGTTCGACAAACTTAGGTGTTCCGGTATCGTCGGCACTCGCGCGCCAGCGCACTTCAAACCTCATCTTTCGAACCTTGGGGTGTTCTTTATAGGTCTGCTCGGCCGCGAGAACGTTGCACTTCTCTGCGGCCAAGGTTGCGCGAATGTCTTCCTCGGTCGGAGTATTGAAGGATGTGGTAAGAAATAGAGAGCCTTGGCGATCGCGAGGAAGCAGGTGTTCGGCAAAATACAAAAGCCAAAGCACAAAAATCCCCAGAAGCGTTCCCACCGCCCCGAGAACTATCTGTCCGCCGCCGAAGCAAAGACCGATGATGGTCACGAACCACAAGGTGGCCGCGGTGGTCACTCCTACCACCAATTCGCCTTTGCGAAGTATGGCGCCCGCGCCAATGAATCCCATGCCTGACAAAATACCCAGCGGAAGCCGCATCAGGTCCAAGACGACAAACGAATCTTGTCGCTTGCCGACAGTTCCCAACAGAAGATTGGCTTGCACCTTCGCGAAACACGCAGCGAGGCAAACCAATATCGATGTGCGCAGTCCCGCCGGTCTGCCGTGTTCGGTACGATTGATTCCGATCAAGGTCCCAGCTAAGAAAGAGAGAGCCAATCGCAAAGCTATCTGTTGCCAATCTAGAGTGAGCGGCATTTGTGCCTCGAATGTATGGCAAACACAGGACTGTCAAAGTCGCACAAGTCCGTTAGCCAGTCTAGTTAGATATGCGTCCATAAAGCCTCGGAATTTCAATCTTTCTCGAAGGAGTGCGGCGGGAGCAAAAACTGCATTCCAAAATAGCCGACGAAGTATGGTTGAGTGGGTCCCGCGGGTTGCAAGCTCCGCCCCGCCATTATCAGCAAAATGAAAGGCGGATGTATTTTGTAGCGAAGACCCCCTTCTAATGTCTCCTGGTTCGTGGCGGGATGGAACGATCCGGTGGAATAAAACTCAGCGTCCAGCTCCAACCTGTCGGTGAATTCGTGCCCGACTACAAGCCCCGCGAGCCATCCGTCCGGCCCCTTGTGAACCCAATTGTAGCCACCTTCCCAATTCACATCGATAGGGCCTAACTTTTTTCTAAATTCCATCGGCAAGATCAGGCTGGTTCCGCGTGGAGTGATCCCGCGTTCCACGGAGTGATTCGGATTGTTGATGGAAAGCTGCGGAAAAATCGACATGGCGAAGCCGGATCCTTTATTGTCATAAAATCGCCACTTCACTCCCAACTGATCCTGTCCCAGCCCGTATTTCGCGGGAGCAGGGTTGTCCACGCGCAGCCAGGCATTTTCGTAAGTCAACTGGACGCGATCGCCCAGACCAAAGTTGATATCGACGTCGGGGGTATGCGTGATCGACGAATGCGGGTAGAGGAACGGCATGTACCCCAAATTTATTTCCCACAGCAGGTTGCCGGGCGTACCGGGATCGTTCGTGTAATAAGGCGGACCGCCTTGCGCGAAGGCCAATGGGCAAAAAACGAGAAGAAATAAGTAGAAGCCGAAACTGCGCAAGAAAAACATGGAGGCGCGGGTGGGAATCGAGCTGAAAAGTGATATTGGGATTCCGTAAGCTGTTGATTCTAAAAATTTGCGAAAACAAGAAAACATCCAAAAACGGCCCGTCGAGGTACACGCCGGGTACACGAGAAGAATACGCTTTCCAGCTGATTGTATTGGTGGTGCTAGTAACACCTGCGCGTCCCGCTTACGATGCGCTCCGAGATCGTTCTTATGCTTGAAGCGCAGCAAGCATAAGGCTATACCTTGGCCACACCCCGAACCATCCGTAGGAAACGCTGCCACGGGGGGCAAGTCCACGAGCGAACCTAGATCAAGATTATAGAGTCGCGAGTTGGATTTTTCTCCGCCACGAGTGAAGCAATGCTGGAATCGAGGGTCACCAGTTTGCCTTTTCTATGGAGCGCTAAGCCCAGCAGATACGCGTCGGTTATCTGTTGATGGCCGACGATTCGCTCCTGGCAATGGGCGATGGCGTCGAGCAGCCCAATATCGTCCGGCCAGAATAGGTGAGCAGAGTGCGCGAGATTCGATCGAAGGAGCGCGATAGCGTCTGCGGGCGTCAAGGCGTCCGGGGAGAAAGCCTGATTCGACACAATTCGGACGAAGGCCGTCTCAGTAAACGGACAAGTTGCCCACTTCTCTCGCGCGTGATGGGCGAGCCATTGCTGAACCTTTCCATGAGCGCGATGGGTCGGCCACGTCATAGCAATCAGAACGTTCACATCGAGCAAGAAGGCGTTGCTCACTCAATCTCATCCTGCAGCTTGCGGACGTGTTCGCTGCTTACCTGGGACGAACCGGGCGGCAACTCAACCACATGGAAGCCGTTAACGACGCGCGTTTGCAAGGGCGCGTTCAACCCGCGGCGCACCAGCTCGGAAACCGCTTTGCCGATTGGTATGTCACGGCTTTCCGCGTATGTCTTTGCCTCTCGGAAGACATCATCATCGAGTGAAAGTGTTGTTCTCATACTCTGAATGATGCCATGCTAGACATAGTGATGTCAATTGTCCGCTCTAAACATCATAGCTTCACGATGATGTTGCTCCAATTGGCCGGGCAAGGCCGCGCTGTCAAGAACTGTTCACATCGACGTTGGTACACAGTCGGTGTGTTGCGAAAACAGTCAAATAGAGGGACCGTGTCCATGGTGGTTTTTCCAGACGGTCGATTACAAATCAGTGGAAGCGGTGTTGCGCTATACCCTGAACCCTGTGTGGAATCGGGTCAGAAACGTCGTTTGCAAATGCATCCTTAAAATCGATGGTATGGCCACAAACTTGCCCGTACAGAAGAGAAGGGGGAGGAAGAAGCGCTCCCCCACCACGGCGTGTAAAAATATCGTTTCCGCATGAACATCGATGAATCTGGTCCAAAGAGGGAAGCATGAGTAAACCGAACCAACCACCCAGGTTCCACATCCTGATAGACACGTGTGTGTGGCTTGATGTCAAGCCTTGTAGTAGGCCCGCCGCGTGTTTCTGTTTCGGATGTTTGCTGCGAAAAATTCCCAGAAGCGCTCGGAGGCCTTCGCGTCGGCAAGAAACAGACATGGGAGTTTGGCGCTCGGTGTCACGAACTCGACCGCCCAGCGAAGGGTATGAAGGCAGGGGATTTCATCGATTTCATCCTGAAGGAATCTCCCCGAAGAGCCTCACCACGACCTCATCCAGCGTCCTTAGCTTCGTGAAAGCCGCAGGTGGGAGCTCATGATGATTTTTGCGATCGCCGCTCAAAAGGGGGTCCACTGATTTAAATATATTACTGTCCTATGTTTTGGCGAAACGTTTGCGCTTCTTCTTGGCCTTTGCCCACCGCGCGAGCGCCGCTTTCCTCGCAAGCTCTTTCCGCTCCTGCGGCGTGAGAGCTGCCATGCGCGCCTTTACGCCCTTGCCTTTTGCTGCCTTACCGCCCTTTCTGCCCATCTCACTCATGACTTTGGAAACCACGTCGCGTCTCATAGCTTTATCTTACGACGAATGAGTTTCACACGCCAATCACGCCCATTGTACAGCTTAACAAGAATCAGTCGATTTGCGATAATTCTATGCACAAGGCGCTATGTGCATGTCTTTCCGACTCGTGGTGCCGTTGTCGATTGAGTGAGAAAGCGAGACGCGCTGGTGTTTGCGCACCGAGCGCGCCCCTGACCAAAGTCGCACCGGAGGTGCAACTATGGCTGGAACAGAAGTTATCTACTTTCTATTCTCCGCGCAACTCGCCTCACGGTTGTTGTTTCCGGCTCCGAATCCTCCCGAGCCGCTATCTGAATCCCCTCCGTAGCTGAATCGCACTCGTGTCTAGGGAGCCAGGTCGCACTTGCGACCGCCTCACTATCCGTGTGCCCCAACACCACGATCAACTGACGGACAGCGGGTTCCCGCCGTAGGCAACGGAGGACATTCAAATGCACAAAGCACATCTGTACGAAGCAATTCTATTAGTGAATCGAGGCGTTGATGAAGCCGTGCGCGGCATCGAACGTCTCAAACGGGCCAAAGACTCGCAACTCGATCCGTCGTGCTTTGACGAAGAGCTGGTGCTCTTCGAGGATCATCGCGCGCGGCTCAATTCCTACTTCTGCACGACCCTCCAGCGTTCGGAGTTACAGGATTCCGCCCGGTTCGGGACGCGCCACCGCGAATACGAGAACGACGCCTTAGACGAAGTGCAGGTCTATCGCGATTTGCGCGTTGTGGAAGATCGCCGGCGCACCGAGGGAAAACCACCCAAGGTGCGGTTCTTCACGCCGGAGGAGCAGCGCGAATGGGAACGGCAGTTCCCAAAGCCGCCCGGCGATGTTCCGCGGTCGGAAGCGGAGGCCAAGCAATGAAAAAGCAGAAAGCAGCGCAGCAGAGGGATTTGCCGAAGCCTGGGAAGCAGTATCCCGGCGTCCACGGCAAGATCGTGGATTGGGCCGAGCAGGTTTTTGAGGAAGGGATGCTGTACGTGCGCGTGCGCTTCACGGATAAGACCGAATTGTGCTGGACGCTGCAGGCCGCGCACGTACTGAGGGAGGCCGACCTGAGCGATTGGAAAAGGGGCGACTACAAACAACTGAAGATGTACGCGGAGAACGAAATCAACTGGCCTGATTTACCCGGAAAAGCCCGGGACAGAAGTGGGTGCCGCAGAAAATCCCACAGGCCTCTGGCTGAATCTTGGCTCACGGTTTAGGTTGTTATGCGGCACGCGGAAGTACTAAGGTAAAAAATATTCATTAGTACCCGGTCAGTTTTCATTTTCGTTGGCTGATTAGTATAGTGAGGGGGAGTTTTCGCCGGTTTCTCCCGCGAGCGGAGCGCCCAGCATTTCTTGGGTGATTGCTCTGTTTCGCGTGTGGTCCGCAGTAGGAGTCGGACGCGATTGTGGGATAATGCTGTCCCTAGACTCTTAGGGGACAAGCTAACCGGCGAACAATACCCGCAATCGTTCCCAGTCTCTTACCTGCAGTTGATCCGCGAAAGCTCCTCCCTCGCAATCACGCACGAATACTCTGTCACTGTCACATCAGGTCGCTGAAGTATAGGAGCTTTGTGATGTCCCGAGGATATGACGGATACGAAATTGATGATTCTCGCGGTTCTGGATTCGGTTCGGGTCGGGATGTGGACCGTGGTTCTCCCTCTTCTGTGGACCCTCGGATGGGCCTTGAGGCTGCCCATGAGAAAGAGAAGGAAGCTGATTCGCTCGACCGCCAGCAGCAAGCGCGCGGCGATCGCGAGCGGCCGCCGCTCGCTCGTGAAGCACGCATCGAGGGGATTCTTTCCGAGCGCGTCCGCAGCGCCTACGCCGACCGCGACAAGACTTACTCATTGCGGGATTCCGAAATCCATGCGCTCTCGGAAGTTGGGAAGTTTCGCGTCGTCGCTACTCAGGACCTTGCGCAGTTTGCCCACAACGGGGACCGTTCCCGCATGGAGAGCGATGTCGTGAATCTCCGTCGCCAGGGACTTGTGCGACAGACCACCCTCTCCGACAGGGTGCACAAATCGACGCTGGTCGTTTCGCTGACGAAAGAAGGTCACAAGCTGCTGTCTCGTGGCAAGGTGGTGGCCTCTCAGCAAGCCATCTACTACGGCTTGAAGAAACCGCAAGAAGCCTTTCACGATGCAGACCTCTACCGGCTATACCACAAGGTTAGCGATGAGATCGAGCGCCAGGGAGGACACGTCGATCGCGTGATCCTCGATTACGAAATGAAGGAAGAGCTCTACAGGAAGCTCGCCAAAGCGTTGCGAGGCAAGACTCGGGAACCGGAGCGTGAAGCCATTAGAGAAGAAATTGCTGAGAAATACCACCTCAAGATTGTTCACGGAAAGATTCCCATCCCGGACTTGCGGATCGAGTATGCGGACCAGGACTTCATGACCCATCACCGGGACCTGGAGCTCGCGACCCACCATTATCGCCCGCGTGGGTTAGCGGAAAAGGCCCACGCAGGCTTCCAAATCTATGCCCGGGCCGGCGAAACGGACCGGTTGCGGCGAATCCGCGACGACTTGGAATTGAGCGCGGCGATCTACAGGCTCTGACCATGCATATACCTGAATCTCAACTCACGAATCTCCGCGTCTTCGGATACACCGAAGTGGAAGCCCGGTTTCTGTATATCGCGGGAACGCATTCGGGCTATTTCACCGTAAGACAATTTCTATCGCTTGCCAAAGCAAGCTATGGCAAACGCAGCGCCCGGTTCGTGGAAAAACTGCTTAGCTTGGATCATGCGTCGGTCCAAAGATACCGGCGCAATGGCCATTTGTATCATCTCGATTGCCGGCAAATCTATGCCGCCATTGGCAAGGATTATCTGAGCCGCAGGCGGAAACACGAGCTGCGTTATATCAGGACGCGTCTTCTCGCTTTGGATTTCATCCTGGCCCATGCGGAAGAGAACTATTTTGAGACCGCGGACGACAAGCGGCGTTATTTCGTCGAAGGCCGCAAAGTCGATCCTCAACTCTTCTCTAGTACCGGGGGAAATGAGCACGCCATCACTTTCGCGGATGGTTTTCCTCTCTGCATCGCCTATCCCGCTCCCGATTACGACCCAATGGTGACGTTCACTTACATCGATCCTGGCCATCGCAGCATTGATCCCTACATCGCTCATTTGCGCCGCTACCGACCTCTTTTCTGGCAGCTTCGCGGTCTCCAATTCTTCTATGTCGCGACCAAATGGGGCCGACACCAAGAGGCGGGGGAGCTGTTTTCGATGTTCGTACAAGGCGAGGGACTGGCCGACTTGATTCGTATGTTCGACGTGCAACACAGATGGGACAACACCCAGACCAGAAACAGCGTTACGAATGCTGAGCTGATCTTTCGCAACGAGACGCGGAAGCGTTTCCGAGGGCCATTCGTTGAAACGCTGAGGCGATTGTGGCGACGAAACCAGTTGCCCAAAGACTTCCAGCCGCGAGAAGAGTTGTCCCTGCCCAAAGGGGAAATTCTGTTTCACTCAATCGTTGTGCCGGGACAGGAAGGGATATTCGGCGAAGCCGCGAAGAGATGGGGTGACAGTTGGCAGGAGCAACGCCCTGAAGGTTCAAATGAAGGTGGGGTGTTACCCGCTGCGGAAGCAAAGTCATTGCACGAGGGATAGATGCGTCGGAGAGAAGCAGGAAAAATGCACGTGTGTGCTGCGCATCCCTCAATCGATTGTTGAGCGGGTGCACCATCGACTATCATCGAAAACTGTTCGGTAGGAGCCGGACACGATGCTTACCATCTATCGCAGACATCGCCTTCTTCAAGAAAATCTACTTCCTCAAAGGGATCACGTGAGCCAGAAACTCGCCCAACGAATCTAATCTCCAGCTTGTCAGGTGCCCTACATTGGACAATGTATCCCTTAAATATAACGATCAAGGGCGATGGAACCGGCGACCCCGTCGTGTTCAATAAGCACACCCTCAACGTTTCGTTCTTCGCGATGATCTCTTCCCGTTCTTTTTGGGCGACCGCCTCAAACGCCGAACTGCTGAGCCTTTGTGAATTGCGACGTGATCGGTTTTGTCGCTCTTGATGAAATACTGAGGTTCCTTCTTTGGTAGCGTGGTGAGTGTAGCCTTTGAATTTCACTTCGGAAACAACTTTCTTCACGACCGTGCCGCGAACTCGACCTGCTTCCGAGTTCCATTCGACGTGATCGCCGCGTTTGAACGTCTTGGACATCTTTCAGTCGCTACCGAACGGAAGATGCATCCCGCCAAGCAATGGTCAGGAGAAAAGCGCTGTCAACGATGCCTTCAACATCATGAGGAATATCGTGTTCCAGCGTTAGCATCTGGCCAATCGCAAGCTCTACCGACCGCTCGGCCGTACTGAGCCGGATTCGTCCGTCGAGAGTGTGAACGGAGATTCGCCCCTCGGTTCGATGTTTCTCCAAGCGCCCGCCAGCTTTCATAACTATCAGCACCACACGGAAATCGGAATATTTCGCGAGCGTCTTTGCTGTATGTCCAGACTGCCAGCGCCCTTCAGATCGTAGCTGCTCGATCTCGCGGTTGAGGTCCAGCGTCAAGAGCGGCGCGGTTAAAGTTCCCACCTCGTGTTCTCGTCCTGTTTGTGGCCTTGCCTCTGCCGTCATAATTTCACTTCTCCTTTGGAGATGCCGGAACCACCCGCACGAGCCATTTTGGACCAGCGACACACGTGATTCAAGGGGCGGAAGCCCGACTAGCCCGACTAAGCTGAAACTGTGCCAAAACGTTCTTGGGAGGGCTCATGCCTCAAACGCAGGGGCGCATCGTACCTCGATGGTCACTTCAACGACAAGTGACAGAATTTCGGAAGCCCTCACCTTTAAATTGGTGGACTGAACCCTTAACTTGAGACACTCGGATAAGGCACACTTGCAGGGGAAGGAACTGCAAATGGCAAAGAGACGGTTGGGAAGATACCCGAAAGAATTCCGCCGGATGGCTGTGGAGCGATTGAAGACCTGCGACAACATTGTGGAATTGTCACAGGAACTTGGTGTGCATCGACGGCTTCTCTACAAGTGGCGAGATCAATTTGATTCCTTTGACCTCAGTGAGGAGTCGCCACCGGGGAACTCTCGTGAGTCCGCGCTTCGCAAGGAAATCAACCAGCTGAAGCGCGTGCTGGTTGACAAGACGCTGGAGCTGGATTTTTTCAAAGGTGCCTTGCAAAAAGTAGAGGCTCGACGCCAGAAGAGCGGTATCAGTGGCGAGAGGGCATCTACGACGAAATCCAAGAAGTGATGCCTTTGCAAGGCAGCTTAAGCATCGAGCGAATGTGTCAGCTGGCCGGGGTCAGTCGAGCCGGTTTTTATCGTTCTCTGCAGGAGCGAGCACCCATCGAGGAAGACATGGAGGTGCGGAGCGTGATTCAGCAGATCGCTGTCGAGCATCGACGCCGCTACGGGTATCGGCGGATCAGTGCCGAGTTGCGGCGGCGTGGGATGCTGGTGAATCACAAGCGTGTGTTGCGGATCATACGCGAAGATAACCTGCTGGCCGTGCAGCCGCGGGCGTTCGTGGTAACCACGGATTCCAATCATGAGTTCGAGGTCTATCTGAACCTCGCCAGTCGTATGAAACTGATGGGGATGAATCAGCTCTGGATAGCAGATATCACCTATATCCGTTTGAAGCAGGAGTTTGTCTACCTGGCCGTCATTCTCGACGCGTTTTCGCGGAAAGTAGTGGGCTGGGCGTTGGACCGGACACTGGCGAGCCGGTTGCCGATTGCGGCGCTGGAACAGGCCATCGCCCAACGACAGCCACCACCCGGTCTAGTGCATCATTCCGACCGTGGCGTGCAGTACGCTTCCGGGGACTACGTGAAGATCTTGCGAAAGCACCAGATGATCCCGAGCATGAGTCGGCCGGCGAACCCCTATGACAACGCCAGTTGCGAAAGCTTTATGAAGACGCTCAAACGGGAGGAGGTTTATGCGAACGACTACCAAGATCTAAAACACTTGCTTGGTAACATCGAGGCCTTCATCGAGCAGTACTACAATCGGTGCCGATTACATTCGGCGCTGGGCTATCGGCCACCGGAAGAGTTCGAGCGAGAGGCGAATGCAGCCGTGAATTCTGCTGGAGCCACCATGAGTTTTTTCAAACATGCGGAGGGAGCGAACGGGGGGATGCTGTAGGTCGACCGGGTTGGGAATCGTCGCTCTCAGGCACTCCTGGCGCGAAATTTTTCTGTGGAAAACTGAGTATAGGCAGAAAGAAAGAAAAAAGGAGCAAAAAAGAAAGAAATGGATGCCTGGTGGAAACTGACGCCGCTGATGGAAATCCGCCCAGAACGCGGATTCCCACAGCGGCTTGGAAAGCACAAAACGCTTTCCACAGTTCCCACCAGGCACGACGGCGGCTCCATTAGGGATTCACTTTTCGTTGGGCCGAAGGATAGGGAGTGCCTCAAACATTAAACAGCGAGTGTGCCAATTCCAAACTGTCTCAACAGAGGGGTTCACCCCATTGGCATGTGCCAAAAGTGTGTTTCTGCGAAATTGCGCGGAAAAATCGTAGTCCCGTGATTCAGTACGGCAGAGGAGGTTCGCCCACCACGATGGTTTTCGGATTGTTTCAGTTCGACCCGGTACACGTGCAGCCTCTCGCGCGTTTACTTCCGCCACTCACATTGGTCAAAGCGGACCACGAGCAAAGCCTGACTCTTCACACGAGTCAGGGCCTGCTTGCAAGTGAAATGTGAGAACAAGCGCCTGGTTCGGAACTGGTCGTCAACCGATTGACTAAGCTGCTGCGCGAACCATCAGGAAGCGGAATGGCAGCATTAAACAATTCGGATGGTTGCAGGCCTCCGCAACCAGAAAATCTTTTCTTTGAGGGAGTTCCGCGAACCCCGCAACCATCCGAATAGGCCGCCTCATCGTTAAGTGTGCGGTAGCTTCCGGTTTGCCCGTCAGGAGAAATCCAGGAACAGTCCTGAACTGTTTACAGCGTATTTCATAAACACCCCAAAAATGTACAGGACTCTTGTGAGATGCTGCAACAAGCCGGAGCCCATGAACTTTGCGACCACGAAGGCCAATTATCAAGCCGCTCTACGCATCGATGGCTGGGCCAAGCAATTGTTTCAATGCCCGGACATATTCGGTTAGCGCTTGCCGGCCGGTTTCGGTGATGCGATAGAGAGTTTGCGGCTTGCGCAACAAGAACTTCTTTTCGACAGCCACGTACCCGGCTTCTTCCAGCTTGAGCAGTTGCGCCCCCAGATTGCCGTCGGTGGCCTTAGTCTTGGCGCGGAGCCATGTAAACTCAGCTGCTTCCACGCCGACGAGCAGCGAAAGCAGGGCCAGTCGCAGCCTCAGGTGCACCACGGGATTGAGCTCGGGCAACTCAGGCATGGATTGGACCGCGCCGTTTGCGCTCCTGCGCTTCGGCGATCACGCCGTAGATGCCGAACACGAGCTGGCAGAGAAAGATGGCTACCAGAAACACGATCGTGCCCTGCCAGTCGGTGCCAAAGCACGTGGCCACAGCCGCCACCCACCACACGGCCGCGCATGCAAACTGGACCTTCCAGCGAAGAATCAGGCCTGAGGCTCCGTTGGCCATCCCAAGGATGGCTGATATCACAGCCGCAAAGAGATGCTGATCGGTCAGTCTTCCACTCAGGCCTAGGGCTAGAAAAAGCAGAAACATCGATATTCCCAAAGCAATCCAAATAGATCCGATCGCCCGGCCCAGGGTGGTCCCCGGATGATTGCCAACTTTCAAGGAAGCAAAGGCAATGGCAACAACAACAGCGATCAACATTGTGACCGGCCAAGCCCGCGCGCTATGGCCCCACGCGGACCAGGCCATCGCGACGTAGTAAGCAACGCCCCACAGGATAAACATCCATCCCCATCTCTCTGTATTCCGGCGTCCCTCGGCGATCATGCTCTCGATGAGACTCAGCCTGTCCTTCAATTCCTGCTCGGTGGTGTGGCCCTGCATGGCAGTTCTCCTTTGAAGAAGCTCGAATTACCGCTTACTTCGGGCGCTTTGCTCCCACAGCAGCGCGCGAGTCGCTTTCACGGCTGATGCTGGAGCTGCATGTCCACGCTGCGGTGCGGAGGATTGCTGCCAACGGTCACGTCGGTGACCTCATCCCACTCGCCTTTGTCGGTCAGGTGCATGGTGTTCACAATGTGCGCCGGCCCGGCCGTAAAACCCCACGAAAAGCCGTTAGCGGGCACAGAAAGCTCCGTGTCAAGATAGTGGCCGTCATGGAAGGCGCGGAAGTGATAGGTATTGGAGGCATCGTCGTAGGCAATCGTGGCCAGGGCGCTGAACGCTACTTTGCCGTCGGCGCCGGTGCTTTTGCCCTCGATGAGCAGGACGAGGCCATCAAGTTTGTACTCGACGTCTTCGGTCTGCGTGAGATGCAGCGGTTCGCCCGGTCCGCGAACGATGGTGGCAGGCCCAGACCAGTGACCGGCCAGAAACGATAGCTTGCGCATGGCCTCGCGTTGCACGTCCGCGCTGTTCGTGGCGGGCTGCTGTGCGGCGAGCGAAAGACTGAACGAAATGATGAATGCTGCTGCGAGCGAAGTTGCGGAAAGAAAAGACGGAACAGTAAAGCTAGAAATCGCTGTTTTCATTGGCAAGCTCCTTGGCGCAGAAACTAAGAACTCGAGCAAACCATTCCAGAGTTTCGCACATGTGCAGAGTACTCTACTTCATAGAGTACAGTCAAGAACATTCCCTGGTATGATCCACAGGCGGCCAAGATACAAAAAATCAAGCTAATGGTGAGGGGTACTGCTGCATCGGTTGTGGGTGAGTGGAGAGGTGTACGAACCACTGCGCAATAGCCACCAAGCGATGCGCGCGGTGGGCCAGAGGGAAGAGCTGCCCACAAAACCGGGGATGCTAGCAGTCAAGGGAGTTGGCGATCGTCGTTCCTAGGCGATCCTGGCGCGAAATTTCTCTGGGGAAAACCGGGAAAGGCAGGCCCGAGAACTGGTTTGAGGACTTCGGTTCTGGGGTGCTGAGTAGCGGGACCGCCACGATCGCGCTCGATTCCACTTTTATCCAGACCGTAAACACCGGAACCGAGTATCACGTCTTCCTGACCTCGAAAGGCGATTCCGAAGGTCTGTATGTGAGCAACGAAACGCCGCAAGGATTTGAGGTTCACGAACAGCGCGGCGGACACTCCAACATCGCGTTCGACTATCGCGTCGTCGCTAAGCGCACCGGCTATGAAAACGTTCGTTTGGCGGACGTCACCGAACAATACAAGAGGCAGGAAGAGGAACTTCGGCTTCGGCTCGCCCCGCGGGCCTCGCAGCGTCCGATGCAGCCTTCGGCTGAGCTGCGGTCCGGCCAAGTTGCGCCAACGCCGCCACTTCGAGTTGCGGCGCAACCCGTAGCTGTTCAGCCCAAGTAAAGCGTGATCTGCAGATAGAGAAGTGACCGAAATCTAACCGACGCCGTAAAAACGGTTTCTGATTGATGGGGATTGTGTTCAGACTAATTCCGTTCTAGTGCCCGGTTAGTCGGACATCTTCAGTACCATGACCTAATTCTTCGGTAATCGCGTTAATTGGGACTTATCCTGCGAGCGCCCCTTTTCGTCGCACAATCTTTTTCCTCACACTTGAATCGGCCAAAGAAATCTATGCAAAAATCACTGCCCTTCCTGGAAGTCACCTAATCGGTACGCCGTGGTTTCCAATCCGATGGCCCGATGGGTTCAAGCCGGCTGATCGGCCAACTGTGAAAGAGCTTCGCGCCAACGCTTTAAACCTAACGAGGTGATCTTACCCGCTCTCCAGTGAATCACATCCTTGTTTTGTGTTAACATCGCAAGAAAATTCCAACAATAAAATGGGGGCCATGAATGGTTATCGGCGAGCGTTTGAAGGATCTGCGTGAACAGAAAAAGATGTCGCAAGGCGACGTCGAGAAGCGGACAGGTTTACTTCGCTGTTACATATCAAGGGTTGAAAACGGGCACACCGTTCCATCCGTGGATACCCTGGAGAAAATGGCGCGTGCGTTGGAAATCCCGACGTACCGGCTCTTCACCGATGATGCGGATGTACAGAAGCCGAATATACCGCAGCAAAAGATTCCGAGTCGGGCAGTCGCTACAAAACAAGACCGCGAGATTCACGCTTTCGCCAAGTTATTCTCTCGAATGGATGACAAAAACCTGGGCCTTTTATTTCACATGGCGTCAAAAATGGCGAACAAAGCTTAATTCGGTTTTTCCAGTTTTACGGTCAGCTTCAATTCTGAACCAGCGTCATACGGATCAAAAAGAATCATCGAGAAATGTACAACCTCTTCTGTGAAAGCCGCCGCCAAAGCAACAAAAATGGCAGCGTTGCAATCACGAACGCGGTATCGACAGTGAAAAGAACGCCAGCCCATAATCTACGCATATATAGCTAACCCTTATTCTGAGATTTCGTTGCTTCAAGTAGAAACCCGGTGCATAACCCTTTGGGCATCAACTTTGCGCATGGACAGCTTTCTTAAACAGCTTTTCGAGACAGTCTGCTTCTACACCGATGTCCCGCGCAACGGCCCAAGGGTAGATTTTCTAGAAAAGTTAAAGAGTTTGGTTCTACGGAGGCCAAAGATTCAGAAAAGTGAAATAAACCATGTGAAGTTAACTTAAATTTCACTTGCAAGTAAATTTTAAATCGTATAAAAGCCATTCAAGAAACCCGGTATCTTTCTATCCGACTAGACATCGATTTTCAGTGAGGACGCCATGGATTTCATCGAACGGATTTTTGGAATAAGCGTCGATGGTGGAAGCGGACTGCTTGAGTTGTCATTGCTCTTGGTCTTTCTGATCGTAGTTTCGATGCCGGTGATTCGCCAGATCAAGAGATCTGGTAAGACGCTGATCGGAATTTGAACTAGCTGGATCAAGTTTAAGTATTGCCCCGCCCGCTGAAACAAGCGGAGTTCGGCTAACCGCGAGCAGAATCTCGGGAGGTCACGTGGGCCTTCTGAAAACCATCCTAGACTCCTTATGGGTGATTCTGCGCACCCTCCTGTACGGTTGGCTTATAGGACTTTGGCGCCTGATCCGGGGGATTTGGGACCGTTGGCGAATCGATTGCGCCAGAGCACGCTTGCCTAATGAGCAGGGGGAGGCTTCGCCGGAACACTGCGTGACAATCAGCGATCCGGCCATGAAGCGGCCCGACCCGCTCATCTATGATCAGTACTACCTCATGGCCCTCGGTTTTGCCGTAACCTGGGACAATCCAGACATCTGGCTCGAATTGGGTGGCGCTATAGTCTCGCCGGACCACCTTACTCCGAACACAACCTACGATGTGATCGCGCGCATCTGGAACGGTTCCACGGAAGCTGTCTGTGTTGGACTTCCTGTGAGTTTTTCATATCTGAGTTTCGGTTCTGGAGTGCAGAGCCATGCGGTACTCCCCGGTCCGGATACCGTAATGGTGAATTTAGGAGCTAAAGGTGGTCCGGGCTGTCCGACATTCGCCACCACGAAATGGACTACGCCTGCAGTCGCCGGTCACTACTGCTTGCAAGTCTCATTCAGTTGGATCGATGACTCCAACCCTTACAACAATCTTGGCCAAGAGAATACTCAAGTTGGCGTTTCTCTCTCTCCAGTCTCGTTCGAGTTCCAACTGGGCAACCGCAAGCAATCTACTCAGGAGCTGCGCTTTGAGACCGATTCTTATGCCATCCCGCCTCTCCCTGCGTGCGGTACGACGGTCAGCGTGGCTAGCGGCGCAAACATCGCCGCGTTGCCGCAGCGTCCTTATGATCCCGTAAAAGTTCCACCGCAGCATGATCGCCGTAACTATCCATTACCTCCGGGCTGGAACGTCTCTTTTGCTCCCACGAGTCCGCAGCTTGCTGCCGGGCAGGAGATCACGGTCCTGGCCACTGTCACTCCGCCTGCCGGATTCTTGGGACGCCAACCCATCAACGTTCACGTATTTTCTGGATCGGGGTTGGAGGGCGGCATGACTTTCTACATCGACGGTAGTTAGGAGCGCCATCATGTCCTATCGCCAATACACTCAATGCACCTCCAGTTATGTTTCGTTGGCAACCTATATGATTCCCTACGGTGGAGTAGGGGGAGTAGCAGCAGCGCTAGGGCTTGTTTTTGGATTTATCGTCCCGGGATTGATGATCGCGGCGCTATCGTGGCTCATCGGCTACTGCAACTGGTGGCTGTACCACCGCTTAATCTGTCTGGGCGGTGACGTCTGCGCTGTAGGCTTCGCTCTGGAAGTCGATAAGCCCAGCGGGAAATCAGGTTTCGATCGCTTCGACACCGATTGCACTGTCAGCGTGGTCCTGCCGCCGACCGTCGTGGGAGATTCGCAAAATCAAGTGCAGAACTCGGTCCCCTTAGGTTATCTGGTTGCCGAACAACCCAACATAGCGGCGATTCCTTTGCCGTTAAGCGGAAAGCTCATCACCAAATTTTCCAACGGTGATCCCTATGGAGGTCAACTCGTGACGGCGTGTCTCCACTCTGAGTTCGAGGGCGGAGGCGTTTACGACCTGCTGCAGGCTGCCTACGCGGCGCTGGGTTTCGCCATAGCTGCCGCAGCCGCCTGCTCCATTCCGTTAATTGGCTGGGCTATTTGTCTTATCTTCAGCCTGGTCTCCGCTCTGATCACACTCGGCGGAATCATCTACGCTTTAAATGACGAAGGGAACCCCAGCGATGTGAATCCAAATATTAGTTCCATCCACGTTGCCACCAGCCCAGACGGCAACGGCGCTGACGTCCTGATGATCGAGGGGACTTGGGTCTTCGATCCAGTGCACGGAGGCTGGAATGAAATCCATCCCATTAAGGCATGCCAGGTAATCGGCACCATAACAACTCAAGGCTGGAACGCGATCCAGGTCGGGAATCCCATGTCTCCCGTCATTCTGCCGATTCCCGACATCAATGCGTTCGTTACGACCTGGTGCGGGCTTACCGCCACCATAACCATTCCGGGGACTGTGTCCAATCAGGCGCTTCCACAGAATCAATGGATCCTTCATCCCCTCGTTGATGGATGCCAGCCCGCCTATCAAAATCCTCCGGCGACTCAGTGAAACGAATCGTTGCTTTGATGGTTGCAAAGCTTCGCATGCTGCAGAATTTTTATCACGGAGATCGTACTTCAAAGAAGATGGAATGAATTCGCGCGCGATTGCGTACGAATCTGTCTTGCATGGCGAGGCTCTGGGCTAGTTCATCATTTCAAAAAATCGGGCGGTGGAAATTACTTGTCGCGCATAAAGCGGGCTGTCGGAGCTAAAAGCGAAAACCAGGGGTGATGTCATGACAACCTTATTCGATAAAATCCAGAATGGTAGCATCAAACATGTCGTCATCCTGATGCAGGAGAACCGTTCATTCGATGAGTATTTCGGAACTTTTCCCGGAGCCAACGGTCTAGGCAATATATCGCAATCTCAAGCAGCAGCGGCCTGGCAGGGTTCCCCGTCATTACTCCATTTAGGTTGAGTTCGTTCACGCGACCGCTGAGTGGAGTCAATTGTAATCACTCCTGGCCCGGAGAACACACCTCATGGGCAAACGGAGCGTTGAACGGATGGGCCGCAAACAACTCGCAACCGTGCTTAGGATATTTCCTGCAAAATGATATTCCCTATCACTGGTGGCTGGCACAGAATTTCGTGCTTTGTGACAATTACTTTTGTTCGGTTCTTGGACCAACCGGACCTAACCGGCTCTATATGATGACCGGTACTGCAATCGACCCTACAGAAAATCCGATACGGCTGTGGCTGTTCGTTACGCACTGGGGCGGTGGGAAGCGCTGCTGCGCTTCTGTGATGACGGCCGCATCGAAATCGGTAATAATGCAGCGGAACGAGCGTTGCAGGTTGTGGCTCTGGGCAGAAAGAACTTCCTTTTTGCAGGCTCCGATGGTGGTGGAGAAAGTGCCGCGGCGATTTACAGTCTGATCGGCACGGCCAAACTGAACGGGATCGATCCCGAAGGTTACCTGCGAACGTGTTGTCCTGCATCTCGGAACACCCGATTCAGCGCATCGAGGAGTTGCTACCGTGGAACGTCGCCGCAAGCCTGCCACCCGCCATACAAGAGGTAGCTTAAACGAAGGCGCCGTTACGAACGTCATCACAAGCACTCTCCCAGACCTGCCGTACATCGAAGAGACAATCGAACAGGGCGGAATCAGCATCGGGATCATTCCTCCGGTTACGGAATGTGTTGCTGTGGCCCACGAGGGGCGCCACACGCTAGCCATGCTGAAACGTCAGAAAGGTGAATCTCTGGCACAGTTGCTCACTCGTCTGGATCTCGCCATCGCCAAGGCTCAGACCGACGACATTTTCACCGACGAGATTAACCCGCCGTCAAAATCGCAGCGTCCCTAGCAGTTCGCATCCCTTCGATACAAGACGGCCAGAAACCAACGCTTGGATTTAACCCTTTCGACGCGCTAAAAAAATAGGGAGGAAGATAGTGGTTACAGATAAGACGGCTGTACCAGCGTTAGATGACATCAAGGTCCATGTGAAGTTCAAGCTCTCCGCATTGTGGTCTTCGGTGATGTTCTGTTACATCTATGGAGACTACTTCCAGCTTTACCAACCTGGGCAATTGCAGGCGATGATCGCCGGAAAGATGGCTTTCTTTGTTATCACCCAAGGAGTCCTATTGGGGATGGCTGCGGTGATGGCAATCCCGAGCCTCATGGTGTTTCTGTCACTCGTCTTGCCTCCACGAGCGAATCGCAGGGCGAATATCATTTTGGGCATAGTGTACACAGTGATTATGATTCTGGCGATCCAGGGTGGTTGGCACTTCTACGTGTTTTTCGGATTAATAGAAATCACGCTGACAGCACTGATCGTCTGGTACGCATGGACCTGGCCTAAGCAGCCAACCCGCTAACGGGCGGCATAGTCAACCACTGCATGTCAAGACGGCCTGTGATCGACGCTTACGGTCTTTCTGTGTTCCCGGTAGTGGGTCAGTTTTCGATTAGCGTGTTGACCAGGCACTATCGGAACGTAGGGTGCATAAAGGAAACGAGGATTATTGACGCAGAGCGGCGCGAGTTTCGGCCAATTTTTTCTGTCACTGTTTCAAGTAACGAAGCGCAACACATCCTGACTTAAAAATCTTGGACTCAACAAGTTTTAATTGTAATTTCTCCTGTAGGCTAATGCCTTCCAGTAGCCGTCTCCCTTCTCCTGCAATTATTGGCTGAACGACAAAATGATATTCATCAACTAGACCAAGCTCTATAAGTTGTGAAGGGATAGCTACACCGCCGATTAAAATATTCTTGCCTCGTTCTTGCTTCAATTTAGGCAATTCGTCTCGAAGCTTCGTACGAACAATTCTCGTATTTCCTTCGGCGCTGTCTAATGATCGTGAGAAAACAATTTTGTTGATGGAGTCAAATGTTTGAGCAAATTCGTTCATTGCTTTTGTCTCAGAACGATTTTTTGCGACATCCGGCCAAAAAGGAACCATCAATTGATAAGTTTTACGCCCAAAGACGAGCAGGTCGAACACCTCGCATGAGGTGCGTAAAATATTCATGTATTTCTTCATCGGCAATCACTTTGGTGTGGTCGCAGCAGCCATCTAAGGTAATGTTGATTGCGAAGATTACATTTCTCATTTTCGCCTCGGATTGAGCAGCGTGGCCTTCGAACGTAAACCCAATAACTTTGAACTGCGCGTCATTGCAACACGAAGATTCGGTGCATCCGGCTGGAAACGGCCGTCCCCGATGTTGCTGGCTTTCGTTGGTCGTGAACAGCCTGTGCCTTCACCGAGCAGCCCGACGTGTAATTCTACCGTAAAGTCTTCGTTGATATTTTCAGATAGCGGTGTTGCAAAAGTTGCTTTGTGCCTGGTTTGTCGCGTTACCGGAAACTGACCCACCACCGTGTTCCCTAATTGGTTGACCTCCTACGGAATGTCCGCCCAAGCTGGAAGTTTGGCTACAAATTCAATCATGGACTCGCGGTCGGATTCTCGAGTGACTTCCCCGCTGCCGCCACACGCTTTGCTTACGCCAAAGCGGTTTATTTTGTCTAGGACTGAATCGCTAGAAGGTTGGGGTAGTAGTGGGCATGGCAGTGTTTAGTGGCTGCCTCTATCCCGGAATGAGTTAGGCAAGGTGAGCGTGGGGATTGAAGTCGCGAATGCATTCGCTTCTGCTCTGGGCATGAAGCTCAGCGACCTTGTACGCCGTTCCGAGTGAGCCTCCTTCACAATCTGTGAAACGATAGCCTGTGTTATTCAAGTGCCCATCGCTGAAATGCAACATTAAGCCGTCGGACTGAATCTGCGTCGCAACATTAACCTCATGGGTTTTCAACGTTCAGAATTGGGCAAAGGCAACAAACCATCCACTTTGTTGCTTTTCGGTCGCGGATAGGCTGTGACCTATGAGAGTAGAATCTTCTAATCTCTCTTCGTTGTCTGAAGCCTTCATATGCAAGATAAGCTGCTATAACAAAGGCAACCACGCTTAGGGCAGCCATCGATTTTGACAATCATATCCTGCTTCCTTCCTCTCTTACGGCGGTAGAGCTTGACAGCCTTCGGAGAGGTGCAAATAATGACGTCACCTTCAGGAGGAATTGCGCGTGGCCTCTCCCACTTCGCCCGTCCTTCCGCTCCGTGGGTCGAGACTTGCACATGCCGCGCTCGTCTTGCTTTGCTTTGTTCCACTCCTTACCGCGGCACCGGCGGACTCGCCTCCGCGATCCACATCCGCGAATCCTGCGCAAGAGAAGACGCCTGCAATCCGTCTCGAGGGCGGCAAACCGTTCGAGAAGTCCCTCGCCGGGGGTGATGCCGATTCCTACGAGATTCAGGTGCGCGAGGGCCAGTTCTTCATGCGGTTGTCGATCAACTTGGCATCGACGTTGTCTTGACCCTGCTATCGCCCCGACGGAAAGCGAATCGCGACGATGGATAGCCCAAACGGAGCCTTCGGCCTGGAGCAAATCTCCACAATCGCGGGGTCGGCGGGAGTGTACCGATTGGAGGTAGTGCCAGGGGATAAGGACGCATCCGCCGGGCGGTATCGCGTCACCATCAGTCCGCCACGCGCACCGACCGCGACGGACCACGCGCGAATCGAAGCGGAGCAGAGGCTAGCCGCCACTGCGCAGATGCCCCTATGGGCAATGCCGAGTCACGGCGGCGCGTGGCGCAAAGGTATGAAGAGACACTGGAGTTGTGGCGAGCGGCGGGCGACACCACGAAGAAGCGTTGACTCTCAACAACATCGGGCAGATCGAGCTGCGCCTCGGCGATGCGCGGAAGGCGCTCGACTACTGGAATCAAGCACTTCCGCTCTATCGCTTGGCGAGGGATCGCGCGGGGGAAGCGGCGGTGCTCAGTAACATCGCCCTGGCCAATGACTCTCTCGGGCAAAAACAGAAGGCCCTCGAGTATAACAATCTGGCGCTTCCGCTGGCGCGTGCCGCGGGTGACTGCATGGGCGAAGCGGCGATTCTGAGCAACATCGGTTCGCTTTACGGGGACCTCGGGGAGAAGCAACAAGCACTCGACTACTTCCGCCAAGCGCTTCCTCTCCGGCGGGCCGCGGGCGACCGCGACGGAGAAGCGGCAACGCTGAACAACATCGGCGAGACGTATGTGGATCTCGGGGACGCGCCGGAAGCGCTTCATTCTTTCGAGCAAGCACTTCCTCTCGCGCGCGCAGCGCACGACGGCTTCGGAGAGGCCGTCTCACTCACGAACATCGGCTTCGCTCACAAGGCTCTCGGTGAGATGCAGGAGGCGCTCTCTTTCTACAAGCAGGCGCTGCTCCTTCACCGCGCCATTGGCGACCGCGACGAAGAAGCCGCCACGCTGAGTGACATCGGCAAGCTCTACGCCGAGCTCGGCGACAACGAGAAGGCGCTGGACTACTACAACCAGGCGCTTCCTCTGCAGCACGCTGCCGGTGACCGTCTTGGGGAAGCAAGGACGCTGAATAGCATCGGCCGGACGTATTACGACATGGGGAAGAAGCAAGAGGCTCTCGATTCTTACAGCCAGGCGCTGCCGCTCCATCGCGCAGTCGGCGATCGCGCCGGGGAAGCCGCCACGCTACAGAACATCGGTGATGTCTACACGAGCGTTGGCGAGGAGCAGCGGGCGCTTGATTACTACAATCAGGCGCTGCCTCTCCGCCGCGCCGTGGGCGACCGCAACGGGGAAGCCGCGACCTTGAACACGATGGCGTTCGCCCATGCCCTTGCACGGCGAGAAGGAGCAAGCGCTGGGTGGGTACAGCGCGGCGCTGGCGCTGGCCCGTGAAGTGCGAAGCCCGCTCGAGGAGGCTGACATCCTTAACAACTTGATGGCGCTATGGCGAAGCGCGGGTGAACCAGGCACAGCCATTTTCTTCGGCAAACAGGCGGTGGACAAATACCAGCAAGTCCGGGCGAATATTCTCCGCGGGTTCGAAAAAGAGACGCAGCAAAGTTTTCTGAAATCGAAGAAGAAGACGTACCGCGTTTTGGCCGAATTGCCATTGGGCAGGGGCGATTGCCTGAGGCGCAGCAGGTACTCGGCCTGCTCAAGAACGAAGAGTATTTCGAATTCATCCGGCGCGACGGCAAAGAAGCAGGCTCGCGTGCGGCTCCTGTGAACCTGACGAAGAATGAAGAAGCGCTGGAACTCGAGTACGAAGCGAATGCTGGACGTGTGACGGCAGTCGGGAACGAATGGGCGGCGCTGCGGGCGAAACCCGAGCGACGCCGGAGGAGGAGAGGCGCCTCGCGGAGCTTTCTGAGCAATTGAAGGCGGCGAACGGGGCGTGGGAGAAATTCCTGAGTGGGCTTTACGCGGAACTGCGGCAGGTGAAATCAGCCGAAGAATCGCAAAAGGAAGTGGCCCAGCGGCAAGAGGAGGCAAGCGAATGCAGCGAGTGGTGCGGCAGCGAGTACCACCTCGGGCGCGGTGGCGCTCTACACGCTGGTGGGCGAAGAAAGGTACCGC